>NZ_LR134380.1:630000-1263125 GCF_900637585.1 Legionella pneumophila subsp. pascullei
TCGCTAGTAATCGCGAATCAGCATGTCGCGGTGAATACGTTCCCGGGCCTTGTACACACCGCCCGTCACACCATGGGAGTGGGTTGCACCAGAAGTAGATAGTCTAACCTTTGGGGGGACGTTTACCACGGTGTGGTTCATGACTGGGGTGAAGTCGTAACAAGGTAGCCGTAGGGGAACCTGCGGCTGGATCACCTCCTTAAATAGAAAGGCACAGAAGGAACTAGAGTGCCCACACAGTTTGTTTTCAAGAATCGGAACGCGGTCCAAGATTGGGGTCGTAGCTCAGCTGGGAGAGCACCTGCCTTGCACGCAGGGGGTCAGGAGTTCGATCCTCCTCGGCTCCACCAATAGATTGAGGGGATTGACCAGAACAAAGTGTTTTTGCGAGAGAGCATTTTATTCTGGTATAGCCGGAGTTCATTAACAAGATGGTAAAGAAGAAGAGGTAACACAAGCGATTGGTATATGCATCATATGATTTTGAGGTGATTGAGGTTATATGGTCAAGAAGAGAAGCGCAAACGGTGGATGCCTTGGCAGTAAGAGGCGAAGAAGGACGTGGAATCCTGCGAAAAGCTATGGGGAGCTGGAAACGAGCGTTGAGCCATAGATGTCCGAATGGGGGAACCCGGCTGCAGCGATGCGGTCATTTGCATTTGAATACATAGGATGCAAAGGCGAACTCGGGGAACTGAAACATCTAAGTACCCGAAGGAAAAGAAATCAAGAGAGATTCTCCAAGTAGCGGCGAGCGAACGGGGAGGAGCCTGGCGTGATTTATTATTGAATTGAGTAGAACAACTTGGGAAGGTTGGCCATAGAGGGTGAAAGCCCCGTATACGAAGGTTTGATGAGGAACTAGGCACGCGAGCAAGTAGGCCGGGACACGTGAAATCCTGGTTGAAGATGGGTGGACCATCATCCAAGGCTAAATACTACTTACTGACCGATAGTGAACCAGTACCGTGAGGGAAAGGTGAAAAGAACCCCGGAGAGGGGAGTGAAATAGAATCTGAAACCGTTTGCGTACAAGCAGTGGGAGCATTTCTTCGGAGGTGTGACTGCGTACCTTTTGTATAATGGGTCAGCGAGTTACTTTCAGTGGCGAGGTTAACTGAATAAGGGAGCCGTAGAGAAATCGAGTCTGAATAGGGCGATAGTCGCTGGGAGTAGACCCGAAACCGGGCGATCTAGCCATGTGCAGGATGAAGGTTGGGTAACACCAACTGGAGGTCCGAACCGGGTAATGTTGAAAAATTATCGGATGACGTGTGGCTAGGAGTGAAAGGCTAATCAAGCCCGGAGATAGCTGGTTCTCCCCGAAAGCTATTTAGGTAGCGCCTCGTGAATGATTACTGGGGGTAGAGCACTGTTTCGGCTAGGGGGCTGTCATGGCTTACCAAACCGATGCAAACTCCGAATACCGGCTAATTGAATCACGGGAGACACACGGCGGGTGCTAACGTCCGTCGTGAAGAGGGAAACAACCCAGACCGCCAGCTAAGGTCCCCAAGTACTAGTTAAGTGGGAAACGATGTGGGAAGGCATAGACAGCCAGGAGGTTGGCTTAGAAGCAGCCACCCTTTAAAGAAAGCGTAATAGCTCACTGGTCGAGTCGGCCTGCGCGGAAGATGTAACGGGGCTAAAACTAGTCACCGAAGCTGCGGATGTGCGCGAAGGCGCACGTGGTAGGGGAGCGTTCTGTAGGCTGAAGAAGGTGGATTGAGAAGTCTGCTGGAGGTATCAGAAGTGCGAATGCTGACATGAGTAACGATAATGTGGGTGAAAAGCCCACACGCCGGAAGTCCCAGGTTTCCTGCACGACGTTAATCGGAGCAGGGTGAGTCGGCCCCTAAGGCGAGGCTGAAGAGCGTAGTCGATGGGAACCAGGTTAATATTCCTGGACTTTTTATAAGTGGTGAAGTGGGGACGAAGAAGGCTAGGTGAGCCAGGCGTTGGTTGTCCTGGTACTTGCATGTAGGGGGGAAGACTTGGCAAATCCGGTTTTCCATAACTCTGAGGTGCGAAGTGGTTCTGACCTTTTGGTACAGAGAAGTCATTGATGCCCGGCTTCCAGGAAAAGCTGCTAGCCATAACTTATAGAGAACCGTACCGCAAACCGACACAGGTGGACAGGTAGAGAATACTAAGGCGCTTGAGAGAACTCGGGTGAAGGAACTAGGCAAAATGGTACCGTAACTTCGGGAGAAGGTACGCCCTTTCTGGTGATGGGATTTACTTTCAGAGCTGGAGAGGGCCGCAGAGACCAGGTGGCTGCGACTGTTTATTAAAAACACAGCACTCTGCAAATTCGTAAGAAGACGTATAGGGTGTGACGCCTGCCCGGTGCCGGAAGGTTAATTGATGGGGTTATCTTCGGAGAAGCTCTTGATCGAAGCCCCGGTAAACGGCGGCCGTAACTATAACGGTCCTAAGGTAGCGAAATTCCTTGTCGGGTAAGTTCCGACCTGCACGAATGGCGTAACGATGGCCACACTGTCTCCACCCGAGACTCAGTGAAATTGAAATCGCTGTGAAGATGCAGTGTACCCGCGGCTAGACGGAAAGACCCCGTGAACCTTTACTATAGTTTTGCACTGGACTTTGATGATGACTGTGTAGGATAGGTGGGAGGCTGTGAAGTGAGGACGCTAGTTCTCATGGAGCCGCCCTTGAAATACCACCCTGTTGTTATTGAGGTTCTAACTTGGTCCAGTAATCCTGGATGAGGACAGTGTATGATGGGTAGTTTGACTGGGGCGGTCTCCTCCCAAAGAGTAACGGAGGAGCACAAAGGTACCCTCGGTACGGTCGGACATCGTACCAAGAGTGTAAAGGCAAAAGGGTGCTTGACTGCGAGAGTGACGGCTCGAGCAGGAACGAAAGTTGGTCTTAGTGATCCGGTGGTTCTGAATGGAAGGGCCATCGCTCAACGGATAAAAGGTACTCCGGGGATAACAGGCTGATACCGCCCAAGAGTTCATATCGACGGCGGTGTTTGGCACCTCGATGTCGGCTCATCACATCCTGGGGCTGAAGCAGGTCCCAAGGGTATGGCTGTTCGCCATTTAAAGTGGTACGCGAGCTGGGTTTAGAACGTCGTGAGACAGTTCGGTCCCTATCTGCCGTGGGCGTAGGAAAATTGAGAGGAGCTGCTCCTAGTACGAGAGGACCGGAGTGGACGAACCTCTGGTGCACCGGTTGTCACGCCAGTGGCATGGCCGGGTAGCTAAGTTCGGACGGGATAACCGCTGAAAGCATCTAAGCGGGAAGCCTCCCTCAAGATGAGTTTTCCCATGAAGCCCGTTGAAGACTACGACGTTGATAGGCAAGGTGTGGAAGCGCAGTAATGTGTGAAGCTAACTTGTACTAATTGGCTGATTGTCTTGACCATATAATCTGAGTCACTTCAGAATATAAAATTGAATTGAATGCGTACAACGCATCGTGTAAACTCGGACTCTTTACCAAACCTGTGGCTTAATCGATAGCAATCAAAGCCTCAGGTAAACCAGTTTTCCTGGCGACTATAGCGATTTGGAACCACCTGATACCATCTCGAACTCAGAAGTGAAACATTTCCGCGCCAATGATAGTGTGAGGCTTCCTCATGTGAAAGTAGGTCATCGCCAGGGTTTTATTCTTTATAGCGGCTTACATGCCGCTTTTTTTTTATATACTTTCAAGTTTATCATTCTTAATGTTATCAATTGAGTCTAAATGAAAGGCTTCTTTTGCCTTGCGAGAAAAGGCCCAGAAAATGGCTTTGCAAGGCATGACGACATAAGGAGAAGCAAATCACGAGCAGACTAAAAAATAGAGATGCATGCAAGCTAAGGCCGTTCTAGGCAGTTAAAACTACTTTTTACAACTTCGGTAGATTATTGGTATACAAAAGCAGAAGTTTAAATGCATATTTTTGCTCTGGCAGAAATATTATGGGCGGCAATATCAAATTAATTGATAATGCCCTTTTTACAAATACTGAATTATCTGGCAGTGATTTTAAAGAAGCGTTCGGCAGTGAAACTTGAATACAAAGAACATCATCAGATTATGTAAAATATCTATCCTTTAATCTTATATAATGCCCGGCAGAATATTCAATGTGTTCTATCTCTTTTGTGGTCAGTTTTCTGATGGCTTGAGCGGGGCTTCCCAAATACAAATATCCACTTTTGAGTATTTTTCCCGGGGGCACAATGCTTCCTGCAGCCACCATGACATGTTTTTGTATGTGTACGGAGTCTAAAATTATAGAACCCATCCCAACGAGGCAGTAATTATCAATAGTGCAGGCATGTAAGACAGCTTTGTGTCCTACTGTGATTCCATGACCTAAAATTAATGGCCTACCACCAGGAGTGTAAGGGCCATCATGAGTGACATGAAGCACCGCACCATCTTGAATGCTGCAGGAGTGGTCTATTTGAATATAATTCACATCACCACGTATAACAGCCATAGGCCATACGGATACGTCATCTCCCAGGGTGACGTCGCCAATAACAGTGGATTGCGGATCAATATAAACTCGTTCACCTAATTTGGGGTGCTTGTCTTCAAATTTTCGAATAGAATCACTCATGTTTGTTTACACCATAGTTACAAATTCTTCAGCGCTGGTTGGATGAATGGCTACTGTATTATCAAAGTCTTTTTTACATGCGCCCATTTTTATGGCGACCCCAAAACCTTGCAACATTTCATCGGCGCTGTATCCGACGACATGCAAACCAATAATTTTCTCTTTTTTACCCAAGGTAACTAATTTCATAGCAGTAGGAGTTTTATCAATACTTAATGCATCATACATAGGGATAAAGCGGGTTTGATATATTTTAATTCTATTCATGCCATATTTTTCAATGGCCTCATGCTCGGTTAAACCAACAGAACCTGCTGGAGGATGGGAGAATACTACTGAACAAATATTATCATAATTTAAACAGGCATCAGGTTGATTCCCAAAAATTCGGTCTGCTAAACGTCTCCCTGCCGCTATTGCAACAGGAGTCAATGCGGGAGCATTAGTGACATCCCCAATTGCATAAACACCTTTAACGGAAGTATTTTGGAAAGCATCAACCAGGATCAATCCTTTGTCATCCATGTTAACTTTTATTTTATCAAGATTTAAATTGCCAGTTCTCGGCTTTCGACCTACAGCAGAAATAATGACATCAATATTTTCAATAACAGAGCCACTTTGGCACAAAATATTTTTTCTACCGTCGCTGTGCAGATGGATCCCTTGGGCTTTATGGTTTTGATGAATATAGATTCCTTGTTTTTGCATAATTTCCATTAAGGTATCACCAATCATATGATCAAAGCGACTCAGAGGTCGCGTGCCTCTCATTAGCAAGTGAGTTTCACTGCCGAGTGAGTTTAGGATTCCTGCTAATTCAACACCAATATAACCGCTACCAATAACCGCTACTTTAGCTGGTAATTTAGTTAATGAAAAAAAACCATCGGAATCAATAGCATGCTTTATGCCATTAATTGCCGGTAGAGCTGGCTCACCGCCAGTTGCAATAATAATGTGTTCTGCTTGATAAATAGTATGATCTATCGTGATAGAACTTTGATCGTGGAAAATACCTTTGCCTTGAATCAGAGTAATTTTGTGCTGTGAAAATCGTTTCGCATAATTTTCTCTTAACCGCTCAATATACGCATTACGTTTATTCACCAGTCGTTTCCAATCTAACTTGGCATTGTTTTCCAGGAAAAACCCATAATCAGGGGACTTATGGAGTGTTTCTGCAATGGATGAAGCATTGTACATAATTTTTTTAGGTACACACCCTAAATTAACGCAGGTCCCTCCTAAGTGGTTTTGCTCAATAACAGCTACTTTGGCTCCATACTGGGCAGCACGAACAGCACTGGCTATTCCGCCACTTCCTCCTCCAAGAACTATAAGGTCAAAATGTTTTGTTTTCATAGCTAATTAATAGGAAAATAAAATAATAGTATCAGGTCGTCCTTGGCCAACCAAGAGATTAATAAAATGAGTTTTATAAAAATCTAAAATATTTTTCAACTTCAACTGGATGGTTTTAGTTATGGTTGGTGTTGAAATCATGTATCAAGCACCAACTTGCCCAGATGTAACAGCAGCCTTATAGCCTCAAGTCAGCAAGGTATAGTACTGACAATAGAAATATAATGGTGAGATTATTGCTCTAATTTTAATAAAAGTTCCTTCCTGGTTTTTTCATCAACAAAAGCAGCCTCAATAGCCATACGGGTAATATCATTCATTGTGTCATCGCTATAACCATAAGATTTTTGAACCCTTTTGTATTCTTGAGCAAGTGTAGTACTCATAAAAGGAGGATCATCAGAGTTAATACTCACCTTAATTCCTGCTTCATAAAGTTTAGGGAAAGGATGACTATTCATGTCTTTGAATAACCCCAAAAATATGTTACTCGTGGGGCACACTTCCAATGCAATACCCCTATCTTTAACCATGGACATGATATCAGGGGAATCAATTACTCTAACCCCATGTCCAATTCTTTTTATTGGCAAGGTTTTCATTGCCTCCTCCATTCCTTTGGCAGAATCAAATTCGCCAGCGTGGACAGTGCATTCCAGTCCGGAATCTGCTGCTATCTGGTAAGCTTTGGTAAATAATTGAGGAGGAAATTTTGCCTCATCCCCACCTAATCCAAATCCTGTTACACAAGGAAACTTATCTATTGAAGCTTGCTTTGCCACGCGTTCGCATGCCTCTACACCAAAATGGCGTACGGCAGTAACAATAATTCTTCCAACAATATCAAATTGACTTTTAGCATCATCAATCGCTTGTTGAATTGCAGCTAAATGTTCCTTAGAGGGAATCCCACTGGATTGCTCTGCATGATCCGGGGAGTACATCATTTCAATATAGATGGCGTGTTCTTGAGCATTCGATTTAAGATAATCAAAGGTAATATCATAATAATCTTGTGGATTTTTAATGACGGATGCCAAGGTATCATACACCTTAAGAAAATCGAGAAAGTCTTTTGATAAGTAACTTTTTTCATCTGCCGCAATAAGACCATTAGGGAGAGTTAATTGGTTTCTTTTTGCCAGTTTTTTAGCCAGGTCAGGAGAAATAGTCCCTTCCAAATGCACATGTAATTCCGCTTTTTTCAAATTCATGATGTAACCTATTATTGTACTTGCAAGAAGAACAATGGTAACTTAGATAAAAAAACGATAAAATATATTTTTTTAAATAAAGTTATTTTGGATTGAGTATGAATACAGATGATATAAATAAAGCTTATGTCAGTCCTTACGATAAGTTTTTATATGAATTTGATGCAACCCATAAAAAATCAGCATCGCAACTGCAAGAAATTAAAAAGCATGAGCGTCTATTCAAAATGAGAGACGACAAAGACTATAAGATCGATCAAAGTGACATTTGGGAAGGGTTTTAAGCTTCCCAATTTAACAATCCTCATCGTTTAAAACAAAATTGCCATGCCAAATACTGATTCTCTCGGGAAATTGTATTCTGTGATCGAAGTAAGAAAAACCCATGAGTTGTCCGAGAGCTTTAGTTTAAAATCTATCCAACTAACTTTCTTATTTTGCTGTTGGAGTTGCACTTACATGGGTCTTTTCAGTTATTAGCTTTTTTGGATTACCCCAACAAAGCATGCAAAAGTTTATAGGATAAAATTGTTAAAATTGAGGCAGCGGGTAATGTCAGAACCCATGACATAAAGATATTACGGATGACAATGAGATTTAAAGCACCGATACCTCTTGCCAAACCTACGCCTAAAACAGCACCAACCAATGTTTGAGTGGCCGAAACTGGTATTCCTGTGCTAGTTGCAACTACTACTGTAGTTGCTGCAGAAAGTGTTGCGGCAAAAGCACGGCTGGGTGTTAAAGCGGTAATGGAACTTCCTACAGTTTCGATGACTTTTCTTCCATACATGAGAAAGCCAATTACTACCCCTAGGCAGCCTAATAAAATAATCCAGGAAGGATAATTATCTGCATCAAATATTTGATTGGAATGCATGACCAGACTATGGACAATACTTAACGGTCCAACCGCCAAGGCGACGTCATTGGAGCCATGGGCGAAAGCCATAGCGCACGCCGTCATTGCCATAAGCACAGCAAAATATTTTTCTACCTGAATAAATCGCTCCCTGCGCCTTATTTTATGATATTCAGGAATACGTTTAATAAAGATCATGCCCAGAATAGTAATTACTATACTGGTTGCCAGAGTTACTGCTAAATCCTGTTTTAAATTCAAGTGAATATCAAAATGGTTAAGTCCTTTAAATACAGTGATAAACGATAAGATAAAACCAATTAAAAAAAGATAAATAGGGATATATAGCTTGGCTTTAGTCAAGGGATTGCTTTTTACGAATATCGTTTGCTGTATACTAATGAACAAGGCGTAGGCTGTAATTCCAGAAATCAAGGGGGATGAAACCCATCCAATAGCGATTCGAGCCACTTGATTCCAATGTATTGCATCTGGACCCAAAACTATAGTACCAAAGCCAACCATGGAACCTACCAATGCGTTAGTTATCGAAACAGGAACTCCCAGGTAACTGGCAAGATTCATCCATATTGTACAGGCGAACAAAACGCATAACATGCCTTCGATGAGGATTAAAGGTTCATTAGAAAGCTGACTGGTATTGATAATCCCATCACGCATGGTTTCAGTGACTCCTTCACCTCCTAAAAAAGCGCCTGCAAATTCGAAAATAATAGCGATAAGCATGGCTTGACGGACGGTTACTGCCTTTGAGCCCATAGTGGTACTCATGACATTAGCCAAATCGTTGGCGCCGACCCCCCAGGTCATAAGAAAACAAAGAATAAGAGCAGCAAAAAGTAGGTAAATTGAATAATCCATGAGTGATAACTACCGGGCAATAAGAATTTGAAGTCGACCACCAACTGTCTGGGCATGGTCAGCCAATTCGCCAATCCATTGGACCAGTTTGTATAGAAAGATGACATCTATAGCAGGGAGTTCCTTTTCTAATTCAAAGATTTTATGCCTAATATCGGCAAGTTTTTCATCGCAGTCATGCTCGATTTCGTCTAATTTTACTATCATTTCTTCAACGATTTTGACTTCACTGCCTCTGAATCCGGTTTCAAGCAATTCATCCAATTCATTAATTGCTGTGCAGGCCTGTTTCGAGGCATCAAGACATCGACTTAAAAAAGGCATAAAAGACGGGATTAATTTTTTAGGTATGTCCATTTGCCTGCTTATAATTAAGCCAGCAATATCTTCTGCTTTATTGGCAATTCTATCTTGAGCGCTGAGCAACTCTAATATATCTGTGCGAGCAACTGGTAAAAATAAGCCAGTAGGTAGATGAAGACGCAAATCACGTTTAATCAGGTCTGCTTCTTTTTCAATAGTGATGATTTTATCCTTGATCTTGTTTGCAGTATCCCAATCATTTTTGAGCACTGCTTCAAAAAAAGGGTACAACTGTTTGGCACACTGATGTGCTTTGCGTATGTGTTGTTCAATGGGCTTTATTGGAGAAGGCCCGAACATATTGAATATACTACCCATAAATTTTGATCTCGGATAACAGAGTTTGAGGATTATACCTAAACTTTTTGAGGAACAAAACTACTACTTATCTATAGTGAGTACAGATTAAGAATTAAAGGCGGGACATTTATAATCTTGTGAGTCTATCCATTAGTGCTACAATTCAATAAAGGATTGTATAATTAAACTGGAACAACAGGAGTGTTTCTATGATTAAGCGGTGGCTATTAGTGATATTGTTAATCTCTGGCAACGCTTTTTCCCAACAGATGATAACCAAGGTCATCGAATTGAATTATTTGCAAGCAGATAAAGTTATTCAATTAATCCAGCCATTATTGCAGACTGATGAGAAAGTGAGTGGCTCGGGGCAAACATTAATTGTCAATGTAAGTCCTCAAACTTTAACACAAATCAGAAATGTATTACATAAGATAGACGTCCCGCCCGTTGTTTTTAACATAACTGTTTACCAAGGGGATCCCGAATGGTTAAGCTCACAAGATGGCAATGATGTTGTTTATAGCACACAACCACAATATGAGGTGCAGCGTAGTCAATCCGTTAAAGTCATGAGTGGGGAATCCGCTTTTGTCGCTACCGGTGAACAAGTGCCAGTAGTCACTTCAGTTGGTGTTGGTCTTTTAGCCACAGGAGTGTCTTACGAGCAGCATAATATTCAAAATGGTTTATTAGTACACCCTGTTTTGCAAGGTTCACAGGTCAAATTGACCGTGAGGAAAGTGCGAGAACAGGAAAATGTGGAGAGTGATCAACAATTTGATAATCAACAAATAGATACTACGATCATGGCACCATTGAATAAATGGGTTCCATTAGGTACAGCAGAAGGGGTTCAAAATACAGATTCTTCTTCTACTTCTTATACCGCTGGAAGACCTTTTTCGCAAAACTCAACTTTGTACATTAAGATATCAGTTGTCAAATCCATCCCTTCTGGAGCTACCAAATAAAATCATAGATTTCCTATTTCATAATAATTTTCAATATACAAGTTCTGTTAGCCATGAAATTCATAGTGGTTCAGTATTCTGGGCATATGCTCGTCCATATCGGTTTAAATTAAAATCAAAATGTAAAAATTAAAATCACACATGGTATATAATTAAAGTGAGCGGAGAGAATTTTGGGGGGCTTCTTATGGCAATTATCAGTTCACTAGCCAATCACTTATTGATTGCCATGCCTTCTTTAAAAGATCCAAATTTTGAAAGGTCCGTAGTCTATTTATGCGAACATAACGAGCAGGGGTCAGTAGGTTTAATGATTAACAGACCTTTACAGTTTCCATTATCTATTGTTTTTGAGCAATTGCAAATCGAACCTATTCGAGTAGAAAAAAATGGATTGCCTTTATTGTTTGGCGGACCTGTTCAACCAGAAAGAGGATTTGTTATTCATAAGCAAATGGGCGGATGGCGCTCCAGCTTGTTTTTGCAAGATGAGGTGACGGTTACCACCTCAAATGATATTATTCGTGCCATAGCTTATGACGAAGGGCCTAAAGATGTATTAATTACTTTAGGTTATGCCGCCTGGACAGAGCAGCAACTGGAAAGAGAAATTATGAGTAACACGTGGTTGGTTTGCCCTTATAAATCTGAAATTCTTTATGAAGTGCCCTTTGAAGACCGCTGGGAATATGCTGGATTAACACTGGGTGTCAAAATGAATCAACTTTCTTCTGATGCTGGCCATGCCTAAAGGTGTGTATTTAGGTTTTGATTTCGGTTATAAACGCATAGGAGTTGCTGTAGGGCAGCGGCTAACTTGTAGTGCCTCTCCCTTATCTACTATAGAAGCCAAGGCCGGAATCCCTGATTGGAATGCCATTCAGAAAGTGATAACCCAATGGAATCCACAAGCTTTAATTGTAGGTCTTCCTACCTGTATTGATGACAGTGAATTATACACAACATCAGCCGCTCGTCGTTTTGCAAAACAATTACATAAACGATTTACTTTACCTGTGCATTTGGTCGATGAACGACTATCGACAGTGGAGGCCAGAGGGTATTTGTTTGAGCAGGGAGGGTACCGTCGGATTAAAAAAGCTGAGGTAGATAGTATAGCAGCTTGTGTTATACTAGAGCAGTGGTTGCAACAATCAGAATAACTCAAAGAGTCTTATTCTTTTGAGCTAAAATAAAATTTGGCGGGGGAACATGAAGCATTTTCTTGAAATTAGTCAATTGTCATCTGAACAAATTGAATCCTTATTGCAACGAGCTTTATATTTTAAACATACAAAGCAATACCCTTCTTATTCCCAAAGTATTATTGCTAATTTATTTTATGAAAACAGTACCAGAACCCGGGTAAGCTTTGAGTTAGCAGAACGTCACCTGTCAATGTCTGTTGTGAATCTGGAGCTTCAGACTTCATCAGAAACTAAAGGCGAAGCGATTGAAGATACCATTAGAACGTTGGCTGCTATGGGTATCCAATATTTCGTAATTCGCCATAAGCAAGATGGGCTGCAGCAAAATTTAGCCAATAAGTTAGGTGATACAGTTCATATAATAAATGCTGGTGATGGAACTCATGCTCATCCAAGCCAAGCGATACTGGATATGGTGACAATAATCGAACAAAGGCCGCAACTAGATAAATTAAAAATTGCTATTTTGGGAAATATTAAACATTCACGCGTTGCTAACTCTTTCCAATGCATTTGCAGTAAATTGGGGATTGGTGAGTTAGTTCTGATTTCTCCAGAGATTTGGCAACCATCACAAATCCACTTTGGACGAGTAACTGATAATCTCAAAGAAGGTCTAGCGGATGCGGATGTGATAATTTGTCTGCGAGTTCAAAAGGAACGTTTGCTGGAAGATGATCATTTGGATTTGAATTTATATAGAGATAATTTTGCCCTTACTCAAAAAAGCCTGTCTTATGCAAAACCTGATGCTATGGTTATGCACCCTGGGCCTATGAATCGTGGAGTTGAAATTGATAGTGAAGTCGCTGATGGCAGCCAATCCTGCATTTTACAACAAGTTACTAACGGTGTTTATGCAAGGATGTCTATTCTTGAGTCGCTGATAGTGGGTTAAATATCTCTATATCCTGTCATGTGTTTTGTTTGGTTTCTCACAAGTTAGTGATTAATTAAAAAAAACCTTCAATCGACAATTCTTGTTCAGGAGTAAGTGGTTTACCTATATCAGCAGCACAAGCGTTTATTTTTAATTTTTCCCCTGCAGTGCCGACGCAATAAAGCATAGCTCCTTTAGCATTTATAATAAAGACTGTTATTTTCCCATGATCAGATTTTTTTGTTTTCGTAGCATGTACGCTAATTTTATAATTTAAAGGATTGGGGATTTTGTTTAGTTTTTCATTAAAGCAATGAGTAATATTTGAATTGATTTCTTCTGATGCATCATAGCATTGTGATAACAGCGATAACGCAGTATCTGTATATTGATCTGCCATTGCAGATTGCCACGGATAAAATACTAAAAACAGGAAATAAATTAGTCTTGCTATTCGCATGAAATTGTACTTTATTTAATTTATATGGTTAATTATAGATCTTATCTGGATATATTGGATAATAATTTTTTAAATTATTAATTTAAGCCGTCTCTATTGATTTGATAAATTTGTATCGGTGTATTTCCAGAGTAATATTTTTTCCGTTTGATAAAGCATTTTTTCTGTATTAAAAGACCTCACGTTTAACTATTATTGTATGTGACAGGAAACATCAAAATTATTTCATGTAGGTCTATTAAGGTAGGTCTATTAAGGTAGATCTATAGATAAAATTTGTCCTTGCGTCAGTGGTTTTCCTTGTTCTCCAGCACAGGCATTTATTATTAAAGTTTGTCCTGTGGTTACTATGCAGTAATGCATATATCCTGTTTTATCGACCATAAAGACTGGTATTCGCTCATTGGTGCCTTTTTCGTCAGTTTTAAAATTCATGATTAATTGAAAATCTTCTGCATTAGGCATAGCCTTAAGTTTATTGGTAACGCACGGGGTGAAGTCTTTACTAAGGTTTGCTGTTTCATCGTAGCATGATTTTATAATCGCTAGCGCATTATCTGTAGGCCTATTAGCTGCTGCAAATTGCCATGGTAACATTAATAAAATGCAATGAAATAGGAATCGGATGCTTCTCATAATGGCCCCGTAATTTATATTTATGTATAATTATAGGACAACTTTTTGGGTATGCGATTAATACTAAATTTTTTTTTATACCCAATCATTTAAGAAGAAATTCTATTTGGGCAAATGCAAGATTTGTTTATAGGATAAAGCCTGTTGCAGGTGTATTAGCCTGACTTTATTACATTCATTCATATCAGCAATGGTCCTTCCTACTTTTAGCAAACGATGATAACCACGAGCCGACAGTTTTAGTTTACTCATGACGTCTCTAAGAAACTGTTGCTCTTCTGATCCCAATTCGCAAACCATTTCGCATGTTTTAGAGTTTAAATTGGCATTGAGACTATTTTGTCGTGTTATTTGTATTTCATGCATTTTTATTACCTTTTCTCTGATAGCAGGACTTTGTTTTTCTGTATGAGAGTTTGGTTTAATTAACTCTTCTTGAGATAATGCGTGAATGGTAACCTGCATATCGATTCTATCTAATAATGGAGCAGATAGTTTTGCCAAATATCGGCTGATTCTATCAGGGGTACATAAGCAATTGGCTTGTGAGTTACCCCATTGACCACAAGGACAAGGATTCATTGCTGCGATTAATTGAAATTTGGCCGGAAACTCTATTTGTGCAGCTGCCCTTGAGATGCAAATATGCCCTGACTCCAAAGGCTCTCTAAGTGTCTCCAGTACTTGCCGGTTAAATTCGGGTAATTCATCTAAAAACAATACACCGTGATGAGCCAATGAAATTTCACCAGGTTTAGGCGGGTTGCCCCCTCCAACTAATGAGATAGGGGAAGCCGTATGATGTGGTGCGCGAAAAGGAGGTAAACGCCATTCTCTGAAATCAGGTAATTTGCCTCGAATTGAATTGATAGCCGCACATTCGAGAGCTTGTGTTTCGGATAGCTCGGGGAGCAAGGTACTAAATCTTCTTGCCATCATCGTTTTTCCACTGCCTGGTGCGCCACTTAGCAGAATACTGTGTCCTCCACAGGCAGCAATGACCATAGCATTTTTTGCATGATGTTGTCCCTTAATATCAGACCAATCCAATTCATGGTTATTTAATACAAGATCTGGTTTGCGGGGTAAGTTCTGTAAAGGAGTACCTTGGCATAGATAATCGCAAACTTCGCGTAAACTATTGGCAGTATAGACTTTGGGATGCCCGGTTAAAGAAGCTTCGGCAGCATTGGCATTCGCTATAATCAGATGTTGATTGTCTTTATGAGCTGCAAGAACAGCAGGAATAATGGCAGAAACCCCTCTAAGCTCGCCACTTAAAGCCAATTCTCCAATAAATTCGTGATTGGCAAGATTGGTAAGAGGAATTTGCTCTGATGCTGCGAGTATTCCTAATGCAATAGGCAAGTCAAAACCACTTCCTGTTTTAGGTAAATTGGCAGGACCAAGATTAACAGTAATTTTACGACACGGAAATTCGAATTGGCTATTTATAATGGCGCTGCGCACTCTGTCTTTACTTTCTTTCACGGCAGTTTCAGCAAGTCCTACCATAGTAAAACTTGGCAAGCCATTTGATAAATGGACTTCGACAGATACTGGTTGTGCGACAATACCAATAGTACTTCGCGTTTTGGTAAATGCGAGATTCATAAGATTTTTTCCTTATTATGTTGGACTTAAGTCAGCCAAATTTCCTATTGACGACTAATGGTTATTATTTTTTAATCTCTTGCTGCTCAATGAAACCTTCAAGCTGATGCTGCAATTGTTCCAATTTTTCTCGAGTTCTGGCAAGTACCTTACATTGCACATCAAATTCCTCACGAGTAACAAGGTCCATTCGGCTGAATGTTGATTGCAGTACTTCTTTAAATTTTTGTTGAATGTCTTTTTCAAAATTTTGTAGACTGGTAGGTAAGGTAGCGAAAAGCTTATTGGCTAATTCATCAAATTGCTTGGGGTCGAACATAGTGGCTCCGATTATTTTTGAATACAGTCTAGCAAAACTGTTGAATTACAACTATACCCAAGATGTTTTGAAAAGCAATAACATAAAAATTGCATACCACTAATATCATGGGTGTCTCTGCATTTAACGCGATGGAAAAAATATGAAAATGATCACTGCAATTATCAAACCATTTAAACTTGATGATGTACATGAATCTTTAATGGAAATAGGAGTGCCAGGAATTACCATATCGGAAACTCGAGGATTTGGGCGTCAAAAAGGTCATACCGAATTATATCGAGGTGCGGAGTACGTGGTAGACTTCCTCCCCAAAATTAAAATTGAGTTGGCATTGCCAGATAATATGGTTGAAGCAGCCATAGAAGCCATTTGCAAGTCTGCCTACACTGGTAAAATTGGTGATGGCAAGATTTTTGTTTATGCCTTGGAACAGGTAGTGAGGGTTAGAACAGGGGAAGTCGGTACAGACGCTCTCTAGAAGGTCATTTTAGGCCACGGGATTTCGCCAATAAATAGCTTTTTGGGTTATCACGGCATCAAGGGGGACATCCCAAGGTCGTGATTCAATATAATCAACTCGTTGAAATTGATAGGCGACACCTAACAGATGCGCTTTTGATTTATTAGCCAAGGTACGATCATAGTATCCTGCCCCCATTCCCAAGCGGGTACAGTAGGCATCGAAAGCAACCAGTGGCATGATAATCAAATCCAACTCGTCAACAGGTAAGGCTAATGCAATATCGACATCAGGTTCAGGGATATCGTACCTGTTCATTTTAAATGACGTGTTGGGATTAGCCGGTAAAAATGAAAGAGTAGAATCTTTATTTAATACCGGGAAATAACAATATTTACCCTGAAGAGGTGCGCTTTTCCAGAGAGACGTTAAATCAACTTCTCCATTAATTGCAAAGTACAAGGCTATTCGCTTTGCTTGCCGGTATTGTTCCAGCGAGCGGATACGAGTACAAATTTGATTGGAAGATGAGGTTCTGTAGGATACAGAAAGCTTGGATCTTACCTGTTTTATGGTATTTCTTAGAGCAATTTTATATTGGTCTGACATGATTTAGTATCGCTAATATTCTTTTTTATTATTAGATGGATTGGGCTTAAAGTTCAAGTGTTTATAGGTATCAATACGTTGTATTGTGCATTGAGTGATTGTAAATGCGCGATGTGATAAGTTTATAGCAAAAAATAATTAAAAACTACTAGGCAAAAAATTGAAAATGAGGTATATAGCCGTCCTGGAATCCTGTTCCATTTGAGCAATTATTTAATGTTACTTTTAATTCTTTGAGGGAATGTTATGAGTGACTTGTTTGAAGAAGATGAAGAAGAAGTAATCGAAGTTGTCGACGATTTTGATGATGTTGAAGTGGATACTGAAATTATAGAGGCTCCTGGTGTCAGTTTGGATGCACGCAGGCGACTGGAAAATATGTTGGAGGAAAAGCGATTGCGAGACGAATTGGATGATTTTGTAGATTATTAATTATGAGATCATAATGCCTACTCGTGTTATCGAAGAAAAAGGAGACGTGACGCCATCATTTGGAATTGATGATCGCATTTTTTTAGGTGAGGGATTATTTGAAACAATTAGAGTCAATAGTTCCAAGCCTTCCTATGCTTATAGGCATTGGGAGCGACTGGGCAATTCAGCTCGTCAATTAGGTATTCCTTTTGAAATTTCATTTGATGATTGGTTTGAGCACCTTATTCAAAAAATCCAAAAAGATAACTTGTATCATGGTGGGATTAAAGCCATTTTGAGTGGTGGTCCTGCCTCCAGGGGGTTGGCAGAACGAGGACAAGTCAGTCAATTAATTTTTCAGACTTTTAATTATTCAATACAAAAGCATCCTGTTCGGTTAATCAGCGTTAATTGGTTGAGGGATAAGGCTAATCCGCTTTATCGATTAAAATCAGTGAATTATTTAGAGGCAATTATTGCTCAACGCCAAGCGGTTGCTGTTGGAGCAGATGATGCCTTATTTTTCAATACAGAGAGTCATGTTACTGAAACAACTTGTGCCAATTTGTTCTTGATTGAAAATAACGTTTTGTATACTCCGCAAATAGAGGATGGTGTTTTACCCGGTATTACCAGGTCACTCCTCATTTCCCTTTGCCAGCAACACAACATTCCAGTGCAGGAAATATCACTAACGAAAAAAAGGGTTGAAGAAGCTGATGCTGTTATTTTAACCAATAGCCTGCAGGGTATCAGAAGGGTGCTTTCTCTGGATAGCATTGTTTTTGAAGTCAATCATCCAATTATCGATAAATTGGTTTTTTTATTAAACCAGGATGAATCTTGGTAAACCTCTCCTAGTTAAAAAAGACGGCTACCTTTTTTTCATTATTCTGATAACAAATAAGAAGAAAATCGCTAATCCGGTGAGAAAAACCCCGCCATTTCTATAAAAATGGCCTGGTCTTGTCAGGGCATCCATGCCGGCATAGCCGAAATAGGTATAAATAATTTCTGCAGGAATTAGAAAAATAAAAGTAGTAATCAAATAAAGACGAAATGATATTCCAGTTACTCCCAGACCATAATTGACCAGATTAAAGGGTACTATTGGAAATAATCGCAAGAAAGCCACAAAAACCCAGCCTTTTTCGTCTACTCCGGCAATCAATTTATTTAGTTTTTCACCCTTTTTGGTTGAGAACCAATCGTAAACCAAATGTCTTGTGATTAGAAATGCAAACGCAGCGCCACTGGTGGCTCCCAATAAATTAAGCAAGGTACCAAATACAGGTCCAAACACAGCTCCCCCTGCGAGAGTTAATACCATTGTGGGTAAAAGAAACAAAGTTGCGAGACAGTAGGTAATCAAGAAAAGAACAGGGGCAAGCCAACCCAGATCGTCTATATAATCAATGATCTCTAACGAATGATTATGAAAGACCACTGCGAAAATAATTAAAACTAATATGGCTAAAATGAAACAGAATGTCTTAATGGTTTTTTGTGTTAAAGTTAAGATGCCCTTCACTTTATTACAGGAATTAAGGACTCGCAAGCCTTCTCTCAATATTCTGAGTAAATTATCATAAAAACAGATATTGTTTTTCACTTAAATTTTTTTAAATAACATTAACATGATTTCATAAACCCATCTATTCAAATCGTTTTGAATCTTGCAGAATAAAAGTCAATATAGAGATAACTGATACAACACAATGACAAAAACAAATGAGGAAGGTTTAACCTGGAAGGAAAAACAAAAACAGCGGGCTAGAAAATGGATAAAAGCTTTTCTGGTAAAATGGTTTAAAGTGGAGGTTAAAGGACAGTATCAGCCCAATATTCATTCGGTCATTATTGCCAACAGAACTTCGGTCATTGATGTATTACTCCTGTCTGTATTTTTACCCGAACGATTAACGTTAGCTTTACACCCTAGTATGTTTAAAAAAATATGGGTAAAAACCTTATTGCTTTTTGCTGATGTCATAGTGGTTGATCCAGGCAGCGCTCGAGCTACAAGAATTTTAATCAGGGCAATACGGGCTGGCAAGCGTTGTCTTCTTTTTCCACAGGGATTGTTAAAACAGCAAGAAGATAGCCTAAAGGTATTTGAAGGGCCTGGATTGGTACTCCAAAAGGCAGGTGCCGAGGTAGTTCCGGTTCGTATTGAAGGGGCTGAGCGCAGTATTTTTTCTAATAGCAAAAATAAACATCGAATACGCTTATTTCCGAAAATTACTCTTCATATATTACCAGCTCAACAATTTGGTCAAGCTGAAAATACAGGTGTCGACAGAGAAGGTATCAGTTTACGTTTATTCCGACTAATAAGCGATTTGTCGTTTGCCAACAGTTTCAAGCCATATGTATTGTTTTCGGCTTTAATTGAAGGAGTGAGTATAGGAACTAAAAACAAAACTAAAATAGAAGATAATAGTCGTACTCCTTTAACTTATAGACAGTTCCTTGCTCGTTGTTTTATTCTGGGGCGCCAAATTAAAAAGCAAACGGCTATAGGCGAAACTGTTGGAGTAATGATGCCGACTACTATAGCTGGCATGGTCACTTTTTTTGCTTTACAAGCTTATAGACGAATACCTGCCATGTTAAATTTTAGCATGGGCTTTTATAACTTATATTCAGCTTGTAATACAGCAAGAATTAAATCAATTTATACCGCAAGACAATTCATAGAAACCGCCAAATTAGAACCCTTGGTAGAAGAGTTACAACAGGCGGGTATAAGAATTCATTATTTAGAAAATTTTAAATCAACCATTCATTTAGGTAACAAGCTGTCCGGGGTATTCAAAGGCTTCTTTCCCACTCTAAGCTACCGTTTTCTTGGTGACAAAATATCCCCTGATACAACAGGCATAATCCTGTTTACTTCTGGTTCTGAGGGAAAACCCAAAGGGGTTGCTCTTAGTCATGCCAATATATTGGCTAATTGTTGGCAAATGACTTCCAGAGTCGACTTTACTCCACGAGATGTTTTATTTAATTCCTTACCTATATTCCATTGTTTTGGCCTTACAGCAGGAAGTGTGCTTCCTTTGGTTAATGGTTTGAATTGTTTTTTCTACCCTTCCCCTCTTCATTATAAGGTAATTCCTGGATTGGTTTATCAAACAGGGGCTACTATTTTGTTTGGCACAGATACTTTTTTAACGGGTTATGCAAGGGCCGCGGGCAAACATGATTTCAACAGCGTCCGCTATATCTTTGCTGGCGCCGAGAAAGTGAAACCGGAAACCATTAGACACTGGAGCGAAGCGTTTAGGGCAAGAATTTATGAAGGCTATGGTGCTACCGAGGCATCGCCAGTCATATCGCTTAATTGTCCGTTGGCATCAGTACCGGGTAGTGTCGGAATGATTTTACCTTTTATGGATTTTAAAGTAGAACCAGTAGAGGGAATTGTACAAGGCGGGCGTTTAAAATTATGCGGACCCAATATCATGTTAGGTTATCTTGATGAGGATAAACCTGGGGTAATTATAGAACCTGAAGATGGTTGGCATGATACGGGAGATATCGTCACCGTGAATGCGGATGGATTCATTACTATAGCAGGTCGTGCCAAACGTTTTGCCAAGATTGCTGGTGAAATGGTATCTCTTACAGCGGTGGAAGGAATTGCAGCTTCAATTTGGCCTGAATTATTACATGCCGCTGTTGTGCAAAAATCGCCAAGAAAGGGGGAGCAAATTTTCTTATTTACTGAAGCAGAGTATGCAGATAAAGTATCATTTATAAAAAAGGTTAAGGAGAGAGGACAATCAGAGCTGCTTGTTCCTCATACTATTTATCCGGCATGCCAAATTCCTGTCTTGCCTTCAGGAAAAATTGATTATGTAACGCTTGAAAAGCAATTTTTAGAACAGAAAGAAACCATGGAAACAGTATAAATGAAATTGATATGTATAGTATTAGCCCTTATTTTAACCCTTATTGTCATTCTGTATTTATTTCCTCAAATCAACTTTCGAGAAATGCCAAAGGGATTAGTTGAGGGGCAATTGCCTGATGATAAGCCAAACTGGGTAAGTAGTTTGGTTAATGAATCGGACTCTCACTATATTGTTCCCTTGAAGGTTGAGAGCATGTCTGAATTGGCAGCATGCATTGAAAGTAAGGTTCCAGAATTGAAGATTCAGAAACAGGACGCTTCTCTTTTGATAGGGTATAGACAAAGCCGCATTTTCCATTTTGTTGATTGGTTATGCATCCATGCGGATGGGAATGTTATTTCAAGTGCAACCATGGGGTATTCTGATTTTGGCAAGAACAGAGAGTTGGTGGAGAAAATCAGATCCCAGTGTTCATAATTTATCTCAATCAGTCCATTTTAATAAATCTTTACCTGGTTATTGCAGTGTGCTTTAACCAGGACATCGGCGGGGAGAAAATCGAATTATCTTTTATAGATTTCAGCCACAGTTTTGGATAAACGTTGAGCAGAATAATTCAGCCAACGAGATTGAGCGATATATTGTATCCCTTCATTCAAGTTAAAGCGTCCAGTCGCAATTCTTGCTTTTATACTGTCAACCCCAAAAACAATTTCACAATCAGCAGGAGCATTTGCGCAAGCCGCTTCTACGATATCGAAGTTAATACGAATCGAATTATCAGGGGGAATAGCGCAACTGGAGGTCATTTCACAGGAATAGGAACCTATTGTCACAAATCCCAGATCATCGGAAGTATTAACAACGGTCAAATCTTGAGAAGCAAAGGCATTCAGGCTGCCTAAAGAGAATAAACTTGCCAAAAGTATCATGTTTTTTTTTCTCACAATACAACTCCTTTTTGTTTTAATGTATGGTTATTGAGTTCAAAATATTATTTTTTTAGTACATAACTCCCCGGGGCATCGATTATAGGTGTGAAATGCAAGTGATTAATATCAGGGGAATTAATGAGTCTTCCTGAATGCAATTTAAGCCAACTTAACCATTCTGGCCACCATGAACCTGAGTGTTCTTTGGATTTTTCAAACCATTCCTCAGCAGATAAATCCATGCTGTTATTGGTTCTGTAACCATATTTTTGCATGGTTGGTGGATTGATAATTCCTGCGATATGTCCAGATCCACCTAAAACGAAGCGTTTTGGCCCCTTCATTAATTCAAATCCTTTATAAGTTGTTTTCCAGGGGGCGATATGATCTTTTTGAGTGGATAGAAAGAAAGTGGGTGTGTCGATATTGGTCACGTCAATGGGGGTATGATTAAGACGAATTTTTCCAGGTTTGATCAAATTATTATGCAAATACATCCAGCGTAGATATTGAGAATGCATGGTTGCGGGCATATTAGTGGAATCGGCATTCCAATAAAGTATGTCAAAAGGAACCGGGTTTTTACCACGCAAGTAATTTTTGATGAAAAATGACCATATTAAGTCATTTGCCCTTAGGGAATTAAAGCTGGATGCCATAAATTTTCCAGCCAGATAACCCTTGGATTTCATTTCTTCCTCAAGTTTATTAATCTGCTGCTCGTCAATAAAAACAGCAATGTCTCCAGGATCACTAAAATCAATCATTGCAGCTAAAAAGGTTGCACTTCGAATGGAAAGATCCTCATTTGCCTTGTTGTAAGCTAAAAGAGTAGCTAGCAGTGTCCCACCTATACAAAATCCCAGTGTATTGACTTGTTTGACACGCAATTGTTTTCGGATTACTGAAATGGCTTCTCTGGGGCCCTCATTTAAATAATCATAGAAACTTTTATTGGCATACGCTTCATTAGGGTTAACCCAGGAAATAATAAAAACAGTAATGCCTTGTTCAACCAACCAGCGTATTAATGAATTATGCGGGCTTAAGTCTAAAATGTAGTATTTATTAATCCAGGGAGGAATGATAAGCAATGGTACGGATTTTACTTTCGCTGTTCGGGGGCAATATTGAATTAACTCCATCATGGAATTGCGAAATATCACTTTACCAGGTGTTGTAGCCAGGTTCTCACCGATTTTAAATGCTTCCGTATCCGTCATCTTAATAATTAATCTGGAAGATCCTGCTTCTACATCCGAAAGTAAATTATGCAATCCACGTAATAGGTTTTTACCATGGCTTTGTAATGTTTCTGCCATGAGCTGAGGATTCGTGTGGATAAAGTTAGCTGGAGATAGAGCATCAAGGTACTGCCTGGTAAAAAAACGTATGCGTTTGGCAAGATTTTCATCACCGTATTCCATATTCTCCAGTAATGAATTGATATGTTCATTGGCCAAAAGATAATGTTGGCTTAGTAAGTTAAAAAATGGATTGTTTATCCAATCTTCTCCATTAAAACGTTGATCGTTAATCGGAAGGGGTTTTCCTTCAAGCCAATAATTAAATTGTGCCTGAGCCAGGCTCAAGGCGTCTTCCAGGTAATTTAATTGCATTTGCCATACTTTTTCAGGATTTTTCAGAATGACAGCAATCAAGTTTTGGAAATGCTCCGTCAGATCAATGTATTGACTGATCAGCGATGAAAGCGGGATTGGTTTTTCTTTGAAGTCCGACATAATCTGCAGGCTTTTTTTAGCTACAGCCTGCATCAGTTCGCTTAGTTCAGTATCGTGAGTCATCCTGGCTCCTGAAAGCAAATAATCGAATCGCTTATTTTTATGGGTTTGTTTGTGTTTATCAAGAGTATTCTATATTAAATCCATAACGCATTATACACGGATGATGTGTTTATAAGACTATTCTACTTGTCACTAACTTATTGTAAAAAATATTAAAACGCTTGAAATCGTCAAGATAGAATAGAAGATTTTATTTGCTTCTTTCCTTGTCAATAAGGTAAAATCTTACTTTTATTGAATATAGAACTAAATTAGTACTATATTTATAATAAGGTAATAGAATTTTGCTTTCGATGATGGTATCAGAAAAACTCATTGAGATGATCAGGTGATATTGACTCACTAAGCAATTGTCAAATCCTTGTTCTTAATGAAGATATTCTTTTGCTCTATCTGAAAATAAGACTTATTTGGTACTAGATTATTCGTGTGGGGGGTGTTATGCTGCGCGTCAGTAAGTTAGCCGATTATGGAACAGTTGTAATGGTTTATCTAGCCAAGCATCCGCAGGAATTGTGCAACGCGCGAGATATCGCTTTACATACGCATTTAACGGTACCAACTGTTAGTAAGATTCTAAAACGTCTGACTAGTGCAGGGTTGTTAACTTCAGTTCGTGGTGTGTCGGGCGGATATAGACTGCAAAGACCGGCGGCTGAAATATCTGTGTCTCAAATCATATTTGCTTTGGAAGAGCACAGAGGTTTCACAGAATGTAGTATGCAACCTAATGATTGTTTTTTACAGGGAGTATGTACCATTCAGGGAAATTGGCGCTTAATAAGCCATGCGATAGAAACTGCTCTTGATAGTGTCAGTTTGGAAGCATTGGCAAAACCAACTCTTCCAACAAGGGATGTTGAGCGAGTTCGGCAATTAGCAAGTGGAGTAAATCGTGGCTAAAAGCAGTGAGCAACTAAATTCTCTGCTCGATAGAGAATATCAACATGGTTTTGTAACTGACATAGAAGTTGAAACTTTTCCTCCTGGATTGGATGAGGATGTCATTCGTCGTTTGTCTGCAATTAAAGGTGAACCTGAGTTTTTGCTTGAGTGGCGGTTGAAAGCATTTCGGCACTGGCTCACTATGCCTCACCCTGAATGGTCAAGCGTGCACTATGCTCCAATTGATTATCAGTCAATTTCCTATTACTCAGCACCTAAAAGTAAAAAGGATGCTCCTAAAAGTCTCGATGAGGTTGATCCTGAATTGTTAAAAACCTATGAGAAATTAGGTATCCCTTTAAGAGAACAGGAAATGCTGGCAGGCGTTGCTGTTGATGCCGTGTTTGATAGTGTTTCCGTTGCGACTACCTTTAAAGCGAAATTAGCTGAAAAAGGAGTGATTTTTTGTCCATTATCGGAAGCGGTACATCAATATCCTGATTTGGTCAAAAAATATCTGGGCTCAGTTGTCCCTTACAGGGATAATTTTTATGCCGCTTTGAATTCTGCTGTGTTTAGTGACGGATCATTTGTTTATGTCCCTAAAGGGGTGAGATGTCCCATGGAGCTATCTACCTATTTCAGGATCAATGCTGCTTCAACTGGACAATTTGAGAGGACACTTATTATTGCTGATGTTGACAGCTATGTGTCCTACCTGGAAGGGTGCACTGCTCCGATGCGAGATGAAAATCAATTGCATGCTGCAGTCGTCGAATTGATCGCGTTAGATGGGGCTCAAATAAAATATTCAACGGTACAAAACTGGTATCCTGGGGATAAAGAAGGTAAAGGGGGGATATACAATTTTGTGACCAAGCGTGGAGCTTGTCGGGGTAAGAAATCGAAAATTTCCTGGACACAAATTGAAACAGGTTCAGCCATTACCTGGAAATATCCCAGTGTGATTTTGCAAGGTGATGATTCTGTTGGAGAATTTTATTCTGTTGCCTTAACCAATAATTTTCAACAAGCTGATACAGGCACCAAAATGATTCATTTAGGGAAAAATACGCGCTCAACAATTATTTCGAAAGGGATAAGCGCCGGCCGTGCCCATAATGCTTATCGTGGATTGGTGCGTATCGCGCCAACAGCTACAAACGCACGTAATTATACTCAGTGCGATTCCATGTTAATGGGTAGTCAGTGTTCAGCGCATACCTTTCCTTATATAGAAGTCAAAAACCCAACGGCACAAGTAGAGCATGAAGCAACTACTTCAAAAATTAGTGAAGAGCAATTGTTTTATTGCCAGCAACGCGGTATCGATACAGAAGACGCGGTTTCCATGATCGTGAACGGATTTTGTAAGCAAGTTTTAAAAGAATTACCTATGGAATTTGCCGTGGAAGCAACGAAATTATTAGGTATAAGCTTAGAAGGGGCAGTAGGTTAATATGTTAAAAATTAAAGAACTCAATGTTGCTGTCAATGGGCAGTCTATTTTAAAAGGTATTAATCTTGAGGTTAAACCAGGAGAGGTTCATGCGATTATGGGACCTAATGGTTCTGGGAAAAGTACTCTCTCCAAGGTATTGGCCGGGCATCCTTCTTATGAAATAACTCGTGGTGAAATATCCTATTTGGGACAAAATTTGTTGCCCATGTCCCCGGAGGAGAGAGCACGGGCCGGTATTTTTATGTCTTTTCAATATCCGGTAGAAATTCCTGGTGTAACCAATATCAACTTCCTTAAGGCCTCAGTGAATGCGGTTCGCAAAGGGCAAGGGAGAAATACCCTTGATGCCATAGAATTTTTAAGTTTTATTCGAGAAAAATGCCAGCTTCTGGATATGGACGAAAGCTTTTTATACCGAAGTATTAATGAAGGATTTTCAGGCGGGGAAAAGAAACGTAATGAAATATTACAAATGGCCGCTTTGGAACCCAAGCTAGCCATTCTTGATGAAACCGATTCTGGCTTGGATATCGACGCATTACGAATTATTTCTCAAGGGGTTAATGCGATGCGTTCTCCTGAGCGCTCTATTATTTTAGTGACCCATTATCAGCGTTTACTGGATTATATTGAGCCTGATTTTATTCATGTATTGGCAAGTGGCCGTATTATTACATCAGGAGATAAATCTTTGGCGCTGGAACTGGAGAAAAAAGGTTATAGCTGGCTTGAAGAAGTGGAGCAGTTATGAGTGATATTTTGGATTATTATCAACAGCAAGCTCAATCAGGTGTATCGCAAATACCTTGGCTTGCGCAGTTGCAGTCTAAAGCATTAACTGATTTGAAGCGTCGTGGTTTTCCCAGTCGGTATGACGAGGAATGGAAGTATACTCTCGTTGACCCACTATTAAAGCAGTATTTTGTACAACCTGCTTCTACAGTAAAACCTGTTCTTAAAACTGTCTTTGACGATTCACCAGTCAAAAACCAGTTTTTAATACAAAATGGATTCATTTCCCAAGAGAATGAGTGGATTAACGCTCTGCCTGAGGGCGTGTTAATTCTGCCTTTATCTCTTGCTTTAATACATTATGCTGATTTGATTAAGCCCCACCTTGGAAAGATTTTAGAGCAGGAACATGGCTTTCATTATTTAAATACAGCGATGATCCAATGTGGAGTCTTTATTTATATTCCTGCGGGAATTTGCCTGGAACAACCCATCGTTTTAAAGCATAGGCAAGATCAAATGAACCAGGCTGTGCATTTAAGACATTTGATTCTTATGGAAAAAGAATCTCAGGCTACTCTTATTGAAGAATATCATGGCGAAGAAAACATTTGCTATTTCACTAACAGTATTACGGAAGTGTTTCTGGGAGCAGATGCGAAACTTAATCATTATAAAATTCAAAGAGAAAGTAAATCAGCTTACCATTTAGGCCATTTATCGGTTAAGCAATCCGCATCCAGTCAATTTTCCAGCCACTCTTTAAGTTTGGGAGGGAAGTTAGTACGTAGTGATATAAGCGTATCTATGCACGAAGAACATGCTCAATGCCTTATGAATGGAATTTACGCGCCAGGAGATGGGCAACATGTCGATCATCATACTGTGGTGCATCATTTGGTGCCTAATTGTCGAAGCGAGCAAGATTACAAAGGGATTTTAAAGGGGCATTCCAGAGCGGTATTTAATGGCAAGGTTATTGTAGCCAAAAATGCGCAACATACCGATGCCAAACAACAAAATAAAAATTTGCTTCTCTCCGCAAACGCAGAAATTGATACTAAACCGCAACTAGAGATTTTCGCTGATGATGTTTTATGTTCGCATGGCGCTACGGTTGGGCAACTCGATGAAGAAGCAATATTTTATTTGGCAACACGTGGTATTAGCAGAGACGAGGCTTCTCATTATTTAATCCAGGCGTTTGCCAATGATAATTTGCGCCTTATTCCAAATCGTGATTTGGCTGATTGGATGGGTCATTTATTAACTCAACAGTTGGGGTACGCAAATGAGTACTAATCTGTCATTAATGACATCTTTTGATGTCAACAAAATCAGGAAAGATTTTCCTATTTTGCACCAAAAAATCAATGAGTATGATTTGGTGTATTTTGATAACGCAGCGACGACTCAAAAACCCAAGACTGTGATTGATGCTATTGCTCAATTTTATGAGAATGATAATTCAAACGTACATCGTGGAGTTCATGCCTTGAGTGTCAGGGCTACGGAAATGTATGAGGCAGCCAGAGCGAAAGTAAAACGATTTATTAATGCCAGAACACCGAGAGAATGTATCTTTGTACGCGGTACAACGGAAGCCATTAACTTAGTGGCCCAGAGCCTTGTAGCCCCTCGTATATTACCCGATGAAGAAATTTTGATAACGCATATGGAACATCATTCCAATATAGTGCCCTGGCAAATGGTCTGTAAGAAAATGGGTTGCAAACTGCAAGTTGCCCCTATTTCTTTAAATGGCGAGGTAATACTTGAAGAATTTGAAAGAAAGTTAAATGAAAATACTAAAATGGTTGCAATTAATTACGCCTCCAATTCTTTAGGGACCATTAATCCTGTAAAAACAATGATTAAAATGGCACATGAAGTAGGGGCTAAAGTGTTGCTCGATGGGGCACAGGCAACGGCTCACTTGATTGTGGACGTTCAAGATTTGGATTGTGATTTTTATGCTTTTTCCGGACATAAAATGTATGGTCCCACAGGGATAGGTGTTTTATGGGGAAAAGAAGAATTATTAAATAGCATGACCCCTTATCAAGGCGGGGGTGAAATGATCAACTCCGTAAGTTTTGACGCAACAGAATACGCGGCCATCCCCCAAAAATTTGAAGCAGGCACTCCGAATATTGCAGGGGCAATTGGTTTGGCTGCTGCAATTGATTATATTTGGTCATTGGATTTGGATGCGATAGCCGAATATGAAGCACAATTATTAAACTATGCTACCAAGGCCATTGAATCAGTAAAAGGGTACAATATTATTGGAACGGCTGCCAACAAAGTACCCATTATCTCTTTTGTCCATGGAAAAATTCATGCCCATGATATTGGGACCATTCTGGATAGTGAAGGTATAGCGATACGCAGCGGACATCACTGTACTATGCCTTTGATGGATTTCTACGATGTTGCTGCGACTTCTCGTATTTCTATGTCCTTTTATAATACGTTTAAAGAAATTGATTATTGTATGGAAGCCTTACAACGAGTGAAAGAGGTATTTGCATGAGTATGGAGTTGCGGGAACTTTACCAGGAAATCATTATCGATCACAATCGTAATCCTCGTAACCATCATGCGATGGAGGATGCGACCACCGAAGCGAAAGGGTTTAATCCTTTATGCGGAGATAAACTAACGGTTTACCTCAAATTACAGGGTGATTTGATTAGTGATCTAAGTTTTGTAGGATGTGGCTGTGCTATCTCCCAAGCTTCTGCATCGTTAATGACTGATGCGTTAAAGGGCAAATCAATCAAAGATGCTCATGAGCTATTTCATCGTGTTCATCGAATGCTGACACAAGATGAAGAAGATTATTTGGTTTCCATGGATAAATTAACAGTTCTTGCTGGGGTTAAAGCATTCCCTGCCCGTGTTAAATGCGCTACTTTGGCTTGGCATACTTTGGAAGCGGCTTTAAATAAAGAAACAGAAGTGGTGAAGACAGAATAATTTTATGGCGATACGGTCGGCTCATGAAAGAATTTGTCTGTCTACCGCAGAATAGACCAGAGGCAACTCATGTTTGGTTTTAAGAAAAAACAGAGTAACGAATCAATAAAGGAAAGCGTTATCACAGCGTTGAGAGGAGTTTATGATCCCGAAATTCCTGTCAATATTTATGATCTGGGCTTGATTTATGATATTGCCGTTAATGACGAAGGCCATGTTCATATTCAGATGACGCTAACGACCCCGGGCTGCCCTGTGGCGCAAACCTTTCCAGGTACGGTGGAGCAGGCAGTCAATCAGGTTGAAGGAGTCAGCGATTGCACCGTTGAGCTCGTGTGGGAACCACCCTGGTCCCAAGACCGCATGACAGAGGCTGCTCGCCTGGAATTGGGAATCTTTTATTGATCATGTCTGATAACTCCTGGCTGCCTTCTGCTTCCATTCAATTATTACGTGCGCGAGCGGGGTTAATAGGTCAAATCCGTCAATTCTTTAATGAACGCCACTATCTGGAAGTGGAAACTCCTGTGATGGCGCGTCATGGGGTTACTGATATTTACCTGAGCAATATCAAAGCGATTTTCAGAGGTGAAACATACTATTTACAAACTTCCCCTGAATACCATATGAAACGGCTGTTAGCCGCAGGCAGTGGGCCTATTTTTCAATTGGCGCGAGTTTTTCGCGATGACGAGCTGGGGCGTTGGCATAATCCTGAATTTACTTTACTTGAATGGTATCAATTAAACATCGATCATCATGTTTTGATGGATGAAGTGGATTTATTGTTGCAAATTATTCTTAAATCTCAGCCCATGACCAGAAAAACCTATCAACAGGTTTTTGAAGAGGCTTGCGGCATTGATCCTTTTTCAACCTCAATAGAGCAATTAAACAAGATATTAGTACAGCATGATTTGGATGGAGTCTTATTTCCTCAAGAACAAGACAGGGATCAATATCTGTTTTTATTAATGAGTCATGTTGTGGAGCCTTTTTTGGCACAAGAGTCAAGCCCTGTTGCTGTGTATCACTTCCCTGCCTCCCAGGCTGCCCTGGCACAAGTCAACGAGAGTGTGGCTGAGCGCTTTGAAGTGTACTATCAGGGGGTTGAATTAGCTAATGGTTTTCATGAATTGACCGATGTTGAAGCGCAAAAAAAACGTTTTATGCTGGATCAGCAACACAGAAAGCAAAAAGGACTGACAGCAATGGAAGCCGATGCCTATCTTTTGGAAGCTCTGGATCATGGGTTACCACCGTGCAGCGGGGTTGCTCTAGGGGTTGATCGATTGTTGGCGCTTGCCTTAAAGCAGTCAAGCATAGAGAAAGTTCTCTCATTTGATTTTTCAAGAGCTTAAGCCAGAGACAATTAAGTATTAGTTCATCATTTTGGTTTTTTCACCCTAATGACTAAGTCTTAGGGGTGTTTATACTGGATAAAAAAAAGTGACTTCATGTTTGTTATAAAATAGATTGATCACTTTGGAATTAGGTATGGACTGAAAAGGTTTGATTGCCTTTAAGTCCGTTTTTCCTTGTAGTTTGATGGTAAAAATCAAATGTTTTGCTTTTTTTGATGCTATCCATTTTTTGATGAGGTTATAGGCTCTGTCAGGATAGCAGGCAACATCGGAAAGTACCCAGTCATAAGGTTCTTTGAGTTGTTCGGGCTCCAGGGCAAAGGCACTTTGCTTTAAAAATGTAACGCCAGGTAGGGTCATGATTTTCACATCCAGTTCCGCTTTATCGACGGAAGTGATTTGGGTTCCAAGAGATTGCATCACGTAAGTCCAACCTCCAGGGGATGCTCCCAAATCTAAAACTGTTTCACCGGGCTTGGGGTATTTATTTAACAGAAACAAGGCTTCCCATAATTTTAAATAAGCCCTGTTTGGAGGATTGACTTTGTCTTCGATAAAATAACATTGTCCATCCGGCCATTTTTTTAGTCGTTTGGCACTAAAGAGTAGTGTATTTCTATCAAGAAGACTAAATACACCTATGGGTGGAATGTCATGGGCAACCGGAAAGTGGGACATGAGTGATGTGCACTTGCGAAGTTGTTCCTCAATCAATCGCGATCGGCGAATTTCAGCAATAGGGTGCAAATACCAGAATTTTCCTGCTTGCCTCAATATTTTTGCTGCTTCTGAAATGGATTGAAATGGTATTATCTGAGGCTCAAGCCATACATCCAGTGCAAAACAAACATCAAGCTTCTGATGAGGAGAAAAAATCAGAGAGCCTATCCTGGTAGACACTTCACCTAATTCCTCAGAAAGTGCTTCTATAAATTCCGGTTTTGTCACATAGACAGTAGAGAAATGATTGGGCAGTTCCATGATAAATAGTGCTCACAGGTTAATAGCGACAAAGTCAAATGGGGTAATTTAGGCGATTTTTTATTCTTTTTCTATATTTTTGTCTGTATTGGCGTTTTACCCAGCCTCTTGCATAAGCAGCCTTTTCCATTTTACTGTCGCGATGTAAACGTTTCAGCAAAGCTCATTTACAACATGTAAACTTAGCTCCCAAAACATTCGCGCCTTGCCCTAAAGCAAAACAATCAGCTTATGCATGAGGTGTATTATTTACTATCATCCATCAGGGTTATTTCAATGCGCTCAATGGATTTGCCAGGATGCGAGCGTTTGAGACGAATAAAGCCCACTTCCGAAGTGGAATGAACGTGTGTTCCCCCGCAAGGTACTTCGGCAAAACCGTCTATTTTCCAAAACCGCCGTTGAGTTCTCACATCATGGTATCCTTTATGGATAACCAGATCTTGTCTAATGATTGCATTATATTCATCAAGCAGCTGGTCAAAAATAGAAGCGATATTAAAATTTGCTTTAAAATCTATTCGAGCTTTGAACTCCGAGATGTGGGCTCCAACTTTTTCAAGCATACTGGTTCTGGTGACAAGCTCCAGAACCAGTTCTGCCGCAAAATGAAGACGCATCAGCCGGTACCTTCGAGGCCAATCTATAGTCATAGTGATTGCATCATTGGGTGCAAGATTATGGCCATCGGGCAAGGTGTAATAAATAAGATTTCCATCTATTCGTGAACTGAGTACTTCAAAGCCATTGATGAACGTTCTATCGCTTTCCTGTCCTCCTGAAAATGAATACGCGATGGTTTTTTCTAATAGAATCTCGTTGTCATTAATTGAGATTACTTTTGTACCGAGTGTATACTGATAGGGGTTTGACCAAAAAATTTTTTCCATAGTTAAACTCCAGTCAATGAAGTCTTTTGCATAAACCCTGGAGTCGCATAAGCTCTTGTTTTGATATGAATCAATACAATAAGCAAACTGCCACATAAGGCACAGAATGGAATGAGTGACAAAGCCCATTGATACGAGTTGATTTCATATAATTTAAGTCCATTAGCGCTCATTTGTCCGCTCCAACTGCTATCCATTAATTTACCAATCAAAGTATGAAAAAAAGACCCTCCTAACATATTGATGCAGTTCAAGAAGGCGATGGTGACGCCTAAATACTCATAGGGAACCAAGGTAGAACCTGCGGCAAATACAATAACCTGATAGCAACACAACAGCCCAATTGCAAAGAAGAGCGTTCCCAGTTGCCACCAGTGAGGGATCGAGGAGTAAAGAAGTATCAGGAATAGAAATGCCAAACCAGCACCACAGGCTGCAATTACAAAGTAGTTACCAATTTTTTGACTGAGGAAGGCGAGCAATGGACCACCAAATATCATCCCTATAAAAATAAACGAGATGAGAAAGGCTGCGTCAGCTTTATTCAATCCATATTTGGCGATAAGATAAGGCACGCCCCATACGTCTGCGAATCCTTCCAAGGCTCCAACCATTAATAAATTAGCAAGAGCAAGGGCCCAGATGACCCATGAAGAAAATAAAAAGGAACATTGAGATAAATTTATTGTTTTTCTTTCTACTTGGGCACTATTTTGGGGGGAGCGCAAGATCAAAAGAGCACAGAATCCTAAGGTGATGGAGAAAATTGCCAAAGCAAGGCCAACCTGTTGTCCATTAAAACTCTGTATCAGGTGGGCAAGTGGTTTCCCTCCATAGATTGCTCCCAATAAGCCCACACTAAAGGAAAGCCCGATCATTTTGGAATACTGTGAATGGCTGAACCATTCTGATACCACTTTGGAGACGCCCAGGAAGCCAGCTGCAGAGCCTATGCCTATCAAAAACCTGCCTAAAAGGGCCCAGTAAAAATTATTGGTACCTATGAAAAGTAAAGTTCCAATGCCACATAATAGTGCAAAGGCAAATACAATGAAGCGAGCCCCAAATTTATCCAGCAGCAAGGCTACCGGGATTTGCATTCCAGCATATCCATAATAATAGAATGCGGCTATAAGACCAAAGCTTGCGGCATCAATTGAAAATTGCGCCATAATGTCTTGCATGGTTAACCCAGGCCAAAGACGTAATAAGAACTGAAAAGTAAAAAAAGATAATGGCAATGCCCACATCACCAACGAGACGTAAATATTCCTTGGTTTGAAACAGTTTTGATTCATGATGCCCTCCAGTTGAAACCAGTTAGTGCTAACTCTTTGGAAGCCTCCCTAGAGAGGCAGAGAATTAGCAATAGCTGACCGCTCTAGGGTAAAGAGGGCAAGATAATAATAATGATTGAAAGATTATCGGTAGACACAGAATCACCGCACAGCAAAACATTGGCATAAGAATTTGCAAAAAATTCATGGTATGTTTTATTGACTGGATGATTCATAATCTTTTCAGGTTGAGTTAATTTCATCTCTTGATGAATTAAATTAACAAATTGTGTTTCCATTTGTCAATAGGAGCGCTGCTGTTTTCAGGTATTGGATGTCATTTTAAACTCGCCAGGACTGAGGTATTCTATTAACATAAAGGATTCAATCACATTTTTTAGTGAAGGTACGACCGAATAGGAAACAGGACTTACGAAAAATCCCAAGGTTAAGGCAAAAAATATTTCTAATGAGGGAGTTTAGATAAACTAAATGACCAAATTATAAATATTTTTTAACGAAGAGATTGGGATTTTTCGTAAGTCCTATGAAATTAAATCATAAAATGGAATATTTTTAATGTATAACATCCTGTTAATTTTTATTGCATTCCTGTTGGTGCTTCTCAATGCCTTTTTTGTATCGGCCGAATTTGGGATGGTTAAACTCAGAACCACGCGAATTCAATCCATTAAAGAAAGTTACGGATTAAGAGGCCGTATTCTTGAGCAAGTTCATCAAAATCTGGATGCGTATTTATCAGCCTGTCAGTTGGGCATTACTCTTGCCTCATTAGGATTGGGTTGGATTGGAGAGCCTGCCTTTGCGGAGTTATTGGAGCCATTATTTATTGCTTTGGGCATTTCATCGGTTCATATCGTTACTATATCCTCTTTTTTTATTGCATTTTTTCTTATCTCTTTTCTTCATATTGTAATCGGTGAGCTCATGCCCAAATCCATTGCGATTCGGCAATCTGAATTGATTTCAATATGGACGGCAGTTCCTTTGTATTGGTTTTATTGGATAATGTATCCCGCCATTTGGTTGTTAAATAACTGTTCCAATTTTTTTCTCAAACTGTCTGGCATGGATGTAAAAAACGAATATGAAGGTTTTTATTCCAGTGAAGAGCTTAAATTAATTTTAAGTGGGCAGCATCTTCAATCGGAATTAAAGGAAGACGAACGTGAAATCCTGGAGCATACTCTCGATTTGGCCGAGTTAAATGTCACTGAGGTGATGCGTCCTGAAGATGAAATGATCATAATAGATATCAATGATCCATTCGAAACGATTAAAAATAAAATTTTAAAATATCGTTACAGTCGTTATCCTGTGTATGATTCCAAGGCTAAGGAAATGATTGGTGTAATCCATGTTAAGGATTTATTTGCCGATCTATTGCTCCAGAAAGACATTAATACCTTAAAACCTTATGTACGACCAGTACTTAAAGTCAGTCATAAATTACCCGCTATGGATTTGCTTCGTAAGTTCCGGGCCGGTATGCCTCATTTTGCTTTGGTATATAAACACAAATCGAGTTTACTTGGATTTGTAACTTTGGATAATTTGCTCCATGTACTGATTGGACGGATTAAAGACGAGTTTCATAAAACCCATGAAGATTGGGTAAAAAATGCGGACGGGACTATAACGACAAAAGGAGATTGCTCCCTTTATTCTTTAGAGCGGGCTCTTGATTGCGATATTACTTTATCGCCGGATGAAGAAGAACTGAATACACTATATGGACTTATCATTACGCGCCGAGGAAAATTACCAACCGAAGGTGAAATGATTCAATTTGTTGAATTTGATGCCTTGATTGAAAAAATACAAGATTCTTTTATAACCAAAATTAAAGTTTTCCCCAAGATCAAAAACCAGGAATAATATTTGCTCCGTGGTATAAAAGGTCAACTGGCAGCCTTTTATACCGAGCTCATTTAATCCAAAGTTGACATATCGATAACAAATCGATATTTCACATCTCCTTTTAGCAGTCTTTCATAGGCAGAATTTACTTCATGCATTTTTATTAATTCTATGTCTGCGGTGATCCCATGTGTCGCGCAAAAATCCAAAACTTCTTGTGTCTCTTTAATTCCACCAATCAATGAGCCGTTAATGCTCAGTCTTTTTAAAATAACAGGAAACATGGGAACTTCAAGCGGATCCGGCGGGAGTCCAACCTGGGTTAGTTTCCCATCTACTTTAAGAAGGTTTAAATATTGACCAAGATCATGTTTGGCTGAAACAGTATCAAGAATAAAATCGTATTGATTGACAAGTGCTTGCATGGCACTGCTGTCGGTAGACAAGACAACATTATTGGCGCCCAAATCCTTTGCTGCGTTTATTTTATTTTCCGAAGTTGTAAAAACTGTCACAAAAGCTCCCATGGCACGGGCTAATTTAACAGCCATATGACCTAGTCCTCCCAAACCGACGATGCCTACTTTACTCATTTTACCTACTTTAGCCCTTTTCAAGGGGGAGTATGTTGTTATTCCCGCACAGAGTAATGGCGCCGCAGCAGCCGGGTCGAGAGATTCATCAATTTTTAATACAAAATCGTCTTTAACGACAACATATTTGGAATAACCACCGTAGGTTACACCACCTAGATGATTGTCTTGACTATTATAGGTAAAAGTCGCCCCGGATTTACAATATTGTTCTTCATTCTGATGGCAATAGGAGCATTGACGGCAGGAATCAACCATGCAGCCAACGCCCACCAGATCTCCTGCTTTGAACCGGTGGACTTGATGTCCTACTTCCTTGACTCGCCCAATGATTTCATGTCCCGGGACCATAGGATAAAATGCTCCTCCCCAGTCATCATTGACTTGATGCAAGTCTGAATGGCAGATACCACAAAATAAAATATCTATTGCTACGTCCTTTATGCCAACAGGACGGCGTTCAAAAGTGAAAGGCTTTAAAGGAGCTCTCGCCTTGTAGGCAGCGTACCCAATAGTTTCCGACATTTTTGTCCTTAAAAAAATTATAATCTCTCCTCCTAATAATAGGCGAAGTCCCAAAAGCATTAGTTGATTGGTTTTTAATTTATCTGCAAAATTGTTCTAACCAACATTGTCCATAAGGATCACAAACTTCCATTTCTTCACAGGACGGCACATAATACCTTTGAACGGGTACGTTGATCACAACATTTGGTACAATCACATTGGGAACGATAATGTTTCTTCCTCCATTATAGTAATAAGTTCTATCGTAGTAGCCATATCCCCATGGATTATACACTCTGATATCATCTCCGTAATAGTGAACATTTCCTCGAGGAACACCGATAGTGATTCCTGGCCCATACCAGGCATGATTGGTGGTGTTGGCAAACAGTCCTAAAACTAATAAAAATATCTTGACTATATTATTCTTGTTCTTGTGCATTTTTCTATCTCACCAGGGACTGAAATGAAAGTTATTATCATAATGAAATTGTTGAGTTTTGCCAAATGAATTGATTTTTTTTTAACACGTGAGGTCGAAATTTCTTCAATGCTTGTTTTGATTAATAATTGCACATTATATTCTATAATTTTATATATATAATATAGTAGTAGAAGACTGGAAATAAAATGCACAAGTTAATTGAACTGGAAGGCATAGGCCCAAAATACGCTGAAATGTTAAAGCGAGTGGGGATTGAAAGTCAGGACGATTTGTTACGTGTTTGCAGTAGTCGCAGAGGACGTTTTAGGGTAGCTGAGCAAACAGGAATCAGTCATAAATTGATTTTAAAATGGACCAACCAAGCTGATCTTGCGCGCGTGAATGGCATTAATGAAGAATATGCCGAACTTCTGGAGCAGGCTGGTATTGACTCCATTCCTGAGTTAGCACATTGTAACCCTGAACAACTTTATAGCTCATTGAAAGAGAAAAATGAAAAATGTCATTTGGCGCTACACATACCTGGATTATCTCAAGTAGTCACCTGGGTTGAACAAGCAAAAAAATTACCAAGAGCAGTTTATCATTAAAGCCAATTCATATAGGATAAACTGGATAAGCCTTGTTATTTTTTAAGTTTTTTTGCCATGATTTGATCAAATAATTTTCGTTTTTCTTCAGTCAACTCGGCACGACGAATAGTCATCATTTCTTCAATACTCCCTTGCACACAATCGGGAGTTAAACGATCGGTGATTAACACTCCATTGAGATGATCAATTTCATGTTGCAAAACACGGGCATAAAAGCCATTTTCGATTTGTTGATGAACTGTCCCTTCTTCATCATAGTACTTTAGTTGAATTTCATCGTATCTTGGTACTTTGCCTGCTTTACTGGACACTGAATAACAACCCTCAAAATCACTAATAATACGAGTGTTTGGCAGAGGTTCGTAATTCGGATTGATTAAGATATGCATCGGATAAAGTTTTGCATTATTACGCAAAAGCTGAGCTTCTTCAGGGATATAAACTGCGATAATTTGTTTGGCAGAATTGACCTGTGGTGCTGCCAAACCAACTCCTCCCAATGTATATAATTTTTTTTTCATTGCTTCAATTAATTCTTTATCTTCTTGATTCAAGGGAAATTGAATATTTTCAGCCCGGGTTTTTAGCATGTGATGGTTTTCTTTTTTTTCTATAGTAATAATTTCTAAAGCCATGACTTGTGACATCCCTAATAAAAAGCTTATTAACATAAGAAATTGTTGCGATTTCTTTTTTATTTTCATTAATTTGGTGGGTAGCAAATACACTATTTCTCAGTTTTGGAGTGATAATGCCAATTATGCTTAAAACAGTAAAAAGCACCCGTCAAGACAATACGTTAGCATTTGCTTGCGCTGTGATACTGCTGGTTATTTTAACCCATAATCTAAAATTGTTTCCAGTGTTAGCCACATTGACCTTTGGACTGGTTTCCCGCCATGGGTGAATGGTATTCAATCCTTCACAACCAGGATTTGGCACATTAGGTGATTTGTTATTAGTACTATTGTTTGTATTTATTGCAGCAACCATAGAATGGCAAAGGGTTGTAACAGGTTTCTGGATAGGATTATCAATTATAACGATAAGGTTCATAGCAAAAATTGCAGGGATTAGTTTATTTGCTCATATCAGTGATATTTCATTTAGGAAGGGCGTCTTGACTGGTTTGGCTATGACACCTATCTCTGTTTTCGTCATTTTGATTCTTGAACAGAGTCGATATATTGGTATTAATTTGGTAGATACTTTGGCCCCACTGGCTATGGTTGCCCTAATTTTAGAAATATTGGGTCCAATAATGGTTCAACGCGCTTTAATTAAAGCGAACGAGATCCCTGCAATGAAGGAGTTTTGAAATGCGGGTGTGTGATAGTCCCCTTACGGTTGAGCGGGCAGCTGCTCTAGCTTGTTATATGCAAGCCCTTTGCAGTTATTTATTGGAAAATAAAGAACCTCCTCCTCATGAAGATGATTATCTTGTGTACAATTACAATCGTTTTCAAGCCTGTCGATTTGGTCTGGATGGAACTTTGGTGCATCCCAAAACTTATGAGCAAATTTTGCTTCGAGAAGATATTTTAACGACACTACGTCGATTAAAGCCTTATGCTAATCGCTTAAACAGTACTTTGGCTTTAGACCATATTTATGAAATCACTCACAAAGGCAGTGATGCCAGTTTTTTGAGAGAAAAATATACAGAAAATAGAACTCTTGAAAGTGTTGTCAATGAATCATTAAAGCAATTCAGAGATCCTAAATAATCGACTAGAATTGTAAAAAATCAAATAAGCTATTTTAGGCTACAAAATAGCTTATTGTTTTTCCCTAATCTTCTTTATACCCCATGGCGACTAATATACAAGCTCCTCCGGAAATGACATTAAGCTTGTGATCCAAACAATATTGAATGGCTGAGACACTCTCTGCTCCCGGTTGCATCCATATGTGTTTAATTCCTTTTTTGACTGCTTCCTTTACGACTTTTTCAGTGATGGATGGAGGAGTAATAATAGAAATACTTTGCACATCATCAGGTAAATCGTTTACTGAATGGGTAACAGGCAAGCTTTCAATCAGCGTTTCATGTGGATTGACAGGATAGACTTTTTTGCCATTCTGAAGATAGCATCGCAATACTTTGTTGCCGTATTTTGCTCTATTGGAGGAGGCGCCAACTACAGCAAAAGCAGGGGATTTCAAGAATACTTCTATCTGTTGATTAATCATGGGTAAATGGACTCCTTTAAATGGTATTTCCAGTATCTCTCATTAAACCAGGACTTTCGAAACACCCCAATCTCTTTGTTAAAAAAGTTTTTAAATCGGTCATTTAGTATATCTAAACTCCCCATTAAAAACATTTTTTGCCTCGACCTTGGGGTTTTTCGTTAGTCTTGTAAATATAGTTTATTTCATTTTTTTAATAAAATATTGACCCTCACGTAACGTGATAGATTATAATCATTTTGTTTTTTAGAGTTACAAAATGAAATTTTATAAGATTAAAGAAATCAGCAAACTGACTTCATTAAGTATTCGTACCTTACAATATTATGATGAAATTAATTTACTAAAGCCATCAAAACGGTCAGAGTCGGATTACCGACTGTATTCATCTGATGATTTATTACGTTTGCAGCAAATAACTACCCTGCGGTTCCTGGGGTGTTCACTTGCTTCAATCAAAAAAATTATCCAGCATCCTGATTTTAATCTGAAAAATTCACTTGCTCTACAGGCTGACGCTTTGGAGAAAAAAGCGGCGCAAATTAAGGAAGCGTCTACTTTGTTAAACTATATTGCAATGCAAATTGAAGCCGGGCAAGCAATCAATTGGTATAGCACAGCGCAAATTATTACTATTTTGGAGGCATCAATAATGAATAAGGAACTTGAAAGTACTTATCAGAATATAGCAAATCAGTCGGAGCTGGGGCAAACTTCAAATTATGATGATCACTACAATCCTGAAAGACTGTATCCTATCCCCAGGGCTCCAAAACGCCAGGAAATTAATTTAGATCCCAATTCCATCACTTTCCATGGTTTTGATTGTTGGAATCATTATGAGGTGTCCTGGTTAAACTCCAAAGGGAAACCTGTTGTTGCTATGGCTGTTATTTCTTATGATTGTCATTCTCCTTGGATTATTGAATCAAAATCATTAAAACTCTATTTTAACTCATTGAATAACACGACTTTCCCTAATGTTGAAACTGTTGTTCAAACTATCAGCAAAGATTTGAGTCAGTGTATTGGCTCTGAAGTGGCTGTTAATGTGTACCCCTTGTCAGAAATCGCTAATCAAACTATTTATGCTGCATTCAGCGGTATTTGCCTTGATGGGCTTGATATTGAATGCTCTGTGTATCATGTGACCCCTGGTTTTCTTTCAACTTCAACTGAAATAGTTGAAGAAGTACTGTATTCTGATTTATTGAAGTCAAACTGTCTGGTCACTAATCAACCGGATTGGGGAAGCGTTCAAATTGCCTATAAAGGTAAAAAAATAAATCATGAGGGCTTGCTTAAGTATCTGATTTCATTCAGAAATCATAATGAATTTCATGAGCAATGCATTGAACGGATATTTGCCGACATTATGCGATTTTGTCAACCTGAATCATTGACTGTTTATGGACGATATACAAGAAGAGGAGGCCTGGATATTAATCCCATCAGGTCAACAGAGCCTTGTTTTTTTGATGGGAGAAACATTCGTTTAATACGTCAGTAAAAGATAGTCACTATGTCCTCCATCGAGATAAGGAAATCCTCTGTGAGTAAATGATGAGGTATGATTATCATGTATAGAAAATATGTTATTATCAAGGCACAAGAAGATAAAAAGAGCCTCAATATGATTAATAAAGACATAGTTTTCATAGAAAATCCTACTGAAGACGATCACGGCGCAATCATTGATGGTATCAACCACTATGCCTCACAACGTGGTTTGCCAAGTACCGGAGGATATTTTTTTGCCATCTATGATACCAAGCAAAGCATCATTGCCGCTATATCAGGTTTTGACAATTTTGGACCCGCAGAAATTGGAGGATTATGGGTTGCGGAATCTTATAGAAACCAGGGATATGGAAAGGCTTTAGTCCAAAAAGCTGAGGAATGGGCAATGAAAAAAGGGTGTCAATCCATGACTGTTTTTACCCTTAAGGATTGGCCAGTTTGCTCATGGTATCAAAAATTGGGATTTACAATAGAATTTGAACGTACTGGTCACAGGAATCATTTGACAGGGTGCTATCTTATAAAAACAATCAATTAATCATGATAAAGATTAGGGGCTGTTGACAATTTTCCCCACCACCCTATGTGCCGCGGCTTGTCCGCGGCATCCAAACGATCTTGCTTACCGGCAAATATCTTCGTATAAATCACGCCATTCTGAATTTACCTGCTCGATTAAGTTTATTTTCCATTGACGAGGCCAATTTTTGAAACGTTTTTCACGTCTAGCAGCCTCAACGTAGCTTTGGTGTACTTCATAAAAGACTAGCATGTGTATATCGTAAGTGGCCGTGAATCCGGGGGCCACATTATTTTTATGTTCCCAAACACGCTTGATCAAATCGACTGTAGAACCGACGTACAGTGTCCCATTGCGCTTGCTTGCCATGATATAAACGTAAAATGATTTCACCCTGCTTCCTTGTTTAATATTGGACTCACAGGAATAATATCACCAGATATCGTTATTACACAGGTAGCCACATGATGAATTTTTGTTGTGTTTCCGCCTCTGGATTTGCCAATAGCTTCGTTCTCGATACTGCAAGTACCTGTACTGTGCTGATGAGCACAAACAATGCCCCCATCAATGAACTCCCATTCAAGATCTGGTTCTTGCACAAGTGCTTTAAAAAATTTCAACAATTTGTTTTTTAGTGACCAACGATTGAACTGTTGATAGATTGAATTCCAGCATCTAAATTCTTCTGGTAGATCTCGCCATGGGCAGTCAACACGCATACGGTATAACATGCCCTCAACCATCATTCGTAGATTGGGCTTGTCATAAATCCTGCGCTGCAACATCATATCCCTTAGCTTCGACCATAGCTCATCATTGAGCATAAGTCTTGGCATCGCAAACTCTTTTATGACCGGTTAGGACCGTTATAATATGAGTTTGCACCTCTTAATCAATAGGTTACAAAATAATTTAAACGCGGGCGTTATGCTGAACATCGTCTGGATGCCGAGGACAAGCCGCGGCACGTGGGGTGAATTGTCAACAGCCCCTAATGTATGTTTACAATTTAATAATTAATTTTCAATACATTACATTTTTCTTATGCTAAGATTGCCTGGAAATTTGTACCAATTCAGGCATAAATCTTAAATTTAATTCCACAGATTTACTCATCGCTGTTCGGTTGGTTCATCGCTGAAATCCATAGATTAAATAATAGAAACTTGGTTTTAAAGTTTATTTTGATTGATAGAAATCATGCATTAGGGAGGATTCATTAAATATGAAGAAATATCATCAATTATTTATGGGAATTACTTTACTGTTGTTTGGTGTATGCAATTATGCCGGCAGTGCAGGAACAGTTGAAAACAATGACCTTTTCCGAGTGTTCATTCCTAATTTAAAACCGGGATATGAATTTTCTGCGACAGCTTTTTATCTGCAACCGGGAGCGAATAATTTAGGTTGGGGAGTGATTACTACAGTACTGCCAATACCATCGCCTAATTGGCAGGTCGTTACTTTTAATCCAGATTATCAAGTGGGGTTTAATTTGGCAGGGCGTTATGTATTTGCCAATTCTGGAAGCGATTTGCAGTTAAACTGGTCACATCTGCGGACCAATGATACTGATAATGTCTTTGTGAATCCTACATCGCAATGGATCTCTCCTTTTTCTCAGACTGGTACTCCTCCTACTCCCTCTGGTCAAATAACAGGAGTAGCTTTATTAAAGCTTGCACATGCCAGTCTTGACTTTAATTATGACGCGGTTAATCTCGATGTAGGAAAATTTATTAACTTCGGTTCCAAATTACAGACAAGACTTTTTACAGGATTAAGCAGTGCCTGGATAAAAGAAGAGCTGATATCAACTTTTCGGGGCTTTTCACTCCCTATACTTTCGTTAAATAATACATCCACTTACAAAGGTGTTGGACCGAGATTAGGATTCAATAATAGTTATAATATTTCTCATGGGTTAAATTTGGTTGGACAACTCGCTGGCTCGGTCTTGTATGGCAGAATGCAACCAGCTCAATACCAATTCACAGGAACTTCTCAGCAATTGATTATCGCTGGAATCTATGTAAATCGTGAAGGGCTTGCTAATCCCAGTGTCAATCAACTGGTTCCAGCCCTGGATGCCAAAATTGGGTTAAGTTACCTTTACTCCTTGAAACAAAATTGGGATTTGAATTTTGAAGCCGGCTATATGGGAGCCTTGTATTTTAATCCTTTATCCAGTTATGAAACAAATACCAATGTCATTGCTTTGGATACCGGTTCTTTGTCTACATCGAGCGCCAAACACACACAGAGTAATTTTTCTGTAGGTGGTCCTTATATTACCGTCAGCTTAAGAACCTAAACGGAATTGTTTCAGTATCATGGCTTGATCTAACAACATATTGAAAACTGGATTTCCAATTTATGTAACCGTTGACACCATTGCGTGAACAGTTACCAATTTATTGTTAGATCAGGGGATGAACGATAATTGGTTTTTAGAAACATTTTCAGGAGTTTTTATTCTTCTTATTTGGCCCGAAAACAGGTGACGATGTGATCATTCACCATACCAATCGCTTGCATGTAAGCGTAGATGATGGTTGAGCCAACAAAGCTCATCCCTCGTTTTTTTAGATCTTTGGATAACGCATCTGATTCTTTGCTGGTTGCTGGTATCGCTCGTATGCTTTCAGGACGATTTATGATAGGCGTTCCATTAACAAATTGCCAAACGTAAGAATCAAATGATCCATATTCTTGCTGAATAGACAGAAAAACGTTCGCATTTTTTCTGGTAGAAAAAATTTTAAGTCGGTTACGGATAATTTCAGGATTAGTTAGTAAGGCACTTAATTCATCATCTGTCATTTGGGCTACGGCTTGCGGATTAAATTGTTTGAAAGCTTTCCGGTATCCATCGCGTTTTTTTAGTATAGTTTCCCAATTTAACCCCGCTTGAGCACCTTCCAGAATAAGCATCTCGAAATGTTTTTCATCATCATGAACAGGAATTCCCCATTCAGTATCATGGTATAGTTCATAATGGGGTTTGTTTTGTCCCACCCACTCGCATCGGTTTATAATGATATTTTGACTCATAACGTAATTTTTAAATTGGGTTAAAACTATTTAATCCTGGTAATGGTGGCATTTATAGCATTGGTCTACTATTCTTTGAGAACTATTCATTATGTTGTATTCGTTGTCAAGTAATGAAAGTTGTGAGGAAGTAGCTGCTTAACAGTATCAGGCCTTCTAAATAACTTCAATGCAACTTATTGATTTTAAGATTGAAGTTATTTAGAAGGCCTGAGTATAAATCAAATTGTTCTAAAAAAATCAAATTATAGGAGATTCTTATGACACAAGCTGCGTTTGGAGAATTTTGTTGGAATGAATTAGCTACTTCAGATGTTAAAAAAGCAAAGGATTTTTATGGTAAAGTCTTTGGTTGGCAATTTAGAGAGATTGAGTCAAAGGAAATGACCTACACTCTAATTCAGTGCAATGATAAGGAAATGGCTGGTATATGGCAAATTCCCAAAGATCAACAAAGTCAAATCCCCCCTCACTGGATGGCTTATATTTATGTCCAGGATGTATCAGAGGCTTTAAAAAAAGCAAAACAACATGGTGCTCAGGAAGTGAAAGGAATAACCCAGGCTGGTGAAATGGGACGTTTTGCTATTATAGTCGACCCGACCGGCGCACATGTCGCCCTATGGGAGTCCTTTGAATAATACAAAATAGACCGGTTATGCGAGAGGTCTATTGTAGTTTGTAGCGAATTCTCAGAGATTAAAAATTGTAAAAGCCATTGGGTTTATAATGTGATGTTTCTTGGTGCAATTACTTGCAATCCAATGGTTTTATGAAAAGGGATTACTATTGATTGCCTGATCTCGGTTAGTTTTTGGAAGTTTGTCAGGAGCCTCTGTCAGGATTTTATCCAATCCCCCATGTTTATTAATAATCTCCCCCAAGCGACCATCGGAAAGCGCTTTTCTTTCGGATGGATTTAGATTGCATCGTTCATGGCATGTGGGATCAAGGATTTTTTGTAACTTGCTTGCCGCACTTAATTTGACTTGGCGAGCTTTATGATTGAAATGATCCGTTCCAAAAATTAAATCCTGTATGAAATAAACGAAAGCCACTATACCTAGAAAATTATAATGATAACCCCATTCATTTTCTCTTTTGCTTATATATTGAGTAAGTTCCTTAAGGATAGGATGGGCAGTATTCGGTTTGGGCCGTTTGGGTGAAAAGATAGTCACTTGGGGAGGTTGACTTGATTTTTCTGTTGTCTTTTTCACAGGAGAATTTGATTGATGTTTGACCAACAACTCAGTTTGTTGACATGGAGAATAACCCTGTGGAGCAATTTGTTTAAAAACTCTATTACAAGTCTCATAAAGTTCATGATACTTGTTTTGAGAATCCGTATCTTTTGAACTCAGGTAATTGGAAGTGGCTTGGAACAAGGTCACACTTGAGATGAATTTACGATCATCAGGAAAACTACCCATCAGATGAGATAGAGGAATGTTCTTTAATTTTTCCTCTATGAGTTTTATTAACTCAAAATAGCGCTTAAACAGCGCAGGATCTTTTAAATAATCACATGCTTCATTAAAATCTTTAATTCCATATAGCTTGGCAGATGGGCTTTTACCTAAATTTTCCAATTGAGGAAAAATATACCATATCCAATGGCTTCTTTTTCTTCCGTCTCGTATTTCGCTGAATGCTTGATCGTAGCCACAAGTATTACTATTTTGAGCATTATGAAAACGATCGAGTCTTTTATTTCTGGCCATGAATTTTTCTCTTGATTTCATTAATTTTTATATTCACGAATCAGGTATTATGCATAAACTGCCTATTTATAAATCAATTATAACAAAGTTATAAAAAATTGTTATATTTGTTAACGAGTTGGTTTGGATATGGAATCAAAAGTTGTAGGTGCTTTTTCATTAGTTGTATCAGTGGTTTTCTGTTCTGCTATTTTTGTGTGCTCTCGAGAAGATGAGCCAAATAAAGTAAATCTGGAATCTAATGAGCTTACAGTACTTTCAGTTGGTGACAAAGCAGGCTCTTTATCGTGAACTGTTAATATATTTTTCACCTGTCTCGCAGGGTTTGAAGGACTGACTAACTCAAGATTTAATTGTTGCTCATAAACGTTTAATGCTTCATCCAAAACGGCGTCTTGGTGTTTCGCAGTTTCTTCTGCTTTTAATTGAGCATCCTCTATTTCAACCATTTTTTCAGCGGTCCACTTGATTAAACCTATAACCGCCATAACACTACCTACTGCAAACATGATAGGAACCATAATTGGAGGGGCGGCAATCACTCCAGCTACCACAAGTAAACCAGCGATTGATATTAAAGTACTGGCCGCTGCTATAGCAAAGGTACTGTAACTTAATGGCAAATTAATGGTAGATTTCAAATTGTCTCGTTCTATTTTAGCAAGCGGAGCTATGATTTCTTCTATGCTATCGTCGGTTTTGGTTATTTCTTTTTGTAATGATTTGATTTCGCTTAAAAGTTTGTTTTGCTCAGCTCTCTTTCCAGTTGGATTGATTAAAGCAATTTTATCTACAAGGGTTTTTAATTGCTCAGCGCGTTTAGCATAGAGTTGGTTTAGTTTGTAAGCGTCATTCTCTTTATTGTTTCCCGGGGTGATATTTTTTTTCTTAAGTACCGCATTAATGAAATTCAACTCTTCTTTTAATTGTTGCTGTTCCATTTTATTGGGATAAGACTTCTCAAGTTCATGTTGGAGTTCTATGGCACGAATTTCGAATAAGTCATTATATTTATCATTGTTTGGCTCTATACGTTTCGCTACAAGATCTATAAATTCTTTTTTCATTTTGTAGGAATTTGCCAATTGAAATTTTTCAGCAATTTTCCCAAAAAATCCCAATCCTTCCATGATAGTGACTGCGGAGGCGATTACTGTTCCAATAATTGCGGCAGCCAGTCCACCGAGCGTGATCGCTGTAATAGAAAGAGCGATAATAGCAGCGATTAGAAGGGATGATACAATTTTTTCAGCTATCGGTTTTTCCGGATCACTCACAATGGAGATTGATTTGGCTAGTGTGGCTACTAGTTGCATTATTCCACCCACGAGTGGAATTTGTCGGTAGTTGCTTAAAAAGGAAGCAATGACATTAAACACATGGCTAATCCCCGTTGTTATGGTTGATGCTGTGGTCGTTCCAGCATGAATTTGCTCGCCTAACGATTTGGATTGTGTAAGTTGCTCCTGAAGATTCTTTTTAAGAGTAATCATCTTGTCTGACAATGGGATGGGAGTTCGGCGGTTTTTGGTCATAAAAAGAACCCTAAAAGCATATAAAAAACTATATGAGTTATTTTAGTACATAATTTTACTTGTTAATTTCCCTTTTGGGAAGATATTTGTTTGGAATTTAAACAAAAAACCAGCTAAGAAGACCTTGGTATACTATTTTTATTGCCTCATCCATGTTGTTTTAATTATCGCTGGCAAAAGTTTTATAATGAATAGTATATTTTGTTTGCCAGTGCGAGGAAGGCACTTGTTTTGAATTAATGGAAAATGAAATAACTTTTTTACCTGCCAGGTAATTATTCTGGCTAAATAACAATCCAAATTCAGCGCTGTTTTCTATGAAAGGCGATAATAGAAAACCGGATTTTGCCATATTGGCAATGAGCCTGTATTGTCTTATGGTACCATTTTTTAATTCCAAATTGGCTTCAAGCTGATGAGGCTTGAAAAAGGTAGTCGCTAACATACCCCAGAACGTTGGTTGAATATCTATTTCGACAAAAAGAGGAATATCGGTATCGGGTATTTTAACTTGTTCTCCAATAGTATGAATTTCTGTTTTTAATGGCACTAAAGGCGTTACAGGTTTGTTAACTATTTTTTTCCTTAAAAATAAAAAATCATTTTCTAAGCGTACTGGTTGATAATGATTAATCAGCGTCGGCCAACTCATACCGTCTTCCATTGAAGGAATTCTATTGTCAATTGGTTCTACTTTAAAAATGATGTTATCCGGTTTGTTCTCACTCAAAAGGTAATTCTTATTGATTTTTGCCATGTTTGCAGTAAAAACGGAATAACTCTGAAAGATTGGCCTTGGTGACCATTGCATTCCTGATGCGATTAATGACGTTTGATTGTAGGAATAAATGTCGGTAGTACCTGGCAATATGGGAAAATTATCACGGGCTTTCAAATAATTCATAGTTAATGAAAAATTTTCTTTTAACCAGTTCTTGTTCTGGATTCTGTTTTTAAGACCATAATAAGCGGCGGTATAGGTGGAAATGACATTATCGCGAACGGATATTTTGGTATAGTGACCGTTGATATAACTCGCTGTATAAAGGGATAGAGCTAATAATGGGACTATTACTTTGTTGTTGGAATTGAAATACGGCAATAAAAAAGAGGCAAGCAAAACAGAGGTACCAGCGATAAAGGCATGGCCAAAATGTCTTGTGAATCCCATTTTATAAGACAGGAAAAGAACAACAAAATAGATACAAAATAGAAAGGCTTTGGATAATGGTGAGACCTTTTTTTGCAGGAGGATTGATAAGAGAATGCAAAAAGAGGTAATCCCAAATACTATTAGTTCTTTATTGTCTCCTTCGGTTGCCATGGCTTCAGTAAAACCAGAGGCAAGCGAGATAGTGTTACTGATATAAGCTGGCAAATGGAAAATAGACTGCCCGGATGCTATCCAAAAAAACAACATGGAAACTAGTGGAGAGGCCAGACAGAGCACAGCAAGAGTTCGCTGTTTATAAAGGCTCAAAAAGAAAGAACATAAGAGTATGGTAATAATACTTAATATCAAAAGAGAGCCCTTGATCAGCGGAAATAAACCGAATGGAGTGAAAAGTAAAGCAAATAAAATGAAGAAATTGCTTTTTAAGAATGTTTCTTTTCCAGAAATTTCTTTATGAATGAGCAAGCCAGTGATTAATGAATAGGAAAAGAACAAAGAATCCCGAGCATAAATCATACTGAAGAGAAGTATTGCAAAAGCAATACTCCAACGCCATTTAACGTCTTGCATTAAAAGAATAATAGCTATCCAGTAACACAAAGCCAAATACAAACTTCCCCCAACCATCATGAAATCTGTAGAAGGGTGGTAGAATTTGGTATAGATGGAAGAATAAGGTCCTAAGGTAAAGAAAATGTCTTTACCAAAAGCCAAACCTTGAGCAACCGCTTGATTGAGGCCTACTGCCCAAGAGGCATCAAGCCCGGGAGCTGGCATTTTCGGGGAGAGTGGAATAAAAACTGCGATTATAATAATGAGCAAAGCAAATTTTAATAACCAGTTCAAAGCGAGTGGAATTATTTTGAGGTTTGAAAAAGTCGTCGTTTGATAAGGATGAGCTTGGGTTCTAGTCATTTTGTTATAGGTGTATCATATTAAGCATCATATCATAGCATTCCTTACTGTTGAATTGACAAGGACTTTATCGCTTCCTTTTCTTCCCTATAAACAAAATGAGTCACAGTACCCACTAACTCTTCGTTTATCTCAAATAAACATAATAGACATTAAATAACAGGAACAAACCAAAAATAAAGAATATTACAGCTGCTATTTTTAGTCTCATTGGATTATCGACAAAGGATTGGCCTACTTTAACTGCAGTATCTGGACATAAAAATCTGATTAAACCACCGAGCAAGACTAACCATGCAAAAAGAGTAATAACAACAGGCCAGCCCATTACCCAGATATTATGACTGACTACTAAAAGCAAACCTGTAATCAAGGTTACTATAGCCATAATCAATTGCGCTCCGCGATGAGCTATAATCTCTGCCATAGCTGATTTTGCATGCTCATTATGGAATAATAAGAATAAGCTTACTATGATTAAATACCAGCCAATCACTGTGGCTAGAAATGTAGTTAACATATTCAAACTCCTTACAATGACCTCCTACTATAATTATAGCAATTTTGTGAGCTATGTGTCGGAAAGTTAAAGGAAAATTGAGGAATTAGCGGAATGATACGGTTTTGTTTTATTTGAAAATGGAGAGTAATCTAACATGATGAAAAAAATTAATTTATTCAAATTGCTTATGAGCTTTATTCTGGGGACAAGCACACTTCAGGCCGCTGGATTATCAACCCAACGTATTGAGCAATTATCTAATGACAGGGTAACGGTGTGGAAAACAATTATCTATCCCTCTTCAAAACAAGTTTTGCCCATGCATAGACATGATAACGATCGGGTTTTGGTCGCATTGACGGATGGGACATTGAAAATTACAAACAACAAAGGGCAAGTACACTATTTAAAATTAAAGAAAGGTAAGGCGTATTATCTCACCAAAGACGTTCCTAACGAATTACACAATGATGAAAACGTAACTAAACATCCAATTCAGGTGATGGTAATTCAATTAAATGATAAAGCCTGATTCAGGGTAAATGGGGAATCTGATGTTGTAATAGTATTTAGTTAGGAAAAACAATTTTAGTAAGAGTACTTGGATCTTACCGATGCGATCGTGATATCAGATCACATTATCAGCTAATTGGAGACTTACTTCCGTCCTTGTTGCTTATTATTTGTGCTATTATTTGATCATTGATTCATTCAGTGACAGGATTTCGAGAATGCATACTCAACGTGGATTGAAAGTAACGACAGACTCCATAGAGGTAGTAGATAGTATCAATTATTTTCACGAACAAGTATTAAGTTCCGGTCAAAATGCAATCCAAATTCTGGATGCGGCAAAAAAGCATAATGACAATTTATTAATTCAAACTTATGCGGCTGCTTTTTATTTGTATGCACAAGAAGATGCAGCGAATGAACAAGCCAGCAATTATTTGCAATCAGCATCCAGGTTATTAACATCAGCAAATCAACGGGAAAAATTAATTTTTGAAGCGGTAACTAGTTGGTCAAAGCGAGATTATGCCAATGCCATTAGCCTGTTAGTGACTGTGCTTGAAAAGTATCCCAGGGATACTCTGGCTCTTAAATTCGCAGAATGGCTTTTTTATTGTACAGGACAGGCTTTTAATGCGGAGTATTTTCTTAAAGTATGTGATAAGTGTGCTCAGGAGAATCAGGATGAATCGCATTTTTTAGCGATACATTCTTTTGCCTTGGAACTGTGCGGCCAATATTCCAAAGCCAGGGAAATGGCTGAAGAGGCAATTACAATGAATTTGTATACTCCTTGGGCACATCATACTTTAGCTCATGTATATTTATTAACAAATGATATCACTGGAGGTATCAATAGACTTCGAAATTTACAAACAACCTGGGAGGAAATTTTACCCTTGTTGAAAGGCCATAATACCTGGCATTTGGCATTATTTCATTTAGCGAATCGTAATGAAGAGGAAGTTAAAAAATTATACCCCCATATTGCAGGGGCAATGCCTGATACTGTACTTGAGCAGTTGGATACTATTTCCCTGTTATGGCGTATGGATATGGCAGGTTTACCGCAGGACAAATTATTAAATCAGACAGTAGAGCATCTGGGGACCCATCCTTTGGAATATTATACCGGGTTTACTAATGCTCATTTTATTTATGGTCTGGTAAGGGCAGGTTATAAAAACGAAGCGGATGAGTCTTTGAAAAGAATGAAGTCCTATGCTTGCTCGCCTTCTTCTGATGCTTTATGGGGTGATGTCGTTTTACCTTTGTGCCAGGGGATTTATGCTTTTGCCGATGCGGATTACAAGACTGCTTTGATGTTGATGGAGCCAGTGATTGGTGAGTGCACGCAATTGGGTGGAAGTGATGCACAGATAGAGCTTTTTTTTCAGACTTACTTGCTCGTATTGATGCATACTAAACAAGAAAATAAAGCGTTACAGTTTTTTTCTGAACATTTAAAGCATTATAATAATACGCTATTGAGTGACTGGTGGTTCCAATCGGCTAATAAAAATTAGATACATCGTGCTTAAGATTAAGATGTACATAATTATTGAGCATTCAATGCCGCTACTGATTTAGCCTGCATACAGGTCGGTTTGTTAATTTTCCCGGATGAAGGTAATTTGATTCTTGCCATGCCGCATTCGTCTGTTCTGAAAAAAGTGATACCTAATGTTTTCATGCTTTGCAACGTTTTGGAGTGTGGAAATTTGAAGCGATTATCAAATCCCAAAGATGCAATGGCATAAAGCGGGTTTACTTCCAGTAAAAATCGATAAGATGAGGAAGTCTTACTCCCATGATGAGGAACAACTAAAATTTCAGATGCCAACTGACTGCCATAGTTTCTTATCAGGTAGTCTTCAGCCGCTTTTTCAATATCTCCCGTTAATAAAACTCTGCCAGTCGAATTACTTACTTGTAAAATACAAGAGTTATTATTTTTTTTAGTGAAAGACTCCCTGATCGGTAAAAAACGAAAACTCACCCCATCCCATTGCCATTGAGGATATGAGTGACAATTACTTCCACGTTTATAAAAATGGGGATCATTCACTATTAATTGATTGACTTGCATCTCTTTTTCAATGGAGTTTAAGCCACCCTTATGATCTTTATCAGGATGGCTTATCACAATGTTATCAATGGTTTTTATTCCAGATGACCTAAAAAAAGGTATTATTGCCATTTGCCCTAAATCACTGCCTTGAAAAAATGAATCTCCCGTATCGTAGAGTAAAACATGGTGTTGTGTTTGTATCGCAACAGCCAGCCCTTGCCCAACATCCAAAATATTAATTAATGCTTCCCCCTGGTAAATTGCAGTATGAGGCGGAAATAAGGGAATGATAATCCAAAGGATCGCCAAGTGTTTGAATGGCTTGACAGGTAATAATACTCTTAAAAACAGACCTGCTGTCATAGCAAGCATCATTGTTACTGAGGTGATGGACAAGGTGATATTGATTCCTGCTATTTGCTCAACATACGTCAACCCTTTAAGTAACAGGGCAACAAACACGGCCAATGGTTTCATTAATATCCAGGACCAATCAAATGAACTCATAATCATAGTCATTAAAGCCAAGGGTACTATCAGAAAGCTGACTAAAGGTATGGCAAATAAATTGGCAAGAAATCCATTGATAGAGCCATAGGAGTACCAATGGAGAGTTAAAGGCATCAATCCAATGAGGCAGCTTAATTGTAATGCAAGTGTCTTTTTGTAGTTTTTCAGTGGCCAACGTTGGTGAGTCAATAGTAGACAGGCCACCGCAAGAAATGAAAAATAAAATCCTTGCAGGAATACAGCGTGGGGTTCAATGCACAAGACTAAAAATAAGGCATATCTCCATATTTGCCATTGGCTAAAACGTTGTTTTCCAATGGCGTATATTGTGTAAAGTACACAACCAATTAAAGCACGCTGTACAGGGGGTTCAAATCCGGCTAAAAAGGCATAGGGCAAGGCAGCCAATAATCCACCGATACTCGCTATGGTATTGGCTGGTAAGAATAAACAACAACGATAGCTCATTGACCAAAGCCATCTTATAACGATAAAGAAAACTCCAGAAACCAAAGCGATGTGCTCTCCTGATATCCCGAATAAATGCACTGTTCCTGTTCTTCGGAACAAATTCCAATGTTCGGGACTGATATGATGAGTGATATTTATCGTCAATGCTTCAATGATGCCTGCTGTTTCTGTATCAGGGGCCAGTTTTGTCAGCGCATCCGCTATTTTTTCACGTACAGTTAACCAACTGAAAGTGGAGGGGTGATTGCTAATTAGCTTATTATTCCCATAACGAATATAACCCGCCCAATGGATATGACGAGTTGCCAGGTAGCGTACATAATTAAAACCTCCCGGGTTGCGGAAATTACGAGGTTTTTTTAGTTTCACTGAAAGTTGCCATTGCTGACCAGCTCGTAAGGCCGGTGGTTTGTTGTACCAGGTCAATTGGATTAAGCCTTGAGCAGGTTTATTATTAATTTTTTCAATTGCAAAATGGAATTGAGTTTTGTTGGGACGTTGCATGGGGATGGAAGCAATTGTTCCTTCCAATTGTGCTTGAGTGATTACTTGCGTATCAGGCATTCTCTTGGGTGATACAATCCACTGGTGAATCAGGGCAAAGCCCCACCCGGCAAGGAAGAACAGGACAATCGGATATCTTGGTGTGATGTAAAAGAGTAAAGGAACTGCAAGAGTTAGATAAATATTATAGGTATAGGCATAAAGGATGCCTGTTAAAAAGCAAAAAATTTCCATTTCAAATTAAGTTGGACTTTCCATTACTGGCCAATCTACTCGAAATGAATCGTTTGTGTAAAGAGTTTTTTACAGAATTAACTGGGATTCCAGCATTCTGGTTGGGCATTAGCAGAGGAATCTACCGCTGTTTTTACATTGGCTTGATTGATTGACATGCTGGCGCACTTGGTATCAGTGGCTTGGGTTCCGACAGGGGTTGCGGTTAAGGTATAGGTTGTGGCTGTCAGGTTTGAAATATTGATAGTATAGTATCCATTCTGCGTTGTTTGCGGAAATGCTGGTAAGGCACCACACGCTGCAGCATAGGAAAAATTCTGTGAGTAACAGCGTTCTAAAATGATTTGATCTTGTGTCAATGTAGCATGAGCATCGGCACGACGGGACTTTTGGATATATTGTAAATAGGATGGATAGGCAATTGAAACCAGAATTCCCATAATGACCATGCTGATCAGAACTTCAACCAGGGTAAACGCAGATTGTCTCATGCGGTTATTCTTCATACAATGTCGATTACTAAGCATTTGGGTATCCTCTATTGAATTTGCCACCAGCCTATTTTTCTTGGTGTAATGTTAGGAGCAATAACCGTAGTTTGTGTTCCATCCGATTGTGTGATCAGAATGACCAGATTGTTATCTTTGTTAGGCCCTAGCACAGTGGGTGAGTTGGCATAACTGTTGGACAAGCCAATTCCAACTGGGTAGGCTCCATTATACTGATCGGCAATATCAAAACCTCCATCGCCGGAAATATCAAATCGCGCATATTGGAAAGCCCCGCCGTTTAAGAAATTCAGTTCCAGAAGCATGGATGTGAATCCAAAGCCGCACGAATTTAGAGGAGGAGTGTTTATTGTTGCAATGAATGCCCCGTTAATTAGTTCAGGTGTAGTAATTAGTCTTTGTCCTGCTATAGGCAGATCGGCAAACCACCCCACTTTGTTACTCCAATTGATGGTATTAGCAGTGGCTGTGATAATGTTTGTGGATAAACCTGAGGTAGCCGAGTTAACCAAAGTCAAAGTTTGTTGTTGGAGATTGGCACGAACATAAGGTACTGATGAAAGCGGCTTATCCCATACTCCATAAATGGTTTGTGTTTGGGTAGTAACTAAATCGGCTGTTGTCAGAAGTTGCCCGGTACCAAACACAACAAAAAGGCCTGGATTGCGAGGATAATTGGGATTCAATGTCACTAAAGGAGGTGTAGTGATAGGTTGCGGTGTACCAGAAGAGTCTCTTGCTTGAAATAATACGCGAGCACTCCAATTGGCAGGATCGGCGGAGGAAACATCGATTGCCCATAGATTGCCTTGTAAATCACCGGCATAAACTACAGTGATAGGATCGGCTTGTAGTCCATCTTTTTGTCCTAAAGCGACAGTTGACAATCCCTGGGGTAAATTGACATTACAAGCTGAGGGGACTGCCGCACAAAGATCAATTTTTCTTAGCAGGGTTCCCGTTTGAGGATCAATAGCATAAAATACGGATGTATTGTTAGTACTGTTGTATCCATTGCCAAAAAAGACCGCAAAACTTAATGAAGATGGACTTCCAGATCGAATTTGGCCTATTTGAGGTTTGCTATAAGTTAACCCTAAATCAGTATCTGTAAATTCCCATAGCACAGCATTGGCCACTCCTGGTTCAGAACTCAGGTTTGTCGGATTAGTGATGTCCAGGGCAAAGATGCTTTTACCACCCGCATTTTCACCTCCCACGAGAATTGTATGCCAGGAGCCATCCGAAAATTGTACATCAGCGCTTTCTGGAGATCCGTTAACAAAGAATAAATGATTTTGGTTGTAGAGAGGGGAGGTGAGTTGATGGAGATTATTAAACACAGCATTGGGAACAAAGGCAAAAAACTCTTCTCCGGTAGTCGCATTAAAGGCGTGGAGCATTCCATCATTTGCTCCTACATATAATATGGGTTGTCGATTGGCATTGGCTTTTGCAAAGTTAATGTAACTGGTTGTTAAATAAGGAGCGCTTGGGGAGCCAACGTAAATAACCTGGCTATCAATAATGTCTCCCAATACATGCGAGCGGTCACGGAATGTTCCTCCGTTTCGCTTTTCCAGAGCAGCATTGCCACGCAGATACTCTAATCGGTTTTCCCCTAACAGGTCATTTGGTTGTAGTTGTGCTTGTTGGGTTGCATTAATGTTTGCCCAGCGAAACGGTATTCCATCCGTCGCTACGGGATCCCAAGTTGCTATCTTTCGGTTAGTCGACCATCCCGTTCCTGATACTAAGGAATCAAGTGTCGATTGGGCTGACCATTGTATGGAGTTGGTTGGTTCTCCGGTATCTTCATCGAGTTCAATGGCTGTCAAATTACCTGTCCAATCCTGATAAGGGGTGTCTCTGGTTATAAAGTTGGCTTGATATTCCACGGTACTGCTGTCGATACGAGTTGAGCTGATGGCTGCAGCAGAAGTTGAAAAAGAGCCGTTTTGAATATTGGAGAGAATGGCATTCAAACTGCTTACCAGAGCTTCAGGGCTCGTTGCCGGGTAATAGTTTTCGGTTCCTCCGGCAACGGCCATTGCCCTAAGGGTTGCTGCTGCTTCTGGATTGATGTTAGGGTCCACACCAGCCCCCATGCCTATGACAAAAGTAAGCACACCATCGTTTTTTAAAGCCTTTATTTCATTGATTGCATCGGATAAGGCTTGACTGTTCGTGCTGTTCAGTGAGCCATCGGCATTAAATGTTGCGGTGACCCCATAACCGGTGGCAGCGGCACTGCCTAGTGGGGGCCAATACCTTGATTGGAGGTCTTGAGTTGGCAGGCCATCAGAAATTAATATGATGTATTGTTTTTGTGGGCAATTGCCACTGGTTGTCCCGACAGTCTTCATAAAACTTCGAGATCTGGTCAATAGTCCCGCAAGAGGGGATTGTACAGCAGCAGCTTTAATTTCAGTCGTGGATGTAGAGTTGGTTTCAGGTCGAAGATGAGGTAAAAACGCATTAATGGCATTAGTAACACTGGTCGTGGTTGGATTTGTTCCGGCTGTAGTCATATTGACTCGCATATTACCCGTGTTAAAAGATTGATTACTGTAGTAGCCAAAACCACGTTGTACATACATAACCTGCTGTGAAAAAGGGACAAAACCGGCGTTAGTGGGGGAGGAGGAAAAATTACCGATAGAGGGTCTTGTGTTCGCATAGGAAATTCTGATATTACCTTGGTTATAATTAGATATCGTATAGTTAGGAGGAAAAGGACTGGATGGTGTCGGTCCATTATAACTCACAAAAATCCCAGGAAACCCACTTCCAGCATAGAGTACGTCATTAATATCCGGATCATCACTGGAGTCACCAATTTGCAGATACTGGCTTGAAGAAACTAAAGTAGTACCATACAAGCTGCCAATGGATGAGCAGTTACTGGAAACAGTAGACGACGCGGAACCGTAATTATAACAAGGGTTAATTACATATCGATTTCCTGCTACTGGGGTGTTCGTGAATACAAAATCACTGCCGGGTGGCGACATGTAATAAACCCAAGTGTTATACGAGCTGATGTTACTTGTACTGTAGGTGCCCAATGCAAAGTCGGTGGTAGGCATGTAATTTTCAATAATGGCTTTGACTCCAGCTTTGGCCACATTGAGTCGGCTTGCACTGTTATCCACTTTATTCCCTCCCTGGATGACAGTATAAGGAGCCAAGCCGCTGGCATCAGGGCCTTGTACTGGCGGAGTGAAACCAGCGGGTACGGTATAATTCACAGGTGAACTGGAATTGTAAAGCGAACTTAAACCGGTTGACAGAGAGCCGGATCCAGTCATGATTGCCCCGCTCAAATTACCATCCATGGATTGAGAGTTACCTATGAGTATTAGCACTTGAGGATGAACCGGGCTGGCAATGATTAGAGGTATTTGTGGAATTGTTAATGGAACAGCATAAAGAGAAACAGAGGCAGACAATAAAATAGCTATAAATGTTCGGGGTAGAACTTTAATTGCTTTCTGACTTCCCTTTCTGATTAAATTCGAAAATTTTAAAGCGTCCATGATAGCCAAAACCTACTGTTGAATTTGAATTGTACTTTGTATGAGTACGGAACTATCCCCACTTGCTCCTGCTGATCGGGCAGTTATTCTGTAGACATTACTTGGTTTTTTCATATTCTGACCTGGCATAATAACGGATGGCAGTTTTTCAAGAAAATAGCTGGCTTGTGCCCCTGTATTGCCTTGAAAGCTGTTAATGACTGCCGAACCACTGGACCAGTTAATCGTTTTCCAAAGTGGAGTACTAGCGCTTTGGTCAAATAAATACATTCCATTATTAGTAGCGAGAAAACTCTGAGGATTATACGTACCATTGATGACCAGGTTAATGGCTTCATTAACGGCGCCTTCGGTTTTCTCAAAACTGATTTCGGAGTCGGTTGCATTGGTCGCAATCCGAGTTTGGGACGTGTTCTGTGATATCTGGGTCAGGGCCAAAACAGTAAGCATTGACATAAGCACAAGAGAAGTTATCAGGACATAACCCTGTTGTTTTGAATATTGACTTGTGGAGGTTACGTTCATGATATCGAGTTCCTCAAGTTGATGGTCAATTCAAACACATGCCTTAAGCGGTTATCAGCAGGTACTGTAACTTGTGTATCCAAAACGTTGTATTGTCTGGTAGTTAAGCTTCCTGAGCCGAGCTGACCTGCTATCAAAAATCCCAAGCGAATGGCATAGACCTGTGCCCAATTGGTAACAGCATTGGCAGAAACGTATCGAGTAATGACACCATTGTTACCAATGCCATACTGGACTTTCATTATTTCCACACCAGGAACCAATGGCTGTATAGTCCAGCTGTTGCCAACAAGAGAGGCGCGCATTAAAGCACTTTGCCCTCCTTGACCTTGACCCACAAAAAATGCAGTTTGTTGGATGGGAATGAATTGGGAGCCGGTTTGAAAATTGACAGGGAAAGCACTGCTTGCATTTTGCAGTACTCCAGCACCTGCATCATGAGTAATCGTGGTTCCTGCTACTCCAGTAATTTGAAATATTACGGTTTTACCACAATCAGAGACCGCTCCAAACATTCCAGAGGTAAGGGACATCCCACTAGTGCCTTGCACTACAAAGGTATTGCTGCCGGGATCAATCGTGGTTATTCCTGTTGGATAGCTATCTGGGGTGGAACCTATTACCACCAACACATCACTACCTTGTTGGGCATTACCAACAAGGGTGGAATCTAATGCGGGTGACCAATGACTGGCATTGGTGCTATTCGCAGAATTACTTTGAGTTATTGTGAAGCTCGCTCCGCTGCCATTATAACCCATAAGAATGGTTGGTGTTGTATTCAATATTCCCAATGGCCTTGGGCCACCAGCATTTAGACTGGAAACTGCTGTGATGATGGATCCACAGCCGGCAAATCCAGCCGATCTGATCATGGGTATGAGTAAATTGGATATCGCATTTTCAGTACTTTGAATCAGATCCTGAGAGTTCGATGCTTTGTAGAGTTGGGTTTGGGCGAGGTATATTTGTAAAATAGAATATGTGAGTATCAGCCCAACCAGGGTGGCTATCATCAACTCGACTAATGAAAATCCTTGTTGTAGTCTGTAGTTAATATTCATATCTGACTCTGTACTCTGAATTGAACGAAATTAGCAGTTCCTGATGAAGCGCTGCTAGCCCCTAACTCATTTTGCGCTTTACTATCATCCCATTGTACAGTGACCGTAATCACGGTATTCCCCGCCACACCCGAAAGAGCGGAGGTAATTGAACCACTTCCATTAGGCAGTTGCGACACCACTCTGGTGAGCCAATACCAGGTATCATATTGTGCCAGTTGATTTGGATTGCACACCGTTGCATTGCATAATACCGAAGGAGCACTGACAGGCGTGGGATATCCGTTACTGCCAATATTACTGACATTATAACTCCCATTAGATGCTGCTTCTGAATTCGCTCGAATTCTGTCAAAAATATCATAGATCGCCTGTACGGCTTGAAGTTTTGCATAACTGGAATTATTCGCTTTGTTGCTGACTATCAACATGCTGGCAATCCCTAACATACCAATGGCTAATATGACAACAGAAATCAATACTTCCAGCAAAGTCATTCCTTTGTATTTTGCGAATGTATCCATTCTGTTCATCATATTCTATCTCCATCAAGGGCAGTTTAGAGCCCCATTATTCCAGACAGCCTGGCCGGGTGTTGCTCCAGATTGGACAAATCCGGTAGCCAAAACCATTGCAGATCGGGCAAACGCATTTCCTCGGTTATCACACATAGTAAAGTTACTTTGGGTAGTTGATAATCCATGCGGGTCAAAAACAACACTGGATACATTAGATGTGATAACAGGGTCATTCACTGAGGTTTGGTGAGTTTTTAAAAGAGTGGGTGTGCCGGCTTCGGGTTGGGTCACTACTATCCATCCTGAGCTCCAGTTGGCGCCACATGCTGTTGAACCTGGTGAGCCTAACGGACATACTGCTACATTGACGGCCCGATCAAGTGCCACTCCGCGTGCATAATTTAATGAGCTTACCAATGAATCAATGTTTGAAGTCAAACGGTTATTCAAAATCATTGTCCTTAATGAAGGTACAATTAGAGTTAAGATGATGGCGAAAACAGATAGGGTGACTAATAACTCAACCAGTGTGAATCCTGCTATAGAAAGAGGGCTACTGTTAAGGGGGATTTCAGTATCAAAGCTGTCTTTGCAAAGGTGATTGTATATTATTTTTGTTTCTTTATTTTGTGCTATATTAGATTTTGTGGGCAACACACTTGTGTCCACACAAAATAATAAAGTAGCGACATTGCGCACAGTGAACCTTTGTGATTCCCTTATCACTTTGTTCAAAGCCTTATCCCTATCGTTTGATCAAACCCATCACATTGTAAATTATAGTACAAATTAGTTGATTTTTTTACACCTAGCTGTCGTGATTGTCGTAATGTTGGTTATCTTAATTTTAAGGATTGCATGTATACCGATGTTAAAGAGAGAGAATCATATAGCAGCTGGGGCAAGTAAACTGGCAGAAACTTTTTACAGCTCGAAGACTTCAAGGTGATTATGAATCCCAATCCATAAATGATTCTATATTTAAATCCGTTTCTTCTTCGACAGGTTTTTTTGTAAGCATTCGAGTTTTATGACAATGATAGTTGTCTTTGAATGTTTTTAGGGCGTCTTCCAGGTTCACAAAAGTGTAACCATTTTGTTTGTATAAATTAATAATATCAGGCAGGACATAGGCATTGAGTAAGTTAGCATGGATTAAGAGGATTTGAGCCTGGTCTGGATTGTGGTGATATTGTGTATGTTCTTCAGCTTTTAAAGTTTGTTGCCATATAAAGTCAAGATAAAATGGCTTCAATTCATCCAGGTAAGCTCGCCTTCCCAGTTCAGGGACAGATAATAAGCGTTGATTAAAGACAAAATCTTTGCTGTCAATAGTAATCGGAGCAACACGATAGTGATGTTTTTCAAGATAGCAGAGGATTTTATTTTTTTTATTTCCAGAGCTCATTGCCAAATAGGGATAGCGAAAATACTTGGGTTCAGTAAGGACAGGCGTTAAAAGAGAGTCTGCTTCTTTAATTTCCTGGATATATTCTTTTGCTTTAAGTTTGTTTAAATTCGCATGAGAGAAGGTATGATTGCCCAGTCCGAAACCTGCATCACGGAATTTATGGAGTATTTCCCAATTATCAGGCCTTACTTCTTTGGCAATGATAAAACCTGTTGCTGGCACTTTTTCATCTTTCATCGTATTCATCATCATATTCAGATGAAAGTTTCGGTATTCACCAACAAAGGGCAAATCATCAATAGTGATTGCTATGGCTTTTTTTTGAGCAAATACGTTGTTAAATCCTATCAGGAAAAATATTGAGAACAGTAGTAAATATCTCGTAACAGTCTTGATTTTCATGCGAAATTTAATATGTGTAAGGTCAATTGAGAAAAATATTGTCACTATTGTAACAAAAATTACGATGAATAGCTTATATTTAAGAATTTATTAAAATAAGAAATACAAATAAACAGCCTTGTTTTAAGAGTAAGGCTGTTTATGATAGAGAAGCGATGTTAATTTTTCAAATTAACTATACTGTCAGTTTACCACTTTCTTCCGCAGTATTTTGATCTTTTAAGTCATCCTCTTCGTCTTCCTCGGAAGTGGTTGGTGCCTTTTTAAACCAGCTACCTACATATCCAGTGACTGAACTCGCAATGGAATAACCCTCTTTTTTAGGTTTTAATGCTTCCAGCTCTTCTCTACGTTTGGTGACACAAGCTTCAATGGCATCAGTTCGACATGTTTTAATCATGTTTTGTATTAACGTCAAGACAGAAACCAATTGGAACCCAGCGATGTCTGAAAACATGTTGTTTTCTCGAATGGCTTCCTTGGTGATTTTTTTATTTGACTGTTCAGGACGTTCAATGACCATATGACGAATAAACTTATTGGCAGCAGCAATCAGTACTTCCTTGTCTTCACAACAATCTGCGTTGGCATGAAGTATCGTACTTAAACCAGTATGAATCACAGTAGCACTGATTTTATCGTTGCTTAATGGATCTTTTCCATACTCCTGGGCTATTTGGCCACGAACGATATACATTGCTCCAGCAAGAATTGCCATTTTCTCAGACGACTCAAGAGATTGGCCAGGGATCTTGTCCAGTTGTTCTGCCATCGTTTGTAAGAACTTCAGTTGTGCAGAGCGGGCTTGACTTAAAGCAGAAATTTTAGCCACGTTCTTATCAGAAAGTTCATCAAGAATTAATTGATGAAGAGCGCCTTTCATCTCATCCCATGATTTGAATTGCTCAACAATGGATGGGTCAATTTGTTTTTCCACATGGAAGCTATTCGCATTGGCTTTGGTTTTTCCATCAGAGGTTAATTTTGCCAAAGCACTATTTTCTACTGCTTCTTCTTGCTCATAACTCAATTTGGCTAAAGAGTATATCTTTTTTAATGAAAGGACTTGCAGGAAATGTTCCTTTTTTAAGCCTTTACGAGAATCGTTGTTTTCATAAATGAAATTTAAGAATTTGTTTAATCCTCTGTAAAACATAATGTTTTGTTCGGACGTTGGTATATTTTCATCAGTAATACCCATTCCATCCATTAAGCGAGTAAACAGTAAGCTGTTTTCTTTCTTTTCCATCACCCGCAGGTTATTTTCAACGTCTTTACAAACAAGCAGCATAGCGCCATAAAACACATGGACATAGCTGGACAATGAACGTGGTTTCAGTTCATCAATTTTTGCTTCCAATTGATTGAGAACAGCAGTCAGAAATTGAAGCTCTTCTTTTCTGGGGTTGGGAAGGTCTTCAATTTTGTCCTTTTTTTCGCGTTGAAGGATGATTTTAACGGTGTCGTTAAAATGACTTTTTAGTACATCAAATTCCTTTAAAACAAACGTCATGTTAGTCTCCAAAAATCCAAGTAAGATTAATGTAAGAAATACTTACAGTGGCCAGTGTAAACTAAACTTAAGCTGACGTCATGTATTTTCATTATACAATTTAAAAATATATAATAACCTTTCAAATTGGACGTGAAGGTCTATCAAAGGGGAAGGGTAGCTTAGGAAATAATTGGTTTTATGGAATTTATTCCTGGGAGCATTATATCTAAGGTAACCAGTGGCACACTCCAATTCTCCACTGAATGGTACTCGGATTTAGTGATTTAGATAACAGAGGTATATTTTGAGTTTCCAAATAGAAAAAGAAATCCAGCAAAAGTTCTTTAATTACACCTTGTTTGTATTGGTTTTTCTGCTGATATGTCGATTGGTTGCCAATTATTTTTTTCCTTTGTTTGATACGACCGAATCCCGCTACGCTGAAATTGCACGCAAAATGTTGGAAACAGGGAACTGGGTGACTTTGCAGGAGGATTATGGCGTTCCATTTTGGGCTAAACCGCCTTTATCCACCTGGCTGTCTGCTTTTTGTATGCAACTATTAGGTGTCAATGAATTTGCAGTCCGCTTGCCGGGTCTTTTACTGTCTATTGGTGTTTTATGGTTGATTTGGGGGCTGGCAAAAAAACAGAGTGGCTCAATGGCTGCCCTCTTGTCCTTATTAATACTGGCAGGGTCGCTTTATTTTTTCCTTGATGCAGGGACAGTGATGACTGATCCAGCATTACTTTTTTGTATCACGCTTGCCAGCGTCTCTTTTTGGCATGCGATGGTTTATGAAAACAAAATCTGGTCTTATGCATTTTTCGCAGGATTGGGCCTGGGTTTATTAGCAAAAGGGCCAATTGCTGTGGTATTGGTCGGAATGACTGTATTTTTCTGGGTTCTGCTACGTAATGATTGGATTAATCTATGGCAGAGATTCCCATGGATTAAAGGGACATTTATTCTTTTGTTAATTGCTATGCCCTGGTATGTTCTGTCTGAATTACGAACTCCGGGATTTTTAAATTACTTTATCTTGGGAGAGCATTTTCATCGATTTTTAACACCTGGCTGGTCTGGTGATAAATACGGGATAGTACATCATGTACCAAAAGGAACGATATGGTTATATGCTATAGCCGGTATCTTTCCGTGGAATATTATAGCAGGCAGATGGCTGGTGACACATGGAAAAAAACTACCCTCTCTATGCCAAAGTAAAGACGGATGGTTAAGTTATTTAATTCTTTGGATGATCACGCCACTTCTTTTTTTCACTTTTGCCAGCAATATTATATACCCCTATGTGTTTCCTTCTCTACCCGCATTTGCTTTGTTTTTTGCGGAAATTCTCAATCGTTTGAATTTGAGTCTGGAAAATTTGAAATGGGTATTAATTGCATCATTACTCTGTGGAGTTCTATTTTTGGCAGGAGCTTTTGTGCTTGGTGTAAAACCAGATCTGGTACCTAATACGCATAAACCAATTATTACTACTTGGTTAAATGAGAGGCCAACTGCAGGCAGCCATCTGGTTTATTGGGGATACAAGACGGATTTCTCTGCTGAGTTTTACTCGGGTGGTCAAGTGAAATCGGTTAAAAACCCAAGCGAATTATGTCAATTACTCTCTAACCATTTGGAAAACTATTTGGTTATCAATAGCAAAGAAACTCAGCAGATTCCCCGGGAATTAATTGCAAAATTGACACCCATCAACACATTCAGAGTTCATCAGGATACGTTGATATTGTTCTATTCTCCTGTGCTGACTTGTTGAGCAGTGGTTTCTAATTCCATCTCATAGTAAAGTAAAGCAAACGAAGCTGAAAATAATAAGTCTATGGCAAAATTATATTTCTACTATGCGGCTATGAACGCAGGTAAAAGTACCGTCTTACTACAGTCCAGTTATAACTACAGAGAGCGAGGTATGCAAACTCTGTTATTTACCCCAGCCATTGATACACGTTACCAATATGGAACTATCAGTTCACGAATCGGTTTAACTGAGCAGGCTTATGCTTTTAACAATACGGATAATCTCTATGTTTTAACTCAAGAATTTCAACTACAAGCCCAAAAATACTCGTGTGTCCTGATTGACGAGGCTCAATTTTTAACTCGAGAGCAAGTGTATCAATTAACTGAAATAACCGATCAAATGTCTATTCCCGTATTGGCTTATGGCTTGCGTACTGACTTTAGAGGTGAATTATTTCCAGGGAGTCAATTTTTACTCGCATGGGCAGACGAGTTAATTGAATTAAAGACAATCTGTCATTGTGGCCGTAAAGCAATTATGAACATGAGAATTGATGAAAATGGGGAAGCTGTTGTTGAGGGTGAGCAGGTATTAATAGGCGGCAATGAATCCTATGTTGCTACCTGTCGGTTGCATTATAAACGAAGTGAAGCAGGGATGACGTTTCCACGAAATAAATTGTTCAATAAAGATACCAATGTTTTTTAAGTTTTGTTATAATTTGTCGCAATTTTCAGACCTTAAATAAAGGAGAGATGGTGTCGCATTCTGTCGCAGTGGAATCGAGAGCTTTTGTTCCTCGTGGTGACTTTATGGCTTGGGTAGTTTGTCTTTCTGCTGGTCTTTTCTTTTTATACGAGTTTTTTCAACTCAATATTTTTGATGTCATTAATCAGTCGCTTCGAGAAGATTTCCATATAGATGCCACCCAATTAAGCTGGATGTCCAGTACTTATTTATGGGCTGATATCCTTTTTCTTTTACCAGCCGGTCTTATTCTCGATAGATTTTCAACCAGAAAAGTTATTCTGACCGCGATGTTTGTTTGTGTTGTTGGAACCATAGGATTTGCAATTACAGAATCATTTTTTCTCGCCTCGTTTTTCCATTTTCTCTCAGGAATAGGTAATGCCTTCTGTTTTTTATCTTGTGTTGTTCTGGTCTCTCATTGGTTTCCTCCCAGAAGGCAGGCGTTAGTCATTGGTTCATTAGTGACTATGGCCTTTATTGGTGGCATGATGGCACACACGCCTTTTGCGTACTTGAATGATTTGTTTGGCTGGCGGCGCGCATTGTTAATTGATGGGATTGTAGGAGCTTTCTTAATAGTATGGATATACATGATTGTGCGAGACAGACCTGAAGAGTCGCCAGCACATAAGTTAACCAATGAAGGTCAAGTACTATCGAGTTTCATGAAAGCTTTATCCAATAAGCAAAATTGGCTGGCAGGCTTGTATACCTCGCTACTTAATTTACCCATTATGGTTTTGTGCGCCCTATGGGGTGCGAGCTACCTGCAAGTGGCTCATCATTTGTCTGATATTGCGGCTAGCAATGTTGTCAGCCTTATCTTCATGGGTAGCGTTGTCGGTTGCCCATTGGTTGGTTGGTTATCTGATACTCAAGGGCGTCGTAAACCCTTAATGATTTTCGGAGCGATAGCTACTTTAATTACTACTATTCCCCTATTTATCAATGTGGTTCTGACTCAAATGAGTCTCAGTATTCTCTTTTTTGCTTTGGGATTATTTACCAGCACCCAAGTGATTTCTTACCCCTTGGTTGCTGAAAGCAATCAGCCAGAAAATACTGGTGCTGCAACTGGAATCGCCTCTGTCATTATCATGGGTGGGGGCGGCGTTGCTCAAGTTCTGTTTGGCTGGCTTATGACACATCACGCGGGAACAAATGTTACGGCGTATACGGTCAGCGATTTTCAATTTGCCATGTGGATGTTCCCTGTTGCCGCAATCGCAGGACTAGTTGCTGTCCTCATGACTCGTGAAACATACTGCAAGCGATAGAGAGGAGAAATAATGCAGGTAGTGGATGAATTTAAAGGATACGATATCAAAGCATCGTTAATGCCCTGGCTGGTTTGTTTTGCAGCGACCATGTTTTTCTTTTACGAATTTATTCAAGGAAATATGTTTGCTTCCATTGCAGCAAATATTATGCAGGATTTTCATATTCAAGCCGATAAAATGGCTTATTTATCGAGCATCTATTACTTGGCAAATGTCATTTTTTTGTTTATTGCCGGAATGGTTTTGGATCGGTTTTCAATTAAAAACACCATTTTAATTGCTATGTTTCTCTGTGTGGTCAGTACCTTTATCCTTTCTTATTCAGATTCTTTTTACGTGGCTTTATTTTGCAGGTTTGTGACTGGCATAGGGAGCGCATTTTGCTTTTTAGGCCCCGTGCGTTTGGCATCTCATTGGTTTCCACCTCAGCGTATGGCGTTAGTGACTGGCGCTATTGTAACCGTTGCAATGACAGGTGGAATGCTGGCGCAGTATCCTTTAACAAAACTGGTTCTATATGTTGGTTGGCGTCAAGCAGTTCAGGACGTAGGGATATTGGGTCTGGCCATGTTGGTTCTTATGTTTTTTTGGATTAAAGAAAGGCCTCAAGTCGCAGTCAAGAAAGAAGGAAAACCTATCAATGTGCTTGTGGCTGCAAGAAAAGCCTACTTAAATGCTCAAAATCTGCGTGCCGCCTTATACACTAGCCTTATGAACATGGCCATTGCGGTATTTGGTGCTATGATGGGGACTTTATATCTTGAACAGAGATTAGGTATTAGCCCTGACCAGGCAGCTATGATCAACGGTATGTTGTTTTTTGGAGCCATTATAGGTTCACCTTTGATGGGGTGGATATCTGATAAGGTAGGATTGCGTGTGCTGCCCATGAAAGGAGGGGTTCTTGCCTCTTTACTCACTTTGCTAGGGGTACTTTATTTACCTGTTTCAGTAACAATGATGGCTATATTGTTCTTTTTATTAGGATTGTTTACTTCAGCTCAAGTCATCAGCTATGCCTTGGTTGCTGAAAGTAGCCCCCCTATGATGACTGCAACGGCCGTCAGTGTCGTGTCCATATTAACTCAAGGCGGATATCTTATTTATCAAAACCTGTTTAGTACTTTATTGACGAATTATGGTGATGTTCGTTTGATTAATGGTGTGCCAGTCTATTTACTCGAAGCTTATCAGCATGCAGCAATCATTTTACCCATAGGGTTATTGATCGCGTTATTTTTACTATTCGGATTAAAAGAAACTCGTTGCCAACAAGTTGAGCATACAGTATGACCGGGCGAGTTTGTGTATTGGTAATGGATTCCTTTGGAATCGGAGCCAGCCTTGATGCTGCCCGTTATGGAGATGCTGGAGCTAACACCTTGGTTCATATTTATGAAGCCTGTATGCGAGGCGAATGTGATATTAATGGGGTTCGTCAAGGTCCTTTAATGCTTCCAAATCTTGCAGGCAAGGGGCTTTACCATGCAGCCATGGCAAGTTCGGGATTGCCTTTTATTGATTTGGCTACTTTAGCTATTCCCTCTGGATATTATGGATATGCAGTGGAGCAAAGCTTGGGTAAGGATACTCCAAGCGGTCATTGGGAAATGGCTGGAGTGCCTGTGACTTTTGAGTGGGGGTATTTCCCGGATAAACCTAACTGCTTCCCTAAAGAATTAATTTCAGAATTTATTAAGCAGTGCAATTTGCCAGGAGTTTTGGGAGAAAAGCATGCTTCAGGAACCACTATTATAGACGAGTTGGGTGAGGAGCATATTCGTACTGGTAAGCCGATTGTGTACACTTCTGCCGACAGCGTGTTTCAAGTCGCCGCACATGAAGAAGCATTTGGTTTGCAGCGTTTGTATGATATCTGCAAGATAGCTCGAAACTTGGTAGATCAATATCAAATTGGTCGAGTGATTGCTCGTCCCTTTATAGGTAATCCGGGATCATTTAAGAGAACGGGCAATAGAAAAGATTATGCTACTCCTCCTCCGGAAAAGACATTGCTTGACTTTCTAAAGGAAGTTGGCCGGGAAGTGATTGCTATAGGAAAGATTGCAGACATCTATGCGCATCAAGGGGTCACACAAGAAATCAAAGCAGATGGCAATATGGCTTTGTTTGATGCCACTTTATCCGCAATGAAAACAGCACCACAAGGTAGCCTGGTATTTACTAATTTTGTTGATTTTGATTCTTCTTATGGGCATAGGCGTAATGTAGCTGGTTATGCGCATGCATTAGAAGAATTCGATGCGCGACTGCCAGAATTAGATGCTCTATTACAACCTGATGACATGGTTTTTATCGCAGCAGATCACGGATGTGATCCGACTTTCCCAGGATCTGATCATACCCGAGAGCATATCCCAGTATTAGTGTATAGCCCCCAAGTAAATAGCAAATTTATTGGACGCAGAGATAGTTTCTCGGATATCGGTCAGAGTATTGCGGAGCATTTGCAATTATTATCCCCGCTCTCCCATGGCGTTTCTTTTTTGTAAAAACTCATGTTTTTTATATCTACTCCCTTATGGTCGTGGCTCGGATTATCGTTCAAACCGAGCCACGACCATAAGGGAATGGATATGAGATTAATATTTTGAGATATTAAGAACACTTAATTTTTCTCCCAATCCCCATTGATTTTTTACGTATCATCCCCATTTATCTCGTTTCTGCAATGTGATTGAGGATTATATTTTGGAACAATTTCATGGGACAACAATACTTTCAGTACGACGTGGTAATCAGGTGGTCATAGGCGGTGATGGGCAGGTTACTCTTGGCAATACCGTGATGAAAGGTAATGCACGCAAAGTTCGGAGATTGTATAAAGATAAAGTGATTGCTGGTTTTGCAGGAGGTACCGCTGACGCCTTTACTCTTTTCGAACGGTTTGAAGCAAAACTGGAAATGCATCAGGGGCACCTGATTAGAGCAGCTGTTGAATTGGCTAAAGATTGGCGAACGGATAGAATTCTGCGTCGATTAGAAGCAGTGCTGGCAGTAGCAGATAGTAAGGCTTCTTTAATTATTACCGGTAATGGTGATGTGATTGAACCTGAAGAAAGTTTAATTGCAATTGGCTCCGGTGGTCCCTTTGCTCAAGCTGCAGCAAGAGCTCTTATGGAAAACACACAGTTATCTGCCAAGGAGATTGTCCAGAAAGCTTTAACAATCGCTGGTGACATTTGTATTTACACTAACAACAATTTAACCATAGAAGAATTAAATGATGAAGGCAAATAACATGGTCATGACTCCTCGAGAGATAGTACAGGAATTAGATAAGCACATTATTGGTCAAGATGATGCAAAACGTGCCGTAGCGATTGCATTACGAAATCGTTGGCGTCGAATGAAAATCAAAGATCCAGTATTGCGCAATGAGATAATGCCTAAAAATATTTTAATGATAGGCCCTACTGGTGTTGGTAAAACGGAGATTGCAAGACGTTTGGCTAATTTAGCTAAAGCACCATTTATTAAAGTAGAAGCAACCAAATTCACGGAAGTGGGATATGTAGGGCGCGACGTCGATTCGATCATTCGTGATTTAACGGATATCGCAATCAAGCAAGAGCGTGAATTCGCTATGAAAAAAGTGGAGCATTTGGCAGAAGATGCGGCCGAAGAGCGAATCCTGGATGTTTTACTCCCTCCTGCTCGAGGGGCATTAACTCCCAGTGAGAAAAACACCACCGCTCGTCAAGTGTTTCGTAAACAATTGCGGGAAGGTGAGCTCAATGATAATGAAATAGAAATTGAAGTAGCCGCAACACCTGTTGGCATTGAAATTATGGCTCCTCCAGGTATGGAAGAGATGACCAGCCAATTGCAATCCATGTTTCAACAAGTTGGAAGTTATAGAACGAAAACTCGAAAAATGACCGTTGCCAAGGCAATGAAAATTTTGAGAGAGGAAGAAGCAGCAAAATTAATTAACGAAGAAGATATTAAGTTAAAAGCGATTGAAAGTGTTGAGCAAAATGGAATAGTGTTCATTGATGAGCTGGATAAAATCGCCAAACGTTCTGATTCTGTTGGTGGGGGAGATGTATCTCGTGAGGGTGTTCAGCGAGATTTATTGCCCTTGGTCGAAGGAACAACAGTATCGACAAAATACGGTATGGTAAAATCCGATCACATTTTATTCATTGCTTCGGGCGCTTTTCATGTGGCTAAGCCCTCTGATTTAATCGCTGAATTGCAAGGGCGTTTGCCTATACGTGTTGAGTTGTCAGCTCTCTCGGTGGAAGATTTTGTACGAATCCTTACTGAGCCAACTGCCTCTTTGACTTTACAGTATTCTGCATTGATGGAAACCGAAGGGTTAACTCTTACCTTTGATGAAACGGGTATTCGACGTATTGCGGAAGTAGCCTGGCAAGTAAATGAGCGTACGGAAAACATTGGAGCAAGAAGATTATATACTGTTATGGAACGTTTATTGGAAGTGGTGTCATTTGAAGCGACTGATAAAGCTGGTGAAACTGTACATGTCGATAAAACCTACGTAGATAAGAATTTAGGTCAACTAATCGCTGATGAGGATTTGGCTCGATATATTTTGTAAACTAAAACAGTTAAACTGAAATTAAGCATTAAATCTTTTTAACATATCAACTCGTTCTGGGATGATATTTCTTGAAGAAGGAAGTATCTCTCAAACGAGTCTAATTCCCTAATTAAACTATTTAAACATAAAACAAGATACTACGTTTATTATGTTCTGATATCATTATATACATGATGGCTGCTTTTATAAAAAATGTATGAAAACCAAGCGAATTATCCATCCCAATATTGATATTAGAAAATTTCCTGAAGTTACAGCAGACTTTTCCATGACCGATATTAGCATGGGAGATTTGCACGCGAATGCCTTGCTTTTTCTCAATATCCTTGTTCGCCAGGGAATAATTGATATTTCTCCTGAAAACTATGCCAAATTTGCTGAAATTTATACATTGCCAGAGCTTCAGGCAGATTTCTGGGGAACGGAAGCACCTATCTTTGCTGCTGAAAATAAAAAGGAGCGCTTGGAAGAAATCAAGAAACAATACAATGCATTAATTGCGCAAATCAAAATTATTAATACTAAAAAATTGGTTCGCTTAATAGGTGATGAATTAGTCGATCGCGGAGTTTTTGATTATTTCATCTTAAAATTATTACAAGCTTTGCATGATCAAGGCGCTGATTTTGAAATATTACTATCAAATCATGGAATTGAGTTTGTAGAGGCATGTGAACTATTCAAGGAAAATGGAAGCAAATTAGTCGCAAAACGATTGGGAAATATTCAGCATGGTAATTCATTTCATGCTTTGCAAGAAGCGATAGCAGCAGGTGCGATTTCAAATGAAGAAGTATTAAATATTTACCACCAAGTTTACAAAAAACACTTGAAAATCATTTCTTATTCATTGGATCCTGATGCAAATGAAATTAAAGTGTTTAGTCATGCTGGTATCGGTTTAAATCATATTCGAGGGCTTGCCCTAAAATTTAAAGTACCCTATTCAGAAGAGTCGGCTGTTGATTTGGCTAAAACAATTGATGCGATTAACAAAAAATTCGCAGAAAAAGCATCTGTGGGAGAAATTCACACGCTTTATACCCATGATATGATGTATAGAGGTTATGCTGGCGAATATTTAAATGCAACAGATGAAGTGGTTGCCGCAACGGTCTGGGGACGTGAATATGGAGATTTGATTCGAACATCTAAAAAATTTAAAGTCACATTTATTCATGGTCACGATAGTTACGATCCTGAAAAAGTAGAACATGTCACTTTAAATAATCAATTAGGCCAATTCCAAAATAATACAGGTGATTTATATCTGTATGCCACCAATGGCCTGAAAGCGGTTCTAACACAATATTTCAAACCAGATAATAAAGTTCAGAGCTCAAGGGAAAAAAATCAACCAGCTAAACCCAATGATTATGTTGTAAAAATCCACCATACAACACCATCATTTTTTAAAACTACTAATCCCAAGATGACATTCCCGGACAGCTACAAACAAATATGGGATAGTACAAAAGGGCGGTCCAATATCACCAGGATTAAGGCATTACTTAAAGATTATACTAAGGAAGACAGTATCTTTGGCTCGTTCTGGGGGTTAATATTCACATTGCACTGGGGAAGACATCATGTCAAATCCGTGCATCAGATTGCGCAAGCCAGATACAAATCTGTCGAAGCAATTCTCTCTGATTTGAAAGCACTTAAGCCAAGAGAAGGCGGTTCACTGGATAAACGTATTAAGTTTATTGAATCACAAATTATGGCTCAGAGACGTGATAATCCAGGTTCACAATTCAATTTGTAGTAGGTTTTTGTGTTGCCCAATTGCTTAAGTTATCATTCAGGTCTTAGAAGCCACCGATACAGGTTTCACATTGCATTGCAGGGGTATCTTGGCTCCTTTAATTGCCTGAAATCATTACATGAGGTTATTTGAGTACTGTTCCTGTCTTCTTGAATAATTCTTCCAGGTTAATATCCAGGGATTTTTTCAATTCTTCATTATGCCTTTTAAAGGCGGCTCTCCATTGTTCAGCCAGTGACGCTTTTGAATATTGCAGTTCCAGATGAGTTGGCAAGCGATAGGGTAACAATTGAGTTAAATCATAAAGAGTAACGTGATTGAGATCACGACTTAACATGTAATGCCCATCTGCGGTAGCATGGATTAGCTCATGATAAATCAGGGCATTGATCATCTCATCCACGTCCACAGCGAAAGGTTGTTTACTGGCATCCACCAGATCATTAAAGCTTAATCCTTTTCCATGTTGTTGCGCTAACCATAACTGATGCAGCCAAAGCAACGCATGTGAAAAGCCATCAAGGGATTTTCCGCCTCGACGCTGATGATGTACTGAAAAGGCATAACTGATTTCAGCACCTAACAAAGTTATAATCCATACCCAATAAACCCAAATGAAAAATATAGGCACTGTGGCAAATGCCCCATACAACAATTCATAGGTATTGTAGCGTATTAAATAGTAAGCAAATGCGTGCTTGGCTGATTCAAACAAGATAGCGGCAACTAAGCCACCCCAAAAAGCATGGCGGATCTTGACAGGGCAATTAGGGACTACCACGTACAAAAAAGTAAAGCCAATCAGTGAAAGAAAAAATGGGGAGTAGTGAAGAATGGTGTAAGGGGCTCCATGATCTGCCAGTATTGGCATGGAGAATAAGTAAGAGCTTGCTGCCAGACTCAAACCTAATAAAACCGGGGCAAGAGAGATGATAGCCCAATACAGTAAAAAGGCAGAGACACCATGTCGAGATGAACTCACTCTCCAGATTTTATTCATTGCTCGTTCAATAGTGAACATAACCAATAAAGCAGTACAAATTAGAAAAACTATACCCCAAATTGAGAGTTTTGATACCTGGGATGTAAATTGTTGCAAATAGCTTTGCACAATTTTGCCTGTAGCTGGAACGAAATTGTCAAAAATAAAATTCTGTACCGGCTCTGCCAAACCTTTAAATACAGGGAATGAAGAAAAAATCGCCAACCCCACAGACATCAATGGCACAACCGCCAGTAGGCTGGTAAAGGCCAATGCCGAAGCAATATAGGTACAATCGTCTTGTATGAAATGTTGGATAACAAACCGCACAAAGCGATCGCAGGAGTAGAATTTAGTTTTTACTTTATCTTTCCAATTCATGGATTAAATACAAGATTTTTATTGCATAACTATATCGTTTTATGCCTGTTTTTGTATAGACAGGATTTACGTAAAACTCAATCTTTTTGTTAAAAAAGTTTTTAAATCGGTCATATAGTTTGTCTAAACTCTCATGAACAAATCAAATGAATAAAAGGTTATTTATCTAATCATACAATTTAGCAATAACATAATACTTCTTTACAATTTTGTGATCATTCAATTTCTCTATCCAATCCAAGCAAGTCAATGGCATATATCAAAACTGTTAAAACAAAAAAACCTATAAAAACAATATATAATTATATCAATATGATTCAAATGTTTACATTTTTGTTACATTTATACCACACAGAAGCATAATCATTGAACTATTATTAATATGAATAATAGTAAACTTTGAGGACAGAACATGTTAGTTGAATCTGTTATCGGTATAGTGAGAGCCGTCAATGGATTGCTTGAAAAAGTAAATGCGCAAGGACAAGCAAGCCTGGTAAAGTCAGGTGCTCGATTAGAGGAAGGGGATGTACTTACTTTATTAAGTGGTGAGGCTTACATACAATTTATTCATGGGTTTCCTGAAGCACTTGCTTTGGGAAAACCGGTCAAGTTGGATGGTATTTCCCCAACACTGCAGTATGGTGTGGAAGATTTAAATGAACAACTAGTCCAGGAAGCGATAGCCAAAGGTATTGATCCTTCAGTCATACTTGATGTTCTCGGTTCAGCAGCAGCAGGTGCTGTAGCTGTAGGTTCAGGTGGTGATGCTTTTATTATCGATCCTTTGTTTGGTTTCGGACAGGTCACTGCAGGATATCCTACCGGTCCTATTTCCTTTGCTTATGAGGCAGATACTCAGCAATTATTTTGGTTTGTGCCAGAAGAGACAGGAGTGATTACAGAATCCGAATTGACTAGCGAACCTGAATCTATCCCGCAAATTCCTCAATTCACCACAAATCAAGCAGTGTTAACAGTCTTTGAGGATGCTTTGCCAAGTGGTATTCCTGATTCAGCAGGACAAGCAAGAATAGCAAGTTCTTCTTTAAGTTCTTTGCTCACATCTTCACCAGACGTTGCAGCTTCCTTTGCTTTTAACACGAATTACGGTGCGCTTCCTAAATTAACATCAGACGGCATAGATCTTGTCTATAGTCTATCGGCTAATAATCGTACCTTATCCGCGTCAATTCCTAATAATGGTCCAACCGTTATGCAATTTGAGTTGACAGCAGATGGACAATTAACTCAAACATTAATGGACTCGATTGATCACCCAACAGCTGATAGCGATGACAGCGAATGGATGAGATTAGACCTTTCACCTTTAATTGATGTGACTTTCACAAGAACAAGTGATGGCACAGTTTTAGAGTCAAGAACACTGCCAGCCAATGCAGTCATAGCCGGAATTCAAGATGATGTTCCTTTGGTCTCTGCTACCCAAATGACGAGCCTAGTGGATGAAGACGGCTTAGCAGGCGGCATTGCCGGTGGGGTTGGTGATGTGGCCGGTCAGGCGGTAGCGGCTTCAGGCAATGTGGCTGCCTTATTCCAAAGTGGCGCGGATGCCCCGCTGAGCTATTCTTTAAACCCCAACACCAGCGGCTTGCCGGCTTTAAGTTCCGGTGGTGTGGCTCTGACTTACGCGGTGTCCGGCAATACGCTGACGGCGTCTGCGAATGGCACCGACGTCTTTACTTTTACTCTGGGCAGCAACGGCAATTACACGTTCACCTTGCTGGCGAAGCTCGATCACCCTGCTGGGGCAGATGAAAACGACATTCTCATTAATTTAGGCTCTGTCATTAGGGCAACAGACAGCGACGGGGATACGGTAGTGGCTGCGGCCGATGGGCTTGTGGTTACAGTGGACGACGACACGCCGATTGCGAGCACGAACAAACTGACCGGTGTGGTGGATGAAGACGGCTTAGCCGGTGGCCTTGCCGGTGGGGTTGGTGATGTGGCCGGTCAGGCGGTAGCGGCTTCAGGCAATGTGGCTGCCTTATTCCAAAGTGGCGCGGATGCCCCGCTGAGCTATTCTTTAAACCCCAACACCAGCGGCTTGCCGGCTTTAAGTTCCGGTGGTGTGGCTCTGACTTACGCGGTGTCCGGCAATACGCTGACGGCGTCTGCGAATGGCACCGACGTCTTTACTTTTACTCTGGGCAGCAACGGCAATTACACGTTCACCTTGCTGGCGAAGCTCGATCACCCTGCTGGGGCAGATGAAAACGACATTCTCATTAATTTAGGCTCTGTCATTAGGGCAACAGACAGCGACGGGGACACGGTAGTGGCTGCGGCCGATGGGCTTGTGGTTACGGTGGACGACGACACGCCGATTGCGAGTGCAACGAAACTGACTGGCGTGGTGGATGAAGACGGCTTAGCCGGTGGCCTTGCCGGTGGCACAGGCGATGTGGCCGGTCAGGCGGTAGCGGCTTCAGGCAATGTGGCTGCCTTATTCCAAAGTGGCGCGGATGCCCCGCTGAGCTATTCTTTAAACCCCAACACCAGCGGCTTGCCGGCTTTAAGTTCCGGTGGTGTGGCTCTGACTTACGCGGTGTCCGGCAATACGCTGACGGCGTCTGCGAATGGCACCGACGTCTTTACTTTTACTCTGGGCAGCAACGGCAATTACACGTTCACCTTGCTGGCGAAGCTCGATCACCCTGCTGGGGCAGATGAAAACGACATTCTCATTAATTTAGGCTCTGTCATTAGGGCAACAGACAGCGACGGGGATACGGTAGTGGCTGCGGCCGATGGGCTTGTGGTTACAGTGGACGACGACACGCCGATTGCGAGCACGAACAAACTGACCGGTGTGGTGGATGAAGACGGCTTAGCCGGTGGCCTTGCCGGTGGGGTTGGTGATGTGGCCGGTCAGGCGGTAGCGGCTTCAGGCAATGTGGCTGCCTTATTCCAAAGTGGCGCGGATGCCCCGCTGAGCTATTCTTTAAACCCCAACACCAGCGGCTTGCCGGCTTTAAGTTCCGGTGGTGTGGCTCTGACTTACGCGGTGTCCGGCAATACGCTGACGGCGTCTGCGAATGGCACCGACGTCTTTACTTTTACTCTGGGCAGCAACGGCAATTACACGTTCACCTTGCTGGCGAAGCTCGATCACCCTGCTGGGGCAGATGAAAACGACATTCTCATTAATTTAGGCTCTGTCATTAGGGCAACAGACAGCGACGGGGATACGGTAGTGGCTGCGGCCGATGGGCTTGTGGTTACAGTGGACGACGACACGCCGATTGCGAGCACGAACAAACTGACTGGTGTGGTGGATGAAGACGGCTTAGCCGGTGGCCTTGCCGGTGGGGTTGGTGATGTGGCCGGTCAGGCGGTAGCGGCTTCAGGCAATGTGGCTGCCTTATTCCAAAGTGGCGCGGATGCCCCGCTGAGCTATTCTTTAAACCCCAACACCAGCGGCTTGCCGGCTTTAAGTTCCGGTGGTGTGGCTCTGACTTACGCGGTGTCCGGCAATACGCTGACGGCGTCTGCGAATGGCACCGACGTCTTTACTTTTACTCTGGGCAGCAACGGCAATTACACGTTCACCTTGCTGGCGAAGCTCGATCACCCTGCTGGGGCAGATGAAAACGACATTCTCATTAATTTAGGCTCTGTCATTAGGGCAACAGACAGCGACGGGGATACGGTAGTGGCTGCGGCCGATGGGCTTGTGGTTACAGTGGACGACGACACGCCGATTGCGAGTGCAACGAAACTGACCGGTGTGGTGGATGAAGACGGCTTAGCCGGTGGCCTTGCCGGTGGGGTTGGTGATGTGGCCGGTCAGGCGGTAGCGGCTTCAGGCAATGTGGCTGCCTTATTCCAAAGTGGCGCGGATGCCCCGCTGAGCTATTCTTTAAACCCCAACACCAGCGGCTTGCCGGCTTTAAGCTCCGGCGGTGTGGCTCTGACTTATGCGGTGTCTGGTAATACGCTGACGGCGTCTGCAGGCAGCACGCAGGTCTTTACCTTTACGCTCAACGCCAACGGCAATTACACGTTCACCTTGCTGGCGAAGCTCGATCACCCTGCTGGGGCAGATGAAAACGACATTCTCATTAATTTAGGCTCTGTCATTAGGGCAACAGACAGCGACGGGGATACGGTAGTGGCTGCGGCCGATGGGCTTGTGGTTACAGTGGACGACGACACGCCGATTGCGAGTGCAACGAAACTGACCGGTGTGGTGGATGAAGACGGCTTAGCCGGTGGCCTTGCCGGTGGGGTTGGTGATGTGGCCGGTCAGGCGGTAGCGGCTTCAGGCAATGTGGCTGCCTTATTCCAAAGTGGCGCGGATGCCCCGCTGAGCTATTCTTTAAACCCCAACACCAGCGGCTTGCCGGCTTTAAGCTCCGGCGGTGTGGCTCTGACTTATGCGGTGTCCGGCAATACGCTGACGGCGTCTGCGAATGGCACCGACGTCTTTACTTTTACTCTGGGCAGCAACGGCAATTACACGTTCACCTTGCTGGCGAAGCTCGATCACCCTGCTGGGGCAGATGAAAACGACATTCTCATTAATTTAGGCTCTGTCATTAGGGCAACAGACAGCGACGGGGATACGGTAGTGGCTGCGGCCGATGGGCTTGTGGTTACAGTGGACGACGACACGCCGATTGCGAGTGCAACGAAACTGACCGGTGTGGTGGATGAAGACGGCTTAGCCGGTGGCCTTGCCGGTGGGGTTGGTGATGTGGCCGGTCAGGCGGTAGCGGCTTCAGGCAATGTGGCTGCCTTATTCCAAAGTGGCGCGGATGCCCCGCTGAGCTATTCTTTAAACCCCAACACCAGCGGCTTGCCGGCTTTAAGTTCCGGTGGTGTGGCTCTGACTTACGCGGTGTCCGGCAATACGCTGACGGCGTCTGCGAATGGCACCGACGTCTTTACTTTTACTCTGGGCAGCAACGGCAATTACACGTTCACCTTGCTGGCGAAGCTCGATCACCCTGCTGGGGCAGATGAAAACGACATTCTCATTAATTTAGGCTCTGTCATTAGGGCAACAGACAGCGACGGGGATACGGTAGTGGCTGCGGCCGATGGGCTTGTGGTTACAGTGGACGACGACACGCCGATTGCGAGTGCAACGAAACTGACTGGCGTGGTGGATGAAGACGGCTTAGCCGGTGGCCTTGCCGGTGGCACAGGCGATGTGGCCGGTCAGGCGGTAGCGGCTTCAGGCAATGTGGCTGCCTTATTCCAAAGTGGCGCGGATGCCCCGCTGAGCTATTCTTTAAACCCCAACACCAGCGGCTTGCCGGCTTTAAGTTCCGGTGGTGTGGCTCTGACTTACGCGGTGTCCGGCAATACGCTGACGGCGTCTGCGAATGGCACCGACGTCTTTACTTTTACTCTGGGCAGCAACGGCAATTACACGTTCACCTTGCTGGCGAAGCTCGATCACCCTGCTGGGGCAGATGAAAACGACATTCTCATTAATTTAGGCTCTGTCATTAGGGCAACAGACAGCGACGGGGATACGGTAGTGGCTGCGGCCGATGGGCTTGTGGTTACAGTGGACGACGACACGCCGATTGCGAGCACGAACAAACTGACCGGTGTGGTGGATGAAGACGGCTTAGCCGGTGGCCTTGCCGGTGGGGTTGGTGATGTGGCCGGTCAGGCGGTAGCGGCTTCAGGCAATGTGGCTGCCTTATTCCAAAGTGGCGCGGATGCCCCGCTGAGCTATTCTTTAAACCCCAACACCAGCGGCTTGCCGGCTTTAAGTTCCGGTGGCGTGGCTCTGACTTATGCGGTGTCCGGCAATACGCTGACGGCGTCTGCGAATGGCACTGACGTCTTTACTTTTACTCTGGGCAGCAACGGCAATTACACGTTCACCTTGCTGGCGAAGCTCGATCACCCTGCTGGGGCAGATGAAAACGACATTCTCATTAATTTAGGCTCTGTCATTAGGGCAACAGACAGCGACGGGGATACGGTAGTGGCTGCGGCCGATGGGCTTGTGGTTACAGTGGACGACGACACGCCGATTGCGAGCACGAACAAACTGACCGGTGTGGTGGATGAAGACGGCTTAGCCGGTGGCCTTGCCGGTGGGGTTGGTGATGTGGCCGGTCAGGCGGTAGCGGCTTCAGGCAATGTGGCTGCCTTATTCCAAAGTGGCGCGGATGCCCCGCTGAGCTATTCTTTAAACCCCAACACCAGCGGCTTGCCGGCTTTAAGCTCCGGCGGTGTGGCTCTGACTTATGCGGTGTCCGGCAATACGCTGACGGCGTCTGCAGGCAGCACGCAGGTCTTTACCTTTACGCTCAACGCCAACGGCAACTACACGTTCACCTTGCTGGCGAAGCTCGATCACCCTGCTGGGGCAGATGAAAACGACATTCTCATTAATTTAGGCTCTGTCATTAGGGCAACAGACAGCGACGGGGATACGGTAGTGGCTGCGGCCGATGGGCTTGTGGTTACAGTGGACGACGACACGCCGATTGCGAGTGCAACGAAACTGACTGGCGTGGTGGATGAAGACGGCTTAGCCGGTGGCCTTGCCGGTGGCACAGGCGATGTGGCCGGTCAGGCGGTAGCGGCTTCAGGCAATGTGGCTGCCTTATTCCAAAGTGGCGCGGATGCCCCGCTGAGCTATTCTTTAAACCCCAACACCAGCGGCTTGCCGGCTTTAAGTTCCGGTGGTGTGGCTCTGACTTACGCGGTGTCCGGCAATACGCTGACGGCGTCTGCGAATGGCACTGACGTCTTTACTTTTACTCTGGGCAGCAACGGCAATTACACGTTCACCTTGCTGGCGAAGCTCGATCACCCTGCTGGGGCAGATGAAAACGACATTCTCATTAATTTAGGCTCTGTCATTAGGGCAACAGACAGCGACGGGGACACGGTAGTGGCTGCGGCCGATGGGCTTGTGGTTACGGTGGACGACGACACGCCGATTGCGAGCACGAACAAACTGACCGGTGTGGTGGATGAAGACGGCTTAGCCGGTGGCCTTGCCGGTGGGGTTGGTGATGTGGCCGGTCAGGCGGTAGCGGCTTCAGGCAATGTGGCTGCCTTATTCCAAAGTGGCGCGGATGCCCCGCTGAGCTATTCTTTAAACCCCAACACCAGCGGCTTGCCGGCTTTAAGTTCCGGTGGTGTGGCTCTGACTTACGCGGTGTCCGGCAATACGCTGACGGCGTCTGCGAATGGCACCGACGTCTTTACTTTTACTCTGGGCAGCAACGGCAATTACACGTTCACCTTGCTGGCGAAGCTCGATCACCCTGCTGGGGCAGATGAAAACGACATTCTCATTAATTTAGGCTCTGTCATTAGGGCAACAGACAGCGACGGGGATACGGTAGTGGCTGCGGCCGATGGGCTTGTGGTTACAGTGGACGACGACACGCCGATTGCGAGTGCAACGAAACTGACCGGTGTGGTGGATGAAGACGGCTTAGCCGGTGGCCTTGCCGGTGGGGTTGGTGATGTGGCCGGTCAGGCGGTAGCGGCTTCAGGCAATGTGGCTGCCTTATTCCAAAGTGGCGCGGATGCCCCGCTGAGCTATTCTTTAAACCCCAACACCAGCGGCTTGCCGGCTTTAAGCTCCGGCGGTGTGGCTCTGACTTATGCGGTGTCTGGTAATACGCTGACGGCGTCTGCAGGCAGCACGCCAGTCTTTACCTTTACGCTCAACGCCAACGGCAATTACACGTTCACCTTGCTGGCGAAGCTCGATCACCCTGCTGGGGCAGATGAAAACGACATTCTCATTAATTTAGGCTCTGTCATTAGGGCAACAGACAGCGACGGGGATACGGTAGTGGCTGCGGCCGATGGGCTTGTGGTTACAGTGGACGACGACACGCCGATTGCGAGTGCAACGAAACTGACCGGTGTGGTGGATGAAGACGGCTTAGCCGGTGGCCTTGCCGGTGGGGTTGGTGATGTGGCCGGTCAGGCGGTAGCGGCTTCAGGCAATGTGGCTGCCTTATTCCAAAGTGGCGCGGATGCCCCGCTGAGCTATTCTTTAAACCCCAACACCAGCGGCTTGCCGGCTTTAAGCTCCGGCGGTGTGGCTCTGACTTATGCGGTGTCCGGCAATACGCTGACGGCGTCTGCAGGCAGCACGCAGGTCTTTACCTTTACGCTCAACGCCAACGGCAACTACACGTTCACCTTGCTGGCGAAGCTCGATCACCCTGCTGGGGCAGATGAAAACGACATTCTCATTAATTTAGGCTCTGTCATTAGGGCAACAGACAGCGACGGGGATACGGTAGTGGCTGCGGCCGATGGGCTTGTGGTTACAGTGGACGACGACACGCCGATTGCGAGTGCAACGAAACTGACTGGCGTGGTGGATGAAGACGGCTTAGCCGGTGGCCTTGCCGGTGGCACAGGCGATGTGGCCGGTCAGGCGGTAGCGGCTTCAGGCAATGTGGCTGCCTTATTCCAAAGTGGCGCGGATGCCCCGCTGAGCTATTCTTTAAACCCCAACACCAGCGGCTTGCCGGCTTTAAGTTCCGGTGGTGTGGCTCTGACTTACGCGGTGTCCGGCAATACGCTGACGGCGTCTGCGAATGGCACCGACGTCTTTACTTTTACTCTGGGCAGCAACGGCAATTACACGTTCACCTTGCTGGCGAAGCTCGATCACCCTGCTGGGGCAGATGAAAACGACATTCTCATTAATTTAGGCTCTGTCATTAGGGCAACAGACAGCGACGGGGATACGGTAGTGGCTGCGGCCGATGGGCTTGTGGTTACAGTGGACGACGACACGCCGATTGCGAGTGCAACGAAACTGACTGGCGTGGTGGATGAAGACGGCTTAGCCGGTGGCCTTGCCGGTGGCACAGGCGATGTGGCCGGTCAGGCGGTAGCGGCTTCAGGCAATGTGGCTGCCTTATTCCAAAGTGGCGCGGATGCCCCGCTGAGCTATTCTTTAAACCCCAACACCAGCGGCTTGCCGGCTTTAAGTTCCGGTGGTGTGGCTCTGACTTACGCGGTGTCCGGCAATACGCTGACGGCGTCTGCGAATGGCACCGACGTCTTTACTTTTACTCTGGGCAGCAACGGCAATTACACGTTCACCTTGCTGGCGAAGCTCGATCACCCTGCTGGGGCAGATGAAAACGACATTCTCATTAATTTAGGCTCTGTCATTAGGGCAACAGACAGCGACGGGGATACGGTAGTGGCTGCGGCCGATGGGCTTGTGGTTACAGTGGACGACGACACGCCGATTGCGAGCACGAACAAACTGACCGGTGTGGTGGATGAAGACGGCTTAGCCGGTGGCCTTGCCGGTGGGGTTGGTGATGTGGCCGGTCAGGCGGTAGCGGCTTCAGGCAATGTGGCTGCCTTATTCCAAAGTGGCGCGGATGCCCCGCTGAGCTATTCTTTAAACCCCAACACCAGCGGCTTGCCGGCTTTAAGTTCCGGTGGCGTGGCTCTGACTTATGCGGTGTCCGGCAATACGCTGACGGCGTCTGCGAATGGCACTGACGTCTTTACTTTTACTCTGGGCAGCAACGGCAATTACACGTTCACCTTGCTGGCGAAGCTCGATCACCCTGCTGGGGCAGATGAAAACGACATTCTCATTAATTTAGGCTCTGTCATTAGGGCAACAGACAGCGACGGGGATACGGTAGTGGCTGCGGCCGATGGGCTTGTGGTTACAGTGGACGACGACACGCCGATTGCGAGCACGAACAAACTGACCGGTGTGGTGGATGAAGACGGCTTAGCCGGTGGCCTTGCCGGTGGGGTTGGTGATGTGGCCGGTCAGGCGGTAGCGGCTTCAGGCAATGTGGCTGCCTTATTCCAAAGTGGCGCGGATGCCCCGCTGAGCTATTCTTTAAACCCCAACACCAGCGGCTTGCCGGCTTTAAGCTCCGGCGGTGTGGCTCTGACTTATGCGGTGTCCGGCAATACGCTGACGGCGTCTGCAGGCAGCACGCAGGTCTTTACCTTTACGCTCAACGCCAACGGCAACTACACGTTCACCTTGCTGGCGAAGCTCGATCACCCTGCTGGGGCAGATGAAAACGACATTCTCATTAATTTAGGCTCTGTCATTAGGGCAACAGACAGCGACGGGGATACGGTAGTGGCTGCGGCCGATGGGCTTGTGGTTACAGTGGACGACGACACGCCGATTGCGAGTGCAACGAAACTGACCGGTGTGGTGGATGAAGACGGCTTAGCCGGTGGCCTTGCCGGTGGGGTTGGTGATGTGGCCGGTCAGGCGGTAGCGGCTTCAGGCAATGTGGCTGCCTTATTCCAAAGTGGCGCGGATGCCCCGCTGAGCTATTCTTTAAACCCCAACACCAGCGGCTTGCCGGCTTTAAGTTCCGGTGGTGTGGCTCTGACTTACGCGGTGTCCGGCAATACGCTGACGGCGTCTGCGAATGGCACCGACGTCTTTACTTTTACTCTGGGCAGCAACGGCAATTACACGTTCACCTTGCTGGCGAAGCTCGATCACCCTGCTGGGGCAGATGAAAACGACATTCTCATTAATTTAGGCTCTGTCATTAGGGCAACAGACAGCGACGGGGATACGGTAGTGGCTGCGGCCGATGGGCTTGTGGTTACAGTGGACGACGACACGCCGATTGCGAGTGCAACGAAACTGACCGGTGTGGTGGATGAAGACGGCTTAGCCGGTGGCCTTGCCGGTGGGGTTGGTGATGTGGCCGGTCAGGCGGTAGCGGCTTCAGGCAATGTGGCTGCCTTATTCCAAAGTGGCGCGGATGCCCCGCTGAGCTATTCTTTAAACCCCAACACCAGCGGCTTGCCGGCTTTAAGTTCCGGTGGTGTGGCTCTGACTTACGCGGTGTCTGGTAATACGCTGACGGCGTCTGCAGGCAGCACGCAGGTCTTTACCTTTACGCTCAACGCCAACGGCAATTACACGTTCACCTTGCTGGCGAAGCTCGATCACCCTGCTGGGGCAGATGAAAACGACATTCTCATTAATTTAGGCTCTGTCATTAGGGCAACAGACAGCGACGGGGATACGGTAGTGGCTGCGGCCGATGGGCTTGTGGTTACAGTGGACGACGACACGCCGATTGCGAGCACGAACAAACTGACCGGTGTGGTGGATGAAGACGGCTTAGCCGGTGGCCTTGCCGGTGGGGTTGGTGATGTGGCCGGTCAGGCGGTAGCGGCTTCAGGCAATGTGGCTGCCTTATTCCAAAGTGGCGCGGATGCCCCGCTGAGCTATTCTTTAAACCCCAACACCAGCGGCTTGCCGGCTTTAAGCTCCGGCGGTGTGGCTCTGACTTATGCGGTGTCCGGCAATACGCTGACGGCGTCTGCAGGCAGCACGCAGGTCTTTACCTTTACGCTCAACGCCAACGGCAACTACACGTTCACCTTGCTGGCGAAGCTCGATCACCCTGCTGGGGCAGATGAAAACGACATTCTCATTAATTTAGGCTCTGTCATTAGGGCAACAGACAGCGACGGGGATACGGTAGTGGCTGCGGCCGATGGGCTTGTGGTTACAGTGGACGACGACACGCCGATTGCGAGTGCAACGAAACTGACTGGCGTGGTGGATGAAGACGGCTTAGCCGGTGGCCTTGCCGGTGGCACAGGCGATGTGGCCGGTCAGGCGGTAGCGGCTTCAGGCAATGTGGCTGCCTTATTCCAAAGTGGCGCGGATGCCCCGCTGAGCTATTCTTTAAACCCCAACACCAGCGGCTTGCCGGCTTTAAGTTCCGGTGGTGTGGCTCTGACTTACGCGGTGTCCGGCAATACGCTGACGGCGTCTGCGAATGGCACTGACGTCTTTACTTTTACTCTGGGCAGCAACGGCAATTACACGTTCACCTTGCTGGCGAAGCTCGATCACCCTGCTGGGGCAGATGAAAACGACATTCTCATTAATTTAGGCTCTGTCATTAGGGCAACAGACAGCGACGGGGACACGGTAGTGGCTGCGGCCGATGGGCTTGTGGTTACGGTGGACGACGACACGCCGATTGCGAGCACGAACAAACTGACCGGTGTGGTGGATGAAGACGGCTTAGCCGGTGGCCTTGCCGGTGGGGTTGGTGATGTGGCCGGTCAGGCGGTAGCGGCTTCAGGCAATGTGGCTGCCTTATTCCAAAGTGGCGCGGATGCCCCGCTGAGCTATTCTTTAAACCCCAACACCAGCGGCTTGCCGGCTTTAAGTTCCGGTGGTGTGGCTCTGACTTACGCGGTGTCCGGCAATACGCTGACGGCGTCTGCGAATGGCACCGACGTCTTTACTTTTACTCTGGGCAGCAACGGCAATTACACGTTCACCTTGCTGGCGAAGCTCGATCACCCTGCTGGGGCAGATGAAAACGACATTCTCATTAATTTAGGCTCTGTCATTAGGGCAACAGACAGCGACGGGGATACGGTAGTGGCTGCGGCCGATGGGCTTGTGGTTACAGTGGACGACGACACGCCGATTGCGAGTGCAACGAAACTGACCGGTGTGGTGGATGAAGACGGCTTAGCCGGTGGCCTTGCCGGTGGGGTTGGTGATGTGGCCGGTCAGGCGGTAGCGGCTTCAGGCAATGTGGCTGCCTTATTCCAAAGTGGCGCGGATGCCCCGCTGAGCTATTCTTTAAACCCCAACACCAGCGGCTTGCCGGCTTTAAGCTCCGGCGGTGTGGCTCTGACTTACGCGGTGTCCGGCAATACGCTGACGGCGTCTGCGAATGGCACCGACGTCTTTACTTTTACTCTGGGCAGCAACGGCAATTACACGTTCACCTTGCTGGCGAAGCTCGATCACCCTGCTGGGGCAGATGAAAACGACATTCTCATTAATTTAGGCTCTGTCATTAGGGCAACGGACAGCGACGGGGATACGGTAGTGGCTGCGGCCGATGGGCTTGTGGTTACAGTGGACGACGACACGCCGGTTGCGAGTGCAACGAAACTGACCGGTGTGGTGGATGAAGACGGCTTAGCCGGTGGCCTTGCCGGTGGCACAGGCGATGTGGCCGGTCAGGCGGTAGCGGCTTCAGGCAATGTGGCTGCCTTATTCCAAAGTGGCGCGGATGCCCCGCTGAGCTATTCTTTAAACCCCAACACCAGCGGCTTGCCGGCTTTAAGCTCCGGCGGTGTGGCTCTGACTTATGCGGTGTCTGGTAATACGCTGACGGCGTCTGCAGGCAGCACGCCAGTCTTTACCTTCACGCTCAACGCCAACGGCAATTACACGTTCACCTTGCTGGCGAAGCTCGATCACCCTGCTGGGGCAGATGAAAACGACATTCTCATTAATTTAGGCTCTGTCATTAGGGCAACAGACAGCGACGGGGACACGGTAGTGGCTGCGGCCGATGGGCTTGTGGTTACGGTGGACGACGACACGCCGATTGCGAGTGCAACGAAACTGACCGGTGTGGTGGATGAAGACGGCTTAGCCGGTGGCCTTGCCGGTGGGGTTGGTGATGTGGCCGGTCAGGCGGTAGCGGCTTCAGGCAATGTGGCTGCTTTATTCCAAAGTGGCGCGGATGCCCCACTGAGCTATTCTTTAAACCCCAACACCAGCGGCTTGCCGGCTTTAAGCTCCGGCGGTGTGGCTCTGACTTATGCGGTGTCTGGTAATACGCTGACGGCGTCTGCAGGCAGCACGCCAGTCTTTACCTTTACGCTCAACGCCAACGGCAACTACACGTTCACCTTGCTGGCGAAGCTCGATCACCCTGCTGGGGCAGATGAAAACGACATTCTCATTAATTTAGGCTCTGTCATTAGGGCAACGGACAGCGACGGGGACACGGTAGTGGCTGCGGCCGATGGGCTTGTGGTTACAGTAGACGACGACACGCCGATTGCGAGTGCAACGAAACTGACCGGTGTGGTGGATGAAGACGGCTTAGCCGGCGGCCTTGCCGGTGGGGTTGGTGATGTGGCCGGTCAGGCGGTAGCGGCTTCAGGCAATGTGGCTGCTTTATTCCAAAGTGGCGCGGATGCCCCACTGAGCTATTCTTTAAACCCCAACACCAGCGGCTTGCCGGTTTTAAGCTCCGGCGGTGTGGCTCTGACTTATGCGGTGTCTGGTAATACGCTGACGGCGTCTGCGGGCAGCACGCAGGTCTTTACTTTCACGCTCAACGCCAACGGCAATTACACGTTCACCTTGCTGGCGAAGCTCGATCACCCTGCTGGGGCAGATGAAAACGACATTCTCATTAATTTAGGCTCTGTCATTAGGGCAACGGACAGCGACGGGGATACGGTAGTGGCTGCGGCCGATGGGCTTGTGGTTACAGTAGACGACGACACGCCGATTGCTGGTGCCATAAGCGTAGTAGCTGATGAGGACAACTTGCCGAGAGGTAATAATGATACAGCTTCAGGAGATGCTGCTCAAAGCAATTTAACTGGTACATTGCCTGTTAATTTTGGTGCTGATGGTGCTGGTAGTATTGATTTCCAAGGCATGCATGGTACAACAGCTGTTATAGGTAATACCAATATTACCTATAACTGGAATTCCGGAACTAATACATTGACAGCGTATAAAACGGGTGGTGCTCTCGGTATTGATGATGTGTTTAAGATAGTTGTAAATCCGAATACTGGAGCTTACACGTTTACGCTATTGGCTGCTATTAATCATCATGCTGTTGCAGATAATACCGAAGGATTGGTTGATCCATTTGTAAATCTTAATTACCGGGTTATTGATGGCGATGGGGATACTGCAATTGGAACTCTAAAAGTAACGATTGATGATGATATGCCTAAAGCATTTACACCGGAAGAAGGTTTTGTAACGAATCAAGCTGGTATTGTAAGAACATTTGATCTGGATTTTGATGCCAATATTGATAATAACGTCGGTGCTGATCAACCAGGTACAATTGCTTTTTCAGGTATCACTAACGGGCAACTTGTTACAGGGACAGTTGATGGTGTTCCTAATCAGACTTTAACCTCTGGAGGGTCTGCCATTCACTATTACGTGAGTGGTAATAATGTGGTTGAAGGCTGGATTAATGGTGGGCCTGGTGACGTGGGTTCCACAATTGTGTTTAGGACTACTTTGCAGCCGGATATGAACTATAACGCAAGTAATGACACCTATAAATTTGAAATCTTCCAGCCTATTAGTACATCAACGAATGTGAGCATTACAAATTTTAATGGGGTTAATGCAACTAGTAGAGAGTTCATATATCTTGAGAATGCTAGTGCCCCCGGAGAAGATATATTATTTTCTGCTTACATACGAAACGATAATGGCAGCTTTACTGATGCTACTGTTAATACAAGTACTCAAGGTATAGGCGTCAATAATCAAAATATGAATGATCGCGAGAATTTGCGCCTTGATTTTGTCAGGAATGCCTCTACTAATGGCACAACCTCCAATATGACTTATGAATACGATGATCATTATACCGTTAATAACTTTAGTTTTAAAATTGTTCAGGTTACAGGAAATCCTCCGGCAGGATCAATAGAAGTATGGGTTCGTGCTTATAATGCGGATGATGATGATCCAACTAACAATACAGTTAGTTCTGCAAATAATTTAGCGCATCAAGATGCATTGAGAGATGATCCGCAAGTAGCGCTCACACAAATTTTAGTGAATGGTGTGCCGGTTACTCCAACTGCGGTTAATGCTAGTGGTGGGTATTTAATTAGCGGCTTAAATTTAAATGATACGATAACACTTAGATCAGCTAATGGATATGATCGCGTAGAGATAGAAAACGCACGTTCGGGAGCTCATGGAGTTTCAAACTCCAGTTTAAATGGTGAAACATTTGATATTGGTTTATTCTCATACAATACAATTAAAACGACTCCTTCTGAAATCAATATTAATATGGGTCTCTCATTGACAGACTCAGATGGTGATAAAATAACTTCTTCAATAGAAATTAATCTGGCTCCTTCAGTATTTAAGGTCGGAGAAAATGTCGATGATACTTCCAGCTCTAATATTCTTCACCGCGTAGGAGGTGACACTGGTGTTGTCGATGGTTCTGGTGGTGCAGACATTTTGGTTGGTGATGTTGGCGGTGTAGAGATTATAGGTACTACTGCTCGAATTGCATTTATCTTGGATGAATCAGGTAGTATGGGTCAAAATTTCGGAGGAACAACTCGTTTAGAAGTGCTAAAACAAACAATGACTGATATATTGACAGAGTTAAGTAATACGCCTAATGCCAGTATTACAGTTCATTTAGTCAAATTTGCATCAGTAGTTAATGGTACAGGCACTTTTGAAATTACTGGTGGAGAATTGCAACAGGCTTTAGACTTTATATCTGGATTACAGATACAACAAGGTTTATTAGCTGGAACAAACTATGAGGCTGCTTTGGGGCAAACCATACAATGGTATAATAGTCAGTCTGGGACAGTAGATGTGCAACAAACTCTATTTTTTACTGATGGCGCCCCTACTTTTTATATGGATGGGAATAGTACTGAATATACGAATATTGCTCGTGTCTATGGAAATGGAAGCCAAACAGAGGAAGTTCTCTGGGAAAATCTGTTTGGTGAACATGCTGGAAATGAAGCAACATGGGATCGATTCAATCATCTTGGAGAATCTCATGATAGAGATTTAGATGGTCAGCAAAATTATTATGTTGACACAGATGGCGATGGCGATTTTGAGATTCCACAGACTCTTCCAAATGACCTGGTCAAAAGTGTTGCAGATACTTTCAATGAAGTAGACGCTTTGCAAGCGTATGGTCCTTTGCGTGCGGTTTCCATAGCGGATAATTTTAGCGTTTATTTACAAGAAATAGATAGTACAGGCCAACCTTATGTTGCTGACTCTCCTGAAGTGTTACAAGATATACTGGATGAATTAAATCCATTTAATGTTTTGCTTGCAGCGGGTAGTGATACCATTCAAGCTAATGAGGAAAATGATTTAATCTTTGGGGATGCGTTATTCACTGATAAACTGGCTGAAGATGAAGGTCTTGATTTACCTAAAGGATCAGGATGGGCAGTATTTGAAGAGTTGGAAGCTAATCATGGATGGAGTAGGCAAGATACTTTAGATTATATAAAAAATCATGCTGATGAACTTGGTAGAGAAACAGTACTTTCTAGTGGTAGTAAACGTTCTGGTGGACATGACACCATTAGCGGAGGTCAAGGAGATGACAGAATATACGGGCAGGAAGGCAATGATATCATTGACGCTGGTTCTGGTGATGATGTCATTGTGGGTGGAACAGGCAATGATACGCTCACCGGTGGCTCAGGCGCTGATCAATTCATACTTGTGAAAGGACAAGGAGGCGCCAGTGCAGGCGCAGCTCCGATCGACACTATTACAGACTTTGAAGTGAATATTGATAAGATTGTTATTAACGGTAATAACATTACTGGTGTCAGTGTATCTACCCCTGTCTCTAACACTTATACCATTACGGTTAATTATTCTGATGCTGCTACAGAACACTTTAAGGTGACATTGTCCAATGGCGCAGTTTTAAATGACTCTGGAAAGACTCATTTGAACGGCGTGGTTATAAGCGGTGGAACAGCTACTATTGATGGAACAATCGTTGGCGCTGTTTTGTATCTGGATTTGAATGCCAATAATCAGGAAGATGAAGGGGAAAGACTGGGTATCACCAATCAATATGGTCATGTGGAATGGTTCGTTGATCTCTCTAAATTCGATGTCAACGGTGATGGTCAGTATGTTATAGGCGAGGCTCGTGCTGTTCAAACGGGTGGTTTTGATATAGATACAGGTCTTAGCTATGAAATTAATCTTTACGGGCCAGTAGGTTCAGCAGTCATATCACCACTGACAAGCCTCTTGCAAGCGCAGTTAGAAGCTGGTATGGATTATGAGACAGCTAATGCTGCTTTGGTTGTGCGCTTGGGACTGCCTGAGGGAACACAAATTATCAGTTTCAATCCCATTACTGGCAGTGGTGAAGTCTTGGCTCAAAACGCAGGTGTAATGACTGCTGCCATTCAGTTTGCTGAAATAGCCGCAATACACTATTCAACTGATGAAAGCCATGTTTCATTCGCTGTCTTTGAGGCCATTAGTAAAGCATTACTTGATCTTCCGGAAGGGATAGTCGCTGATTTTAGCGATCGGGGTTTCTTACAGTCTATCTCACATCATCTGGGATTAGATGCTCAGGTTACATCGGATATCATTGATTATATGGCGACCAGCCAGAAAGCGTTAGAGAGCAGTATTTTGACTCTTGCGCCTGGTGAAGATGCTCTGACTGCCATCAGTAAGATACAGCATGTGACTCAAGGTATATATGCCCAAGCTATTGAAATGGCATTGATAGGATATTTACCATTAGATGCTCTTAAAAATATGAGTGCCGTTCTTAATGCTTATGCTGATGGAGATATTACGGATGAACAACTCAATTCCTTTGAAGATAAGCTTTCCGCTGTGGTTGTGAATTGGGAAGATAACAATGTTACAGACACATCTCATCAGGCTTCATTGCAAACAGAACATAATGTTGATGATTCTTCAGCAAAATCAGAGGTTAATGATGAATTAGCGCAAGAAGTTAATACCGTGATCACTGATTTTATGGATGAACATAATATTCCTGTGAACTATTATAATCAACAAGCTCAAATGGCTCAGGAAACACAAGAAGAACAACAGCCAACAGAGGCTCAGGCTGAAGAGACTACAATGCATGACGACGTTGTTCAAGATTTGTTGCTTGATGATCATAGCCTTACCATGCTGGCTAATAACCCCGAATTAAATGGTGGTAATGGCAATGATGTGCTGCATGGTACTACCGGAAATGATTTTATAAGAGGCGGCCAAGGAAATGATATGATGACAGGTGGCGGCGGTGTTGATACGTTTTTCTGGTTAAGTGGCGATGAAGATGGTGGTGTGGATACCATTACTGACTTCAAGGCCAATCCTGTTGATCAATCATCAGATGCCAGCGTCCTTAATTTAAGTGATTTGCTATCCGACGCGGATCTGGAAACCAATAGTTTGGATAATTATTTGAATGTTTCTACCACAGAAGAGGGTGACACAGCCATTAAAGTAGATCCTAATGGCAATGGAAACTTTGATGCTCCAGCGCAAACTATTATATTAGAAGACGTCGATTTAACAGCTGTTTTTGCTACCAACAATTCGCATGATATTGTGAATCAAATGATCGCTAATGGAAACTTGATAGTAGAACAGTAAGATGAGCTCATTGCATTGGTGAATAGGAAGTTCACCAATGTTTATAAAGTGGAAAATATCCTCGCGCCATTTTTCTCGCTGCTATATACTCATACGTTCATTCAATAATAAGCCTTGAAATTTATTTCGCGTTGTTAACATGATAAAAAAGGCAAGAAGCGCTATGGAGCAGTATTATGTCTAATCCTTATGTCTTGGTTTTATACTATTCCCGCACTGGAGCAACGGCACAATTAGCACAATATATCGCTCGTGGAGTGGAAAGTGTGTCTGGGATTGAAGCCAGGTTACGTACCGTGCCTCCTGTTTCTACCACCTGTGAAGCAGTGGATAAACCTGTTCCTGACTCTGGTGCAATTTATGTTTCTTTGGATGATTTGCGTCATTGTCATGGTCTGGCTTTAGGTAGCCCGACTCGCTTTGGTAATATGGCTGCTCCCATGAAGTATTTTTGGGATGGAACTACTTCTTTGTGGCTGGGAGGGGATTTGGTAAACAAACCGGCTTGTGTGTTTTCCTCTTCGGCAAGTATGCACGGTGGACAGGAGACGACTTTGATCTCCATGATGATTCCTTTGTTACATCATGGCATGATTTTATTGGGTGTTCCCTATACTGAAGCTACCCTAACCAGTACGAAGTCTGGTGGCACGCCTTATGGAGTAACTCATGTGGCTGGTGCTGATAACGATAATCCAATAAGTCAAGATGAGATCACGTTGGCTAAGGCTTTGGGGGAAAGACTGGGACGTGTAGCAATGAGACTGAAGGTTTGAGAGGGTTTGGCTGTTTATTTCCCCTCTCCCCAAAGGGGCGAGGGGATCCTTAATGAAACTAAAGCTTTCTTAAAGTTGATGGTTATGTGAGTTGATTGATACTGATATTTAAACAAAAACTCCCTCTCCCGCGAAAGAAATTGTATAAAAAATTAGGTTATGATTCGCGGGAGAGGGGTGGGGAGAGGGAAATAAGTGGTTCCAACTGATGCTAAATTATTGAAACAAGCAAAATCTCTCCGACAAAGGAGCACTGATGCTGAAAAATGTTTATGGTACTGTCTAAGAGCGCATCGATTAAAAGGATATAAATTTAAAAGACAAGTTCCTATTGGAAATTATATTGTCGATTTTGTTTGTATTCAGAGAAAACTGATTGTTGAATTGGATGGTGGGCAACATCTTTTAAATATAGAGTATGATCAAGACAGGAGTGCCTATTTTAGTTCATTGGGCTATAAGGTTTTGCGGTTTTGGAATGATGACGTGTTATTGAGAACAGGGGATGCACTTGAGAGTATTGTCAGATGTTTAGAAGAATCCTAAATTTGGTAAAATTAATATTTAACCGTTCAGTAATGACAGCGGAGTACCCTAAGTAATGAAAGTAATTAGTTTTAACGCCAATGGTATACGCTCTTCTGCTCGTAATGGGTTTTATGATTGGCTTGCGGGGCTGGATGCCGATTTTGTTTGTATTCAAGAAACGAAATCACAAGTCGAGCAATTAATTCCGGAAGAACTCTATTTCCCACGGGATTATTTTTGTGATTATTTTGATGCCGAAAAGAAAGGTTACAGTGGGGTAGCCATTTATTCCAAATATAAACCTGTGCGTATTGTGAAGGGGCTAGGGTTTGATTATTGTGATAAAGAGGGGCGTTATATCCAATTTGATTACCCTAAATTAAGTGTGGTTTCACTTTATTTGCCTTCTGGAACAAGTGGTGAGGATCGACAAGAAGTGAAATATGATTTTCTGGAGCAATTTGCCAGACACTTGATGAATTTAAAAAATGAAGGCCGAGAATTAATTATTTGTGGTGATTACAATATTGCCCATAAAAAGATAGATTTAAAAAATTGGCGGGGAAATCAGAAAAACTCGGGATTTTTACCCGAAGAGCGTGCCTGGATGGATGAGTTGTTTGGTACTATGGGGTTTGTAGACGCCTTTAGGGTACATAATCAGGAAGAAGAGCAATATACCTGGTGGTCTTATCGAGCTAGAGCCTGGGAAAAGAATGTCGGGTGGCGGATTGATTATCAGGTGATTACGCCTGGTCTGACGGAATATGTCGCGGACAGCCGAATTTTTCGCGAAGCACGTTTTTCGGATCATGCCCCTTTAATGATTGAATACAAGGGAGACTGGTGTGTTTAAACTCGCTAGCTGGAATGTTAATTCATTAAAAGTCCGTCTGGAACAGGTTTTGCAATGGCTTGAGTCTTCACAAGTTGATGTGCTTGCCATGCAAGAGACTAAGTTGACTGATGAGAATTTTCCAGCTGCTTCATTCACAGACAAAGGATATCAAGTCATTTTTTCAGGTCAGAAAACTTATAATGGGGTGGCTATTGTTAGTCGACATCCTCTGACAGATATTCAAACGGATATTCCAGAACTGGAAGATCCTCAGCGGCGTATCCTCGCTGCTACGGTAAAAGGAATAAGATTGATTAACCTCTATGTCCCTAATGGAGGAGAACTGACCTCAGACAAGTACCAATATAAACTGGATTGGTTAAAGAAAGTAACTTGTTTTATTCAACATCAGTTAAGCATTTATTCCAAAGTAGCAGTTGTGGGTGATTTTAATATTGCGCCTGAAAACCGGGATGTCCATGATCCAGTCGAGTGGGAGGGGTGTGTTTTGGTTAGTCCTGCTGAAAGACAAGCATTCATGAAGATACTTGATTTGGGTTTTCATGACAGTTTCCGTAATTTTGCTCAGGAAGAAAAGGCGTTTAGCTGGTGGGATTATAGAGCCGCAGCATTTCGACGTAATCGTGGTTTGCGCATTGATCATGTGTTATTGAGCCATGAATTAAATGCTTTATGTCGACAATCCAAAATTGATAAAGAGCCAAGAAAAGTAGAGAGGCCTTCAGATCATGCACCGGTTTGGGTTGAGTTAGAATTATAAATGTCTGAGCTGTTTGAGAAAAAATTGCTTTATGAGATCATTTCTGCTATTGTTTTGACTGATTTGTGTAGAGTATGGTGCTTGGCAATAGAGTCCAGGTGGCGATACTTATTTGAAACTAAAAGAGAGTGGTATTATGAAAGCATCAGTTCATCCTGATTATCAAACAGTTAAAGTAACATGCAGCTGTGGTGAAGTATTTGAAACTCGTTCTACTTTGTGTAAAGATTTGAACATAGAAGTCTGTTCAATGTGCCATCCTTTTTATACAGGCAAACAAAAGTTGGTTGATACTGGTGGCCGTGTTCAGAAATTCCGTGACAGGTATAATATGCGTACTGGACAAGCCAAATCAAAAGAATAATATTTTAATTCTTGAATTTTTAATAAAGGCACAAATTTTTTGTGCCTTTTCTCTAAGAGAGGATTAAAAATTCAAATTTTTAATATGATGTTTTCACCGCGTGATCTGAAATAGAGAGTATGCACTTTGGATAATGAAGTAATAAAGCAGCGGGCATTGGATTATCATGAGTTCCCTGTTCCTGGGAAACTCTCTGTTCATCTTACAAAATCGACTAATTCTCAAGATGATTTGTCTTTGGCCTATACGCCGGGTGTCGCTGCGCCAGTTTTAGCTATAGCGGAAGCGCCCGAAAATGCTTATCGTTTTACCAGCAAAGGCAATCTGGTTGCAGTGATGACCAATGGTACTGCAGTGCTAGGTTTGGGAAATCTTGGACCTTTAGCGAGTAAGCCTGTGATGGAAGGCAAAGCGGTATTATTTAAACGATTTGCCGATCTGGATGTCTTTGATATAGAAATCGATGCCGAGGATCCACAGTCTTTTATTGCTACAGCAAAGCGCATTGCCCCGACTTTCGGAGGCATAAATCTGGAAGACATCAAAGCTCCAGAGTGTTTTGAAATAGAACAGGCTTTGATCGAGCAGTTGAATATTCCTGTATTCCATGATGATCAACATGGTACTGCCATTGTAGTTGCAGCAGGCTTGTTAAACGCTTTGGAACTACAGAACAAGAAATTAAGCGACATTAAAATTGTCTGCATGGGCGCTGGAGCTGCTGGTATTGCTTCTATGCGACTTCTTGTGGCATTAGGGGCTCTAAAAAGTAATATGCTTCTTCTGGATACTAAGGGAGTTATTCATTCGGGCCGTGAGGATTTAAATCCCTATAAGTTTGCTTTTGCCAGAAATACTTCCTGTCGTACACTTGAAGATGCTTTGATTGATGCTGATGTGTTCATTGGCGTTGCTAGGCCAGATTTGCTGAATGCCCATTTATTAAGTTTGATGGCACCCAATCCAGTGATTTTTGCGTTATCTAACCCTGATCCTGAAATCAAACCCGAATTGGCTCATAGTGTGCGTAAGGATCTGGTGATGGCAACAGGACGAAGTGATTATCCTAATCAAGTTAATAATGTATTATGTTTTCCCTATATTTTTCGTGGTGCATTAGATGTACGTGCCACATGTATTAACCAGGCCATGCAAATTGCAGCTGTTGAAGCTATTCGTCAATTGGTACATGAGCCTGTTCCTCAGGTAGTGAAGGACAATTACCCAGGAGTTGTGAATTGGGATTTTGGACCTGACTATATTATTCCAAAGCCTATCGATCCTCGCCTTAAAGAGAGGGTCCCTGCTGCTGTAGCGAAAGCTGCGATAGCGAGTGGCGCGAGTCAATTTAAAAATTTATAAGGTAATAAATTCACCTTATAGAAGTAAGCAGTTTAGGTCTTATTAGCGTTTAAACAAAGGATATCTTGGAAAATTCTTTGAAAGCCATCGCTGGTTTTCTGGAAGACTGCAGGATGAGCTTTTGTGCGCTTATAAGATATGCTGGGATGCAGAAATGGGAAATAAAATTGGATTTAAAAATACTTGACTAATTGTTAAGGAGATAATTTTGCATACTGAAAACCGAACTAACTATGCAATGATAGGATGGCTACTTTGTGGGCTGGGGGCAATATTTTATAGTTATGAGTATTTGTTACGCATTGCACCAAGTGTAATGGAAAACGCTTTGAGGACTCATTTTAATTTATCGGCGTCTGGTTTTGGCTTCCTTTCTTCAATTTATTATGTAGCTTATGTTCCTATGCAATTGCCAGTTGGGGTTCTATTGGACAGGTATGGGCCGAAGAGACTGTTAACAATGGCCTGTTTGGTATGCGTTATTGGAACGTATATGTTTACTGGGACAACTATTTTCTGGGTGGCTGCAACAGGTCGCTTTTTAGTTGGATTTGGCTCCGCTTTCGCCTTCGTTGGGGTGTTAAAGATCGCTACTCTTTGGTTACCTGAAAACCGACTGGCTATGATATCTGGTCTGACGTCCGCATTAGGCCCTATAGGTGCTATGCTGGGCGATAACTTTCTGGAATTGTTCATCGTTAAAATGGGTTGGGTTAAGACACTTAACATGACCGCAGCTTTCGGTATTGTATTGACTTTAGTCTTGTGGGTTGGGATCAAGGATAGGAAGGGTCAGCACAGGCAAAGCGGAACAGTTCCCACTCTTAAGAAAGGGTTAGTTGATCTGGGAATTATTATTACCAGCCGGCAGATATGGGTCAATGGAATGTATGGTTGTTTAGTTTACCTGCCTACTACGGTCTTTGCAGAATTATGGGGTATTCCCTATTTACACCATGCCCATGGTTTAACTACCCAAGCGGCAGGATTAGCTAATTCCATACTGTTTTTGGGATTTATTATTGGTGCCCCAATAATGGGATATATTTCAGATCGCTTGTATCGACGTAAATTCCCAATGCTAATTGGTGCTAGTGGCGCAGCAATTGTCATGATGATGATTTTATATTTGCCCGGGTTAAATGAATCCAATATTCAGGCTTTAATGTTTTTACTAGGATTGCTTTATAGTGCCCAAGCTATAGTTTTTGCCGTGGGTAGAGAGTTGAGCCCTGGTGAAGCGGCTGGAACAGCAATGGCGGTGACTAATATGATAGTCATGCTCGGCGCAATGTTTTTGCAACCATTGGTAGGACATTTATTAGACTTCAGCTTATCAACTCATTTAAGTGATACTACTGGCATTGCAGTGGATAACATGAGTAAACTATATACTGTTGATGATTATCAGTTTGCCTTATCTATTATTCCATTAGGTATATTGATAGCAGCCATTTTAACTTTCTTTTTAAAAGAAACTCATGCAAAAGCACCTAAATAATATGACTACTAAAAAACAAATTTCATATGGTGTCCTGGTTTGTTTTATCGGGGCTGTTTTTTACTGTTATGAATTTATTCTCAGAATTGTTCCGGGGGCTTTGCAAACGGAGTTAAGTACGGCTTTAGGGCATATTTCTGCAACCACTTTTGGGCAGATTTCAGCCCTGTATTATTTTGCATATTCACCTATGCAAATGCCCGTAGGGATGTTAATGGATCGTTATGGGCCGAGACGACTTTTGACTTTTGCCTGTTTGTGTTGTGCCTTGGGCTCCTGGATGTTTACTTTGACCTGGTCGATTGTACTGGTGGGTATTGGTCGATTTCTGGTCGGATTTGGATCTTCCTTCGCTTTTGTTGGTGTTTTATCACTGGCTTTGCATTGGCTGCCCCGTCGTTATTTTTCTTTAGTTGCTGGTTTGATTACTACGCTAGGTATGTTAGGACTGGTTTATGGTGAAATCAAAATAACAGAATGGTCCGAGATCATAGGTTGGGATCATGTTTTAATGTACATTGCTATGATTGGTTCTGCACTATGTATCTTGACATTCTTTGTTGTTAGAGATGGTCCAGAAGGATATCAGCCTAATAAATATCCTTGGCCTGAGTTTTTTCATAATGTACTTAAAGTACTTATGTCTCATGAAGTGTGGCTTATTGGATTTGTTGGGGCCTGCCTTTATACTTCATTATCAGTATTTGGAGAGTTATGGGGTAAAACTTATTTGGAACAAGCTCATCATTTAACCAAAGTTGAAGCCGCAAAAACTGTTTCTGCTGTTTTTCTGGGATGGGCAGTAGGGGCTCCTTTGGCTGGGTACATATCTGATATCACGCGCAGGCGATTATTGCCTTTGGTGATTGGTGCGATAGTATCATTGGTATGCATTAGCTTTGTTTTGTATTGGCCTGGCCTATCCTATCTTACCTTGAACATATTGCTATTCTTGTATGGCGTTTTCAGTGCGACTGAAATTATAGTTTTTATTATGGCTAAGGAATGCAGCGGTGCCAAATTATCAGGGACAGTTTTTGCGGTAACCAATATGATTATTTCTCTTGCTGGTGCTGTTTTTCAACCACTCGTGGGAAAGTTACTGGATACATTTGGCGATAGCGGTATAGTGGCAGGTGAACATATCTATACTGTTGATGATTATCAAGTCGCACTTTCAATATTACCCATTTCATTACTTTTGGTAACTATTTTGGCTTTCTTTATTAAAGATAAGGACCACTCCAGTAATTCTTAATCTTAATTTTGGCAAAGGTCATCCTTGGCCTTTGTCAGTATGGGTGGTTGAATATCGCAACCAGCTCTTTGACGGGTAGCCGTAACTGACTTCTGCAGCTTATCCAGCGCGGCACATAAAAACTCTTTATCTGTGCCTTTTTGTAATAATGTCGTGTAAATTCAGTGTCATGATTCGATATGATGACAGGAATCCCTTTGGAGGCTGTTTCCCGAGCTAATTCGGCCAGTTCAATTTGATCTTCTAAAGAAAATATTTTTTGGTTATAGGGTAATGTTTGATTGTTTGCGGTTAGTGGCACGTAGGGTGGGTCACAGTAAATGACATCACCAGGTTCAGCTAAAGCAAAAGTGTTTCTAAAATCCCCGTGAATGAACTGGGCTGAAGAGCATTTTTTATAGAACAGCATCATTTCCTTGCGTGGAAAATAAGGTTTTTCGTAAAGACCAAAAGGAACATTGTATTTTCCTTTTGAATTGTATCGGCACAAACCATTATATCCATGCCGATTAAGATAGAGAAAAACTGCTGATTTTTGATTTGAATCCATTAAATTATTAAACTCACTTCGCAACTCATAATATTTTTCTTTGCAATTGGCTTCGGGAGTAAAATATTGTTGACAATAGTTTATAAAGGATTCGCCATTTATTTGCAGAACTTTGTAAATATTAACCAGGTCAGAATTGCTTTCGGCCAGTAGGTAGGATGAATAGCTGGTGTTCATAAAAACCACACCGGAACCGGCAAATGGCTCTATCAAACGCTGACCAGTTGGCAATGACGAGATAATTTCATTTAAACAATTGTATTTACTTCCTGCCCATTTCAGAAAAGGTCTGATTTTTGCCATAACTTATAGAATCAATATTTTAGAATGAAGTATCTCTTATTTTCAGGATAAATAACAGAATAATGAACACAGGTTCCTCATCTTGGATGAGGATTAATCCTTTAACTAGTTAATTTTGTTTTATAGCTTGCCAAATTTATATTGCTTAAAGTGATACCCAGGCTTTAAATTAATACATTATTGCAATAATGAGCAAGCCAATGGCAATGAAACCTATAAGTACTAAGGCTGTATTTCCTCCGGGAACCAAATGAGTTTCTGATGGCAATTGGCTACAGGTTTGCCTTCCTTTCCACGCCATGATAGCAGGTAATAACAGCAGTAAGATGACACAACAAACCCCAGCATAACTTAATGCATGCAGATAGATGCCTGGGTTAAACAACACAACTGCCAATGGGGGTAGAAATGTGAGAGCCAAGGTATACTTGCCTTGATTGCCAGATTTTTTAAGCTTTAATCCATCAGCAAGAAAATCAAATAATCCTAATGAAACTCCCAGAAATGCGGTAACCATACAGATAGAAGTGAAAAAACCAAAAAAACCACTGATCCACTGACTGCTTACCGATTGGCTAAGCGCCTCTGTGAGACCACTGGTTGCATGATCCGAGTTCATTAAGGACAATAAACCATTTTCTCCCTCGCGTGATATAACGCCCATAATCACAGCATCCCACACGATGTAGCAGAATAATGGGATAAGCGAGCCAAACAAAATAACCCGACGCAGACTACGAATATCATCTTTAAAATAATCACGTAAACTGGGCACAATGGACGCAAATCCAAAAGAGGTAACCAAGATCATGAGAGTACCAGTAAAGGCTTTCGCCGATCCACCTGTTAATCCGGCTGTTGATACATGCGGGCTGATAATGATAACCAATAAAACATAGACGCCTAGCTTGCCAAACATAAGCCCACGATTAACGTAGTCTACCGAGCGTATGCCACTATATACAATTAAACTGAACAAGGCAGTAAATATTACCGAGGTTATCCAATTGGGTAAGTTAATATGGGCCTTGTGCAGTAAACTGCTGAATACATCGCTTCCACCTGAAATATAGGCTGCCAGCAAGGTGTATAGAAGCAGAAGATACGTTATCCAGGCAATCACCTGGCCTGGTAGGCCCAAGGTTGATTTCGCCATTGAAATCATATTGCTGCCTGCCGGAAGCCGCAGATTTACCTCAAGAATTAACAAAGCTCCTGCGGTCATCACAAACCAGCAAAAAACCAGGAAAAATAATGAGTTTGCGAATCCCACCTCGGCTGTAGAGACAGGTAGTGCAAGCATACCACCACCAATCGAAGTGCCTACTATTAGTAATATACCGCCAATTAATTTTGAATTGATCACGAAGTATAACCCAAAAAACAGTACAAATATAGAACAAAATGATACTTTGTTCCTCAACAAAAGTCAACTTCCTTATCGCAGACATTAGCCATTTTCTCAGCTCAAATGGCCTAAACGTTCAATTTATGCATCCTGTCTATTAAGTTTTAATGTTTTACCTGCTAAAAAAGTAAAAAAGCCAGTAATAACATTAATCCATTTATTTAAAAAGTGTAATAAATTCATGTGTCAACAACGCTACAGAAACAATAATCACTGAGAACTGTGATATTTTACCCCCGGGAACCAAAAAGGGCGATTTGTAACGCTTTCTGCCAAAGTAACACATTAGGGCTGGCAATAATAGTAGTAATATGATGCAAAATATGCCGGCGTAGCGCAAAGCATAAATATAAGCCCCGGGATAATAAATGACGATGAGTAAAGGCGGCAAAAAAGTCAAAACAAATAAACCAAATCCATGGCGGCCTCGCTCACGCAATTTTAAGCCATCGGCAAGAAAACTAAATAAACAAAGTGATACACCTAAAAAGGCAGTTAACATACAAATAGAGGTAAAAAAATTAAAGAGGGCGCTGATTGTGGTATTTTCAACTTTATCAGTCAACAAACTGGCTAACGCGCTGGTTGTACGCGGATTTTGCATTAGACTTTCAAGTCCGCTAGTGCCTGCTGAAGGGAGCGAACCAATAATTACGGCATCCCAGGCTATGTAACATATCAAAGGTATTAATGATCCAATAAAAATGACTTTTTTTAATGTCTTAATGTCATCATCAAAATAATCTCTCAGATTTGGCACGATAATAGCAAAACCAAAGGAAGTAATTAAAATCATAATTGCGCCACCAATTTGTCGATAATCACCATGTTGAAAATAGTGAAATTCGATGTGTGGGGTAATCAGGATAACAAGTATGCAGTAAACGGCTAATTTACCGAACATGAGAGCGCGGTTAGCAACATCGACGGAATGGATGCCACCATATACCACCAGGCCAAAAATTAAAGTAAATAACGAACTTGCCTGCCAATCACTCAGATGCCAATTGACTTTGGACAATAGACTGTTCAATACATCAGCGCCGCCGGAAATGTAAGCGGAAAGCAAGGTATACAATAAGAAAAGGTAACTAATCCAGGCAGTAAGTAACCCATAATCGCCCAGAGTTGCCTTGGCCATGGAAACCATGTGTTTTCCTCTGGACAAATAGAGATTTGCTTCCAGGATGAAAAAGGCACCAAAGGTCATAAAGGCCCAGCAGATCAGAAGAAACAGAGAAGATTGCCAAAAACCGGTTGCTGCATTAGCTACTGGTAGAGCCAACATCCCTCCACCAATGGAGGTACCAACTATCAATAAGATGCCGCCTATAAATCTTGAACGCATTAATAAACCTTTATTTTACATAAGCCATTTGTGGTTGTGGTGGTTGAGCAGGACTTGTAAACCACTGGATCTCGATTCTTCTGTTCTGAGCGCTTCCATGAATAATAGCATTGTCAGAAATCGCATTCTTATCTCCATAGCCTTCTGCTTTTAGTCTTTTGGCTGCAATACCATTAGCCCAGAGAAAAGTCATCATTGTTTCAGCTTGCGCTTGAGAAAGTTTTCTCTTATGGCTGCGTGATCCGACATTATCAGTAAATCCGGCAACATAAATCGTACTTTGAGGATAAAAATTTAACAGCCTGATGACATTGTTTAAGCCAGGATAGCATATTTCATTAAGGCGGGGGCTGCTAAACATGAAATATTTGTCTGTAGGAATAATTAATGTTCTGGTATCCCCATATTCAACATACTGAATATCCTGTTTTTGCAGATCTCTGATAATTTTGCGTTTGCTGTCTCTGTAGATACTCGCAACCAGGCCTACGGTACCGCCAGCTGCTGCTCCAATAAGCGTTCCTGAAGCGGTACCACTGGCGATTACGCCAGCTACAGCTCCAATCCCTGTATCTACTCCAACTCTTTTAACAGATCGGCGATCGGGTTGAAAATTGTTATAAGGAGGATGAAAGCAGCCCGCAAGAAAGCAAATCATTAATCCATAACCAAGGATTCGTGTTTTAGCTAATTTGCGTGACATATCCACTCCTATAATCAATAATTTAATCATTATTAAGCATCTCATTAAATTTCGCAATCCAACGCTTTATATTTTTACAGGGCATATTAAAAAATGCCATTGCCAATCGAGAAAAATATTACTGTTCTTTAATTATTAACAACGATAAGAAATTAATCTTAAATGATCTTGAAAATCCCAATTATTTGTTGTGCGCATGTAGAATCATGTGATTTATCTTAAGAATTTGCCGTTTCTGATTGTATAGAGGTGTCTCTGGATGAATTTTGTTTTTATACCTCGCTACTTCGGTTTATTAACCAGGTTTTCTTTCTCAAAGAGCCTTAGCTTAAAACTATTTTTAAATGGTAAATTATGGCATTATGAGTTTTTATTTATACTTTCTTGATAAAAAATATAATGCGGGCAAAGGGTTAGTACGCCAAGTAATTCATGGAGAACTATATGAGTAAAAAAGCGATAGCAATAAGCATCGTCATCGCACTTTTTTTCATCACAGCAATTTGGTTCGCGTACGGCTTTGTCAAACAAGAAGAAAATCAAAATTGGCTTACCCTTTACGGAAATGTTGATATACGTGACGTCTCATTATCCTTTCGTGTCTCAGGACGTATTCTGTCTATGGCTGTTGATGAAGGAGCTCATGTTAAGAAGGGGCAAGTACTCGCCAGGCTTGATAAAGATACTTTCATAGCTAATCTGGAAATGGCGAAAGCACAATTGGAACAAGCGATTGCCAATCAAAAAAATGCAAGCAGAACTTATAAAAGACGTGAGCAATTGGTTGATAACGGCGCTGTTTCAAAAGCGCTTTTTGATGATTCTGTTGCGATGAAGGATTCGAGTAGCGCCGAAGTTTCTGTGGCTAAAGCGAATCTTGAGAAAGCTCAAATATCACTTAACGATACAGAAATTCATGCTCCTACTCACGGGACGATACTCACCAGAATTCAGGAACCAGGAGCCATTGTTAATGTTGCGGAGCCAGTTTATACCCTGGCTATTGATAATCCGGTATGGGTAAGAACTTACATTGATGAACCTTTTTTAGGTAAAGTTTATCCGGGACAGGACGCCTTGGTTTACACGGATTCCAATCCAGAAAAACCCTATAAGGGGCATATTGGTTTTATCTCTCCACAGGCAGAGTTCACGCCAAAAATTGTTGAAACAACTCAATTGCGAACTGATCTTGTCTATCGTATAAGAGTAGTCATTGATCAACCTGATAATGGATTACGGCAAGGAATGCCTGTTACAGTGAAAATCCATTTAAAAGCGAACTCATAGTAATGAATAGCTCAAAGCCACTTGTAAGTATTAATGGAGTCAGTAAATATTTTCCCGGAAACCTTGATCCTGCGTTAGATAATGTTTCTGCAACAATTTTTGAGGGGCAAATCACGGGTTTGGTTGGACCGGATGGGGCTGGAAAATCAACTCTTATGCGTCTTATATGCAGCCTGATGATGCCTACGCAAGGAACAATTACAGTAGATAATCTGAATACCCAAACGGACTCGGAAAAAATTCATGCGATTACCGGCTATATGCCGCAAAAATTTGGTTTGTACGAAGATTTGACCATTATAGAAAATTTGAGGCTTTATGCTGAACTTAGGAATCTGCATGGAGAGAAACGTGAAGAGCAATTTAGAACATTACTTAAATTTACAGCACTGGAGCCTTTTCAGAAACGTCTGGCAGGCAATCTCTCAGGAGGAATGAAGCAAAAGTTAGGACTGGCTTGTGCCTTAATGGGTGAACCTAAGCTCCTATTACTTGATGAGCCGAGTGTTGGCGTTGACCCAATCTCCAGAAGGGAGTTGTGGACTATGGTCCAGGGACTACTTGGAAAGGGTATGGGTGTTGTTTGGTCAACAGCTTATCTTGATGAGGCGGAAAAGTGTGATCAAATTCTTTTACTTAATGCTGGAAAGCCAATATACCATGGAAAACCGGGAGATTTTTTGCAAAAAACCAAAGACCGGACTTTTCAAATTTGCGGTGTTTCCCTGTTAAATCGTCGCCAAGCTCTAATGAATGCCCTTAATACTCCTGAAGTCATTGATGGTGTCATTCAAGGTAAGAATATTCGTATTGTCATTAGTGATAAAAAAATAAAGCCAAGTTTGGATGGTATAACTCGGGAACCTGGAGTTACCTTTCAAGATGTTGAACCGCGTTTTGAAGACGCTTTTATTGATAGTCTGAAAACTAAAATAAGCGGTCGCTCTTTATTAGCCGAGCATATTACTGAAAAGCCTCATAGTGACAAGCCTATCATCGAGGCTCGGAGCTTAACCAAACGTTTTGGCAGTTTTACTGCCGTTTCGAATAATGAATTTACAATCAAACGTGGTGAAATTTTCGGTTTATTAGGTCCTAATGGAGCCGGTAAATCAACCACATTTAAAATGATGTGCGGCTTATTGCAACCTACTCAAGGACAAGCTTTTGTGATGGGGCTTGATCTGAAAACTTCATCCTCAGAAGCAAGAAGCCGCATTGGGTATATGGCTCAGAAATTTTCACTATACAGTCACCTGGATGCGTTGCAGAACATGCGCTTTTTTTCTGGCTTATATGGGTTATCCGGAAAAAGGCAGGACGCACAGATTAACAGCATGATTGAAATCTTTGATCTTAAAAAACACTTAAAGCAAAATTCGGGCGAGCTTCCATTAGGATTTAAACAGCGTCTCGCCCTGGCTTGTGCCGTAATGCATGAGCCTGATGTGTTATTTCTTGACGAGCCGACCTCGGGAGTAGATCCATTGACCCGACGCGAGTTTTGGACACATATTAATGGTATGGTGAATAAAGGTGTGACTGTGATGGTAACCACTCATTTTATGGATGAAGCGGAATATTGCGATCGTATCGCTCTTATTTACAGGGGGAAAAATATTGCCACAGGAACACCTGATGATTTAAAAGATAAAGTACGTAGCTCTACATTACCCAATCCTACTTTAGAAGACGCTTTTATCGAGTTAATCCGATTGGATGAGTTGCAAGAGCCAGTACACTAACACAGGGAGAACAGTGGTTGAATATTCGCTTTCTAAAGGCTTTGGTCATTAAGGAAACTCTGCAAATTATCCGTGATCCCAGTACTATATTAATTGCCTTTGTATTGCCTTTAATTTTGCTTTTTATTTTCGGTTATGGTGTTAACCTGGACACTGATCAAGTCAAGTTTGGCCTGGCTTTAGAAAGTTACGATTCTTCGACAGTTAGTCTCTCTCAATCTTTTAGCAGTTCCCGATTTTTGGATGTATCCATTTCAACAAACAGACAAGAGTTTAGTCATGGCTTGGTTAATGGGGCAATTCGTGGTTTTATTGATATCCCTCAACGGTTTACTGCCAATAGCCTGAGTGGAAATCCCAAGCCAACTCTGCAAACTATAGTTGATGGCTCTTATCCGCAAGTTGCCGGTTTTGCAGAAAATTATGCGCTTGGGGCTTTGCAAACCTGGATTAGCTCTCAAGCTTATGAACATGGTCAACTGACGGTTAAGTCTGGTATTAATCTGGAGCCGAGATATTGGTACAACCAGGAGCTGAAAAGCAGAAACTTTCTTATTCCTGGCTCAATTGTTATTGTTATGACTTTGATTGGAACATTGCTCACCTCATTGGTCATAGCTCGTGAGTGGGAAAGAGGAACGATGGAGGCGATGATGGCAACACCAATTTCTATTGTTGACATCATCTTGGGAAAATTAATCCCCTATTTTGTGTTAGGGATGGGCTCGATGTTTTTATGCACCATTATTGCAACATTGTATTATGGAGTGCCTTTCCAAGGCACTCTTTTGGCGTTGACATTAGTATCAGCTGTTTTTTTAGTCGCGGCCCTGGGACAGGGATTATTAATTTCAACCCTTGCAAAAGACCAGTTTGTGGCTTCGCAATTGGCTTTAATGTCTGCTTTTTTGCCTTCATTTATTCTTTCCGGGTTTATATTTGAAATCAATTCGATGCCAAAATGGATACAACTACTCACTCATTTGTTTGCAGCACGTTATTTTGTGACAAGCCTGCAAACCTTGTTTTTAACAGGTAACATTTGGACTCTTTTGGTTCGTTGTCTCTTTGCGATTGCACTGATTGGATTTGCATTCTTTTTTATTACCGCGCATAAAACCAGAAAAAGGCTTGACTAATGGCAAGATTATCTCCAACAACAAGAATTATTGCTCTTGTCATTAAGGAAATATTGACTTTATTTAAAGATCCCAAGGGGCGAATTGTATTGATAGCTCCTCCACTCCTCCAGTTATTGATTTTTTCTTTTGCAGCGACTATGGAAATCAAAAATATTTCTATAGGCATCTTGAATCAGGATTCTGGAAAGCATGGTTATGAAGTGATTCAACGCTTTATAGGCTCACCAACTTTTTCGAAGGTGTTTTTTATTCAAAAACAGTCTGATATCAGGCCTATTATTGATAACCAGGAAGCAATGGTTGTAATGACTATCCCCCAAGATTTTTCTCGTAAAATTGAATCCCATTCACAAGCGAATATTCAGTTAATTTTGGATGGTCGACGTTCCAACGCAACGCAAATTGTAAATGGTTATATAAATAGTATTATTGAAAATTATGATCAGGAAATTCAAAAAACGAGTGGTTCAATCAAGACCCCTCCGGTGATGGTGACTCGTAGTTGGTTTAACGAAAATTTACTTTATCTTTGGTTTACCGTTCCTTCATTAATTTGCATATTATCCATGCTGATTTCTCTTGTTGTTACCGCTTTATCCGTAGCCAGAGAAAGAGAATTGGGGACTTTTGATCAATTATTAGTGTCACCTCTTACCCCCTATGAAATTCTTATCGGCAAGACCATTCCTGCCATTATTATTGGGTTGGCAGAAGGTTTTTTGATGTGGATTGCTGCGGTTTGGCTATTTGATGTTCCTTTTTATGGTTCGTCATTATTGATGATTTATGTTTTATTTATTTTTATTATGTCAACAGTGGGTGTTGGCCTATTCATTTCTTCTATGTGTAAAACCCAGCAGCAAGCTATTTTAGGCGTATTTATCTACATGGTGCCTGTTGTGACGCTTTCTGGTTACGCTTCGCCGGTTGAAAACATGCCGGAGTGGCTTCAGGATTTAACATGGTTTAATCCATTAAAATTCACCTTAATTGCAGTAATTGGTATTTTCTTAAAAGGTATGTCGGCTTTAGAGGTTTTTATCACAACGTGGCCACTTCTATTGGTAGCGGCTGTTACATTATTTATTGCGGGCTGGTTTTTTAAACAGCGTATGGAGTAAGAAACAGTATGGACAGAAAATTAGTGCTACTATTCAGTATTTCTTTTTTATTTGGCTGTACTGTCGGCCCTAATTATCAACGCCCCGACATTAAAATTCAGGAAAAATGGCCAACAAGCAAGGTGGAGAAAAAAAATTCCAGTGGGGCCCCTATTAATTTAACTTGGTGGAAATCATTCCGCGACCCCCTGCTTGACCGATATATTAATGAAGCAGCCACTAATAATCTTGATATCAAAATAGCAGAGGCTCGTATCCGTCAAGCTCGGGCAATGAAGCAAATATCCATTGCCAATTTTTACCCGCAGATCAATGGGTCGGCAATTACTAATTCTTTGCAAATCAGTAAAGGCACATTGGAGGGTATTTTTGCCGATTCTCCAACGTACACGCTTATTGATAGAAATCAATGGATATATAATTTAGGTTTTGATGCGCAATGGGAATTGGATTTATTTGGTAAAACAAGAAGAAAGGTTCAAGCAAGTAAAGCCAGCCTGGAAGAGGCTTATGAATCGCGCCGCACTATTTTATTATCTACGATAGCCGAGATCGCACGAAGTTATGTAGAATTACGCGGCGCGCAACAATTGTATGGTATTGCGCAAAAAAATGTGGAATTGCAAAGAAAAACGCTAACTCTTGTTCGTCAACGCTATACGGCAGGAGTTAGTAGTGAAGTCGATGTCTCTTTGGCAGAAGGCCAGTTAAAAAATACAGAATCTGTTTTACCTAATTATATTGCTCAAATACAGGCGAACGCTTATCAAATTGCGGTTATGCTAGGTAAAGATCCACAAGCAATTCTCAAAGATATTGCAAAACCCCAATCCTTACCCAAACCACCCCGTAAAGTACCTTTGGGATTACGTTCAGATATTCTGCGCCAGCGCCCAGACATAAGAGCGACAGAGAGGCAATTAGCGTCTGCTGTTGCTGAAATTGGCGTAGCAGTTGCTGACTTTTTCCCGCAATTTAATCTTTCTATTTCCAATCTTGCTTTTCAGAGTACCTCTGTTGATACCTTATTTCAATCCAGTAGTGGATTTTGGCTCATGGGCCCACAAGTCAGTTTACCAATATTTCATGGTGGTCAGATTAGAGCTAATGTTGAGAGTAAGAAGGCGGCTGCTCAGCAAGCAGCAATCCAATACAAAAAAGTTATCCTTGAGGCATTGCAAGAGGTTCAAAGCGCTCTTGTCCGTTATAGCCAATCGCTTGATACAAGCAATAGTTTGCATTCTGCAATCATCGCGAATGAAAGAGCGGTTCAATTTGCAAAAAAACGGTTTCAATATGGTGAAGATGATTATCTGGCGCTACTGCAATCAGAGGCTGCCCTTCTGAATGCTGAGACTCAGGAAATCAATTCAGAAGTGTCTTCATTGACCGCGTTAATCAGTCTATATAAAGCGCTTGGTGGAGGCTGGGAAAGTTTTGAGGTTTAAAGTCGGCTTAAACATCCGCGCATGCTCTAAAATCAGGAACTTTATCAATAAATTAATGTAATAAGTTATGGATATGGTAGGTCATTATCTTGAATCGTTCGGGCTGAAGAGGCATTTATGCCGTCTCGAAGCCTTGTATGGAATTTAATGTTTCGTACCAAGGCTTCGAGACGATGCTTACTCATCTCCTCAGCCCAAACGGACTCTGGATATCGACAGCTTCTTATATAATCCTTGTCCATTACGTTAAATTAGCAAAAGTCAGACGCGTAGCTCGCAAACGTAGAGCTGGCTATAGAACGATTTACGTTTACTACCATGAAAATATCTCTTACAAAGGTGTTAGAAACCTATTCATATCAGGCTGTTGGTTTAAACGGTACTGATAAACGATATAAAAGGCCATTACATTTTTTAGATAGTTTCTTGTTTCTTGCCAGGGGAGTGTTTCAATCCAGATATCGATTTCTTTTGGCGGATGATTTTTAAGCCAATAGACTACTTGTCTCGGACCCGCATTGTAAGCGGCAGCCACAAGAACAGGATGGTTGCTGAAACGTTTGGTTAAGTGCTGTAAGTAAGCAATCCCTATATTGATATTCTTTTGGGATAAAAACAATTGTTTATGATCCGAGTAGGGTATTTTGCTGGTTTTGGAAATAGCACTGGCCGTTTGCGGCATGACTTGCATTAGCCCTTTAGCACCAGCAGAGGATGTTACATCTTCTCTAAAACCACTTTCCTGACGAATAATAGCATATACAAGCTCAGGTGGTATGGCGTATTTGGATGCATATAGTTTTATTGTGTCTTTGTAGGCTAATGGAAATCTCAAGTCCAATTGATTATTGAGGGTGTCATTATTGCTTAAGTAAACTGATTTTCCGTGCCATTTTAGTTCGGTGGCTATCCAATAGACTAGAGCACTTGCTTCTTCTTTGGGTAGTTCACTAATAAAATCATTCAATAACCTTGATGCCTGTAGTAGTTGTTTGGAGTTGTAAAGATTTTTAACTTGCGCTATGACAGGCTGATAGGGTTTGAGAATCTCTTTGTTGGTAGTGGGTTTTTCATTATCAAAGCTGGGCCTTTTTTTCAAACGTTTGCTGGCCAGGAAACCATAATAATGTCTGTTTTTAGCCAGTGGCTCATAAATTTTAATCGCTTCTGCTTTTTTCCCTTGTTCTTCCAGGGAACGAGCTAACCAATATTGCCAACAAGGCATCTCTTTATTTGGCGCATTGTTAATTAATTTCTCAACTTGTTTCCAGTTGTTATTTTTCAGAGCAAAGCGTATTTGCCAATCGACTAACACATCGGTGTAGTATTCAGGTTTGATTTTGGCAAACCATTCTTGTGCATCAGCATGATTCCTCATGGCCTTATATAAAGCCAAATGCGCAAGAAAAGCTTGTTTTTGCTGCTCATTTAGCATGATTTTAGTTTTTTTCTCTTGCCATAATTTCAGCGCTTTATCCATGTTGATGGATACTAACCTTTTTAATCCATAAAGATAAAAGTAATCGTTTAATTTACCAGGGTTTAATTTGGAGATATTGGAAGGGTTTTCGTAAACACTGGTTAAATTTTTTATTTCTAAGTCGTGAGGTGTTTTATATTGTTTTAACAGATAACGAGCCAGATGAACATTACGGTTGTCCAGTGCCAGTGTTATACGTTGCGTAATGAATTTTTGATCAAAGTTATCTTGCTTTAACAGCAAAGCAAATAGGGTATTGCACGCTTGGGGTCTGGACTCTCCAGTTAACCAGATCGGAATAGAGCCTGCTATGGCTTCCTTATATAATCCTAAATTAAATTTGGCAATTTGAGCAAAGCATCTGAGGTTTATGTCGTTGGTGGGTTGATAATACTTATTATAATTTTCCCAATCCTTTATTCTAGCCAGTTCATATAACCATTTGTCGCGCAATTTATTCGCAAGGGGTGTGCTCTCTTTTACAAATTCCAAAAATTGTGGTGAGGGGTTGATAGGAAGCTGTTCATACCATGCAAGATAGCGATTAAATCTGTCCATGTAGGCTTGTCCAGATAAAGCAAACAAGTTTAAAGAACAGAGAAGCCCACATAAAAAAATTAATAATCTTTTCATAATTCCTCTTAATAAGTCTTGAGGGCAATTATTTGGCACTTTTAAATGCTTGCTAATTGTTCACGCATTAGATTAATGGTTTCACTATAGTTACTGCTATTGAATATAGCAGAACCTGCAACAAATTGGTTAGCTCCGGCCTGTGCTAATGAAGCAATATTTAGAGGTGTGACTCCGCCATCAACACAAAGATCGAGGTTTGGATGGTTTTGCCGAATTTTGGAGAGCTTGGGTATAACCTCAGGGATAAGTTTTTGACCTCCAAATCCTGGGTTCACTGTCATTACCAAAACAAATTTTAGATTATGGGCACACCAGGTTAGTATGTCGATTGGGGTAGCTGGATTAAACACTAAACCAGCTTCACATCCAAGGCTATTGATTAATTGCAAACTCCTGTCTAAATGAATGGTAGCATCTGGATGAATACTAATACGTTTTGCCCCTGCCTTGGCAAATGCTTCGATGAGCGTATCAACCGGGGTTGTCATCAAATGTACATCAATAGGCAAATTTGGAAATTTTTTGATTAAAGCGTCACAGAAAGCGGGGCCAAAGGTCAGGTTTGGTACATAATGGTTATCCATGACATCAAAATGAATAAAGTCAGCGCCGGCTTTCATAACGGCATCTACTTCCTCTCCTAAACGGGTCATATCCGCTGACAGTAAAGAGGGTAAAATTTGGAATGTCATGATTTAGTAATTCAATGGTTTGTTTTTATATATAATAAGCTGACTTTGGTAAACATTCCAGCATTACGATTTGGATTCTGATTGAGTTTTATTGTTTTAATCCTGGATTTGGACTGGAGCAAATCAAGATAACAAAATTCCATCCTCTCTGATTCGTTAGAGAGAGGATGGTATAGAATGCTTGATGTTTCGTGCTATGGAGTTTAAAGATTCAATTAATTATCTAATTTCAAATAAAATCGTCTGATTAAATAATCAATTGATAATTTTCCTGGGCCGGTGCATAAAAGCATTAAAATCATGATTCCCCATTGCATGTGATCGGTAAGCCCAACTGCACCATCCGGTGTCCACAAGAATTGATAAGAGAAAACTGCAAATAAGTTAAATAGAAAAAGTCCAAATAAAACAAGTCTGGATCCAATTCCCAAGGTAATCAGTACAGGAAAACCCAGTTCACAAGCTGTTCCCAGATACGCGGCAAAAGTAGGCGACATGACAGGAACCATGTATTCATTTTGGAATAAAGAGAGAGTTGCCTGCCAATTACTGATTTTGGTTAAGCCAGATAGAAAAAAGACTTGTGCGAGATAAAGGCGGGTTATAAGGATAAAAATTGGGGCAAGGAAATCAAAAATTTTATCAGCCAGCAGATAGGTTTTTGCTATAAGTGCTTTCATATAGCCTCCAGTGAAAAATGATTAATCCATTGATAACGAAGAGCCTTAGTTAGAATGTCACCAATTTTTTCTTCGTGAATCCATTTACTTAATTCTGTTACCACTTTTTGCCATGGTCTCTGGTTTCCAGAGGATAAATGTTCCAGAAAAAGATATTCCTCCTCACTAATTAGCATAATACAAGGTAAATCATTATGCTGATAAATAACAACTTTTTCAGGACAACCTGATATTTGTATTTGTTTATCCTGCTGAAAATAGTTCATAGCCCAAATTTGGTAAATAGGGTATTGAGAATGAAGTATTTTTAAATTGGGAGTCAGATGAAAACATAAAGCTTGAAAACTAATCTCGTCTAGGCAAGCAAAAGATTCAAAATCAAAAGATTTGGGCGGTGAGGCAAGTTTTAATGTGTGCCAATGCCATTCAATAAAGCATAACTCCTGTAAATAAGGCAGCTCTTTAGCAGGTTCAAAATTCGCAATAAATTGAGGAAGGCTATCTCCGTACTGATTAATGTCATATTGAGTGGATTCGCAATTATTGATATAGCGATGCAATAAAGCGTACCAGAAGTTTTCCCCGACCAAACGCATACAGAGAGGAAAAGTTGATTTCAAATGATTAAATAAAGTAGCATGGTGGCTTTCCATGTAGACACTAATACCATCAAAATTAGAAAGAGCGAGCCTGTTGTTTAAGGGATTTGATAGGGATTCCTCTCTGAATTGTGCTATCCATTCGTTTTGAATTGTTTCAAGCAGAGTATTATGCATAATGATTTATACCCCTCTCTGCTACACGTTTTATTATCGTTTTTGCTTTACGCATTTCCTCATACAGGAGTGAAAAATCAGGCAAGTCATTATCCCACTCTATAACTGTTGGCGTGTTTACAAAGAGATTTTGAGCCTTTTCATAAAGCTGCCAAACGTCTTGATATACTTTATCACTATGGCTATCCAGCAAATATCCTTCTTGTTTTGAAAATCCCCCTAGATGCATCTGCCATACGTTTTTGGTATTCATCGAATGAAGATACTTATCCGGGTCATCACCATGATTATACCAATTCACGTATAAATTATTGATATCCAATAAGATACCACAACCTGTAGCAGCGCTTAACTCATTGAGAAACTCGGCTTCAGATAATGTATTTTGTCGATAAGTGACGTACCTTGATACGTTCTCGTACATTATTGGCTGGTTTAGGTATTCCTGAACGCGGTTTGTTTTTTCAATAATGAATGAGAGCGTTTCTTCAGTATAGGGAAACGGTATCAATTCATGGGTAAAAAATTGATTGGCATGGGTCCAGCATAAATGATCTGATATTAGCTTGGAGTTTAAACAATGCGCCAAATCTTTTATTTGTTGCAAATATTGGTAATCAGGTTCAGAGGATGTGGCAATAGACAAACCGACACTATGCAAGCTCATTGGATAAAGTTCTGCAATTTTGAGCAATTGTTTAAATTGAATTCCTGATTGTTTCATGTAGTTATCAGCCAGGACTTCAAAATAGTCGACAGAGGGATGCTCTTTTAAAATATCGTCGATATGCTCAAGCCGCAATCCAATGCCTGAGCATCCAGAAAAAGGTGCGGCTTGATTAATAGAATTATTTGAATACATTCTAATTAGCTTTTAACTGTACCGTTAACAAGCTTTTCACAAGTACCTTTGGGTAGATAAATCCAGTCAGTTGTTGAACCATCTGTTTTAGATTGGCCAGCACAGGCATGTTGAGCTGTACCACAATCATTTTTTCCAGCTTTGGCCACGCCTTGGCATTTTTCCATATCATTTGGAGTATCTGCATTAGCAGGTATGGTAGCCATTGAAAGTCCAGCAGCCATCACGGCAGCCATTGTTATTTTAGAAATATTATTCATGATACCTATCCTTTGTTATATGTGATTAATCCATATGTTATTTAATAAACCCCTTGCCTAACCGGGCTCTTTCATTGTATTCCTGCATGCAAACACAGCTCCTCAAAATGCTTGTTTCTTGCTCTAAAAAATTAATCAGGTTAGGCAAGAGGTCTAATAAAATAACGTAGTTAGTATAGTACCATTTTTCGATTTGTGACAGGACATCAACTTATTTCTCAAAGATGAAAAAATATTTAACATGGTTTGTTTTTATTCCAAATAGGATAGAAAACATTTCTTGCATCTTTGCCTTATACTTAATAAATCACAGCAAAAGGAACAGGAGTATTGTATCATGGCAAAGGATATCAAAATGATTAATCTTGCTTTACAAGGAGGTGGTGCTCATGGAGCTCTTGCGTGGGGTATTATTGACAGACTTCTTGAAGATGGCCGTATTAATTTTGATGCCATTTCTGCAACGAGTGCTGGTGCTATGAATGCTGCTGTACTTGCCTATGGATTTGCAACCGGTGGAAAGGAGGGGGCTCGAGAAGCTCTGCATCAATTTTGGAAAATGGTGAGCGATGCCGGGCAGATATACAACCCACTTAAAAAAACTCCTTTGGAAGAACTATTGGGCATAGGGATTGAAAATTCAATGTCCTTTTTTATGTTTGATTTGATGACCAAAATTCTTTCTCCCTATCAATTTAATCCCTTAAACTTTAACCCACTTAAGGAAATATTAGAGAAAATTGTAGATTTTGAAAAAATTAAATCCTGTAAAAGCATTAAAATATTTATCTCAGCTACTAATGTTCGCACAGGTAAAATCAATGTATTTGATAATAAGAAAATTTCTGCTGATGCGGTTATGGCCTCTGCTTGCCTGCCTTTCATGTTTCAGGCAGTGAATATTGGCGAGGATTATTTTTGGGATGGTGGTTATATGGGGAATCCAGCTATTTTCCCTCTGATTTATAATTCCGAGTGCAGGGATATTTTAATTCTTCATATCAATCCTATTTATAGAGAGCATGTCCCGGATACTGCAGCCGAAATTCTAAATCGAGTGAATGAGATCAGTTTTAATTCTTCATTAATGCGGGAAATGCGGGCGATTGCTTTTGTTACCAAATTGATAGACAGTGGTTGGATTAAGGATGAATACAAAAACAACCTCAGGAAACTTTATTTACATGCCATTCGCGCAGATGTATCAATGGAATCCGCCTCAGTAGCCAGTAAGCTTAACCCCGAGTGGTCTTTTATTAGCCATCTTTATGAAGAAGGGCGCAAAAAGGGAGAAGAATGGTTGAAGAATAATTTTAAACATCTTGGAAAAGTGACCACTATTGATCTGGATGAATATTTATAATTTTATTATCAGAATGATAGTCCACAACATAATTTGAAATTTGCAGCTATAATTAAATCCAAAGTTATTAGAAATACAAAGATATTTTAAAAACTTTCTTGAAAGGGATTTTGATATGCAGCAAGAAGATCAGGCACAGATACCTCAAAACAGTCGTTCGTTTTCAAGAAACACGGCGAGGTGTTTCGACACTTTTATGGACACTGTTGACTTTCTTGGCCGGATTGGATGGCCTGTTATTGATTTGGCATTTCGAATATGGATAGCCCAGCAATTATTAGTTTCCGCAATACTTCTAACCAACCACTGGGATACTGCTGTCTATTTAGCTAAAAATGAATACCCGGTTCCATGGCTATCACCTGAATGGGAAGCTTTGTTAGGCATATTGGCACAGTTTGTAGGGGGGATTTCCCTGCTTTTGGGTTTGTTTACCCGATGCGGGGCGGCAGTTATTGTTGGATTCGCTGTCATGACTCAAGTCTATTACCAGCCTATCGATCTTAATTTGCTTTGGATTGCATTAATGTTGGGTTATGTGTTGCGAGGCCCAGGTCCACTTTCTCTTGATAATTTGTTTGAGCATGGGTTTAGTCGCAGTCCTTTGCCGTTTGCAATGTTGATTGTGACATTTGTAGATAAAACAAGAGAATTTTTTTCAAGCTTGTATTTATTTTCTTTACGTCTATGGTTAATGATTTCACTTTTACTCATTAATCAACACATACAAATAATTTCTCCTGATAAACTTCAGTCGTTGATGTCATGGTTGCCTCTAAGTTCAGCTTCCATCGTTTTTAACCATTTTTCACTATTCATGGCTATTTTTCTGGGGATTGGCTTAGCGACTCGAGTTGTTGCAATTCTTGGATTAATAGTGGTTCTATTGAGTTTTACTCCGGGAGTAACCGGTTTTTATTTATACTGGATGATGGTAATGGCTATCTTATTTATTTCGGGTCCTGGAATCTTGTCATTAGATCATTTGATCTTTCACACTTTGAAAAAACATTATCCCCAGCTTTCTGGAAAACCGGCATTTAGCCTGGATGGTTTACCTCGAGTAGTCATTATAGGTGCAGGTTTTGGAGGGATTGCCTGTGCTAAGGCACTACGCCATATGCCAGTCAAGATCACCTTGATTGATAGACACAATTATCATCTTTTTCAACCTTTTTTATACCAGATTGCCACCGGAAGTTTATCACCTGCCGATATCGCTATTTCAATTCGCTCTATATTTTTAGAACAATTTAATGCGGAAATATTGTTGGGTAATGTGACAGATATTAATAAAGAGGAACGCCTTGTCATAGCTGATAATTTCACAATTCCATATGATTATCTGGTGATAGCGACAGGAGCAACGCATAGCTATTTTGGCAAAGACAATTGGGCTCCTTATGCTCCGGGGTTAAAAACAATTAATGATGGAACCTCTGTTCGTAGCCGTATAATAAAATCTTTTGAACTGGCCGAGATCGCGGAAAGTGATGAAGAACGTAGACAATTGTTAAATTTCGTCATTGTAGGCGCTGGGCCTACTGGAGTTGAACTGGCAGGTGCCATAGCGGAACTAGCCCGCTTTGGGATAGTAAAAGAGTTTCGTCATTTTGATCCAGCATCAGCAAATATTATTCTGGTTCAGGCAGCACCACGGATTTTACCTACCTTTTCAGAACAAATATCGCAAAAAGCACAACGCTATTTGGAAAGTATGGGGGTTAAAGTTCTGGTGAATAGCATGGTTGAGCAAATTGATAACGATGGTGTGATTATTAATAAAGAAAGAATTTATTCAAAATCAGTTTTTTGGGCCGCAGGAGTTGCGGCTTCCCCTGCATCAAAATGGCTTCAAGTCGAAGCAGATCCGGCGGGTCGTGTGAAAGTGAATGACGATCTCACAGTCGCCAGGTACTCCAATATTTTTGTCATTGGAGATACGGCTGCTTCGAATGCCTGGAATGGCAAGCCGGTACCAGGTATTGCACCAGCCGCAAAACAAGGCGGTGCTTATGTAGCTAAAGTCATAACGAAAAGAGTTTATAATAACAACTCAAGATATAAACCATTTAAATATATTCATTACGGTAGTTTGGCTACAGTAGGTCGTAAAGCCGCTGTTGCAGAATTTGATCATTTTAAAATCAGTGGAGAACTGGCATGGTGGTTTTGGGGTGGGGTCCATGTCTTTTTTCTGGTTGGTTCTCGAAATCGTTTAAGTGTCATTTTAAATTGGCTTTGGTCTTATTACACTTTTCGTGCCAATAATTTGCTGATTACCGATGATTCATTGAATAAAAAAAACAAATCCGGGATGAGTGAGGTATAGGGCTCATTGAATATAATAAGGAAATACAAAGGGAGTGATTAATGGATAAGTATCTTTCAGCAAATTCTCTAGAAGGTGTTATCGATAATGAATTTAATATGCCAGCACCACGTTGGTTAAATACTTACCCGGCTGGACCATATCGATTTATTAATCGTGAATTTTTTATTATTGCCTATGAAACTGATCCAGAGCTTTTGCAAGCTATACTGCCTCCTGATATGGAGTTATTGGAGCCGGTAGTCAAATTTGAATTTATACGCATGCCTGATTCAACAGGATTTGGTGATTACACCGAGTCAGGGCAAGTGGTTCCGGTGAGATATAAAGGAGAAGAGGGTGGATTCACCATTTCAATGTTTCTTGATTGCCACGCCCCAATTGCTGGTGGTCGGGAAATATGGGGTTTTCCAAAGAAACTGGCCAAACCCAAATTGTTTGTTGAAGAAGACACGCTCATTGGTATTCTTAAGTATGGAAGTATTGATATTGCCATTGCAACTATGGGATATAAACATCGCCCGCTGGATACGGAAAAAGTATTGGAGTCAGTAAAAAAACCTGTATTTTTGCTTAAGAACATTCCTAATGTTGATGGTACTCCCTTAGTTAATCAATTGACCAAAACCTATATGACTGATGTTACAGTGAAAGGAGCATGGACCGGACCAGGTAGTCTTGAGCTTCATCCTCATGCATTAGCCCCTATCTCCAATCTTTATATTAAAAAGATTGTATCCGTTTCACATTTTATTACGGATTTGACCTTACCTTATGGAGAAGTGGTTGCAGATTATTTGGCCTAGAATAAGAAGCTATTCCTAAAATAGTGGAAAATCATATGAATAAACGTCCGATACAAAACACGGCCGTCATAGCAGCTGCTTTAGGAGCTGCTATTGCTTCTATATACGCCTATACTGATTGGCTTTCATCAGATGATATCACAGTAAAAAGAGAGCGTTGTTATAATGTGGCAAGAGCAGGGAAAAACGATTGCGCTACTTCCCAACATTCTTGTGCTGCGCAATCAACAGTAGATCGTGATCCAGAAGCATTTATCATGTTACCTAAAGGATTGTGTGAACGCATAGTGGGGGGAAGGAGTGGCTAGTTACTCTAAGTTACCTCTTCGTATCAGGAAAGAGATAGAAGCCCAACAATATACTGGTGAATTATTGGTTGCTGGTGTGCAGTTGGGTGTCATTATATTATTAAGCATTATTAATTTTTTTTCTTCGGCTGGCTATTCACCTGGCGCACCGGTGCAATCTTCATCCCTCGGTTTGTGGCTATTTGCTATTTTGGTATTGGTACGATTATGGTTTGTTTACACTAATCAATTAAATCCAATCTTTCTGGGATTTTTTATTGTTGCCGAAATGGCTTTGTTATTATTTATTATTTGGACTTATTATTTACAGTTTGAAACCACACCAACGATTAATCTTAAAAATCCGCATATTAACTATGTTTATATTTTAATTGCTTTGCGTGCGCTTCGATTTGAGCCTGGATGGGTAATCCTTTCAGGCTTTACTGCAGCTCTTGGCTGGGGGATTATTGCTTGGCAAACTTTATCCAGTTCGGGTATGAATGTGATTACATGGGATTATGTGACATTCGCATCAACACGGAGTGTCTATTTGGGAGCTGTATTTGATGTCATATTGTCTGTTTTACTGGTTACTACCATCATTGCCTTGGTGTTGACGCGTGCGAAACACACTCTTTTTCAAGCAGTGGAACAAACTAGCGCCGCAAAAGATTTATCACGTTTTTTTGATACAAGTGTGGTCGAAAAGATAACAACATCTGAAAAGTCATTGCAAGCTGGCTATGGCGAGCTCCGTCAAGCAGCGATTATGTTCATTGATATGCGAGGATTTACCAAAGCATCAGTGAAACTGTCTCCTAGTGAATTAATCGGACTGTTAGCGGAATACCAACGTTTACTGGTTCCGATTATTCAAAAGAATAATGGCAGCATTGATAAGTTCATGGGAGATGGTATTTTGGCAAGTTTTGGCGCTGTGACCCCTTCAACTACTTATGCGGCAGATGCATTAAGGACTGTGGATGAAATTGTAGCATCAGTAGATGTATGGAGTGAAAATCGCCGTAAAAAAGAACAGATAGTGGTTGGTGTAGGAATCGGTCTTGCTTCGGGTGAAGTAGTCGTTGGTGTCATAGGTTATGAAAATCGTTTGGAATATACCGTAATTGGAGAAGCTGCCAATTTGGCTGCCAAGCTTGAAAAACATAATAAAGAAGAAAAAACACAAGCTTTGACTACCCGGGATACATTTTTAGAAGCGGTAAAACAAGGTTATGAGAACAAGATACCTAAAAAGGAATTGAATGCAAGAAATGTAGGTGGTGTGGGAGAACCATTGGATTTAGTGGTTTTGGCAAAATAATGTGTGCTTATCATCACTGTCATTCAGGACAATTGTTAGTGTGATGATTAGAATTAATAAAAGAATGTTCCAATAATTCATTTTTTAGTAAAAATTGTAATGCAGTGAGCAAATCAAAATCGGAGTTATTTTCCAAAGCATTTTCGTAGGCGCACCCAAGTGAGGTTCCTGCTTTTATATGGCATAAGAATTGAAACAAGTCTTGAGTAATCCAATGAGTAATTATTTGATCATTTTGACGAGATATCACTGCGTAACTTGGTATTTGTTGAAAATCAATGGAATCTGTTTCCTGGGGATTTTCTATCAGATTAAAAATATTCTTTAAATAATAAGGGGATGAATATAAAAATACGGAAGGATTAAATAGCAAAGTCAATTTTTCTACTCGCTCATTTAAGTGGTTTTGCAGTATTCTGGGATCAAAAACAAGATAATCCCGCGAACAATAGCTTAAATGTTTTAACCATTCTATTTCTGCAATATCTTTCAGATAAAGAAGGTGACTAACGGTTGGATTATTTTTTAAAAACAGAGGAAATTTTTCGCCCCAATCATCTAAACAATTGGTTGTTGGCAAATTATTTTTATCCTGGACAAAGAGTAATGCCAAACCATCCGCACATTCTTTTCCAACCAATTTCCAAATGGCTGGAAAAGTAATTTCCAGGGAATGACGCAGATTCTGCAAAATGGTATTACGATAAATGTTGAAACGGAATTCATTAGTAATTTCGTTAGGGCAAAAGTACGCAAAAATGGCAGTATTTTGTTGATTTAATACCGTGTTTAGAAAAAATTCCTGTATTTGTTTAATTGTAGGCATAACAGGCAGATTTCCTGGCTTCATTTAATAAAACCTCTAACGAGGGGATTTCTGTATCCCATTCTAACAAAGTGGGAACAAGACCTGTGTAATTTATTGCATATCGATATAAATCCCACACTTCGGGACACACATAATTATTGTGTGTGTCTATCCGCAAGAAATTCACGTTGTCCTGATAGGCAATAGAATGGCCTGCCAGATGAATTTCTTGTACTGCCTCATGTGGAATTTTTTGGATATATTGATAAGGATCCCAATTGTGATTTGAACAGGAAACATAGATATTATTTATATCCAATAAGAGTTTAGCCTCAGTACGCTTGATTATTTCTGCCAAAAAATCTGGCTCTGAATACGATGAAGTCTGATATTCCAAATAAGAAGCGGGATTTTCAATTAATAAGGTTCTCTTTAAACAATTTTGTACTCTATCAATGTTATTGCTAATAATGGTCAAACTTTCCTCATTATAGGGAATAGGTAATAAATCTGGTAAATAAGTATTCGCTACGGTACTCCAGGACAAATGATCGGAAAGTAAAACAGGTTGAAAGCGGTCAATGAGAGTTTTAATTCGATTTAAATGTGCCATACAGGCTCCCTCTGCAGACCCTAAAGAGAGCCCAATTCCATGGAAGCTAAGTGGATAATGTTGACTGATAGAAAATAGAAGCTCTAACAAGGGTCCTCCCTCGAGCAGGAAATTTTCTGTGTGTACTTCCAGCCAATCAATATCAGGTTTTTCTTCTAATATTTGCGTATAATGCGGCGCTCTTAAACCAATACCTATCATAGCGCCATTTATGATTTTATGCATGATGTATCTTCATCCGATTCGAAGTCGTATTGAGTATATGCAAAACTATGTCAAGGATTTGATGACACACTCAGGGCAAAATCATAGTAAATAATGACAAAAATATGTGCAAATTTATAGAGTATTACGGCTCATAATCAATTTAAATTGTTATGATCTTGCTCTGTTAACGGATTAATGTACTCTTGAGGCGTTTCGAACGCAATGGTCTTGGTGAAAGCTATTTTCAATGGGCGTTTTAAATCATAAATGTTTTTTAATTCAGTGTAAAAATTAACCGCAATATTGAGTATTTAATCACTTTATGAGATAATACTTATTTATTTCGCAACTTGCAATTTTAAAAATTGCCTCCATGTTGTAGAAGTAATAACAGTCTTGCTCATGTTTTTAGGGAGTGTCTTATGAGTCAAAATTGGCCTACCAGAGATAAAGATTTGCAAACGGCGCGAGTCATAATGGAAGAGTATGCTAATGAACGTGACAGTGATTCATTAGGTCTTTTCGAGATTGTCGTTGATCAAAATGAAAAACGCATGAATTTCCGTTTATCCGGTTGGGTAGTTATTTTGGCAAAACATTTTACTTCTTTATATGGAGCTAGTCAGGGTGATTATGTTACAAGGCAGGTTATTAGTCGCTGCATTACTCAAGGCCAAACTCTGCATTAAAAGTTAAAGATCAGCCCTCTAACTGGAACGGCCGTATTTGGTTCATCTTGAACGAAAATAATCCTTCAAAAGGCTCACATAGCCATCTATGCTGTGCTTTTTCAGGATTATTTTGGCTCTTCCCCAAATCCGACCGTTAGATGATAGTTAAACATGAGGGTACTAATCTATTACGCGTTAATGTGATTATTCAGCTAGTAATGAATGATTAAGAGCAATTTTTGCGGCAATTGCCATACATTTTACTCTTAAAAATTCATCATGTACTTGTTATAATTTTCTTTGTATTTATCCGAGCGCTGGTATTTTATCAATGCGTCATTTAGCGATTTGAGTAATTCAGAGTTTTCCCGATTTACTGCAATTCCCAAACCATAACCAATCAGCATAGGACTGCCAATTACCAGAAGCCTTCCTGATGAATTGGCAGACCAGTATAAAGCAGCAGGATTGTCCATCAAAACAAAATCTATTTCATTTGCGCTCAATGACTCAAGCATTTCTTCCGTTCTGTCAAACTCTACTATGACGGGGTCTATTATCCCCATCCTTCTAATCTCCTGACTAAAGACCGTATTTTCTTCTACACCGATTCGTTTACCTTTTAAGAGCATTAAACTAAACGGTTGATGAGTATTGTGTATATTATTTGTAAGAAATCTGGAGTAACTCAATAAATAGGGCATGCTGAAATTAACCAGGCTTGAACGTTCGGCAGTAATAGACATCGCGCTGATCGCTACATCAATTTGTTTGTTAGTCAGGGCAGGAATTAATTGTCTGAATCTCATGACTTGAAAATTACAAGAACGTTTCATTATCTTGCATAGCTCGTTCATGGTTGCAATATCATAACCAAAGAGTTCATTATTGGTTCCTTGCATGATAAAGGGAGGGTAAAAGCCTCCTACACCTACTCTTAAAGGCTCGTCTTGAGCGTGGAGAGGTGAAATCAGGAAAATGAAAAAAAACAATAATCCCTTAATAAATTTCATTGGTATCTTCACTAAAATATTATTAGAGTCTTTCATAAGAGTATAACGTCCAATAGGAGTTTTAAAGTATTAAATGTAAAATAAATTGATTAATCCTATGATATGGTTAGATTTTTACATTAAGAGTAGTATATTTTATGTCCCAACAGAGTGATATTGAAACATTGATTTCTACAAAATCCTGGTTGCTTGAAAAATATGTTGCTCCTTTGCACCATCCGTTGAGAGAAAGTGTCGAAAAGTTGATACTTGTAAGTGATTATGCCTGCAGACAAATTAAATTATTGATCACTCTTTTAGAAAGTGATTCCTGTCGTTCCCTATGGTCTCGAGAAAACTACTTTTATGCAATTCAGCAAATAAGTCTGGAATTATCTCAAGCCCAGTATATGCAGGAATTGCGTCGGTTTCGTCATACCCATTTTTTGCGCTTGTTATTACTTGAAATAGCTGGTTTGAGTTCTACTGAAGAGGTTATGCAATCCTGGTCGGATCTTGCAGATTCTATCATCTTGCGTACTTTAAAATATATTGAATCTTCCTTGTTGAGTCGTTACGGGGTACCCAGAAACAATGAGGGTAGAGAGATACAATTGTATACTCTCGCCATGGGAAAACTGGGTGGAAGAGAGCTTAATTATTCGTCTGATATTGATTTGATTTTTGCCTACAATGAGGTGGGTAGTACTGATGGTGAGGAGCAGATTGCCAATCAGCACTATTTTAGCAAGATGGTGCAAACATTTGTTCATTTATTACAGAGTGTAACGCCTGATGGTTTTGTATTTAGAGTGGATTTAAGATTACGACCCAATGGAGATAGTGGCCCTTTGGTTTCCAGTTTTGCAGCCATGGAAACCTATTACCAGGAGCAGGGGCGTGATTGGGAACGTTATGCCATGGTTAAAGCGCGAGTTGTTGCTGAAGATTTGAATGAATCATTTCCATGGTTTGATCGTTTAATCATCCCGTTTGTTTACAGGAGGTATGTGGACTTTGGTGTGATTGAGTCTTTGCGAGGGATGAAGGCTATGATAGAACGCGAGGTGCAACTTAACCCTCTATTGAATGATATTAAACGAGGCCGGGGTGGTATTCGGGAGATAGAATTTATTATTCAGAACATTCAATTAATTCGCGGAGGAAGATTACCTCAGTTGCAAGTTCAAAATGCTATGTTAGCGCTTAGGGTTATAAAAAAGGAAAAGTTATTACCCCGGTGCGATGCTTTAAAACAAGCATATCTTTTTTTGAGAAAATTGGAAAATGTTCTGCAGAGTTTGAACGATCAACAAACTCATTCCATACCTGAAGATCAGTTAAAAAAAGTACAGATAGTTTATGCCATGGGATTTACTGACTGGGAACAATTTTCCAATAAATTACAACAATATCAACGAATCGTTAGTAATTTCTTTCATTCCATTCTTGGCAAGGTCGATGATTATGAAGACGAAAAGAGACTGTTAAGTAATCAATTATTTAGCCTTTGGCAAGGTCATGTTGAAAGTAATATGGCAGTGAATTTATTGATTAGTTTAGGGTATGAAAATGCACAACATTGTTACCAAATGCTCCATGCTTTCCGACATGGGCCACGTTGCAGAAGATTACCACAGGGAGCCCGCATTCGCCTTGATCGTTTTATGGTTTTATTACTTACAGAATTGACTTATTGCTCCAAAACAGATGAGGTTTTATTACAAGTAATTCATTTGCTTGAAAATATTGTGGGAAGAAGCGCTTACCTTGCGTTACTTACTGAAAATCCCCATGCGCTAAGGGAATTATTATTTTGGTTTGTGAATAGTCCTTTTATTTCTTCCCTGTTTGTTAGCCAACCTTTTTTATTGGAAATCTTGTTGGATCAGGAAAAGGATTGGCATCCTGATTCATTATCTCAACTGGAGCAGATAATAGCTGAAAAATTAGAGCATACTAATGATGTGGAGTTGCATGAGGAAATACTGCGTCAGTTTAAATTAACGAATTGGATGGTCGCTGCCAGGGCGGAATTGTACGGATTATGCGACGCTGTGCGCATAGGAAAATTTCTGTCTGATGTAGCTCAAGTGATTGTCAATCAAGTTTTAATTATGGCAAGCAAACAGTTATGTGATCGTCATCCTGAAATGGCTCGAATTCAATCACGGTTTGCCATTATAGCTTATGGAAAACTGGGCAGTCGGGAGATGAGTTATGCCTCAGATCTCGATTTGGTTTTTTTGCATACTGCCAAACCATCTGAAGAAGCGTTAGTTACCCGATTAACTCAAAAAATATTGCATATGCTAACTACTCGTACTCAAATGGGGGTTTTGTATCATGTTGATACGCGTTTAAGACCTTCCGGGGCAGCAGGCTTGTTAGTCAGTCATGTTGATGCTTTTGTTGAGTATCAAAAAAACCAGGCCTGGACATGGGAACATCAAGCTTTGTTAAAGGCGAGGATATTATCGGGAAATTCAAGAATCAAAAATCGGTTTACCCAACTAAAAAAATCAGTCTTGATACTAGAGAGAGACAGTAAGCTATTGCAACAGGACGTATTAACCATGAGAGCTAAAATCGATCAATTTCAAGAATCAGATGAGGTAAAGCTTGCTCGGGGTGGATTATTGGATCTGGAGTTTTTGGTTCAATTTCTTGTATTGAATCATGGGGATCCCAAGTTTTCAAGTTATACTAATACTTTAAGCCAACTTAAACATTTATTTTTATCGGATGTGTTAACGAAATCTCAATTTATAACTTTAAAGAAGGCGTATCAGTATTTTCATTATTTGATGCATCAGAAAATTGTACAACCAGTTGTTATTAATGATGACGAAATGCAAAACGCAGTGTCTTCACTTTGCAAAGAGCTTTATCGGTATTAGAGCGTGTTGTGACAATTCAATCTATAAATAAATCATAATAAGACCTCTTGCCTAACCTGATTATTTTGTTTTAGGGCAAGGCGCTAATGTATTGAGGAGCGAAGTTTACATGCAGTAAATGAGCGCCGCAGAAACGTTTGCAACTCAGCAATAAAATGAAAGAGGCAGGTTAGGCAAGAGGTCTAATACAGATCCACTGGTAATATGCTCTGGCACATAGTAATAAATTCTACTTTCAGTTACTCTTTAATTTTCAGGGAATTTTTTTACTATTATGCAAGCTAATTATTATGATACTTATCAAAAAACAGGAGTTTTCAGTGACGAATTTTTCGGACAGTTTTTAAGAACTCTTGGTAAATGTTATGTGCAGTGTGCTGATGTTGGTGAATGTTATGCAACAATGTCCAAAATAACTGATAAGGATGGGGAAAGTTGGTATAAGGCATGGTATGAAATGGCTAATATACTTAAGACCAAAGCTAATACCAGTTGGGAGGCTAATCACTTTTTAACGGCAGCATATACTTACCTGCGTGCCACAGAATATTACCGGACAAGCGAGTTTTTTTTACGAGCCAATCCTGATGATCCACGCGTGATTCCTTGTTTTGATCAATTGCAATTTTGTTTTGAACGAGCAATGTCTCGCTTGCATCCCGCATCTAAAAAAGTATGGATACCTTATGATGATCATACATTAGGTGGTTATTTATTTTTCAGCGATCAATCTCCTAAAGCAACTTTGATAGTACCAGGAGGATACGATAGTACTTTTGAGGAAAGTTATGCTCTCGTTCCTGCTGCACTTTTACATGGATATCATATTTTGATTTTTGATGGTCCGGGACAAGGGCATGCTTTGCGTCGGCAAAAGCTGTATATGAGAGCAGATTTCGAACATGTTATTTCTCAGGTTTTGGACTGGCTAGATGAGCAAAATGGACTAGGGACTTCCAATTATGTACTCATTGGCAGGAGTTTTGGCGGTTATCTTGCACCAAGGGCGGCCTGTAGTGAAAAACGATTGGCCGCATTAATCTGTGATCTAGGGCAAATGGATATTGCAGGCTCACTGAATAAAATGTTACCTCCAAACCTCATGATGTTATTAAAAGAAGGAAGAGCTGAAGAACTTAATGCCTGCTTTTATCAATTGTTCTTGGAAAATCCAATGAAAGAATTTTATTTCAAATCAAGAATGTATACACACGGTTTGACTTCTTCTTTTGACTATTTGCAGGCATTATCCGCCTACACTTTTGTTGATAGGGTACAAGAGATCACATGTCCCACACTGGTCTGTGATAATCCCAGCGACAGGATATCCAATCGTGGGAATACACTATACGAAGCTTTGCGTTGTGAAAAAACCTATGTGATGTTTGAAGCCAAATTGGGGGCAGGTATGCATTGTGAAGCAGATGCCAATGGCCAGTTTCAACAAGTTATTTTTGATTGGCTGGATGAGAGATTTACCAATTAGTGGATATCCCAATCGTTATTGCTTTGCCGATAGGATGACTAATACTGATGACAAAAGGATAAGAGGTATGAGAATAGGGATCGCAATCCTGGTTGTATTAGTTTGTTGTACATTGCAGAGTTGTAAAAAAGAAAAATCACCGTATCAAACTACAAGCTATGTTGAGTCTCAGTTATTTATTGTATCAAGTCCGGATGGTGGATATATAAAAGAATGGTATGCTAATGAAGGTCAATTATTGCATAAAGAGGATAAAATTTTAACCCTTGATGGCATAAATTCAATCAAAGCGCCCGCAGACGCTGTTGTGACTGAGCGTTATTACTTAAAGGATGAATACGTACCTCCTAATTTCCCCATTGCGAGTCTTTCTCTGCCCTCTCAAATGAAAATCCTGTTTTATGTTCCCGAAAGCCATTTGGACAAAATTAAATTAGGTAAAAAAGTTCAAATTTTGCTTAATGAAAAAAAATATTCAGGCAAAATAAGCTTTATATCCAATCAGGCTGAATATACTCCTGATGCTGTTTTTAGTGACAAAAATCGTTATAAATTAGTATACAAAATCAAGGCGGATCTATCTCACGGATTAAGGGATTTATTAAAAATAGGTCAGCCTGTGGAAGTCAATTATGAGTAAATGGGGCTCAAAGCAAATCATTATCGATGTATTCGGATTAGCTAAATCATTTAATGGCATCAACGCAGTAGTGAACTTGAATTTACAAATCCAGGAAGGAACAATTTTTGGTTTTTTAGGGCCAAACGGTAGTGGGAAAACGACCAGTTTACGATTATTAAGTGGATTAGTAGTTCCTGATAAAGGCCAAGGTAAATGTCTTAATCTGGATTTAATGACACAAACCAAGTTGATCCAGGCTCAAATTGGTTATATGCCACAGAATTTTTGCCTTTATCAAAATCTGACTGTTTATGAAAATCTGGATTTTATCGCAAGAATATATCAATTAAAAAACAGGAAAGAGAGACTGAAGGAAATCATTGAATTACTGGCCTTAAGTGACAACCAGAAGCGTATTACTGCTACTTTATCAGGAGGTTGGAAGCAACGGGTTGCTTTGGCCGCTGCTTTATTGCATAAGCCTCGTATACTTTTGTTAGACGAGCCAACTTCAGGTATTGATCCTCAATCGCGTTTGTTAATTTGGGATCATATACAAAGTATAGTATCCAAAGGAGTTACTGTTTTACTCAGCACACAGCATATGGATGAGGCAGAAAGATGCCATCAATTGGTTTATATGTCTGCCGGAGAAATCATAGCACGTGGATCAGTTATTGAAATTATTCAATCGACAGGCATACACTCCTGGGTTGTTAAAGGTGAGAATTTCTCCAGATTAAAGGACATATTAGTAAATAACCCCGCAATTCAAATGATTGAAAAGGGTAATGAAATGCGCATCAGCTCAATAGTTGATGATATACATCAAGTATTGGATCCTTCCGTGTTGAACAATTATGAAATCGAAAAAGCAGATACTACTTTAGAAGACGCTTTCATTTATAAAATTATGAAAGAAGGGAGTCCAAAGTGAAGAGTCATTTTTCAATGCAACGTTTGTGGGCTATCATCCGCAAAGAATTCCTATTGATGAAACGTGATCCTGCTACTATCGTGATTATGGCTATCTTACCTTTGATTTTAGTCTGTATTGCCGGATATGCCATAAATACCTACCCCCAAAAAGTTCCCACAGTTTTGATCAATTTTGATAATACTGATGTAACGCGTGAACTGATTCGAGAGATACAAAATACAGGGTATTTTTCATTTGTGGCTTCAATGAACGATTCAGAGTCAGCCCATCATTTCTTGAAGACAGGAAAGGCGCTCCTGGTATTGACTATTCCTGCGAATTTTACCAAAGCACTTCGCCGAAACCAAAAACCGGCTCTTTTATTGGAGGACGGCAGTATCGATGCTCTTGCTTCAGGTAGGGCTATCATTGCCTTAGCGGGATTGAAATCATCGTTTTTAGAGAAAATTGGTCAAAAGGGTATAAATATTCCCCTGCAGAGGCCGGATTTTCAAATCATAAACCACCGATTATATGATCCGGATCGTGTGACTCAATTTTATGTGGTTCCCGGGATGATCGGTTTGGTGCTCATGTTAACGATGTTGCTGATAACTGTAGTTGTGGCATTTAGAGATGTTCAGGGCGGTACGATTGAATATTTATTAGCATCACCGACTCGCCCATCAGAAATTTTATTAGGAGAAATTCTTTCCTATATTATCATTGGTTATTTACAATTAAGTTTTGGTCTTATCTTGTCTTATTATTTATTCCATGTTCCGTTTATTGGCGCTCCTTTCCTTTTATATTTATGCACCTTACCTTATATTATTGCGGAGTTATCGTTGGGTTTAACTATAGCAACTTTTTGTACATCCCAATTTGAAGCGGTGCAAGTGATCAATGTTTTCATTGCCTTTTCTATTTTGTTAACCGGGTTTACCTTTCCGATATTTGGAATGCCTGAATGGGCACAATATTTAGGATTATTTTTACCATTGACGCATTTTTTTAAGATTATGTTTGGCATTATGTTAAAAGGAAACAATTTTGGTGAAATTTGGGCTAATTTATGGCCACTACTAGCGTATTGCCTTGCAATGATCTCTTTGGCAACATGGCGATTTAAGAGGCATTTTGTGCGATAGAAGATACATCGAGAATCATATTGACAAATGGTTGATTCATAATCTGAGCCGCGACCGTGAGGAAGCGGACAGATGAAACATCTTTTCAGAGATAAAAAATTTTAATTTAATGCAATTTCCTCAGACTAAAGAAGCATATAAATCATAATCGTCGCTGTCAGTGATAACAACTTCAGCGAAAGATCCTACAGTAATCCCGGATATTTTAGGCAAATAAACCAGACCATCGATTTCAGGAGCATCGCTTTTACTTCGAGCTATGATTTGATCGTTGTTTATCTCATCAATTAAAACGGTTTGAGTACTACCAATTTTATTTTTTAATTTATTACGGCTAATTTCTGCTTGCACTTGCATAAAACGATGATAACGTTCTTCTTTAATGTCTTCAGAAACAGGATTATCCAAATCATTGGCTTTGGCTCCCTCAACGGGTGAGTATTTGAAACAACCGACCCTGTCTAATTGTGCCTCTTTAAGGAAGGCTAGTAATTCGGAAAACTCCTCTTCTGTTTCACCAGGGAAACCTACAATGAATGTGGAGCGTAATGTAATATCAGGGCAAATTTCTCTCCATGAAGCAATCCGCAATAAGGTATTTTCACTACTTGCGGGTCTTTTCATCGCTTTTAATATGCGTGAATTGGCATGTTGTAATGGTATGTCCAGGTAAGGCAAAATCAGGCCATCGCGCATTAGAGGAACAATATCATCAACATGGGGATAGGGATAAACATAATGGAGTCTCACCCAAATTCCTAATTCGCCTAATTGTTCGCATAGATCGTAAAAACGGGTATTGACTGTTTTTCCTTGCCATTCGACTTGCTGATAACGTGTATCCACGCCATAAGCACTGGTGTCTTGTGAGATAACCAGTAATTCTTTAACTCCGGCTTGTTTTAATTTTTTGGCTTCAGTAAGAATTTGAGCCATTGGATAACTTTGCAATTTCCCTCTCATCGTAGGGATAATGCAAAAAGTACATTTTTGGTTGCATCCCTCTGATATTTTTAAATAAGCATAATGGCGAGGTGTCAGTTTTATTCCCTGTGGGGGAATGAGTTGTGTAAATGGGTCTGCAGGAGGAGGCAAGTGTTGGTGTACCGCATTGACTACTTCTTCGTAGGCATGTGCGCCACTGATATGCAGGACATCAGGACAGGCATTTTTAATTACATCCGCTTTAGCTCCTAAACATCCAGTAACGATCACTCGCCCGTTTTCAGCCATCGCTTCTTTAATCGTGTCCAGTGATTCTTGAACAGCGCTGTCAATGAAGCCGCACGTATTAATTACAACGACTCCAGCATCCTGATAAGTGGGGACTAACTCATAGCCTTGCGCTTTAAGTTGAGTAATGATTCGCTCTGAATCGACCAATGCTTTGGGGCATCCTAAACTTACAAATCCTACTTTATGATTCATAAACTTCTATCTGTAAAAAAAATGAACTAATTATACTGCCTAATCGTTTAAGTGTCGACTGATTTCATACAAAAGTATCAACGATTCCTTTAGTTCGCATCAATGTTTTTTATTGTTTGCATGAATTCATCGGCGTTAAACTCACCAACTTTTTTCAAATTATTGAGTTGTACGCCCTGAGCATTAAAAAAGATAAAGGTCGGAGGGGCTACTACACGGAAATGCTGCATTAATGCTCTATCATTTTGATTATTGGCAGTCACATCCACTTTTATAACGATAAAATGGCTCAATGCTTTTTGTACACGAGGGTCTTTGAACGTGGTGTTTTCCATCACTTTACATGAGGCACACCAGTCAGCATAAAAATCAAGCATCACTGGTTTTCCAAACGCTTGTTTTATAGCCAGTTCAACACTTTTAACAGATTGGGCTCTAGCCGATTCAAAAGCGTTGGTTGCAGTAGGAGCTGCTTGCAAATTGGCTAAAGGCTGTAAAGGGTTCGAAGATCCCATACTAGCCCCAATGAGAATTAGCAATCCATAGGTTAATAAAATGATCCCAATGCCTTGGCATAGCTTTTCCTGATTTGTGTTGGCTTTGGTTAAAGCGCCTGAGTAAATACCAGAAAAAATCAGGAGACAAGCCCATAGTCCCATGACCAGACCTGCTGGTAAAATGCGTGCCATCAGATAAATAGCGACAGCAAGTAGTAATATGCCAAAAAAAGCTTTAACAGCATTCATCCAGCTTCCTGATTCGGGTAGCCATTTACCAGCAGAAGTTCCTATCAACAGTAATGGAGTACCCATGCCGAGGCTTAAGGTAAACAGAGTGACACTGCCGAGTAATACATTTCCGGTTTGTGCTATGTAGGTTAATACTCCAATTAATGGTGCTGTGACGCATGGTGACAGAATGAGAGTGGACAAACATCCCATGATGGCTGCACCAAGATAGTGCCCGCCTCGTTGTTCACGACTTGAACCCACTATTTTGCTTTGCCACGCATCAGGTAGTTTGAATTCATAAAAGCCAAACATGGACAAGGCCAGTAAAACGAATATCAGACTGAACAGACTGATAGCCCATGGTGACTGCATACTGATTTGTAAATTGGCTCCAAGCAGAGCAACGACAGCGCCCACAACGGCATAAGTGACGGACATGCTGAGCACGTAGCTTAATGACAGGAAAAACGCTTTTTTCGTGGTTGCAGTTTTTCCATGACCAACAATAATACCTGAAAGGACAGGAACCATGGGAAGTATACAAGGCGTGAAAGACAGGAGCAGACCAAACCCGTAAAATATAAGCAGAATCATTATCCAATTATGATTCGCAAAAATATCAGCAATGTCTTGTTCCGATTTTTCAGGTTTTTCAAGGGTGGTTTCCTCTGGTGCCTTCAATGTTTCCAAATCAACTTGGGAAAGGGCCAGTTTATCGTCAATTGTCAGTTTGATTTGTTTTACTTCGGGGGGATAACAAAAACCATCATCAGCACATCCTTGAAAACGCAAATTGACTATTGTTTCCCCAGGGGTAATGCCCAGTACTCCCACAGGAAGAGTGAGTTGATTGCGATAAACCTTAAAGGTTCGTCCTTGTTTATCCGTTTTGGTTAAGGGGGTGGGGAAGCGAAGAGTTCCAAGCTGTGCTATGTCATCATTATCGGAATTTAATTGAATACGGTCGCTATATAAAAAATACTTGGGCAAGATATCCCATTGTATGGCAAAGGTATTAGGATCTATTTTTTTTACATTAACCTTAAATACTTCAGCGGCTGGCAAGGGCTCGGCATGAACAAAAAAGGAAGTTAAAAATAATAGGGATAATAAGGGCCATTTTTTCATTCGATATCTTTTACTGTTACTAATAAACATTATTGTAGACTCTGTAATCCCAAATCCAAAATTTTTTTTGATTTTACCCTTGAAAGTTTGTTTCTTGTCCCCATATCGCTGTCATCGGTATTGTTTGTCCTAAGGAAAGCAATACTTAAATGATTTAAAGTTTAATTTAATCAGGAGAGAAAAGTATGAAAATTCGTCCTTTACACGATCGCGTTGTTGTTCGTCGTATGGAAGAAGAGCGTACCACTGCTGGTGGTATTGTTATTCCAGACAGTGCTACCGAGAAACCTATGCGTGGCGAGATCATTGCAGTTGGCGCTGGCAAAGTATTAGAAAACGGTGATGTTCGTGCTTTAGCAGTTAAAGTAGGTGATGTGGTATTGTTTGGCAAGTACTCTGGTACTGAAGTTAAAGTTGATGGAAAAGAATTAGTTGTGATGCGCGAAGACGACATCATGGGTGTAATCGAGAAGTAATCTAATTGTTTAAAGGAGACAATGATAATGGCTAAAGAATTACGTTTTGGTGATGACGCTCGCCTACAAATGCTTGCTGGCGTCAATGCATTAGCAGATGCAGTTCAAGTTACTATGGGTCCACGTGGCCGTAATGTTGTATTGGAAAAATCTTATGGCGCTCCTACTGTAACCAAAGACGGTGTGTCTGTTGCCAAAGAAATTGAGTTTGAGCATCGCTTCATGAACATGGGCGCTCAAATGGTTAAAGAAGTGGCTTCTAAAACTTCTGATACCGCTGGTGATGGTACTACTACTGCAACAGTATTGGCTCGTTCTATTCTTGTTGAAGGTCACAAGGCAGTTGCTGCTGGAATGAACCCAATGGATCTCAAACGCGGTATTGACAAGGCAGTATTAGCAGTTACCAAAAAATTACAAGCTATGTCTAAGCCATGCAAAGACAGCAAGGCTATCGCTCAAGTTGGAACTATTTCTGCTAATTCTGATGAAGCGATTGGTGCTATCATTGCTGAAGCAATGGAAAAAGTTGGTAAAGAGGGTGTTATTACCGTTGAAGATGGTAATGGATTGGAAAATGAGCTTTCTGTTGTTGAAGGTATGCAATTTGATCGCGGTTACATTTCTCCATACTTCATCAACAACCAACAAAACATGAGCTGCGAACTTGAGCATCCATTCATTTTATTGGTTGACAAAAAAGTTTCCAGCATTCGTGAAATGTTGTCAGTACTTGAGGGTGTTGCCAAATCTGGACGTCCTTTATTGATCATTGCAGAAGATGTTGAAGGCGAAGCTTTAGCTACTCTGGTAGTTAACAATATGCGCGGTATTGTAAAAGTGTGTGCTGTCAAAGCGCCTGGTTTTGGCGATCGTCGCAAAGCGATGCTGCAAGACATTGCTATTTTGACTAAGGGTCAAGTTATTTCTGAAGAAATTGGCAAGAGCCTGGAAGGTGCTACTCTGGAAGATCTTGGTAGTGCTAAGCGAATCGTTGTTACCAAAGAAAACACTACTATCATTGATGGTGAAGGTAAAGCAGCTGAAATTAATGCTCGTATTGCTCAAATTCGTGCACAAATGGAAGAAACCACTTCTGATTATGATAGAGAAAAATTACAAGAGCGCGTTGCTAAATTAGCTGGTGGTGTTGCTGTTATCAAAGTTGGCGCTGCTACAGAAGTTGAAATGAAAGAGAAGAAAGCTCGTGTTGAAGATGCTCTTCATGCTACTCGCGCTGCAGTAGAAGAAGGTATTGTTGCTGGTGGTGGTGTTGCCTTGATTCGTGCTCAGAAAGCTCTTGATGCATTGAAAGGCGATAACGACGATCAAAATATGGGTATCAATATTTTACGTCGTGCTATTGAATCTCCAATGCGCCAGATTGTTACTAACGCAGGATACGAAGCTTCTGTTGTAGTAAACAAGGTAGCTGAACATAAAGACAACTACGGTTTCAATGCTGCAACTGGTGAATACGGTGATATGGTTGAGATGGGTATTCTTGATCCAACCAAAGTAACCCGTATGGCTCTGCAAAATGCTGCGTCTGTAGCTAGCCTGATGTTGACTACTGAGTGTATGGTTGCTGACCTGCCTAAGAAAGACGAAGGTGTTGGTGCCGGAGATATGGGCGGCATGGGCGGAATGGGTGGCATGGGCGGAATGATGTAATTTTCTCCCGGTTATCCAATAAAAACCCGCTGTAAAGGCGGGTTTTTTATTGATGTCAATTTTGTTCTTTAACTATTTTGAACTATTCTTAATAACGTGAATAAATAACAAGGAAAGAATAATGAGTAAAGTAATTAAAAAGCTGGAAGTTGCGCTTGCTGATACTTATGCGTTGTACCTGAAAACACAAAATTACCATTGGCACGTTACCGGACCTCAATTTAAAAGTTTGCATGAATTATTTGAGATGCAATATAAAGAACTGGCGGAAGCAGTGGACCAAATTGCAGAACGCATTCGAATTATGGGTCATAAGGCTCCCGCAACCTTTACTGAGTTTAATCAATTGAAAACGATTAAAGATGGTGATTCCGGATTGAGTGCTAATGAGATGGTCAGTGAGTTAGCAAAAGATAATATGATGATAGTAAAAGATTTGAATCAGGCAATTAAAATTGCTCAGGAAAATGAAGACGAAGGTACTGTGACTATACTAAGTGATCGGGTTGCTGCTCATGAGAAAGCTCATTGGATGTTATCAGCCTCAAAGGAAAAGAAATAAAATATTCATTTTTACTATTTGCATGTAAGTATCAGCTGATATGGAATCAGTGCCTGTCTTCAAGTAATGGGATGTTTACAAAAAACTTCAAAAGCCATAAATGGATTTTATACGCTGCCAATATGGAACAATTTGTGTTTGTTAAACATCCTCATTCATTAAGTTTCCAAATTATCTTCCAGAGTAATAATTCATTCTTGTATGAATGAGAGCGTAGTCGTAAAATGATCGACTCATTCATTTGGCAGCACCATTGGCTAAGGATTGCTTTGTGTTTCGATTTTTATTTCCTCTCAGTCTTTTTATAAGTTCGATTCTTCTATTCAGTATCCAACCCATGGTTGCAAAAACAATACTTCCAATTTATGGGGGAACACCAGGTGTGTGGACAGTTTGTGTGCTTTTTTTTCAATTTATTCTGCTTATTGCATATGGCTATGTATGGCTTTTAAGCCAGATTAAGAGGCCAGCCATTTGGCGTTTAATCCATATGGTTGTGGTTGTTTTAAGTTTTACTGCATTTCCATTGCTGTTTCATCCTGCCACGAGCGATGGACAACCTGAATGGGTGATTCTAAATAATTTGTTAATGCAACTGGGTTTACCTTTGTTAGTGATTGGGGCTTCTGCTCCTCTATTACAATTTGCCTATAGCCAGACAAAAAGCAAAGGAGCTTCAGACCCTTATTATTTGTATATATCCAGTAATCTTGGAAGCTTGAGTGCCTTACTTTTTTATCCATGGGTTATCGAGCGATTTATTGGTTTGACTCATCAATTTTATTTCTGGAACTTTGGATTTGGTATTTATTTGCTACTTTTGGTGACGGTCTTATTTTTTACAAAATACCAACCCTCCATGTTAGCTGAAAAAAAAGAAGTGGATTTTTTGTCTTGGCAAGAGATAGCCTATTGGATTTTTTTGAGTTTTGTCCCGTGTAGTTTGATGCTAGGGGTTACTTTATATATCACTACTGATGTTGCTGCAACTCCCTTATTTTGGGTTTTGCCTTTAGCGCTTTACCTTTTGTCATTTGTCTTTACCTTTACAGCCAACCCCCTTATTTCACAAAAATGGCTTTCTCGTAATTGCCTGTTTTTTCTGATTTTTACAATTCTTGGGTTCATTTTTGGGGTTAGTCAAATCAGAGTGTGGCAATTGGTGCTATTTAATTTATTAAGTTTTTTTATTTTGGCTTTGCTGTGTCATGGCCAGTTGTTTGCACGAAGACCTAAACCACACAAACTCACTTTGTTTTATTTTTGCTTGTCCATCGGAGGAGTTTTAGCCGGGATATTTAATGGAATTTTAGCGCCAAATTGGTTTAATTATGTTTACGAGTACCCTTTAGCCATTTTATTAAGTTTATTTGCTCTTCCACTGCCAAAAACTAACCGAGGATGGTGGGTGCCATTAGTTGTTTTGGGTTTGCTGTCTCTGCATTATTTCATTCCTACCGTTCCCTGGTTTAAAAGTATTACAACTTTTCACATCCTTGCTATTTTGGCGCTTGGAATTATTGTGATTTGGCATCGCAATAAAATGAATCTTGTACTATCCATGCTCATTTTATTTGTTTTCCTTTATTTTCCTCCGTTGCAAGACAAACAGATTTTGCTCAAAGAAAGAAATTTTTACGGTGTCAAGCAAGTCTTCAAAAAGGATGATGTGCATGCATTAATAAGCCAATCAACCCTGCATGGGATGCAAGTAATGAATGGGGAAAGATCAAGTTATGGAACAAGCTCCTATTATGGAGCCATAGCCCCGATTGTCGATATTCTGAAGAAGGAGTTTCATCCGCTTTCTGTGACGATTATGGGATTGGGGGCAGGAACGCTGTTGTGCCAATTTCGGGCAACAGATTCCGTAAAGGTTATTGAGATTGATCAACAAGTAATTGATTTAGCTAAAAATAATAAATTATTCACATACATACGTGACTGTTCTCCATCAGCCGAGATTATTAAACAGGATGGTCGATTGGCCTTGGTGAATATGCCAGATGCTTCGCAGAATTTACTAATTTTGGATGCGTTTAATTCAGATGCTATTCCTGTCCATCTGATGACACTTGAAGCATTCACCTTATATAAGAGGAAAATTGTCGACAATGGAGTTATTTTGGTTAATCTAAGTAACAGACATCTGCAAATGCTCCCGGTAATTAATGCAATTGGACGTTCTTTGGATATGATAACTTTATTTTTAGCGCATAAGGGCGATAAGAAATTGGGGCAATTTAACTCAGAATGGGCTTTGCTTACCTCGAATCAATCCTTGGCGTTTCAAGTAATGAAAGGAACGAACTGGAAATTTGTGGCAAATGATGATCTGTTTTTATGGACTGATGATTACTCTAATATTATTCCCTTGTTGAAATGGTAAAGTAAAAAGATAAACTATCCAATTCATTTGTAGTCTTGACCTATAGTGATGCGGCTATCTATATTACCAATTGCCAACACACGCTTGGCTTATATTTCAGCAAGGTTTCCTTTTGTCTCTAGCCAGACTTTTCTATCTGCCGCTCGTTTTTTGTTGAGCATCATATCCATAATGGCTTCCGTTTGCTCTTCATCATCAAGAGTCAGTTGTACCAGACGTCTTGTATTGGGATCCATTGTGGTTTCTCTAAGCTGAATGGGATTCATTTCACCTAATCCTTTGAATCGTTGAACATTCACTTTTGATTTTGTGGTTTGAGTGAGATGTTGAACGATTCTATTTTTTTCCTCATCATCCAGGGCATAGTGAATCAGCTTTCCTGCATCGATTCGATAGAGAGGGGGCATGGCTACAAAAACGTGACCTGCTTTAACCAGAGGTTTGAAGTGCTTTAAAAACAAAGCGCATATTAATGTGGCAATATGAGCTCCATCAGAGTCTGCATCGGCAAGAATACATATTTTCCCATAGCGAAGACCTTCAAGATCACTGGAGCCAGGGTCTACGCCTATAGCAACAGAAATATCATGAATTTCCTGGGAAGCCAGCACTTGTGAAGAATCCACTTCCCATGAGTTAAGTATTTTTCCACGTAGGGGTAAAATGGCCTGATAATCTTTATTACGGGCTTGTTTGGCCGAACCACCTGCGGAGTCTCCTTCAACCAGGAACAGTTCTGCTTGACTTAAATCCGTTTGCAAGCAATCGGCTAATTTCCCAGGTAAAGCAGGTCCCTGGCTGACGCGTTTGCGTGCAACTTGTTTGGCTTGTTTTAGTCGTTTCTGTGCGCGTTCTATTGCCAGGGCTGCTATGGCTTCGCCTTGATTGCGATGCTGGTTCAACCAAATTGCGAAAGCGTCTTTTATGACATTACTGACGAGTCCTGAGGTTTGACGTGAGCTCAATCGCTCTTTGGTTTGCCCTGCAAATTGTGGCTCTTTCATTTTGACTGACAAAACGTATTGGCATGATTCCCATAGATCATCCGCGGTCAATTTTACTCCACGAGGAAGAAGGTTTCTCAGCTCACAAAATTCAGACAGGGCTTCAAATAATCCTGAACGTAATCCATTGACGTGCGTGCCGCCTTGTATTGTCGGGATTAAATTCACATAACTTTCATTTAAATTGCCATTGGCAGAGTCTGACCAGGCTAAAGCCCAATCAACGGTTGCTTCATCACTTTTGAATTCGCCGGCAAAAGGTTCTTCAGGCAAATAATCCTCAGGCAAGGTTTGCCTCAAATAATCAGTTAAACCTTGTTCATAACACCAGTTCATTTCCTCATTGGTGATTTTATTGATAAAGGTCATGGACAAGCCACTACATAATACCGCTTTTGCTCTCAATACGTGAGTCAGGTGTTTTACAGAAATTTTTGTGGTATCAAAATATTTGCCATTAGGCCAAAAACGTATAACAGTACCGGTATCTCTTTTTTTTGTAACCCCGGTCTCATTTAATTCACATAATTTGTCACCATTAGCAAAGGTCATTTGATAAATAATCCCATTGCGCTTTATGGTAACGTCAAGTCGTTCTGACAGGGCATTTACCACGGACACACCAACACCATGCAAGCCACCAGAAAAGCTGTAATTTTTATCTGAAAACTTACCTCCGGCATGAAGTCGGGTCATAATAACCTCGACACCACTTAAGCCTAGTTGAGGATGCAAATCGACGGGCATACCTCGGCCATCATCCTCGACTTCAATGGAACCATCTTCATGTAATGTAACAATAATACGGCTGGCAAATCCTGCAAGGACTTCATCCACGCTATTATCAATCACTTCCTGAGCCAAATGGTTAGGACGTGTCGTGTCGGTATACATACCGGGACGTCGTTGAACAGGCTCAAGACCACTTAAGACTTCAATCGCTTCCGCAGTGTAGTTTTCTGACATGGGTATTCACTCAAATATTAATTGTACTTATTCTATCATAAACATTCTTTTGCTCAGAGTGGTATGGTATTTTTATTGCTACTATCACCCTTATCTTGTTAGAGTGTAGTTATCATTATTTGTGGCAAATTCCATGCAAAATACCGCTGAAATTACTCAACTGTCAGTTGCTTTTAAAAGCCCTGATAAAACAGTTCTTGCTTTGGATAAATTAAGTTTTAGTCTAAATCCAGGGGAGACTTTGGTTTTATTGGGAGAATCCGGGTGTGGCAAATCATTAACTTCATTGGCCATGATGAGATTGCTGCCCAGAGCGGGAGTCTACGGGATTGACAGTCAAATCAATATTCACGGCGAAGATATCTTAAACTTACCTGAGAAAATGATGAGGGAGTTAAGGGGGCGCAGGCTTGCGATGATTTTTCAAGAGCCAATGACTGCTTTAAATCCCGTACTAACGATTGGAGAGCAGATAGCTGAGGTTTTAAAAAGGCATCAGTCATTGACAAAAGATCAAATAAGAGAACGAGTGATATTGTTATTGAATGAGGTAGAAATGCCTCAACCGCAAATCAGAGTTTATCAATATCCGCATCAATTGTCTGGCGGGCAAAAACAGCGTGTAGTTATTGCCATGGCGTTGGCTTGTGAGCCAGATATCCTTGTTGCTGATGAACCTACTACGGCTTTGGATGTGACTATCCAGGCTCAAATACTGGCGTTACTAAAAAAAATACAAAAGAAACATCATATGAGTTTGTTATTAATTACTCATGATTTGGGTGTGGCTAAAACTATGGCTGATAGGATTTGTGTGATGTATGCAGGGCAGGTAGTAGAACAAGCGTCAGTAAACGATTTTTTTTCAAAAGTGAGTCATCCCTACGTTCAGCAACTTTTGGCATCCTTACCTTCATTTGCAAAAAGAAATGAGAAACTGTCTATTATTACCGGTACGGTACCTTCTTTAGAATCCATGCCTTCAGGTTGTCGTTTCCATACGCGTTGTATTTATGCTTTTGAACGATGTCGCCATGAGGAACCTCAATTACAAGAAGTGGAACACCGTGTATTGAGGTGTCATTTGTATCCTGATATTAAAGAATTGCCATTACTGGATAAAAATAAAATCAGCTGGGTTCCTTCTGTTGAAAAAGAAGAGGTCGTGTTCACAGTAGATGATTTATCAGTTCATTTTATACATAAACAAGGATTTTTGAGTCGTAAGAGAAACATTTTCAAAGCGGTTAATGGTTTGTCGTTTACCCTGTCCAGAGGTAAAACCTTGGCCTTGGTTGGAGAGTCGGGCTGCGGGAAAACAACAGCATGCCGTGCCTTGCTGAGGTTATTGCCGGTTGCAGGAGGAAAAATTCGTTATAAGGATAGAGATGTATTGTCTATGACAGGAAGTGCGTTAAGAAGATACAGAAAAAAAGTACAGATTATTTTTCAAGATCCCTTTTCTTCTATGAATCCACGCATGACTGTTGGAGAGATCATCGCTGAAGGGATGTATGCACAAGGGATGAAGCCTTCTTACATCAGGAAACAACAAAAATCCCTAATTGAGCAAGTTAACTTACCAAGTACCAGTTTGCATCGATACCCCCATCAGTTTTCCGGTGGACAAAGACAACGGATCTGCATTGCGAGAGCTTTGGCGACAGAGCCTGATATTTTAATCTGTGATGAGCCAACCAGTGCCCTTGATGTATCGGTTCAGGCACAAATTCTTAATTTATTAAAGGAATTGCAACAACAAAGAGGTATTTCCTATTTGTTTATAACCCATAACATGGGGGTCGTCTCTTATATCGCTGACGATGTATTAGTCATGAAAGACGGCTTGGCTGTCGAATATGGTTCATGCGAGAAAGTACTTCGGCAACCCGTACATCCTTATACCAGGCAGCTATTAAATGCTGTTTTGGACATTGAGTAATATTTCAAATTTTCTTTCACATTTATCTGCTACATTTTATGCAGCTTATATATAATGAGGGCATTCTATTTTTCAGGGAATTCAGGGCATGAAAGTCACTCGAAATCAATTAAATTTCAAAGGTGTAAAGGAATTTACTGGTAATTCAACAAGAAATGATGATAAAGTTGAGTTCATTAATAAAGAGCTCAAACTCTTAAAGGAGTTAATCGAGTTCAATATCCTGAAGGGAATCGATGAAAACAAATCACAATCCTTATTTGATGCAGTGATTGCGGCAGTGGAAAAGGCTGGTTTGGATGTCGAACATGAATTGCTCATACAATTTATTCGAGCCACATCAGCGATTATCGACTCCAAAGCGACTGACCTTCCTGAGTTGGTTTCCTTATTAACGGTACTCATCAAATCGAGTAATAATTGCGACAAATCAGAATTGATTAGATATTGCTGTCTTATCAATAAGTTTGAAAAAACGGATGACAAAACTTTAGCGCAATGGATAAAAATTCTGACTGCGCTTGGGGAAAATGTTGAGGCTGAAAAAGCCAACTTATTATTCGATGTTCAGTCTCGGCTTGAGATCCATAGTGTCTTATTAGAAGATATTTCTTCTTTATTTAACTATCCTCCTTACCCTACATTAGATGTTTTTTCCGAGAAATTGCATGAATATTCGAGAGAATTAAAATTATATATTGATTCATTTGATAGAGATCCAGCCGAAACCAGGGCTTCCAAAGTAAATCAAGAAGGCATTCTGCTTAAAACGAGAGAGCAAATTCTTAATGAGCAATTTGATACAAGTCAAATTCAAGAAGTTGTTGCCAAGATTCAAAATGTTGATAATGGTGCGGGTTTATCTTGTAAAGAACAATCTGAATTGGCTCAACAAGTCGTGTTTATCAATGCGATAGGCAAGGATTTCCCTCTAAAAGTAGCGAATGCAAATTACACTGATTTAACCCAATTAAGCAGGAATAAGTTACGGGAATTGTCTGATTTGTTAATTACGGAGATGAGAAGGCTGGATATTAGCAAAGAGGATAAATTGCGAACTCAATTGAAGTTAGTCGCAGTGATGCGAGAGCAGTATTTTCGCAGTACCGGCTTATTTTTTGATACTACACAAATTATTTCTCTTTTATTGTCTTTACATCATCAAGAACAAAATGTGTTGATGGAAGTCAGTCGTAATGAAAACTCAAGTGCTCCACCTGCAGCAGTCCTTGCTGCTATGCAATGGGTCCTTGCGGAAGGTGGTACAGTCGACGTGTGTTTTGCAAATCACGTATTAATAGCTCATGATTATCTTGAAACAGGTGATAGAGATTTCTTTACCTATTTAGGTATCCCTTCCTCTGTGGTAGAGGCGAATTCTGAGTTTGGTACTTACCAGGTTGGTGGTATTAATTACTCCACTCTTTCTGATTTGACTTCCTATCGTTCTCACGCAGCGATAGAGGATGAGGAACTGTCTATAGATAGATACGGCTATCCTGTTTCCAGCCACCTCATTCTTAATGACATTGATTTTTCTAATGTAGACGATAGAACTTTATCTTATTCTTCTTCACTGCTTGATGATTATAAAGGAAAAGGACGTGTCCTTAGGATTACAGAAATAGATGAAATCGCTGGTGAAGTGGTTGGGCAAACCAGCCGATTCGATATGGCTGTGGGTTATCGGATTTTTCCTGCCAGGAAGAATTTGCGAGAAGAATTAAATACGCAAAATTTAGCTGATGCACGAAGAGAAGAAGCAGTTAAACAGTATGTCATTCAATCTGTTTCTAATATTCAACAAGTGGTATTAAATCAATTGGAAGAATGGCAAGCATTTTTGCATTTAATTTACCCCAAGTCAGAATGGAGACAGCTGAATAATGAATTATTTGTGCAAAGAAACGATTTGATTGATTCGCTAAAGAAGCAATGGACAAAATGTTTGGAAGATTCTGATCCTAAAAAAATATATCCAAACCCCTATGTTCGCAGGGATGTTTTTCAGCGCATACAAACCAGGGAATTGGAAAAGGCAATTCAAGTCTATGAGAAATCCGTTTCCAGCATTTGGAGTCTAAACCGAGAGCAGTTGAAAGCAAAAACAGAAAATAGATTCTCCAATGACTCTGTCAATGCATTACGTTGTAAATATTTGCAAGAGGTCGATTTAAGTGAACAAATAAAGTGGAGTAAATTATCAGCTCGCTTAAAGAAAAAAGAAGCAGCACAAGAGAAAAAGCGCAGTCATCGTCACCTTGAGTCCGCAGTAGAAGTAACTGGTGCTATGTTAAGCTACCATGATGGTGATTTAGAACCCTACCGATTAGCTTTTGTGAACAGCCAACTGAACTTGTGGATCAGGGATATTAGCAAAGAAATCAATAACTCCTCGTTGCCTGGCAGTGTTAAACAAGGGCTAATAGAGAGGACTAATAATGCAGATAACTTTCTTGCTCTCGAGTTGTTATTAATTGATTATGAAAGCAAATGGTTAGACAAGGAGAAATTGAGCGAAAAATTCCGCATGCAACCAATTATCAGTGACATGCTGAGAGTGTATCAGCTAGCAGGATTTGAAGAACATAAAGAACTTCAGATTTTAAAAGAAACATATCTAGATAATACAGCAGCACAAATCATTCATCATCTTGATATGACATTGGCTTGGGCTAAGCCTGAAAACAGAGGGCCTGAGTATTGGATTGAGCGGACAGCAGTAAAAAAAGCAGCGAATGAAATACTGGCTCAGGCCAATGAAGTAAAACAAGCGAGAGATTCTTTTTCCAAACAGGCAGCTATCAAAAAACTATATAGGGCCTTATGCAAACATCAAGCTCAATTGGAAGACGTTTGGATTTTTTCATTTGGTCACAAAAATACACGTGATTTGATCAATCAAACATTAAATACCATGGATGGTTTGACTGTCCTCGGTAGAGAGGAAGGGGCGCTGGATGTTAATTTTATTCAGGAGTGTAAAGAAGAGGCACAATACTATTTATTGCAAGAGAAATACAACTCTATTTTAGAAGAGTTTGAAAAGAATAACAGTCAGATTTTAAATGCCAATTCTGACTGGCGAGCGGTTAAAAGGCAACTTCAGCAAACGCAAAATGGGAATTGCAAGGTTTATACATTGAATGAAATGTATTATGTTCTTTGTAAAAAAATCAGTGAATTATCCATTTCATATTCCTTATTGCGTGAGCCTTTGGTGCAATTACGAGGGATGATTCGTACTCTTTGGAATAGTTTTCAGGAAAAACACCAGGATATCATTGATGAATCAAAATATTTTGCTTTTAAAGCGCAAAAAATTAAGGAAGAGTTAGAGGGAGTTGAAGGATATTCCGTCTTTAACGTGAAAATAAAAAAAGGATATACAGGATTTAATGAGTATGTGGAGTTAATTATTGAAGGAGAGGGGACATCCCCATTATTCGAAGGATTTATGCAATATAAATCCCGGTTAACAGAATTAACACAGGCGTATCGGCAGTTAGAGTTTTCTCTTAAGCAAAATAAATTAGAGATTCGGAATCTGAATAGAATTCATGCCAAACAGTTACCTTTATTGAAAGAGTACACCAGGAGCAATATCGAAGTAGACTTGTTTCCAGAGCAATGCCGAAGCAAGGTGAAGGAGATTCTAGCATTAAAGGAGTGGATTAATGGCCAAATACCTGAAGACCTCAGCCAATTTCCTGAAGACATGCAAAATCATTTTCTTGACAGAAATAGCTTAAAAACTATGGATAGAACCACGATGACTATGGAACAAATTGATGAGATAAAGGATGGGCAATTAAAAGCCGATCTCGCAGAATTATACAATAAAATGCACAAGATAAATGTGGAAGAATCGAAATCATGGCTTTCTGCTGTGGCCAACAGGATTGTTGATTTGATTCCCAGTTTTTTCAGGCAAGAAGAGACAGAGGATGATTGGAGATATCAATTTAATGAATTACAAGGACGTTCGGATAGCATTTTGCAATCCTTGTTGACTAAAAAAATAATGGCAAAATATGATGCCTTGATTAAGGAATTGGTTTTAATTCAACGCAATCTGGTACAGCAGCTGGACTCTGGTAACAAAAAAATTCAATTTTTAAGAGATAAGATTCTTGAAGAAGAAAGGAAAACCAATGCCATTATCAAGCGTTTTGATAACCTCAATGATTTTTATGATTTTGAGGCTAAACTAAAACGTTTTAAAGCCGTACCACCAACAAATCCAGTAAATCAGGCTCCAATAGAGTCTAAAAATATATCGTCTTCTTACGATGAGAAGGAATTTCCCAATCCTGAAGCAGAGTTTCAGGAGGATACTTTAATGCAACCTCTAATGGTTTTTAATATGTAATGTGAGTGATGGATAAGATCGGTTGTTATCCCGAACCGTTGAGGCTGAGGAGATGCCTAAGCATTATCTCTAAGCCTTGGCCACAACATTAAATCCCATACAAGGCTTCGACACCTAAGCTTGAACGAAGCCGGGATATCCACTGGTTCTTATACAATCCTTATCCATAAGTCCTGTATTATTGGCATATCTTTAATGCGGTTCGGGTTAATTTTTAATCCGAACCGCATTGTTAAAATACAGATAATGCAGGGGGAGTAGAGTGAAAAATATTATTTATTATTAATTAATTCAATAATAAAGTTAATTGCCTCATTCAGATTAATTAGTTGCGTTTCGCTTGAAGTTCGAGCTTTGTACTCAACACAACCTTGCTCCAGATTTCTCTCACTGACCACTAATCGGTGAGGGATTCCTATTAAGTCATTATCAGCGAATAATACACCAGCTCTTTCATTACGATCATCAAGTAATACATCAATACCATGAGATTTGAGTTGCTGATAAAGTAACTCTGCTTGTTCTTTAACTGCCTGTGATCTCGCACCATTAAGAGGAATAATATTGACTTGGAAAGGCGCTAAAGCTTGAGGCCAGATGATTCCATGTTCATCATGGTGTTGTTCAATCGCAGCAGCAACTACACGAGTGATCCCTAATCCATAGCAGCCCATGATCATGGTTTGTAATTGTCCTTGCTCATTGATAACAGATGCATTCATGGCTTTGGCGTATTTATCACCTAATTGGAAAACGTGCCCTACCTCTATTCCACGACAACAGCGAAGTGTTCCTTTCCCATCAGGGCTTGGATCACCTTCCTTAACATTGCGTAAATCATAGGCATCATCGTATTTTGCATCTCGCTCCCATGCGGCATTGATAAAGTGTTTATCTGCCTGATTGGCACCGCAGACAAATGCAGACATGGCCAAGGCATGATGGTCAGCAATGACAGGAATATTTAACTTGATTGGCCCTATGGAACCCAAGGGAGTTTTTAGCGTTTTTAAAATCAGTTCTTCATCAATAAAAGACAAGGGAGAGTAGACTAAGGGATGCTTTGTCGCTTTGACCTCATTGAGTTCATCGTCTCCTCTCAAGACCAGAGCCACCATAGGATGTTCCTTGCCTTTGACAATCAAGGTTTTGATGGTTTGATTATTCGCGATACCAAGGAAGTTGGCCACCTCATCGATTGTTTTTTGATTTGGGGTATCGACTAATGTGATTGTTTCAACACATGGTTTGTTCGCTTTGGGTGGTTTTAAGCTGGTCGCTTGTTCAATATTCGCGGCATAGTCACTGGAGTCACTATAAAAAATCAGATCTTCACCTGATTCGGCCAATACCTGAAACTCATGAGAAGCAGATCCGCCAATTGCTCCTGTATCGGCTTCAACTGCCCGATATTTGAGTCCCATTCTATCAAAAATCCTGCAATAGGCTTGATACATATCCTTATAGGTTTCTTGCAGGCTTTCAAGACTGAGGTGGAAGGAGTAAGCATCTTTCATAATAAACTCACGGGCCCGCATTACCCCGAATCGTGGCCTGATTTCATCGCGAAATTTGGTTTGAATTTGATAAAAATTGACTGGCAATTGTTTATAGGATTGCAATTCATTACGCATAATATCGGTAATGACTTCTTCATGGGTAGGCCCAAAGCAATACTCTCTTTGATTACTGTCTTTCATGGTTAGTAGTTGACCACCAAAGGACTCCCAACGTCCTGTCTCTTGCCATAATTCAGCAGGCTGTACAGATGGCATAAGCAGTTCCATTGCGTGAGTTTTGTTCATCTCTTCCCGAACTATATTTTCAACTTTACGAAGTACTCTAAGGCCAAGTGGCATCCAGGTATAAAGTCCTGAGCCAAGCTTACGAATCATTCCTGATCTTAACATTAATTGATGGGATGCTATTTCTGCATCGTTGGGAGTTTCTTTTTGAGTGACCAAAAACCATTGAGATGCGCGCATATCTATTCCTGGATTTCTATAAATAATCAAGGTGGATATTATATACTTATCACCATTCAATTTGCGATATGTTTAGTTTAAGTCCTTAGTTTCTCCGCCTTTCTTAAAAGACCATATTTGAGTCACACTGTTCTATAATTATTAGTAAAACAGTACTTTTAATTGGTAAAAATCATGCCAAATCTACCTGGTTTATATTTTCTTCAAGCTTATCCACGTGAAGAAATATGGAGATTATTTGTTGATGGACGTTTCTGGTCAAAAGAAAATGGGTGGAAGGGCTATGAATCACGAGAACCAGGATGCCTTAATGCCGCTCTGGAGAGTTTGTGCTCTATTGCATTGCAAGTTGAGAAATCAGATGAGGAATTTGAATTAAGCGTTGATTTAATAAAGAAGATACACAAGAAGTGTGGAAAAAAGGTGGAGGAATTACAGGAAAAAAATCCAGGTGAAATCAGAACAGATGAACCTGTTTCATTTGGTATTCCAGCTGGCCGGGCTTCAATTAAGGGTATTGAAGAATTCCTGAGCTTTGCCTTTCTTACAGAAGGCGAAGCTGAATTTGGCCCGGGCAAAGCTGGTCCATTTGGCCCAAGCTTTAATAAGAACTATTTTAAAAATCTGAATCGAGAGCAAATACCCGAACTTGCCAAACAAATCTATGTCGATATGTGCAAATATGGGCATAGTAATACCAATCATTTCTATCTTGCGGTAATGAAAAATGTGGATCTCTACCTGGAAAAAATTACTCAATCTTACAATCAGGAAATAAAAACCGCTGAAACGCTTGATGAAAAACTTAAAATTATCGTTAAGCACATTCGAATGTATGAAGTATTGCATCCCTTTAGAGACGCTAATGGCCGAACTTTTGTCAATAATTTATTAAATATTCTTTTAATGCAACAAGGTTTACCGCCAGCAACGTTTTATGAACCTAATGTTTTTGATTTATATAGCGCGGATGAATTAGTGGTTGTTGTGAAGGAAGCCATTTTTAATACGGTAGAAATTATTGAAAAAAGTAAAAAAAAGGATCCTGTTTTTTTATATGGTTATCATTCAAGCCTGGAAGATCAAACCAAATTTCGTGACATGCTGGATAGTCCAGCGTACGAAAAAATAAGACATATGGATTTTTCAGATTTAAATCCGGAGAAGCTGCAATCGAATGCTCAAAAATGTTTATCGTCATTAAATGAGCAATATCCATTACATAGAGGCGCAATCTATCTTAGTGATCCCAGTGATATAAAATTATTATTATCACATTGCAATGAATCTGAAATTAATCAACGCATAGAGCAAGGAGCGCCACCTCTTTATGTAGGCAAAACTCCTGCTCATTTAGCTGTGCTCTCAGGGAATATGGCAATGATTGATGAGCTTATTGCAAAAAAAGCGGATTTATCTCTTCAGGATTATGACGGTAAAACTGCACTTCACTATGCCGCAGAGTCTGGAAATATGCAAATCATGGGCAAAGTACTAAAAGTCGTGTTAAGCCAGGAAAATGCCATCAAGGTATTAAACATCAAGGATAATCATGGCAAAACAGCATTCCATTATGCTGCTGAATATGGAACTCCCGAGTTAGTATCAGCTTTGACAACCACAGAGGTTATTCAGATCAATGAACCCGATAACAGCGGTACTTCAGCAATAACCTTGGCATATAAAAATCATAAATTGAAAATTTTTGATGAACTATTAAACTCAGGGGCCGATATTAGTAATGAACTTTTAGAGGCAGTATGGGCTAGAAAGGATAAAGAAACATTAGGTAAAATTATTGCTAAAAATGAGAAAATTCTTTCGAACAAAGAAGCTTTCAGAATCGCTATTTCTTTAGGAAGCATAAATCTGGTTAAAAAATTCTTACATGCCGGGGTAGATATCGATATACCTTTGACTAAAGAAAAAGCAACGCCGCTAATGTTATCTATAAATTCCGGTAATCCGAAATTGGTCAGTTATTTATTGAAAAAGGGAGCTAATACGCGTTTAACCGATACCAGTGGCAATACTGTCCTGCATTATGTTTTTTATTCAAAAGCAGAAAACAGAGAAGCTTTAGCGAGTATCATAACAGAGAAAGATAAGGAGTTAATTAATCAGCCAAATACTAATGGAAATCCACCTCTTTATAATGCCGTGGTAGTTAATGATTTGAAAATGGCAACAATTTTACTAGAACAGGGGGCAAAGGTCGATTTCGAAGATAGGCTTGGAAATAATATTTTGCATAGTGCGATGCGAAGATGTGATTTGCCGATCATACTGGATATTGTCAAGAAAGACAGTAGCTTACTTCATAAAAGAAACTCTGAAGGAAGAAATCCCTTTCACCAGGCATTGCATGAGATGCATACGTTTCCATCGTCAAAAGAAACAGAAGAAATCCACTTTATGAATTTAAGTGATTTTCTTTTAAAAGAAAAAGTGGATTTAAATAAAAAAGATATTCAGGGAAAAACAATATTAGATATTGCGTTATCCAAGCAGTATTTTCACTTAGCTGTCAAACTGATGAAGGCGGGTGCTCATACCAATATCTCTTCCCCATCAAAATTTCTTAAAAATTCCGATGCCAATTCTATTTTGGAACGTCCTTTTAAATTTAAGAACGATTTAAAGAAAGAACTCGATAAAAATTCGCTAATTGCTATGTCACAAATTAATGATTTGTACGTCCAAATCAAAAATAACAGGATTAGGACTCCCACAGGCTATGCCCCGAAAGAAGGAGTGTCTTTTTTTAAAGGAAAATCAAACGATGCCAAAGCACGTGATGAGGTTTTATCGGTTTTAAAGGAACTCTACGATAGTAAACTTACAGAGATACTCGGTAATCTTCCTGGCGAAGGAGTGGAGGAAATCAAAAGAAGTCAGAAACTTTTTGACACTGAACTAAAATTATTAATTAAAAATCAGGACATTTCGAGGAAAGTCGATAAAAAATCCATTCAGGAAGCAGTTGGTACATCCTTGAAAATAAAATGGTAAGAACTGCTATTTGAATGCCTTTTTATTATCTATTTCGCTCTCCAATAATTGCAACTCGATTTTTCTGTGAAATGCCTTGTATAATTTATTTTGGTTTTCCCCAAACAATGTTTGGAAAACTCCGGTTTTTGGTTTTATTTCACTATCCAGCATAGATAATAGCAATTTAATATCATTTTTTTCCAGAGAGGATTCCTTGAATAAATAAGAACTCAGATCATCTAAGCGTTCCTGATAACTCTTTTTACTATCTAAACCTGTGGAAATACGAAAATAGTGAGTTAAGACAGCCTGAGTTTTATCAAGGGTTTCTTTTTTAAAAGCTCGTTCAAAATGAGCTTCAGAAATTGGGCACTCGATTTCAGGTTGTACCATTTCAAGTGACAGACGATAAAATGCTTCTTCTAAATCAGTCTCAGATTTTATCGTTGCTTTAAATAGTGGCGCCAGGATTTGATGTTTCTCAGGGTAATTGATAAAACCTCGTATGAGCTCATCTAAATGATAGGGAATGCGCGTTACATTGATGGTTGAACAATCCCCAACGGTACGACTTTTTAAATCTTGCATTACCATCTCCAGGGGGATTTCAATGTTTTCAAAATAAGTGATTCCATCGCTCAAACCGTCTTCAAAGAGAATTGCTTTTAATGTCCGTGCTGTTTCCGTATTGCCTGTCTTGATAAAATGTTCCAGGACTTCATTAACAGTTTTGACAGATTTTTCCTGGAAGTGTTGTTGTTCTATTTCATGAATTAATTTTATTAATGTATTTCTGCGCTCCAAACTGCGGGACATAGCACGATGGGTAATGATACGAGCAATATCAAATGAGGAGGGGTAGGGGATATCTATCAATTCGTCAAATAGCGTTTTGAAATATTCTTTATCTACTCCTATATCCCGACGGTCATTGGTTTGAGAAATCAAACTGGTTTTCAACTCCCCCCAAATCCCATCAGTCATGGATACTATAATATCACCTTCAGCGAGTTGGAATGTTTTCCTGACAAGCAGTGTGTCTTTATCCGCAGTTTTTGCCAGGGCTTGCAGGGATGGTGGAGTCCAGGTACCAAATCCTCTATATATGTGGCATGCGGATACCATATGTTTTATCTTAAAACGTTTATCCAGGATAATAATTAGTCCATCACCAATATTTGCAAATTCGCCAACGTATCCCTTTCCCTGATTATATTGATAGATAAAAGCAGCCATCGAAGCTTCCGAGTTTTGCAATTTTTTCGGTGCTGTTTGATTTTTTTCGGAGGCTTTTGGTTGGGTAATCAAGTGTAGCGTTGCATCGATATTTTGCTCACAATTCAAAAAATCCTCACAACTGGAATGAGATACACTGTGTATATTATCGTCTTCCTCCTGATCACCATTTCCGCCACCCAGACCATCAGTAATTGCGACTCTTGCACCGTTAATAATACCCGTTGCATCAGTAGTCACTAACACGCCTGAGGAATCGAGTATGGCATCATGCTCAATGTCTTTCTCTTGATGAGAAAGGCTGGAACCAATAATAATGGCATGATTATGACTTTGATTTACAGAATAAAACCGTTCTGATAAAAAGCTTGATAAATCTTTTGTTTGGTCTTTTGCAATGGATTGTGAAAAAATAATTTTTTTCCCGGTGATAATTTTATCTCTCATATTGCAACTCGTAAAAACAAGCTTATTCTCATTAATAATATAGCGTAACTTCATATGCCAGGCTTAATGGCTTGCAGAAAATCTTATGCCTGGCTTGAGAAATGTATTTCTTTCCAGTGTTTTTACAATTTCAAAAAAGTTTAACTTGCTTTGGCTTCCAAAAGAATAGTTTCAAATTTTTGAGCCAGGAGCTTATTTTCGTCTCCATCCAAAGTAGATAGCTCTTCGGTATATGTTTTACAGATAACCTTTCCGCTACTTACATCATAAATAGCACCAACCATCCCTATCTCATTGCTGTTTATCATAGTCCGTAAAATATCACTTTTTTTATAAATGTTCTGTAAGGTATTCGCAACATTTAATTCAGTGACATGATTTACAAAAGTTTGATTTTTTCCGTTACGTTCTGTTGTAGTTTCTTTTTCTGCATTAACTGCAGGTTTTATTTTAGAGAGTAATTGGGTGATATGACCCTTTTCAATACCATCGCAGGCAGATTGAATGGCCCCGCATCGGGTGTGTCCCAGGACCATGATAAGCTTCGCGCCAACTACATTACAGGCATATTCTATGCTGGCCAAAATATCATCATTAATCACATTGCCTGCTATACGTACACAAAAAAGATCACCGAAGCTCATATCAAAGATGGTTTCTACAGGAACTCTTGAGTCAATACAGGCCAAAACAACAGCAATTGGATGTTGTGTTTTTGCAGTATATTTTATATCGATTTGGTTTGATCGATGAATCCGGTTATCGCTTAAAAAGCGTTGATTTCCTTCAAGCAGTATATTTAATACTTGTGCTGGTGTCAGGTTAGACTGAACGTCATAGGTTGTAACTGTAATGAAATCGATGTAGTTATGAATTTTATAGTGTTCCTGAAATCCGGTGAAATTTAAAGAAATTTGTTTACTGCCTGCTAACTCTTCTTTCAATTCATTAAATAACTCCAGAATTTCCTTATCAATGTATTGAGAATAACGTGCGTCTATAATCAATTGAGAGTGTCTGGGTAATGTATCCAATTCAGCGACCAGTGCGGCTTTGTTAAGAAAAGTCATTTGCTGGGGAAGCATCAAACGGTATGTCGAACCATTTGGATAAATTTCCTTAATGATATCAATACGAGCTTGACTATTGGATTTTAATATATAAAAGAGGCTGATGGCCAAACCGATTAATATACCTGCAAGAAGATTGAAGGCAATAATACTGATCACGGTCACGATGAAGGGAATAAATCGATCGCTGCCTTGTGAAAAGATATTAATATAGATGGCAGGTTTGTTTAATTTATAACCAGTGTAAATTAAAATCGCAGCGAGAGAAGATAAAGGGATTTTATTCAATGCGCCAGGTATCAACATGACAGCAAACAAGATAAAGAAACCATGGAGTATGGCTGAAAATTTGGTTTTTGAACCGGCGTGGATATTGATGGAGGTTCTGACAATGACTGATGTAACAGGAATACCTCCTACCAAACCTACTGTTAAATTACCTAAACCTTGAGCAACCAATTCCTGATTAGTTGGACTGTGCCTTCTTTTTTTATCTAACCTTTCTGACGCTTTGAGATTAAGCAGCGTTTCCAAAGAAGCAACGATACATATGACTAGCGCATAGAGATAGACTTTAGGATTAGTCCAGGCGGACCAGTCAGGGTACTCAAGATGACTGAAAAATTGGAAAAAACCATTAGTATCAGGGATGTTAACCAGTTGAGGCGAGTTTTGCACTAGGCTGGAGTTTGTCCAGATGAACAGCTCATTTAATAGTATTCCTGCCAGTACCACAAGGATAGGGGCGGGGATTTCTTTCAGAATTTTATTCTTGGTCATATCAAAGTAGATTAAAATAGCCAATGAAAGCGTAGTAATGATTAGTGCGCCTTCATTAATATGCTGAGATAAAGCCAACAAGGGACTTACTGTAAATCCTTCTGTTGTTTCCAATAAATGCGTTTTAAGTTCATCAAAATCTGATGAGAGGGTGAATGCGAGGGGTAATTGCTTAATGATTAGCAGAATCCCAATAGAGCATAGTAGTCCTTGGACCACATTGGAAGGAACGTAATCTGCAACAAATCCTGCTCTTAATGCGCCTATAATCAGTTGTAAAACGCCCGCGATGGTAAGAGCCAATAAAAAGGTATTAAAATCACCAAGTTGTGAGATCGCCGCCAATACGACGGCTGCCATACCCGCTGCAGGTCCGCTGACACTAACCTGTGAGCCGCTGAATATACCCACAACAATACCGCCAATAATTCCACTTAATATGCCAGAAAAAAGCGGCGCGCCGGAAGCCAGAGCAATACCTAAACATAAAGGAATCGCCACGAGGAAAACAACTATTGCGGCAACAAAATCAAATTTTAAATAACGTTTAGAGTAGATACGAAATAGACGCAAGTTAACTGTATTTCTGTTAATCATAATCTAAAAGTTCCTTTATTTTGAATTCAGCATCAGGTTAATAATACAAAACCACGGGTAATCTGATAATTTGAAAGCCTATTTTTGTATATTTCACGCCATTTGTCAAAATAATAAGCTTGTTTTGTGTGCCAATTATTTCATTATATTGCAAAAATGAAAAGAAATATTAGATAATAATTTTCATAAGTCAAATTTTTTCATTCTCCAATTCAAATTCCTGAGCATTAAAAACTTCTTCATATTGGATTGGCAGAGCAGTTTCAAGGCCAGCTTCCAAATTTTTAAAATTCCAAAGATTTTGATCCATTAATTGACTTGGCTTCAAACTTTGCAGCGCATGAAGCATGTTACTGGGGACTTTTGGGTTTTCAATCGCCAGTTGATCAATGAGTGAGGCAACTTTTTTGCGCATCAGATTTTCTTGAGATCCACAAAGATTACATGGGATAATTGGAAAGGCTTGTTCTGATGCAAACGTCATAATATCTTTTTCCTGTACATAACACAGTGGTCGTATGACTATATGCTTTTTATTATCACTTAACAATTTGGGCGGCATGGAACGTATATCGCCATTATATAGAATGGACATCATCAATGTACGAATCAGATCATCACGATGGTGCCCCAATGCTATTTTATTAAATCCGTGCTCTTCAGCATATCTATAGATGATTCCACGTCTCAAACGGGAACACAAAGAACAGTAGGTTTTGCCTTCAGGAATTTTTTCCTTCACGATACTGTATGTGTCTCGGGTTAGTATTTCATGAGGAATGGATTTTTCAGTTAACCATTGACGTAAACAGGCATCATTCCATCCTGGTTGGGCTTGATCCAGAGTAAAAGCAAAAATTTCAAATTTGTTTCCTGATTTGATCCTGAGCTGGTTAAGAATTGTTAATAGTGTGAATGAATCTTTTCCACCAGACAGGCATACCATCACTCTGTCACCACGCTGGATCATATTAAAATCAGCTATGGCTTTACCTGCATAATGAAGTATTTTTTTTTCAACTAAAGAAGGATTGGAAGACATAAAACAACCTAAATTTGTTATTTGGAGGTTTTGTTATCTACTGGTGAAAATCCATTGACACGTGTAGTTGCTAACCATGAGTTAATCTGTTCGAGATCATTAACGTTTAAAGTCCCTGCAAGGTATTTCAGGGTAAGTATGGAATTAATCAAGTCGTATTGATCTCGGGCTAATTGTTCCTGTGCTTCAAACAATCTTTGTTGGGCATTGACCACATCCACCATGGTTCGAGTGCCTACTTCAAATTGAGCCTCGGTACTTTGCAAAGAATTTTGCACAGAAATAACTGTTTGTCTGTCCGCCTTTACCTTACTTATCCCATCAGTGATGGTATTGAAGGCGATGCGGCTGTTTACAATGACGTCCCGATACGTTTGTTCCAGTTTTTCACTCGTTGACTGAAAGTTATATTGAGCTTGACGAGTCTGCGCTTGAACCAAGCCTCCTTGAAAAACAGGAAAATTCATCGCGATTGCAATATTAGCCTGGGTTTGCTTTGATGGAATAAAAACAGTATTGCCGGATGCATTATTATGTATTTGGCTTGCGTTGCTCTGTAGTGAAAAAACTGGCCAGTTACCCGCAGAGATTGCTTTTACATTGTCTTTTGCCACCTCAAGATTATATTTTGCAGCATATAATTTATAGTTTTGTTTAAGTCCAGTATCTATCCATTGATTCACGTCATTTGGTTCTGGCTTAACGAGTGGAATTTTACTGTCTTTGAGTGGCGCGAGTGTTTCATATACGTGATTGGTTAGTTTTCGCAAATTTTCACTCTGGTTAATCTGATTATTGCGGGCAGCGATAACTGTCGCTATGGATTGATCGTACGCCGCCTTTGCTTCATAGACAGAAGTGATGGCATCAAGGCCAACTTGAAAACGTTGAGTTGCTTGATCATATTGTCTTTTGTTCGCCCGTTTTTTTGCTTCGGCAAAGTCTAATGTATCTTTGGCAAACAGGACATCAAAATAGGCTTTGGCTGTTCTTAGAATTAAATTCTGTGCTGCATCATTGAAACTGGCTTGTGCTGCTTTAACAGACGCTTTGGCCTGGGCTACTTTGGCCCATGCCTGATAGTTAAACAGCGCCTGAGAAGCATTGACTTGCCACAAATAACTTCCATAGTATTGATTGGCACTAAACGCTCCGGCAACCGCATCCTGATAATTGCGGCCAGCTTGTGAACCAAGGCCGACTTGAGGGTAAAGAGCCGCACGAGCTTGAGGAATGGCTTCGGTGCTGGACATATAGTTATCATATGCCTCTTTAAAGATTGTATCGTTCTCCAGGGCTTGTTGATAGATATCCATTAGGTCTGTTGCAAACACATGGGTTGAAACACCTAACGTTAAAATCCAACAAAACAGAGACTTTCTCATTCGAGTTTTCCCTAGAAAACAAATTCTTTCGGTTTCAACTGATCTACCAGAGGAGGTATATCCGTTTCAAAAAGCATGGATTCTGTCCAGATTGCATTATGATCCAACTGAAAAAGATAAGCTTTCATTACAGGGGATTTACCAAGGATTGCGAACAACTTGCCACCAGGTAAAATTTGTAGTTTATGGGTATCTGTCAGTTTTTCCATGGCACCAGTGAATACGATAACATCGTATGGTGCGCTTTCCAACCATCCACGACAAGCATCTCCTGTAATTAATTCAACATTAAGACAATTATGTTCTTTGAGTTTGCGTTTTGCATTGGCAGTGAATTCAGAATAATAGTCAATACTGATTACTTTTTTACATAATTTACTCAGTAAAGCCGTCATAAAACCGGTCCCTGTTCCCACTTCCAGCACAGTTTCATGGCCTTTAAGATCAAGCGCTTGTAAAATTGTTCCTTCTTCCAGTGGAGTTAACATCCTTTGACCATGGGCCAAGGGAATTTGCATGTCTGAATAAGCAAAGTGAGAGAAAGGTTCAGGAACAAACTCATGTCGTAAGATCTCATCGTATAAGTCGAGGATGGATTCATTTAATACATCACCAGTTCGTAACTGTTGTTTGATCATGTTTATGCGTGCACTGTGATTCATTTGCTCTACCGTCTTAATAATCATTGGATAGGTTAAAACTTTGAAGCAATTTTAGCAAGAATTCAGCTTATGTCTAAGCATTAATGTTTGAAAGTGAAATTTTCTTGAAAATATCTCATGGTGAGAATGTTTAAAATTTGGTATTATTTATGAATTTATCCAGACATACAGGAGATTATAGTGCTTGAGCGATTCATTAATTATTTGCAAAATGAACTTGAAACACTCAAGGCGGAGGGCTTGTACAAATCAGAGCGTGTTATTTCCAGCCAGCAGCAAGCTGATGTGAAAGTTAACGAAAGAGAAGTTATTAATCTTTGTGCAAATAACTACCTGGGTTTGGCCAATGATCCTGAGTTAATAGCTGAGGGGCAGGCTGCTTTAGCCAAGTATGGGTATGGCATGGCTTCTGTTCGTTTTATTTGTGGAACACAAACCCCGCATAAACAACTGGAACAAAAAATCAGCCATTTTTTAAGTAAAGAAGACACTATATTGTATTCTTCCTGTTTTGATGCCAACACTGGGTTGTTTGAGACATTACTGACAGAAGAGGACGCTATTATCAGCGACGCTCTCAATCATGCGAGTATTATTGATGGAGTCAGGCTGTGTAAGGCAGCCCGGTATCGCTATGCCAATAATGACATGAAGGCTCTGGAAGAGCAGTTAATTGCAGCAAAAAATGCGAGATTTCGTTTGATTGCAACGGATGGTGTTTTTTCAATGGACGGTATATTGGCTAACTTACCTGCCATTTGTGAACTGGCTGACAAGTATGACGCCATGGTGATGGTTGATGATTCCCATGCCGTTGGTTTCATGGGCAAGACGGGTAGAGGAACACCGGAGCATTTTGGAGTTAGTGATAGAGTCGATATTATAACGGGTACGCTTGGTAAAGCCTTAGGGGGTGCATCAGGAGGATACACTTCGTCGAATCAAGTCGTTATTGATTGGTTGCGCCAACGATCCAGGCCTTATTTATTTTCCAATACATTGGCACCCGTTATTGCTCATACTTCTTGTGTGGTACTCGATAAATTGTCTACAAATAACTCCCTTGCTGAAAAATTAAAGCGCAATAGTCATTATTTCCGTGAAGGAATGACACAGTTAGGTTTTGAGTTAATCCCGGGTGAACATCCTATTATTCCCGTCATGTTAGGAGATGCCAGTTTGGCCGGGCGAATCTCTAATCGCTTATTGGAGTTGGGCGTCTATGTTGTAGGGTTTTCCTACCCAGTGGTACCAAAAGGTTTGGCTCGGATTCGTACCCAAATGTCTGCAGCCCTTGAATTGCATCATTTGGATAAAGCCTTGAAGGCGTTTGAAAAGGTTGGTAAGGAATTTTCTGTAATCTAGAACCACATTACTTTACATTTCACAACCTGATATTTTTTAGGATGAATTGCGAAATGGTGGTATTACCTAATTAATTTGAGGTATGACAATGAAATCATTGGTTAAAGCAAAAAAAGAGCCTGGAATTTGGATGCAAGACATTCCTGTTCCTGAGTACGGGGTAAATGATGTTTTAATAAAAATTAAAAAGACTGCAATTTGTGGTACAGATATCCATATTTATTCCTGGGATGAGTGGGCGCAAGCGACAATTCCTGTTCCTATGACGGTAGGTCATGAATTTTATGGTGAAATAGTAGAGATAGGAAAAGAAGTCCAAGGTTTGAAAGTTGGACAAAGAGTTTCTGGTGAAGGTCATATTACCTGTGGTTTTTGCAGAAATTGTCGTGCCGGCAAGCGTCATTTATGTCGTAATACCCTGGGAGTGGGGGTGAATCGACCAGGATGCTTTGCTGAGTATCTGGCGCTGCCTGCGACCAATGTCATTGCTCTCCCCGATAACATTACGGAAGAGCAAGCGGCTGTTCTCGATCCTTTTGGAAATGCTGCTCATTGTGCATTGGCATTTGATGTTGTAGGTGAAGACGTTTTGATTACTGGGGCAGGCCCCATAGGCATAATGGCTGCAGCCATTGTAAGGCATATTGGTGCACGACATGTTGTTATCACCGATGTTAACGATCATCGATTGGAACTGGCCAGGCAAATGGGTGTTAGCCGAGCGGTCAATGTCAAATACCAAAAATTAAGTGATGTGGCTAATGAGCTGGGAATGCTTGAGGGGTTTGATGTTGGTCTGGAAATGTCCGGGAATCCTATGGCATTAAACGACATGATGAAAGCGATGAATCATGGTGGACACGTGGCTTTATTGGGTATTCCACCACAAGAAACCCCTATAGATTGGAACCAGGTTATTTTTAAAGGATTGGTTATTAAGGGTATTTATGGTCGAGAAATGTTTGAAACTTGGTATAAGATGATTGCCATGTTACAAAGTGGTTTAAATATTTCTCCTGTTATTACTCATAATTTCCCAGTAGATGAATATCAGCACGCTTTTCAAATTATGGCATCCGGCCAGTCAGGGAAAGTCATACTGAACTGGTAGTATTGTCTGATAAAAGGCTGATTATAGAGAGTTGGAGCGATTATGGCGCAGTATATTTTCACTATGAATAGAGTGAGCAAGATTGTTGAGAACCAAAGATTTATTTTAAAAGATATTTCATTAAGTTTTTTTCCCGGGGCAAAAATTGGTGTATTAGGACTAAATGGTTCTGGAAAATCTACCTTATTGCGGATTATGGCTGGTGTTGATACGCAATACGAAGGCGAAGCAAGGCCTCAACCAGGAATTAAAATTGGATATCTTGCTCAAGAACCCGAGCTTGACTTAAATAAAACTGTGCGCGAAGTAGTCGAGGAAGGTGTTGCAGAAATTAAGGAGAAACTGTCTCGTTTTGATGCAATTAGCATGCGTTTTGCAGAACCAATGAGCGATGATGAAATGAATGCCTTGTTAACAGAGCAAGGTGAATTGCAAAATGAAATAGAAGCTTGTGGTGGCTGGGATTTGGAGAGAAAGCTTGATGTCGCTGCTGATGCATTAAGATTACCAGAGTGGGATGCCATAATAGGAAAACTATCCGGCGGTGAACGCAGACGTGTTGCTCTTTGCAGATTGTTGCTATCAAGTCCTGACATGTTGCTTCTTGATGAACCTACCAACCATTTGGATGCAGAAAGTGTTGCCTGGTTAGAACATTTCCTGGAAGAGTTTCCTGGCACTGTGGTTGCAATTACCCATGACAGGTATTTCCTGGATAATGCGGCGGAGTGGATTTTAGAATTGGATCGGGGTGAAGGTATCCCTTATAAGGGGAACTACAGTTCTTGGCTCGAACAAAAAGAAGCACGGTTGAGTATGGAGAAAAAGCAGGAGGATGCTTTGCAACGTGCTATTAAAGCGGAATTGGAATGGGTTAGAACCTCGCCCAAAGGACGTCATGCTAAAAATAAAGCCCGCTTGGCTCGGTTTGAAGAAATGAATTCTAAAGAATTCCAAAAGCGTAATGAAACCAATGAAATATATATCCCACCCGGTGAGCGCTTAGGCGATTTGGTTCTGGAAGGTGAAAAAATATGCAAATCCTACGGTGACAGGATATTAATAGATAATTTTGATTTCAAACTTCCCAAAGGTGGTGTTTTAGGCATTATTGGCCCCAATGGAGCAGGTAAGTCTACTTTCTTAAAAATGTTAACAGGGCAGGAAGAGCCAGACAAAGGTGTCATTCGTATTGGAGAAACAGTGAAGTTGGCTTATGTTGATCAGATGCGGGACAATCTAAATCCCAATAATTCGGTGTGGCAAGAAATTTCAGACGGCCATGACATTATGCAGATAGGTAATTTCCAAATGCCTTCACGAGCTTATGTTGGGCGTTTTAATTTTAAAGGGACGGATCAACAAAAGAAAATTTCTCAATTGTCTGGAGGAGAGCGTAACCGGGTTCATTTGGCAAAATTATTGAAAAGTGGCGGGAATGTTTTGCTACTTGATGAACCCAGTAATGATTTGGATGTTGAGACATTGAGAGCTTTGGAAGAGGCCATTCTTAATTTTCCAGGTTGTGCTATAGTGATTTCTCACGATAGATGGTTTTTAGATAGAATTTGTACCCATTTGATGGCTTTTGAAGGAGATTCACAAATAACCTTTTTCGAAGGTAATTACAGCGAGTACGAAGCGGATAGAAAGCGTCGATTAGGTGATGAGGCTAACAGACCATCACGAATTAAATATCGAAAATTAAGTGATTAATTAGGGCCACCAGCTTTTACTATTGTGGAGATAAAATTTAAATGAAAAAAATTTATTGGGCAGTTATTTTAATGTGCCTCGGATTAACTTCGTGTGTTGAGTTTGATGAGTCAACCTTAATTACTGATGATGCCGGTTATGTACACAGAACCGTTCATTATTTAAGGGATAAAAGAGGACGTAATTATTTCCCAATGCAAATTAAAGCGCCAGGCGAAAGATTATTTGTTTTTGATCCTAAAGCATCTGCCTGGGCGGCCTACGATGAAGAAGGTCAGCGTGTCATGACAGGAGCTGGTTCTGGCGGAATAGATATTTGTGAAGAAAATCCAAATCAATCTTGCAGGACGATAACCGGAACATTCAGGATTTATAACAAACGAGGTATTGATTGTCGTTCGGGTGAATACCCTGTCGATACGAAGGGCGGGGCTAAAATGCCTTACTGCATGTATTTTTACAGAGGATTCACTATTCATGCGGCTTATGAAGTTCCAGAGCACCCATCAAGTCATGGTTGTGTCAGGGTTTTCCCCAGCGCCGCCAAATGGTTGAACGAAGAGTTTATGCGAGTTGGAACGAAAGTAATCGTATTAGCCTACCCAGATCAGAATGGGGTGAAAACTATGTCCTCATTGGAAAAAGTAAATTAAAATTTGGATGGTTCTTGTTATAAATACATGACTATCTGAGAGAGACACTTTAATTTTTAAAGTGTCTCAGTTGAATTGCTTGTCATTGTAAATGGAATGGAAATTTAAGTAATGGATTATATAACCTCTTTTACTCCCTACCTAAGCGCCATTGGTGGATTACTGATTGGCCTAAGTGCTGTCCTTTTTTTGTGGTTGAACGGTCGTATAGCAGGTATCAGTGGAATGATACACGGAATTTTTCCACCTGAAAAACCATTCCCAGTATGGCGTATTGCCTTTTTACTTGGTTTAGCAGCTGCCGGATTGTTCTATTTCGTGAGCCCTGCCATTCAGTTTCCTTTAAGGACACATTATCCTGTTTTCCTATTATTAATTGGTGGATTTTTGGTGGGTTTTGGAACCCGAATGGGACAAGGTTGTACTTCTGGGCACGGGGTATGTGGACTGGCCAGATTTTCCAGGCGTTCTTTCATAGCGACATTGCTTTTTATCTTATCGGCAGTGATTACTGTTTATCTGATAAGACATGTGGGAGGATTATATTAATGTATAACATCATGTCATTTCTATGTGGTTTGTTATTTGGAGCCGGGTTGACTATTTCAAATATGATCAATCCTAACAAGGTATTAAATTTTCTTGATATCAATGGATTTTGGGATCCGAGTTTACTGATTGTAATGGCTGTTGCTGTCACCGTAACTTTTTTGGGGTACAAACTGATAAACAAATTTGATAAACCAATATTGTGTAATCAATTTTATTTACCCGAGAAGAAAAGCATTGAGAAAAAATTAATCTTGGGAAGTATCATTTTTGGAATTGGTTGGGGTGTGGCTGGATACTGCCCAGGCCCATCCATTACTGCCTTGGCTACCTTTAATTCAGATCCGGTTTATTTTGTGATTGGGCTAATAGCAGGATCATGGTCTTATTACTGGTTATTTAAAAAGAAAAATATTCAAAAATAAAACTCTGAAATTTAATACTCTCAGAGCGTACGAAAAACCACATCTCTTTGTTTAAAAATGTTTTTAACTCAGTCATTTAGTTTATCTGAACATACTCATTAAAAACAGTTTTTGCCTTGACCTTGGGTTTTTGGTACGTCCTGACTCTTATATTCCAGCTTTTGTTTACTAGAGCAAGTCTCTCGTATCTACACCTGGAAGATCACCCCTCGATTTTAACTTTAAGATCCAAAACATTGGCATTAATTGTCACCCGGCCTGTAGTAAAGGGAACGGGTACATTGTTTACCTTGGCTTTGTTTTGGATGCTGGGATTAGAATACACATGTCCCAAGATAAGTTCCATGGAAGCATGTTCCGTAAAACGGTAGTCACCAATCAATCCAAGAAAATATTGAGTATCGGAAGGGAAAACGATGGTTCTAAGGCCATCTTCTTCAGGACCATCATCGATCATGCCTGCCAGCGCAATGCCTAATTTATCAGAGACTTGTTTACGTATCGCGGCAAGATAAGCATAAGAGGTATCGAAATGCATATCAAAAATAAAATTGGTAAATGGAGGTGGTGCTGCTGTGTTATAAAGTCTCACTTTTTGATTGGCGTTCCATTCGCTTTGAAAAACCTGTAGGTTGATGAGCCATTTGGGATTAAAAATATGGACATAACTGGCAACCGTTGTTGCTGGCATATAAAAACCGAATTGGAAATCAGGGTTGGCAGCTAATCCCAGATAACTGGTTCCGGAAGTATTTTGGCGAATTCTTGAATAATAAGTGATACCAAGGAAATTGGTATCATTCACTGCATAATTAATCCCCAAATTATAACCCACACCAAAACTAGAGGATCGGTTAATTAAATTCGCATAAGTGGATTGGCCAGTAGGAAAAGCCCAATTGACTTCATTCTTTAGCAGTACATTAAAGTTTATGCCACCACCAATTTGTAATTTTTTGCTAATCGCATAGGATATTTTGGGGCTTAGATCCACATCGGTCAGGTAATTTTGGGTCGCAGCATATCTTGTAAAAGCGTCGTTTCCCCAATCAAGATTGGAATTAAAAGGTTCGGTAAGATCTACTGCAACTACAGTCTTATCATTGAGGCGCTTGGCAACTCGACCATATGGCCAAACAATATAAGTACGCGAGTGATTAACTCCTGAGTCGTATTGAAACGTATTAAAATTTAAGGCGCTTCCCTTAAATTGCAAGTCAGCATAAGAACCGGTTCCTCCAATAAGCAAGATACCATTTTTTACTTTGAATAAGTCAGCAGGGTTGTTATAACTAATTCCTGCAAAATACTGTATCACATTCGCCTGGGCATTGAGAGTCAACAGGCATAATACTCCTGTAAATATTAATCGCATGATATTTCCGTGATTTTGGCAGCATTCTTAATGGAATGCTGCACTAATTGTTGAATTTAATTCTGGGTATTTGTTGTAGAGTCACTCGGAGGTGAGTTGGTTGATGTCCCAGTCTGTATTTCTGTATTGGTTTTGTTGGCATTATTTGTTGTATCACCAGGTGTTTGAGTTTGAGGAGTTGAGGTATTTGTAGTTGATGGAGTTGTATTAGTCGATGAATTGGTTTGTGGAGTATTAGCTGCTGTGCGTGGCATAGCAATCATTTGGTTGATGCCCAAATCACCGCTAATTTTTCGCCCTACAGTTAGATTGACGTTAAGTAATTGGGTTACCTTTTCCTTATCATTTTGATAGACAACTTGTAATGGTATAGTAATTTTCCATTGATTTTCTATAGCTTCAGTAACCTGTGGTTGACCATCAATTTGGCTGCTAACATGCAATTTTTGTGATTTAATGGCATCGAGATTACCTGATTTCTGTAATGCTGAATTAAAACTTAGCCATCCTTGATCTGTAAAGCAGGTTTGTAATCTTTGCAATTGAGCATCTACAGTAGCCGGGTCAAAATCAAATGACTGGATTATTGCTTTCTCTGCCCAGGTTAAAACTAGAGATTGATCTATTGTTTTTGTTTCGGCGGATATTTTGTAATCACAATTAATAACAGGTGCTGTTTGTTGTGAGGGAATTTGCTGTTGAGTAGGCTGCTGTGTCGTTTGTTGCTGTGTTGGTTGATTTTGCGAATTATTCTGGGTATTGGGGTTAGATTGTGGTTCACCGGACTGGGTCGATTGATTTGGTTGATTGTTTTGAATAGCTTGAGTCGGTTGTTGCCCGTTTGACTGCACGGGTTGGTTCACCTGATTTTGTTGAGAGTTTTGATTTGTGGCAGGAACCTGATTCGTTGACTCGGAAACTACATTAGTGCCAGTGGAGGATGAATTTTGAGATGATATCTCTTGTTGAGTTGCTTCAGAGTTCGCTTGAGTAGTGATTAGAGCAAATAAAGCACCCCACAGCACAGTTTTCTTCATGAAATATACTCCTCAATTAGTATCTAACAATTCTGCGATAATAAGTGCCGCTAGTCTAGCAGTTTTTTGTTCTGAATCTAGTGGCGGCGAAAGTTCTGCTATATCTAAACTTATTACTTTGCCACTTTGTATGAGGTATTTCAACAGGGGCATTATTTGCCAGGGAGAAAGACCCAGTGCTTGTGGGGCGCTTACACCTGGGGCGTAGCATTCGGCGAGAACATCCAGGCATATCGTTAAGTAAATGTAATCCAGATTGAGGATAAAATCATCAAGAAACGCAATTTGCCATGCCTGACTTTGCTCATAAATGTCTTCTGCTGACAGATAGCTCACATTTAATTCTTTCGCTTTTTCAAAAAGAGAAGGGGTGTTGCCAAATTTTTGAACACCAATGCAGCAATAATGAAAAGGCATTTTTTTTTCTTCGCAATAGGTGGCAATTTGAGAGAAAGGGGTACCTGAGTTTCCTAACTCTCCTTTTCTATAAGGGCGTATATCAAAATGGGCATCAAAGTTGATAATCCCTAATTTGGGATAGAGTGAGGACAATCCTTGATAGTGTGCCCAGGCTATTTCATGCCCTCCTCCAAAGGCACAGATCTGATGACCATTTTGATGGCAAAAATGAATTATTTGAGCAAATTGAGATTGTGCCAGTTCCAATTCATCGTTTTCACATACAATGTTTCCCAGATCTACATAATGCTTGTTATTATGGCATGGTAATTTGGCAAGTTGAGTTTTAATTTGATCGGGACCTAATTTTGCCCCTGTTCTGCCTAAATTACGTTTAATTCCGGCATCACTGGCAAATCCAAGAAATAGGGTTTTCTTGTCTTTGGTTACTAATTCATTTTGATTGTCAATAAAAGTAATTTTTTGAAAAAAACGTTCCTGATTGGCTGTGTCCTTTCTGCCTTGCCAAAGAGCAGGATTGGCGGGTCGATAGTTACTTAAATTATCAAACATCAAGTTCTCCTTTTTATGATATGGCTAGTTTCCAAGAGAAATACTAAATTCTCAAGATCTTCATTCATTTTTAATAAATTAGGGTATGACCTCGAATTAATGTACTGTTTATTTCTTATGGATAACAGCACAATGACACAGGCTATTGTAAATGTTTCTAACACGGAGCAAGTTGAGAAAAACCTATCCAAACTGTTTGTGGCAATGCTATTTTGGCAACCAGAAAAGCAACCTCTGTTGCAAAGACACATTACTCCTCATGCAAGAACATTGTGCAAAGCGCGCGAGCAAGTTAAATGGATGGTCAAAGATGGGGGTTTCTCCCCGGCACATCATCAGTTACTTGCATCGATGGTGTCTGTGGTGGATGAGAACAGCAGCACACTGGTTATACCAGGACTTGCTTTTATGGTTTTAGGCTCATGCTGGGATGAGCATGTGGCGGCTTACGCCGCCCAGCTTCTTCATCAACATGATGTCAATTCGGTCAAATCTGAGACACTTGCTGATGATTATCTAGCGTCATCTGGTCTTCAAGTTGCGATTTGAGATCGATAAAATCGTTTGTTCTTACTTTACATAATGCTGTCATGGCAACCAAATCGAGCGACGCGCGGCCATCCCGAGGCAATCCACCCACCATGAGGCCCGCCAACGGCGACCGGGCCTTTATATATCGCAAAATCAACCGACAACTTAGAAACCCCATTAAACCAATTTTCATCTTTTCCAGTAGTCCAATTATAGAATTGTTTTGATGAATTTGGCTGTGAGATAAACTTAGGAACAGGGTAAAATGGTTCATTAGAACAGTATTCATCTACAACATGCATAGGTAGTCGTTTTTGCGCAGCTCCAACACCTTCTCGCCATTGCTTATCAATGGTCTCCCAATTTTTAGCTCCTGGTTCGTTTATCGAATCCACTTGCGTTTGCAGCTCTTTGATGATGGTATTATTGAAATCAAAATGCGTTTCAGTGATTGCTTTCCCATTAAGCCTATAAGTGACACCAATTGTGTTCACTTTGTTGTATTGAGCAAGCAATTTTTCGAATACCTTTTTGCCTTGTTTCTATTCACTTAGGATAATTTATGAAGGGATTGTACGCGAAACAATTGAAAGACTAAATGGCTAAGTGATTTTAATTTGGACATAAAGAGAGCGCGATCAGAACTATTCTTACATTAATTCGAGGTCACACCTTAAAATTGGGCAGTTCAGAAGATCTTTCCTTGCTCTAAAATAAAACGTGCAGGTTATGCAAGAAGTCTAATGTCTGGTATTATTTCACCTATTGTTTTCTATATTGATGAGGAAATTGTGTATCTCATTACTGGTGGGGGTAGTGGCATAGGAAAAGCTTTGGCGTTTGCTTTGGCAAAGCGCAATAAACAGGTGTTCATTGTGGGGCGCAGGGAAAATGTACTGCAAGAAACCGCTTCTTTGTCTTCAAATATTCATTATTTATGTGCGGACGTATCCACTCCTCAAGGCAGAGAGTTAATCAAATCCAGTTTAAGTGCTACTCCTCAAATTAATGGTTTGATAAACAATGCAGGAACTCTGGAACCCACCCTTCTTTTAAAAGATGTTCCTTTTGCAAAGTGGCATCAGGCATTAAATACCAATATAGACACGGCACTTTTCCTGCCACAACTCTTGTATGATAAATTGTCAGGCGGCCGAGTGTTAAATGTTGGATCAGGTGCTGCTTATTTTCCTATCAAAGGATGGGGAGCCTATTGTGTATCTAAAGCGGCCTTGTCTATGTTAACGCGATGCTGGCAGATTGAATCCGATTCACTTGCCTTTGCCAGCGTGATGCCTGGAATTATCGATACTCATATGCAGGCGATAGCTAGAAATGGACTCAACCTTGATCCAGAGCAGGTCAATTTTTACAGACGCTTAAAAGAACATAATCGTTTGATATCACCCGAGACAGTAGCAGAATTTTTTATTTGGCTGCTGTTGGATATTGATAAAGAAACGTATGTATCCAAAGAGTGGGATATATATGACACAACTCACCATTCTGCCTGGTTGAAACCTCCTCACCAAGTACTTCATTGGGAATTTTAATGTTTGCCTGTGATGAATTATTGTTAAATGCAAGCACAATTGATGCCAAAGGGTTACAACTTTCTAATCAGGCCATTGCTATAAGAAAAGGCAGGATAGAATGGTGTGGCTCTCAGGATCATTTACCTGTCCATTTTCAGGAACGTGCCAAATCAAGAAAGGATTGTCACGGCCAATTAATTACCCCGGGATTAATTGATTGTCATACTCATTTGGTTTATGCAGGCCATAGGGCGGCAGAATTTCGATTAAAATTGGAAGGAGTTACTTACGCTGATATTGCCAAATCAGGTGGCGGTATATTATCAACAGTGAAAATGACACGAGATGCCTCTGAAGAAGAGTTAATTGGCCAATCATTACCAAGACTTCTCGCCCTAAAAAATGAAGGGGTAATGACTGTTGAAATTAAGTCAGGCTACGGCCTTGATTTGCAGAATGAATTGAAAATGCTCAGAGTTGCCAGGCAGTTAGGGCAAATGACAGGAATCAGGGTGAAAACAACGTTTCTGGGAGCGCATGCTGTAGGGCCTGAATTTAAAGGAAATAGCCAGGCTTATGTCGATTTTCTTTGTAATGAGATGTTGCCAGCAGCTAAAAATATGGATTTGGTGGATGCCGTGGATGTTTTTTGTGAATCCATAGCTTTTTCCTTAAGACAGACCGAGCAAATTTTTCAAGTCGCCAAGGATTTAAATTTGCCAATAAAATGCCATGCTGAACAATTATCTAATATGGGAGCCAGTTCTTTGGCTGCTGATTATGGCGCATTATCCTGTGATCATCTGGAGTTTTTGGATGAAAAAGGCGCATTAAGTATGGCAAAAGCTAATACGGTCGCTGTTTTACTTCCAGGTGCTTTTTATTTCCTTAGAGAAAAACAAAAACCACCCGTTGAGATATTGCGAGGGGTTGGTGTTGGTATGGCTATTGCCACGGATTCAAACCCGGGTTCTTCTCCAACGACTTCCTTGTTATTAATGATGAGTATGGCCTGTCAATTTTTCTCTATGTCTATTCCTGAAGTGTTATCTGCAGTAACCTATCAGGCTTCCAGAGCTTTAGGGTTAGAAAGGGATATTGGGAGTATTGAGGTGGGCAAGATTGCTGATTTGGTTTTATGGTCTATAAAAGATAGTGCTGCACTATGTTATTATTTTGCTTATCCATTACCACATCAAACGATGGTGGCTGGTCAGTGGATATCCTGAGAGGATACTTGATTGGAGATAAACAATGCCGATACAAATGAATTTATTCAATAAAATTGGTCTGATGTTTGGACTATTATGTTATTCGTTTCTTGCCTCAGCGATTACAACAGAGGTTATTAAAAAAGAAACAGCGGAGTATTTGTTAGATGTAAAATATCCTCAGGGATTTCAAAATAACGGAGTAAATCAGGCGGTAAAAGAATTTATTATTAATCAGCAAAAAAGTTTTATGAATGAATTATCTGAAGATGCTGATACGCCAGCGGATGCTCCAGGTAAAACCGGTTTAAATATTACTTATGCAATTCCTTATCAATCAGCTAATGCTCTAAGTGTTCGGTTTAATATTTCCATCTATCATCGTGGCGCTGCTCATCCCTCAAATACCGTAAAGGTACTCAACTTTATCAAGAGTCAACCTGTACAGTTGTCTGATTTGTTTGTGCCGGGTTCAGATTATTTGCAGCCAATCGCTAACCTTGCTAAAAAAGAAATCACAGCCAAGAAAATTTCAGATGAAAACTGGATTAAAGAAGGAACTAAACCTACGCAGGAAAATTATAGTATTTGGCATTTTACCAAAAACGGGATTGCAATTGTTTTTAATACATACCAGGTGGCAGCTTATGTTTACGGAGAGCAAACAGTGGATGTCCCATTGTCACTAATTTCTGCTATGGTAAAACCGGAAATTTCCAAAGCAGTGTGGGGTAATTGATGTCTGATACTCCATTTATTGCAGCGAATAAAAAAGTAGCTGAACTCACTTTAAGAGTCATTATCCTGGCGATAATTTTGACAGTTTTACTGGCCATGTCCAATGCTTATCTGGCGCTTAAGCTCGGTATATTAACCTCCGCTTCAATTCCTGCCGCTATTATTTCCATGGGGATTTTGAGATTCTTTAAAAATTCAACCATTCTTGAAAACAATGCGGTTCAAACGGCAGCCTCTGCGGGTGAAGCTGTTGCAGGTGGTATTGTTTATACCATTCCAGCACTTATTATCATTGGGTTTTGGAACCACTTTGATTACGTCACTAACTTTTTTATTGCTGTTTGTGGTGGCATCCTGGGCGTTTTGTTTTCTATTCCTTTGCGCCGCATTCTCGTTAATGACCAAAGTCTGAAGTTTCCTGAAGGAAGGGCAATTGCGGAAGTTTTGAAATCTTCAGCAGACAAGGTTGGTATTAAAGACATTTTTCTTGGCGGGGTTGTAGGCGGACTTATCGAGTTATTGCAAGTTGGTTTCAAAGTCATTGCGAGCAGCTGGAACTATTGGTTTGTTGTAAAACGCTCTCTGTTTGGTTTAGGTGCTGGTTTCTCTGCAACTATGATAGGTGCCGGGTATCTTGTCGGCCATGATATGGCGATCAGCATTTTTCTTGGGGCAGTCATATCGTGGTTGATTGCTTTACCCATAACCAGTCAGTTTTACCCTGATTTTTTAAACGAATATCCCGCAGAACAAGCGACCACTTTGTTATGGAACAGTGAAATGCGCTATTTAGGGATAGGGGCCATGTTGTTTGCCGGTATTTGGACCTTTATAAAATTAGTGAAGCCACTCACCAGAAGTGTCAAGACATCATTTAGAACTTATATGTCCAAGAGCAAGTTCAGAGAACAATATCCTCGCACTGAAAAAGATATTCCCATGCCATTTATATTGATGGGAATTGGATTGATGGCAGGAATACTTTTCTTGTTCTTTCAAATCATTTTTCCATTAGGGCAGGTGGGACTGGAGAATGATTTTTCACCTACCATTGTGTTTATTGGTGTTATTTATGTTTTAGTTGTAGGTTTTTTATTCTCAGTAATTACAGCCTATTTTTCCGGAATGGTAGGAGTTACTGCAAGTCCTGGAAGTTCAGTGGTTATCTCAGGTATGCTTTTTGCCGCATGGTTGTTGCTTTCAGCAATTAATCACCTATTGCCTCTTCCATTAAGTGCACATCAAATTCAAGCTGCAGAAGCCATTACTATTATTATTGGTGCGGTAGTTACGGGTATCGCTGCTATCGCTAATGACAACACACAAGATTTAAAAGTGGGACAATTAGTTGGGGCTACTCCATGGAAACAGGAGGTCATGTTGCTGTTAGGGGTTGTTATTTCTGCTTTGGTTATTCCTCCAGTCATGCAGATTTTATTTAATGTCTATGGTATAGCAGGAGTAATGCCTCGTGCTGGAATGGATATAACCCAATCGTTACCCGCTCCGACAGCCGCATTAATGGCAGCTATCACCGAAGCCGTATTTAGAAACTCATTGCCCTGGAATATGATGTTGGCTGGCTCATGCATTATTTTGTTGGTTATTTTTCTTAATCGAATTTTGAATATAAAACGCTTTCTTAATGTATCTATTTTAGGTATTGCCATTGGTATGTACTTACCTCTTTCCTCATCAGTCCCTTTATTTATTGGAGGAATGATCGCCTTATTTGTTCAAAATCGTTTAGGACGAGTGAAAATTAACTCAGAAGAATCTACCAGTAGAAAGCAAAAGGGTACTCTTATTGCCTGTGGCCTGGTAGCTGGGTCAGCGATTATGGATGTGCTACTGGCTATACCGTTTTCTATTTTTCATAGCCCTGATGCGTTACAACTGGTAGGGCCATCGTGGAAACAATATGGAGTGTATTTAGGAGTCTTTTCTACTTTTCTTTTGGCATGGTGGATAAGTCATCGTGTCTGTAGAAGCAAAATTTGAGCTCAATGAAGAGGTCATTTTGACCATTTTATATCTTTTCTTTTAGGTTGTGCCACGCGAGCAGCCAACCTTAAAGGTGTTGTTTTTTGGATGTTTATTGAATCCCAAACCATCCGCCGGTATCTCCGCCTGCCCAACAACTGTTATTTTGACAGGCAGGAATCTTTTCAGCACAAAGCTGTTTGAATTGATAAGCAGCACTGATGTCTTGATTTTTATATCCATCAGGCTGGCAAATTCGGGCATCATATTGTCCTTTGACTCGAATTTGTCCCATGACAGAAATGGTTGGAGAAATGGCGTAGACACCAGTGTTATGTGAATAACAAGCAATATAGCATCCTGGATAATCTGCATAGCTGTTGTCGGTTGGTAAGAGTACCTTTTTTGCTCCCGGGTAAGGATGATTGACAACTCCAGCGCCCTCAATGACGTAAACAGGAAACGGTGAAGGGAGCAGCTCTTTATTGGAGTTGGGAATATTCTCAGATAGATCAATAGCGAAAGAGCTCGTAGTTAATAAAATACCAGGAATAATATACAGTATTTTTTTCATTACTATTCCCTCCAAAGGCAATGCCTTAATATTGATCATTCAGGGTTATAAAAGTTAAATATGTGCTTTTTGTATTAAACATATCTTACATTATAGGTTATTTTCATGTGAGGGTCTGAGGAACCAATTTTTACCTTCGACCAGGCGTGCAATCATCATACTGCAAGCACTATTACTTGTTACGTTGACCATTGTCGCTATGGGATCAATGATAATACTGATGGCAGCAACAGCAATTAAAACAGAAGGCGGAAAACCATATACTGATAAAATTAACAATTCTCCCAGCATCCCCCCGCTAGGAATTGCTCCCATCACTGTGCCCACCAACAAAGAAACCCCCAACGCCATCAAAAGAACGGGCAAGCTGGTAAAAGGTAAATGAAATATCCCGAATAAAAAGGCAATTTTAAAAATACCACCCATGACTGATCCATCTTTATGAATTATGGAGCCTAAGGGTATTGATGTTTCATAGATTTCAGCAGGAATTCGCATGGATTTGGTTGCCATTAAATTGGCAGGAATACTGGCGGCACTACTACAAGTTGCTATTGAGGTCGCTACAGGAAGGAAAATATTTCTCCAGAATAGCCGGATACCCTGAAATTTTCCCGCCAAATAAGCATACGCAGTTAACGCGAAGAAAAAGTAGAACACGGAAGCCGTATAGTAGAGTATGGCAATGCGTAAATAATTTCCCATTAATTGGGGGCCAATTTCACTTACTATTACTGCAAAATAGGCAAAAAAACCAATAGGAGCATAATACATAATCAAGCGAAATACTGACATGAATACTTCTTCTCCTGCTTTTAAGAAGGAATTGAAAATTGCTCCTTTTTCTTTGGAATAAACTACAGCTAATCCTACTAAAATTGAAAACAGTATTAATGCCAGAATATGCTCATGGGAAAATAATTTTGAAAATTCAGGTACAGTAAAAATCTCTATCAATCGATCAGAGATATTTGTCGGGGAGAGTTGCTTTGAACTTTCCAAGAGGACAGGCATGTTTTGCGCTGGAGGGAAAAGTAATACTATGAAAAGGGCATAAACTGCAGCGACTATTCCTGTAAATAAGAATACCACTGCCATTGAGTAGAATATTTTACCTAATTTGCCAATGGAGCCAGTTCTTGCAATGGCTGAGGATACACTAAAAAAAATAAGAGGAACGATAGTAGTAAAAATCAAATTAAGAAAAATATCGCCAAAGGGTTTTAACCAGGCAACGTTTTGATTGAAGGCATATCCTGTTAAGCCACCAAGTAGAATAGATAACAGCAAAATGATGGGAAAAATATAGGATTTAAGCGTATTGAATTGAGTTGCCACGAGAAGACATCCTTTCTTTAAAATAATCGGGTTTACGCCATTTGTTCCTTACAGTCACGTATAGAATAATGATTTAAGTTGAACCATGACTGTAAGGAGGAGGCTATTAGAGAACATTAAGTCATAATGATTCAATCCTGATTTTATGTTGCAACAGTTTATCTTTAGCCTGTTGAGCCTGAGCTAATTTTTCCTTTTCTTTGGCAATGATTTCTTCAGGTGCTTTATCAGTGAATTTAGGGTTATTTAATTTACCCTGAGCCAGATCGATATCTTTATTCAATTTGGCAAGTTCTTTATTCAGTCTTGATAACTCTGATTCCTTATCAATCAAATCTGCCATTGGAATCAACAGCTCAATTTCACCTAATACCGCAGTGGCTGAAACAGGAACTTTCTCATCAGGAGCAAGATAATTAATATTATCTATCTTGCTCAGCGTTTTGAGTATTTTTTCATACTTTGCGACACGCTCCTTTAATTCAGGAGTGATATTGCGTATATATAAAGGTATTAACTTGGCGGGTGAGATAGACATTTCACTGCGTATGGTTCGTAGTGACTGAATGGCTGACTTTAACCAATCCAATTCTTCCTCAATAGCGGGATTTATGAATTCCTCATTGACTTTGGGATAAGTGCTTAGCATGATACTGACCCCATTTTCACTGGTAAATTTGGTGGTTTTTTGCCAAATCTCTTCTGTAATAAATGGCATCAAAGGATGAAGAAGCTTCAATATTTGATCAAGAACATGAATTAAAGTTCTTCGCGTCCCTCTTTTCATTGCACTTAAAGCCTGTTCATCTTGTAGTATGGGCTTGGATAACTCCAGATACCAGTCGCAGTACTCGTGCCAGACAAATTCGTATAGCGTATTAGCCAGGAGATCAAACCGGTAGGTTTCAAAATAGTGATGCACCTTACTCACTGTATTTTGTAGACGGGATAGTATCCATTGATCAGCTGGGCTGTATTGAAATGCGCCATCTCCGAAATCAATTTGCTCTTCGTCTGTATTTAATAAGACATAGCGAGCTGCATTCCATAATTTATTGCAAAAATTTCTATAGCCTTCGACTCGTCCTAAATCAAAGCGCACATTACGTCCAGTTGATGCAAGAGAGCAGTAAGTGAATCGCAGTGCGTCTGTTCCATAAGCACTGATTCCTTCGGGGAATTCCTTACGAGTAGCTTTTGTAATTCTGTCACGAACCGAGTTTAACATCAGATTAGAAGTTCGTTTGGCTATTAAAGAATCCAGATCAATTCCATCTACAATATCCAGTGGATCCAGTACATTCCCTTTGGATTTAGACATCTTGTGCCCCTCACTGTCGCGAATCAAACCAGTTATAAAGACTTCTTTAAAAGGAATTTTTCCAGTGAACTTTAGCCCCATCATGATCATACGGGCAACCCAGAAAAATATAATATCAAATCCGGTGACAAGGACAGAAGTAGGATAAAATTGTTCTAATTCGGGAGTACGCTCAGGCCAGCCTAATGTTGAAAAAGGCCATAGTGCTGATGAAAACCAGGTGTCAAGAACATCTTCATCTTGCTTCAGGGGGGTAGATTGTTCAATTTTATATTTAAAACGAACGTCATTTTCACTGTAGCCTACATAAATATTACCATGATTATCATACCACGCAGGAATTCTATGTCCCCACCATAGTTGGCGGCTGATACACCAGTCTTCGATATTATCCATCCATTGGAAATAGGTTTTATCCCAAGTCTCGGGAATAAAGCGAATGTCTCCTTTTTTTACAGCGGCGATAGCAGGTTCTGCCAATGGCTTGGTTTTGACATACCATTGATCAGTTAATAAAGGCTCGATGATGACATTCGATTTTTCACCTCGAGGTACCTTTAATTTATGAGGTTCAGTTTTGGCCAGTAAACCTTCCTTTTCCAAATCTTTGATGATTTGTTCACGGGCAACAAATCTATCCATCCCTTGATATTTTAAGGGGGCGTTTTTATTAATTGTCCCTTTCTTGGTTAAAATATTGATTTGGGGTAATTGATGACGTTTGCCTACTTCATGATCGTTAAAATCATGAGCAGGGGTAATTTTTACACATCCACTCCCAAATTCCTTGTCGACGTATTCATCCGCAATAACGGGTATTGTTCTATCACATAATGGCAGATGAACTTGTTTTCCAATAAGATGTTTGAAACGTGGATCATCGGGGTGGACGGCAACAGCGGAATCACCAAGTAAGGTTTCCGGGCGTGTGGTAGCAACTATCAGAAATTCTTCGGAATCAACAACAGGATAGCGAATGTGCCAAAGAAAACCATCTTCTTCTTCAGAGAGAACTTCAAGATCTGAAACAGCAGTGCCCAGTTTGGGATCCCAATTCACCAGGCGGGTTCCTCGGTAAATAAGTCCTTCTTCGTAAAGCTGTACAAATACCTTTTGTACAGCAGCGGACAATCCTTCATCCATAGTGAAACGTTCTCTGTTCCAATCGACTGAAGCACCTAAACGTCTCATTTGTTGCGTGATGGTATTACCGGATTCTTCTTTCCATTGCCACACTTTATCCAGAAATTGTTCACGAGTGAGATCTTTTCTTGATAGACCTTCAGCTTCCAGTTGACGTTCAACAACAAGTTGAGTTGAGATGCCGGCATGATCAGTACCTGGCTGCCATAAAGTCCTATCACCAAGCATGCGATGATATCTGGTTAATGCATCCATTATAGTGTGTTGAAAACCATGCCCCATATGGAGGCTTCCTGTTACATTAGGCGGCGGAAGCATAATACAAAATCGTTTACCCTCACCACGTGGTTGAAAGTAATGATGACTTTCCCATTTTTTATAAATGGCTTGTTCTATTGCTTCCGGAGAGTAAGTTTTATCCATCATCGTATAGCCTGTACTGGTAAAAACTTACAATTTTATCATAGAGTATGGGAATTTAGCCATTTTAAAAAAACAGGAACTCAGGAAAAAATCATTATAGTCCCACGAGTTTTAAAGGACCGCTTCCCTACTTACCGCTGCTTATCAGCAGTATCACAAAGGGCGACTGGAGGCTTCGGACAGGCCGAAGCACGTAGGCTGTTTGATGAATTATTTAAAGATCAATAGGATTTATTACGCAAAAGTCGAATGTCGAATTACTGTATCTCCACAGGTTCGTTTGGTTTGTGTCGATGATCTTCCGCTAAATAGGTATATAAAGTAGGTACTACAAACAGGGTAAAACAGGTACCTATTAATAAACCTGTGGAGATAACGAGCCCTATGTCGAATCGACTTGCAGCTCCAGCGCCACTGGCAATAAGAAGAGGAATTACCCCAAATACCATGGCAGCTGTGGTCATTAATATAGGTCGTAATCGAATTCCAGCGGCTTCTTCAACAGCAGCTCGTTTATCAAGATTTTTTTCACGTTGCAAATGATTGGCAAAATCTACTATCAATATTCCATGTTTACTGATGAGTCCGATTAAAGTAATCAAACCAACCTGGGTATAGATATTAATTGTAGCTACTCCCAGGTTAAGCGGGATAAGAGCACCACAGATGGACATGGGTACGCTAATCAGGACAATTAAAGGATCGCGAAAACTCTCATACTGTGCTGCCAGCACTAAAAAGATAACAACAATAGCAAAAAGGAATGCAAAGATGAGAGCACTTCCTTCTTGCATAAATTGCCTGGACTCTCCTCCATAATCATAAGTAAATCCTTTGGGCAAGACTTCCTGGGCTGCTTTTTGTAAAAATTCCAAACCTTGGCCCAATGTCTTGCCTGGCGTCATCACCGCCTGAATTGTTGCAGAGTTGAGTTGTTGGAAATGGGTCGCTGCATTGGGTTGAGTTTTTTCGGTTGGGGTTACTACTGTGGATAATGGAACCATAGTGCCGTTCAGCGTTTTCACATAAATTTGGCCTAATTGTTCTATAGTAAGGCGGAATTTGCGTGCCAGTTGTGGGATTACCTGGTAGCTTCGACCTTCCAGATTGAAGTAATTGATGTAGTTTCCGGATAGGGCACTTGTCAGGCTGCTTCCAAGCGCTCTCATATCCAGACCCATTTCGGAAGCTTTTGCTCGATTGATGCTAAACTCCACCTGTGGTTGATTAAATTTAAGGGAATTGTCTATGTAAATGAACAGCCCGCTACTCCTGGCTTTTTCAGTTAGCTTGTTTGACACATCCATTAAACTCTGGAAATCATTAGTTGTCTTAATCACAAATTGTACGGCAGGACCGCCACCGCCGCCAGGAAGGGGAGGTGGGACAATAGCGAAAGCATTAAGTCCTGCAATTTTAGATAACTCTTTCTGTAAAGGTTCTTTTAGAGCAAACTGACTTTTTTTCCTTTGATCCCATGGTTTCAAAACCATTCCTGAAATAGGTTGGCTCATGTTAACCGTAAAATAGTTTTCTGTTTCAGGAAAACTTTTATAAATGGCATCAAAGGGTTTTGTAAAGGCTTCTATATAATTCAGGGTAGCGTATTGTGGTGCAGTGGCCATTACAAAAAAGAAGCCCTGATCTTCATCCGGTGCGGTTTCAGCGGCTGTGTTCGAATATAAATAGGGCAACATTAAAATCACCACCCCGGCTAACAGCAACATCATTTCTCGAGTGTTCAATAAGCTATGAAGTGTATTCTGGTAAACGCGTTTCAATTTGTTAAAAAACTCATCCAGAAAAATAGCAAATTTTCCACTAGTGGCTTCTGCGGATAAAATCTTGGAGCACATCATGGGAGACAGCGTTAAGGCAATAACCCCTGAAATAATAACCGCACTTGCCAGAGTAAAGGCAAACTCCTTGAACAAAGCACCAGTTAATCCGCTCATAAATCCTATCGGTGCGTAAACAGCCGCAAGGGTAATCGTCATTGCGATAACCGGGGTAGCAATTTCTCGGGCGCCTATTATTGCGGCTTCAAAAGGAGTTTTCCCTTCTTCCAAATGGCGATGCACATTTTCTACCACTACAATGGCGTCATCCACTACCAATCCTATTGCCAAGACAAAAGCAAGAAGGGTAAGCAAGTTGATACTGTAGCCTAGTATGAGCATCAAAGTACAAACACCAACCAATGACAGCGGAATGGTTACTACAGGAATAAGCACTGAACGAACGGAGCCTAAAAATAAAAAGATAACGATGATAACAATGACTGCGGCTTCAATGATGGTTTCCATTACTTCATGGATAGATGCTCTAATGAATGCTGTTGCATCGTAGACTATTGTGCCAGTTAGTGACGGCGGGAATTCTCTGACTATCGAAGGAAACAATTTTCTTGCGTCGTTGATTACTGTGAGTGGGTTAGCCGTTGGTGTTGGAGTGATCGAAATAAAGACTGCTTTTTTACTGTTGAAAGTCACTGAGCTATCATAATTTTGTGAACCCAGCTCCACTTTAGCGATGTCCCTAAGCCTGATTATTGACCCCTTATCACTTTTTACGATCAATCTTTCGAATTCGTCGACATTATTCAAATCAGTTTTAGCCGTCACATTGATGGCTACGTATTCACTTTTAGTATTTCCGGCTGCGGTTAGGAAATTGTTGCTGGCTAAAACAGCAGATACATCTGCTGGAGTGACGTTAAGTGCTGCCATTTTAATTGGATCCATGAATATTCGCATGGAGTAGGTTTGGCCACCTAAAATATCAGCTTTGGCTACTCCATCCACTGTTTGCAGCTGGGGTTGAACGACGCGGGTAGCATAGTCAGTAATTTGTTGAGGAGTCATATCCTTACTGTCCAGACTAATGTACATCAATGCCGTTGACGAATCTGATTTTTTCAAGATAACGGGTTGTTGTGACTCTTTAGGTAATTGATTAAGAGTTTGTTGCACTTTACTCATGACATCCGTAAAAGCAATTTGAGGATCGAAATTAAGCTTGATATTGAGGGTAATTGTGCTAAGGCCTTGTTGGCTGGATGAGGTCATATAATCTATTCCTTCAGCACTAGCAACGGCGCTTTCAAGAGGAGTCGTGATAAATCCAGCTATGAGTTCAGCGTCAGCGCCAGGATAACCGGTCATTATGGTTATTACTGTATTCTCCATTTTAGGGTATTGGCGAATTTGCATTTTATAGATGGAATTTATCCCGAATAGAAAAATCAACATACTGACCACTATGGAGAGAACCGGGCGCTTGATGAATAGATCTGTGAATTTCATAAGTTATCCTGCACAAAACTGACCATGATCTTAGTCGGTGGTAAAGAACAATAAGCCATATTATTAGGGCATGCCACTATTACAAAATATTTTATATGCTGAATTACCAACACGATCTATTGCCCCATTTGATTGGGGTCAATGTCTGTATCGAGTTTAACACTGTTGTTAATAACAACAGGTGTACCATTTTGTAATTTCAAGTCACCGGTGCTTACGACCAATTGACCTGCTTTAATGCCTTTCCTGATAACCGTGTAATTTCCCTGTTGCTCTCCGGTAGTTACGAATACCCGGTTTACAATCAACTGGTCGGTACCATCCTTATTTTTCTTCCCTTCTTTGCTTTTTTCAATGACATAGACAGCATTTCCATAGAGACTATACGAAATTGCTGTGGAAGGAACGATGATTGTATGGGGCTCTGCGGGTTGATCCACTTCAATAGAAGCAAACATGCCAGGTATAAATACAAAATTTCGTATTTTATTTTGTTTGTTTAATTCTGAACTACAGGCCACAATCAGCTTATCCCCTCTGACTTGTTTACGTGTTTTGACAAGTGGGGATTTGGTCGGATCTTGTATTGCATCAGCAGGGCAGTTCGGTAATAGAGCTTGTACTTGAACATTATGGGTAGTCAGGTCTACTTTAGAGTTTATTGCATGGATGATTCCCTCAAAGAGAATATTGGGAAATTCCTCGACACGGAAGGTCACAGGCTGGTTAAGATGAATTCTTTTGTAATATTGCTCTGGCAAGTAAAATTCCAGGTAAAGAGGATCCAGTGATTGTAAAGAAACTATGGAGGTTTGCCCGGGAGTGACGTATTGCCCCAGGTTTACCTGGCGGATACCCAGCCGACCAGAAAAAGGAGCTCCTATGTGTTTTTGTTTAATTTGTGCCTGAATCTGCTCCACTTTTGCTTGAGCCTGTTGTAAGTTGGCTTTGGCTTCATCAACACTTGAGCTTGGTGTAGCTCCGCGCTTAAACAGGTCGGTTTGTCGTTTGTAACTGAGCTCTTTAAGGGTCAATTCTGACTGGTTAAATTTGAGCAGGGCTTGATCGATGCTGTCATCAATAGTAATTAACGGCGCGTCTTTTTCTACATATTGTCCTGATTCAAAATGAATTTGAACTACATTACCAGAAGCTTCTGAGTTGACATCAACTCCGTTGATCGCAACGAAATTACCTACGGCGTCTATGGTTGGCTTCCAATCCACTTCTTGAGCAACGGCAGAAGAAACACTAACAGCAGGAGGCGCATAACTGGCGAAGAATTGTTTAATCATGTAAGCCTTAATTAGATTAAAAGCTATGATTCCACCGAAAACTACCAACAAGATTATTCCCATGATAGTCAGTCGCTTATTCATTATCTTCCCCTGTTAATGCTTGAAAAAATTATAATTTAGCAAATATAACATAAACATGTACTTTATCATCTTATTGTTTAAGATGACTTGTTATTTTTAATATTTTCTTAGTGGTTTACCCTTCTTCCCTAATCAAATTAAACTGTAATGAACTTTGGTTTTATGGGTACAAAAAAATCCTATTGACTAAATTGAATACTTTGGTACTATGCAGCTTCCATCTTACTAAGGGGAAGCTCATGAAGTTAAAGTCATTGTTATTTGTTGTATGTTTCAGTTTATTTTCTAACGTGTTTGCTGCAAATCTTCACTTACATCCCAAGGCTGATAATGCAGACAAGAAATCAATACAAAAGAGCGTAACTTATCCTGGTTACTGCCAAATTGAAATCATTAACCAAAGCTTCACAGATGTCCGTGTATTTGGTACGTTTGATGATGGCACAACTATAGATTTCAATATCTATCGTTATGAGTCACCTCATTACATAAGCTTGTTCTATAATTTCTATTGCCATAGTGGTATGTACATTACTATTACATCACCTTATTACACTATTTATTCCGGTTGGACCAATGTAAATAGCACCATCCGTGTTGTTCCTTACTTGAAAGAAGCTAAGGCTGAGTTGTCAACCAGATAATTCATAAAAATTCGGGAAAGCTCAATGATTCGGGAGCTTTCCCTTCCTTTGAGGAGTTGTACATGAAATACCTCATTCCCTGCGTTTTATTGTTTCCTTTACTTAGTTCCTGCACTGTTATCCAAGAAGATTTTTATCAGCCAGAATATTTAGGGCCTGCTCCTCGCGTAGAGGTGACTCCTTCTTATCCCCAGGGACATTATCATCGACATTACAATCAGCGATATCATAGTAATAATCGATACTATAGTGCGCCAAGAGGGAAGGTTTATTATGAGCATGCAAAATCTCAAGGACATGCTGTGGTAGTCACTCCACCCCCACCACAAGCCAGAGTTGAAGTTCAGAACAATGTTCACGGACATAATGCGAATAATGGTCAGGTGCATGGACATACCCAAGATAATGGTAATGCGCAAAGCCATCCTGATTCTTCTAATGTTCATGGACACGATAGTTCCAGTCCTGAGGAACAGAAAAAAATTCATGGCCATGGTTAACAATTTAAACTACTGAATACAGGACACTTTTTTCTTCCAAGAACTAAAATTGTACTATTATCTTCTTCGTATCCAGGTAATTTTTGTGATACTCTAATAACGTTTTTATCTTTAAGGAGCCTCTATGCGCGACTCACTTAAGATGTTATTAGTGGGATCCATATCGATGATAATTATTGCGTGTGCCGCTTCTCCTTTGTCGGAAAGTACAGGGGAATATCTTGATAGTTCAACGACTACTGCCAAAGTGAAGGCCAGTTTGGTCGATGAATTGGGGACTACAGGATTTGCAGTAAAAGTAAAAACATATAAAGATCAAGTGCAATTAAGCGGTTTTGTCGATTCTCAAAGAATAAAACAAAGAGCCGGAATTATTGCAGCTGGCGTAGATGGTGTAAAGAGTGTTCGTAATGACCTTATTATAAAAACAAGGTAAAGATAACCTTCCAACCAAGGAACATTCATGTTTGACGAAAGTTATACTATAAAAAATTTTGATGATGTTCTTTTTAAAGCAATTTCTGATGAAAAACGACGCCAAGAAGAACACATTGAATTAATAGCGTCTGAAAATTATGTCAGCCCGAGAGTATTGGAGGCTCAGGGTTCAGTGTTAACCAACAAGTATGCTGAAGGATATCCAGGCAAGCGATATTATGGAGGTTGCGAGTTTGTTGATATCGCTGAAGATTTAGCTATTTCAAGGGCAAAATTACTTTTTGGTGCTCATTATGTCAATGTGCAACCCCATTCAGGATCACAAGCAAACGCAGCGGTTATGATGGCATTATTGTCTCCAGGTGATACTTTTATGGGCATGGCTTTACCTCATGGTGGGCACTTGACTCATGGATCAAAGGTTAATTTTTCAGGTAAATTGTATCATTCTGTCGAGTATGGTGTTGATAGCAATACGGGATTAATCGATTATGATGCTGTGGAGAAACTTGCCCTTCAACACAAACCCAAATTGATCATCGCTGGTTTTTCAGCTTATTCCAGGATTCTGGATTGGGCCCGATTCAGAGAAATTGCCGATAAGGTCGGCGCTTATTTAATGGCGGATATCGCTCATGTGGCGGGTCTGGTAGCGGTAGGATTATATCCTTCCCCTGTTCCTTATGCTGATGTTGTGACGACAACAACTCATAAAACCTTAAGAGGACCTCGTGGTGGTTTAATTCTTTGCAAGGAAAATGAGGAAATTGAGAAAAAGTTAAATTCTTCTGTGTTTCCTGGTATGCAAGGCGGGCCATTAATGCATGTTATTGCAGCCAAAGCAGTGGCTTTTGCAGAAGCTTTATTACCTGAATTTAAAACCTATCAACAACAGGTTTTAGTCAATGCCAGAACCATGTGTACTGTGTTGCAAAGCAGGGGATATGATATTGTTTCTGGTGGTACTGATAATCATCTTTTGCTAGTGGATTTGATTAATAAAGAAATAACAGGTAAAGAAGCTGATGCTGCTTTAGGCAGGGCTAATATAACAGTCAATAAAAATTCGGTTCCCAATGATCCTCGCTCACCTTTTGTAACGAGTGGTTTACGCCTGGGTACTCCTGCTGCAACCACAAGGGGCTTTAAAGAAAGAGAAATTACTTTATTATCTAACTGGGTAGCGGATGTCCTTGATAATGTTCATGATGATACCAATATTTCAAGAGTGAAAACCCAGGTATTGCTTCTCTGTCGTGAATTTCCGGTTTATGCCTAATCATGTATTGTCCATTTTGCCATGCGGAAGAAACAAAAGTAGTGGATTCACGTCTGGTTGCGGATGGTGCTCAAGTTCGCAGAAGACGTGAATGTTTGGAATGTCATGAGCGGTTTACTACTTTTGAAACCGCCGAATTGATTATGCCATTGATTATAAAGCGTGATGGAAGAAGAGAACCATTTCATATTGATAACTTACGTTCCGGCATGTTGAGAGCTTTGGAAAAACGGCCTGTCAGTGTTGATGATTTGGAAAAGGCAATTATTTCTATTACTGAGGAAATTCGAAGAAGAGGTGAGCGAGAGATCGATTCCCAAGTGGTTGGCGAGTTGGTCATGAAGGAATTGTTCAGGCTTGATCATGTAGCCTATGTGCGTTTTGCATCTGTATATAAACGCTTTAAAGATGTTAGTGATTTTAGACAAACAATTGATCAAATGAAAAATGAAGATAAGGAAAAATCTTAGATAAAATAATGTGAAGGGCTCACTTTTCTTGTTGTTAGTAGAATAATATGAGGTAATTGTGGAAAAACAATCAATTCGTGGTAAAAGACGAGCTCGAAAATTTGCATTGCAAGCCCTTTATCAATGGCTAATGTCTGGTACAGATCTTCATGAAATTGAAGCTCAATTCAGAACAATTAATAATATGGATAAAGTAGATGGAGAGTATTTCTGCCGCTTGCTCTATGGCATTCCTGCCCATGTAGAGGCTTTGGAGGCCAGTTTAATACCTTATTTGGACAGAGAAATCAATGCATTGAATCCTATAGAGCATACTGTATTGAGAATCGGGTCTTTTGAATTGTTTTATTGCCCTGAGATACCTTATAAGGTCATTCTTGATGAATCAGTATCATTGACCAAAGAGTTTGGTTCACAAGAGGGATATCGTTACGTTAATGGAGTACTGAATAATTTGGCAAGACAGGTTCGGTCTGTTGAAATCAGTCTTGATAATGAATGAATTTACCCTGATTGATCATTATTTTAAATCCATTCCAATCAAGAGAAATGATGTTCTTTATGGGATAGGAGATGATGCTGCTTGCTTGCAGATTCCCGAGAGAATGCATTTCTTAGTCAGCACTGATACGTTGGTTTCAGGCATTCATTTTCTTCCGCAGTGGGATCCCTATGATATAGCCTGCAAAGCGGTAATGGTCAACATTAGCGACATGGCTGCCATGGGCGCACAGCCTTGTTGGGTAACCCTTGCATTGACCTTGCCGGAATTGAATCAAAGCTGGCTTGATCCCTTCGCAAGAGGAATAAAAGATTCCCTCAGTTTATATAATGTGGATTTGATTGGTGGAGACACGACTAAAGGCCCGTTATCAATCACCTTGACTATCATGGGGCTCACACCTCAGGGGCAATCAATCAGGCGCTGTGGGGCACAAGCAGGTGATGTCATTATGGTTTCAGGACAATTGGGGGCTGCCGGACTAGCTGTAAAATTGCTGGATGGGCATAAAAAAGTGAATGCAAAAGATAAAATAGAATTAATGAATAAGCTATTGCATCCGAAACCACGTGTGGATTTATGCTATTTGCTTAGAAAATATGCTACTTCAGCAATTGATATCTCAGATGGACTAAGCTCTGATTTAAATCATATTTGTGTGGCAAGTGGTGTAGGAGCCAATTTGTTTGAAGAAGCAATTCCCATGCATCCTTTATTAAATCAATATTGTCCTGAACAAGCCCTTGACTTGGCTCTTTCCGGAGGTGATGATTACGAATTATGTTTTACCGTTTCAGCACAACAGCTGGATTCTTTTAATCGGGAGCTTAAAAAGGAAAATCTGGTTTGTTTTCCCATCGGTGTAATAGAGGAGAAACCAGGATTAAGAATACAATCGGCTGGTAGTCCAAGTAAAGAGTTGCAACCTGGAGGCTATTCACATTTTTAAATCCTGCCTCTATAGTATGATAATAAAAATTAAAGACAAAATTCGATTCTAAAACGATGTGATAGCGATATTTAGGTTGAGGAGCAAACATGAACCAAGTCAATTTGGCAAATCGAGTATGGCAAGATCCCATTTACTTTATCGCTTTTGGTTTTGGTAGCGGATTGATGTCAATTGCTCCAGGCACATGGGGGACGTTAGCTGCGGTTCCGCTCTATTTGTTAATGATAAATGCCCACTGGAGCGTTTATCTGTTATGGACTGCCCTGGCGTTTGTTCTGGGGGTTTGGGTCAGTGATAAAGTGACAGAAGATCTTGGGGTACATGATTACAAAGGTATTGTGTGGGATGAGGTAGTTGGCTATTTATTAACTATGTTTTTAGCTCCCAAAGGAATATCATGGATGTTAACCGGTTTTATTCTGTTCCGTATTTTTGATATTTGGAAACCCCAACCGATACGTGCTATCGATCAAAAAGTCCAGGGTGGATTAGGTATCATGCTGGACGATGTTTTAGCGGCAGTTCCTGCCTGGTGCATCATGCAAATCCTGGTTTGGAGCTTTGCTTGATGAACGACAATCATAAAGAGCTGATTAGCATAGGGTTAACAGTCAGTATCGTTCTATTCTCGCTTTATATTGTTCATAAATTCATTCCTTCCATGATATGGGCTGCTATTATTGTTATAGCCACTTATCCTTTGTATACCAGATGGCGTAAATTATTTGGTAACAAACACAACACATCCGCATTCTTATTTACAACACTGATGGGCTTGCTGTTCCTGATTCCCTTGAGTTGGCTAATAGGGATCCTTATCAAAGAGTCTCAATTATTTATCAATTTTTTGCAGCATATTAACAAGGAAGGTGGAGCAGCACCTGAGTTTTTTAAAAATATCCCTTTGGTTGGGGATGATTTGATTCAATATTGGGATGTGAATATTGGTAAGCCGGGAAGCATCAAGGAATTTTTATCGAATTTGCATTTAACGTTAACCCCTACCAGTTATTACATCAAGCAAATTGGAGTCAATTTGGCTCATCGCAGTTTTCAAGTAGGATTTACCCTTTTAACGCTCTTTTTCTTCTATCGTGATGGGGATAAATTACTATTACAAATTCAGCATATAGGAGAATATTGTTTAGGTGACCGATGGTTCCGTTATTCCGACAGGCTTCCCAGCGCATTGCGAGGTACTGTGAATGGAACTATTGTTGTGGGTATAGGAGTAGGGATATTAATGGGTGTTTGTTATGCCTTGGTTGGGTTTCCAGCTCCCACATTGACTGGATTTATTACCGCATTGGCGGCGATGATACCTTTTGTTGTTCCCATTGTTTTTATAATAGTCGCTTTGATTTTACTTTCCGTTGGCAGTTTGATTGGAGGGATCATTGTTCTTGTTTGGGGAACTTTGGTTATGTTTGTTGCTGATCATTTTGTAAAGCCAGTTCTTATCGGTGGGGCGATACAATTACCTTTCCTGGCTGTTTTGTTTGGTATTTTGGGAGGAGTGGAAACTTTGGGTTTGCTTGGCCTGTTTCTAGGGCCTATGGTGATGGTTTTATTTGTGACCTTGTGGCAGGAGCCCCAAGGCCACAAGAGAACATCAGGTTGACTTGTCAAAGGTAAAGTTGACACCCACATTAAATGTGCTGAGTGTATATCGGCTGTTGTTAAAGTCAGACAGACTACTGGTCGTGAGAAAGCGGAAGTCCATAGCAAACCAGGCAAAATCATCCATCAGATACCCTACTCCTACAATGCCCTGTCCAGCTCCTGAGACCATGGTAGTGCTAAATCCAGCAGAAGCTGGCAGATTGCGGGGTGTTGTTTTTACAAAATTATTTCTGTTTTGAATACGTACCTGTCCTGCGCCTATTCCAATATAAGGTACATAAGTACTTTCCTGTACAGAACTGAAAAAATCATAATACAAATTGAGCAAGCCATAGAGTGCGGCACTGCTTCCATCATAACCTAGTCGATTTACTTCAAAAGCTGAAGGACAAACACCTGTTGGAGTTAGAACATTAGGACTTTGTAAAGTACAGGAACTTATTGTGAAAGGACCAGTTGAAATTCTGTTATAGAGTACCTCACCCTCTATGCGGTAGTGACTTATTTTATAACCTAAAACAGCGCCTCCTCCTCCAGAAACAGGACTATATTCCACATTGGCAGTAATGGTTCGATTGGGCTCGATAAATATGAGATCTTCACCAGAAGGGCCATGACTGATTTCACCAAATATTCCAACGTAGAAGCCTTGGGGCTGGTTGAAAGCAAAAGTTGAACCGCTTAATAACAAACCGGATAATACCGAGAGTTGAATTAACTTCTTCATTGTGCATCCTTACTTATAATTTCCTTGATCAAAACGGTATATTGCTCCCACGCTGGCTAAATGAGCCTGGTAGGTTTTTCCAAAATTACTCGAATTATCGGTTGCGATATAGCGGTAAGCCAAATTTGCTGCGTAATTTTCGGAGAAATTATAAGTTAATCCTACAGTTCCCTGGTAGGCAAAGGCACTGTCGTTGGTGGTAAAGTAAGACGGTCTAAAAGGACCTATGCTGTCAAGCTCTGCTCTAAGAGAGGCATAGCCGATTCCCAATCCAATAAATGGTGCTATGGCTGGTAACATATCAGGGCAATCATAGTAAATATTGGCCATGATAGTGTTGGCGGAAGTAAAACCGGTAACACCAAGCTGTGTGATAAAGTTAAGATTAAACTTTCTGGCTTCACCTCTGAGATAGGTGTATTCTACTTCATAGCGGATTGGGTTACTTTGATATCCTACTCGTCCCCCGGCGTTATAGCCGTTATTGTATCCCACTTCATCACGGAATACCCCATAGGCGAAATTGTATATGTTTGGGGTGATATAGGTATAACCCCCAAATGCGCTGGCATACCACCCGTCTACAGGTACTGCAGCAGAAGCAATACCAGTAGCTAATATAGCTGTTGTAAGTAATGTGATTCTCATGACATCCCTTTTTATTATTATTATTTTTTAACTGAATCATGTTAGCGGTTTGTCTTAAATTTGCAAGTTTTCTATTGTGCTTTATTGAGCAATTTAAATTTTAAATTTCAGTTAGTTCAATGATTTTGTTGCTTGTATAAAATTCTGATTAAGGTAAGATGAAATTTGGACAAGGAACAAGGAGCGTATATGCCACCAAAGGATGGAAAAGAATTATTGGATATAATCGACAATTTAAACGAATTTGCCGAAAAATTATTAAGTCGCATTGCTGATGAATCCGATGAAGGATGTAAGCAATTAGTTCATGTCTTAGAATCTGCCCGGGCACGATATAACAAACCCATTGAATCATGGCTTAAAGGTTGGTTTTACCAGTTTACCAGAAAACGCGGACAAGAAATTGATATGGCCATTAAAGGCATGGAAGCTTTCCCTGATGCCTACACTCGCTTGCAGGAGTTTAAGTTATTGGTTGGGAAAGGAGAGTGGGAACATGGATCGTTTAATTATTATTTATTTGATGAGCTTATCAAGTCAGTTCCAGGCTATAAACCATTAGAAAGTGAGTTAGTCCATCCAATTATTTTGAAGCTCAGACAAAAAATAAATAAAAGAATTGACGAGTTTATGTCGCAGTATCTGGCTACGCAAAAATTAATAGAAGCTCGAAAACAGGAACTGTTACAGACACATCAAAGTGCTCACAAATTTATCGATAATGTTTCAATTACCAATGACCTGGAAGCAGCTAAAAAAACAGCCAAAGAAAATAAGAGTGTTATACAATTTTGTTTGATTTTTGAAAGCAATATTTGGAAGCTTTCCTGGATAGATGCAACAGGGAAAGTGTATGCTTTGGAGCCTGGAGAAGAATTAATCCAAATTCTAATAGATGGAAAGATTAAGGATATCGTTAAGGATAATAATCTAAGTGCCTTGCATTTGAAGCATCTTAAACAGGAATGTATAAAAGCCAGAGAAATGCTTTTAGGACGAGTTCAACTACTCATTAATCCGAAAGATCTGAGAACTCAAGTTGAGTTGACTAATGATATGTTAAAAGAAAATGGTACTTCTGCTACATTTGTTTTGCGCGGTAAACCTAATGAGTATTCGCTCTGGTGGATAAATACATTAGGTCTTGCACATGAAATTTCATTAGAATCCTATGCATCAATGAAAACATGGTTAAATGATCAAAGTCATCCATTAAAGGAAGAACACATTTCTCAACTTAAGACTTATTTATTGAGTGTAAATACTATCAAGTCCATTGATGTCAAGGAAGACATGAAGGAATTTAAAGCTCAATTGCAAGAGTGTTTAGCTGCTGGACCAAAATCTAAAAAAATATCTCCTGTCAGTAGCGCAAGCAAAACGACCAATGCCAAAAAACTTGATTTGCGTTTATTTGGAGACGTTGAACGTTGTTTGAAGAATCAGTTAACTGAAAGGCAAGAAGAAAGGGTTGCTACACAAGAACCTGGTAAAATTAATTTAGATAAATATGAGAATATTGCTACTTTGTTTGGTAATAGAGCTAAAAACATGGAGCAACACGAAGGACAACCATCAAAACCAAATGATAATCCATATATAAGATCTATTTGATGTATAACTGTCAGTAGCTGCCTTGAATTTTATTTCAAGGCAGTTCAAATTCATTGATTAAAACCATTGGTGATAGGGTATCTCCAGTCTTTACCAAAGGCCAGATTACTTATCTTTATTCCTGGCGCAGCCTGACGTCTCTTGTATTCGTTACGTTTAATCAATTGAATGATTTTATTGACCACTTGAGGTTTAAATCCTTTGGCAATGATTTCAGAAGGGCTTAAATTCTGTTCCATATAAGCCATGATAATGGCATCCAGTTCACTGTATTCGGGTAAACTGTCCTGATCAGTCTGGTTTGGTTTTAATTCAGCAGAAGGAGGTCTGGTAATAACTCGCTTGGGAATAATCAATGATATCTTGTTTCTATATCTCACTAATTCATACACTTGGGTTTTTAGCACATCTTTTAATACGGCAAATCCACCCGCCATATCTCCATATAAAGTGGCATATCCTACAGCCGTTTCACTCTTGTTGCTGGTTGTAAGCACCATTTTTCCTGTTTTATTTGACAAAGCCATAAGCAGCATCCCACGTATTCTTGCCTGAATATTTTCTTCTGTGGTATCTGGTGACAACCCTTTAAAAACAGGATGAAGTGTTTCAATCATGGATTGAAACACAGGTTCAATCGGTATAATGGAATGTGCAACTTTAAGATTGCTTAATTGTTCCAATGCATCTTCATTGCTAATTGACGCGGTATATCGCGAAGGCATCAGAACAGCATGGACTTGCTCGGCTCCGAGCGCATCGACCGCTATTGCTAAAGTCAAGGCAGAATCAATACCACCTGAGAGCCCAAGCAGTACACCCGGGAAATTGTTTTTCCTGACGTAATCTCTGGTACCACAAACCAGTGCCTTATATATGAGCGCTTCTTTGTCGAGATATGGGGTGATTGATCCGTTTACTTTGTTACCGTCTATATGGACAGTGCATAAGCTTTCTTCAAAGGCGGGAGACAGGGCACGGATGGTGCCTTGATTGTCCATAGCCAAGGATTGCCCATCAAAAAGCAAATCGTCCTGACCACCTATTTGATTGACATAAATAATGGAAATACCCTGTTGCGCATAGGATTTTAAAAGCTCTTCTCTCAGCTGGTATTTACGATAATCAAAGGGGGAGGCGTTTAGACTGACTAAAATGGAAATACCACTTTTAAGTAAATCGTCTACAGGGCCTTTTTGCCATAAATCTTCGCAGATACAGAATCCTAACTTGTGATTTTTAATTGATAAAACACAGGGATCTTTTTTACCAGGAGTAAAATATCTTGCTTCATCAAAAACTCCATAATTTGGCAATTTTTGCTTATGATATTCTCTAATTTTTTGTCCTTGATAAAAAATGCTGAAGCTATTGTAGCAATCATCTGTGTGCATCATTGGATGTCCGACAATGACATAACAATTCTTGACGCTATCCTGAATATTCTGGAGATTGAGCATTATTTTATCATGGTATTCTTTACGAAAAAGCAAATCTTCTGCCGGGTAACCGGATAGAGTTAATTCGGGAAAAATAATCACATCATGGTTTGCCTGATGGTTTTGGATGACATCAATAATTTTTTTTGCATTCGCGTCAATAGCTCCAACTGTCGGATTAATTTGAGCCATCAGTACTGTCAAAGGTGCGTTCATGAAAATCTGTCAAGTAATTTGTATATTGGAATTGTAGCTTAGGGGACCTTGATATGGCTACAGATTAAGATGATGGTATTCACGTTAATTGACGAATTGTTTTTTCCGCTCCCTGATGGTCGAGGCTCGGATTATAGCTCATTCTGAGTCAGAGAGGGCTATAGTTCAAACCGAGCCGCGACCATCAGAGAGCGGGATAGCACAAACGCAATGCGAATAATAGAATCAACTCTTTATGACAGGATTAATATTCTATAATTGTCAAAAAGCGTAAAAAATGACTACAATATACGATTTTTCCTGGACAAACCCGCAGCATGTTAAATGAAGCAATATCAAAAATGCCAGAGGCTTTTGAAGCTAAAATATTGCTTCGTGGTGAAGAATACTTTCAAAAAGGCCAGGTGCTGAATATTCGCTTAAGTGACGGCTTGTTGAAAGGAAGAGTGAAGGGAAGCTCGAGTCAGATTTATGATGTCCATATGGATTTAAAATGGTGGCCTTCAAAACCTTCTCGATGTTCATGTTCTTATCAATATAATTGTAAACACGCTGCAGCTTGCCTTTTTGCATTACGAGACAGAGAAAAAATAAATCTGGAGTCACTGCCTTCTAATAAGCTAGACAGGAAATTGGATGTTTGGTTAAAAAATTTACGAGCGCAAGAAGCATCGGAAATAAAAAAGGAAGAGGCAACACACCATCTGACTTATTTGATTGATCTCAAATTGCGGGGTCATGAGCACAAGGTAAGCATTAAATTAGCTTTAGCCAAGTTATTAAAACGAGGCGGTTATGGAAAAAAAATAATCTTTAATACTCTGGCTAATTCAAAAAAACAACATTTTATGGGCGATGATAATGACATTGTGGCTCAATTGTTATTTAAATGTCATGTATCCGGCTGGTTTGATAATCTTTTAATTCGAAACACTGAGCTTCTTGATAAGATCATTGCAACCGGAAGGGCATTTTTTATTGAAAATGAAGATACCTCGATACAAAAGGGAGAGACTCTGACTGGTGAATGTCAATGGATTTTATCCTGGAATGGCAATCAGATTTTAAAGTTAAGGCATGATAATCAGAATATTGAGCCATTATTATTGGATGAAAGTTGGTATTTTGATATTAAAAATGCCGTCATGGGTCACTTAAATTCTCCCTATCCCATCAAACAACTCCGCCATTTGTTGGAAGCACCGCCTATTCCTCTTGATCAAGCCGAGTTATTGGCTAAAAAAATGTCTAAAAATTGCCCTGAATTCCCCATGCCCAATGTGTACAATCAAAAGGAAACGAAACAACTACAACCAGTTCCTGTTTTAATTCTCGATGCAGCAACCGAAGGGGAAGAAGACAGATGGATTGATGATGGAGAGGCAAATAATTCTCTTTATATAGCAAAAATCTTTTTTGATTATGAAGGATTACTTGTTCCCTTTGCAGAAGAGTGTGAAAAAGTTGTGTCTTTAAAAGGAGATGTATTAGTTGAATACCAACGTGATCAGGAATTTGAGGATTTAAAAATTGAAGAGTTGAAAAACTCTATTGATTTGAGACCATTTCATCAATGGGAAAAATATCATTGGAATTTACCCGACCACTCTTTTTTTATTTTAAAGGATGTACAAATCGTTTCAGACTTGGAAAGCCTTTACCATCAATCCTTACCCTACTTAAAAGTTCATGGATGGCGTGTAGAGTTTGCAAGCCCTTTTTATCAAGAGATTGTTTCTGCTGACGAAGTGGAGTGGTATTCCGATATACAGGAAAGTACAACCGATTTTTTTTCTTATCAATTGGGTATTTTGGTTGAAGGCAAACCAGTGAGTATTGTCCCGCTGGTTGCGGATTTGATTCAACGTTATAAAGGGAGTGATTTAGATAATTTGCCTGATGAACAGCTGGTCAAACTTCCATTGTTGGATGGTCGTTTATTGCAATTACCTATGGGGCGAATTAAGCCATTGGTGCGTTTGTTATTACAGTTTGGCTTGCGTCAAATTGATCAAAATCAGCAATTGCAGATTAATAAATATCAACTGGTGTTAATGCAGGAAGCTGAATTGGCTATTGCTGCAACCAAATCACGTTGGCAAGGTGCTGAATCATTAAGAGAAGAACTAAGGAAGCTCGTCAGATTAAATGATCTGCCAGAAATAAAAGTTCCAGCTGGTCTTCAAGCTCATTTGAGGGATTATCAACACTACGGGTTAAATTGGTTACAATTTTTGCGGACTAGTCGTTTTAATGGTGTATTAGCCGATGATATGGGGCTTGGCAAAACAGTGCAGACTCTTGCTCATTTACAATATGAGAAGGAACAATCTAGGTTAACTAGAGCCAGTTTAATCATAGCGCCTACCAGCCTTGTTGGTAACTGGTTTGCTGAAGCCAAGCGATTTACGCCGGAGATCAGAGTATTGATTTACCATGGAAGTGACAGACATCAGGATCATTTTGATGACTATGACTTAATTATTTCTACCTATGGATTAATCCAAAGGGACAAAGAAAAATTTGTTGGTTATCCTTTTTATTATCTCATTTTGGACGAAGCGCAATTCATTAAAAATGCACGGACAAAAACGACACAAATCATTCAGCAATTAAAAGCTTCGCACCGTTTATGTCTTACTGGAACTCCGCTGGAGAATAATTTAGGCGAACTCTGGTCTTTATTTCATTTTTTAATGCCGGGGTTATTGGGTGATGCCAAGCAATTCAGGCTTTGGTTCAGAACGCCTATAGAAAAATATGCCGATATGGGAAGAAGGGATTTGTTAGCAAAAAGAGTGCAACCTTTTTTACTACGCCGGACCAAAAATCAGGTAGCTAATGAACTACCACCCAAAACGGAGATAACTCGTACTATAGAGTTGGTTGGTGCTCAGCGAGATCTTTATGAGGCTATCCGCATGAGTATGGAGAAAAAGGTGAGAGATGCCATAGCAAGGCAGGGATTGGGGAAAAGTCATATATTATTACTTGATGCCTTATTGAAATTACGACAAGTGTGTTGTGATCCAAGATTGTTATCTATGTCTGAAGCGGAGATCGCTCACGGTACTTCATGCAAGCTCGATGCATTGATGGAATTACTTAATAATTTGGTTGAGGAAGGAAGGCGAGTGCTGGTATTTTCACAATTTACGTCGATGCTCAAGCTTATTGAGGAATTATTAATAGTCAAGCAATATGATTATTTGAAATTGACGGGACAGACACAAAACAGACAAGCGCTGGTCGAGCAATTTCAGCAAGGTGATACGCCAATATTTTTAATTAGTTTGAAAGCAGGAGGCACAGGACTTAATCTGACTCGTGCTGATACAGTGATTCATTATGATCCCTGGTGGAACCCTTCTGTTGAAGACCAGGCTACTGACAGAACTCATCGAATAGGCCAGGAAAGCCCTGTGTTTGTTTATAAGTTGATTACATCAGGTACTGTAGAAGAGGCGATTCTTGGTATGCAAGAGAAGAAAAGACAATTAGTGGAAGGGATCTTGTCCGCGGATGCTTCCAGGTCAATGATTTTGAGTGAAGAAGATTTAAATCAATTTTTTATGCCTTTATGAATAAAAATAACGGTTGATTATCCGCTCCCTTATGGTCGCGGCTCGGTTTGAACTAAAACCCGACCTGGTTCGAAGTGAGCCATAATCTGAGCCGCGACCATAAGGTCATACTCTTATACATAAGTATTAATCCATGTAAAATTCATATTTTTTATATGGAACTTACATGGCTAGTTGTGAATGGATTATTAATGAATCCAAGGAAGCGAACTTCGGTGATAAGCGGTTAGATAAGCGTTATGGAGATATCTTAAGCGGGTTACTTGGCTCACCAAATGCAAGCATTCCAACTACATTTCAAAGTTGGAATGAAACACTGGCAGCCTACCGGTTTTTTAACCATGTGAATGTAAATCCGGAATCAATTCTTTTACCCCATTCTGAAGCGACACTAGAACGTATAAAAGCAGAAAAGATAGTGTTAATTCCCCAAGACACAACAGAGGTAGAGTTTACAGGTAGAAAATCATTGTCAGGCATGGGTTATCTCTCCAACGAGAGAAGCCAGGGATTATATTTACATCCAAGCATTGCATTTACGCCAGAACGAGTTTGTTTGGGCGTAGTAGAAATGCAGCATTGGATAAGAAAAGAGATTGGTACGAGGAATAGTAGAAAGGGAAAGTCAATTGAGGAAAAGGAAACCTATTGTTGGCTTAAGGGCTATAATGCAGCGAATAAAATTGCACTGGCAGTACCCAATACAATGGTTGTCAGTATTTCCGATAGAGAGGGAGATATTTATGAGGTTCTTGAAAAACTTCCCTCCGAAGAAAATAAAGCCTATTGGCTTATACGTTGTCAGCATGATAGAGCTGTTTTGAATGAAGAAACAAATCAATTCGAGTTACTTCTTAAAAAAGAAGTTAGCAAAGCTTGTGTTCTTGGCACCATAGAGTTTGAAATTCCCGCAGGCACTTCCTATAGAAATTGCAAAAAAAGACATACTCGAAAAGCCCGTAGCGTTAGACAGGAGATTCGTATATGTAGTGTTTCTTTAAGGCCTCCTCGCCGAAAAAGCAAAAAATTGAACGCCATTGAAATTCAGGTTGTACACTGCAAAGAAATAAATACACCAGAAGGGGAGCAACCCGTTGAATGGTTTCTAATCACAAGTGTACCGATAAAAACACTGGATCGGGCAGTCGAAATTGTTAATTGGTATTTATGTAGGTGGTTAATAGAAATGTACATAAAAATTTTAAAGAGTGGATGCAAGATAGAGGAATTACGATTTGAAACTTACGAGGCTACTCTTAATTGCATCGCTTTTTATATGATAGTGGCATGGCGGGTATTTTATTTAACAATGTTGGGACGAACTTGCCCTGATATAGACTGTACAACAGTCTTTGAAGATAACGAATGGCAAGCCACTTATGCTATGGCAACAAAGAAAAAACCACCAAAAAAACCACCTAAACTTTATGAAATTATTTTAATGATCGCAAAATTTGGAGGACATTTAGGAAGAGGCTCTGATGGCTTCCCTGGAACAAAAGTCATGTGGATTGGTCTACAACGCATGAAAGATTTTACTTTGGCTTGGGAAACCTTTCATACATTGAGTTAGAATAACTTAGGTATAAGAGTATGACCATAAGGGAGCGGATAATGAATCTCAATGTTCACCACAAATATTTATTTAAAGATTTCTGTAGCAAAGTTATCTGTCATGGCTTATGCTTTATTACAAGCTCTTGTATAACTTGAACTTTGTATCCCGACAGGATGCACAGTTAATACAAGAAGCATACTGATTCAATCACGGAGATTAATTATGAAATTATGGAAAGTGTTATGTAGTTTTGTAATTGCTGTATGTTATTTACCATTAGCCTTTGCAGCATCACAGTCTCCTGCAGGTACATGGACAACCATTGATGATAAAACAGGAGCGAAAAGAGCTGTAGTCAGCCTTAAGGTAACAAATGGTACTTTAAGTGGTACTATCGTTAAAGTATATCCACAACCAGGTGATACCGGAATTTGCTCTAAGTGCCCTGGTGCATTTAAGGACAAAAAAATTCAAGGTTTGACTTTTGTTTGGGGATTAAAAGATGAAGGCAATGGTGTTTGGAGTGGTGGCTCTATCCTCGATCCCAAAACAGGAAAAATTTATAAAGCCAAAATGACAATGCAGGGCAATAAACTGTATGTCAGAGGGTATTTTGGAGTATCTGCTCTGGGACGTACTCAAACCTGGATTCGATAAGTAGTTTTTAAGAATGATTTTATATATAATGCGGGGTAGCGCTTTCTCTCGCTTTTGAGGCGATGAGCACTATCCTGCATTTTGTTTTTAGTGTTATTATCATTTGAAATTAGATTAAGAATGTCTTTAAATAGATTGTCTTCCCAATAAATAATTTCTCAAATAAATTGTTATTACCATGCTTGATTTGCAAATATCTAAAAAAACGGTCGATCCACTAAAACGTCCCCCACATTCTGTAGAGGCTGAGCAATCCATCATTGGTGGTTTGATGCTCGATAATCAAGTTTGGGATAAGGTAAGCAATAAATTATGTGAAACCGATTTTTATCGTACCGAGCATCGAATTCTTTTTAGAGCCATTTCTGCTTTAGCCAAAAAAGATCAACCCTTTGATGTGGTGACGCTTCTTGACGCTTTGAAAACGCATAACGAGTTAGATGATGCTGGTGGAGAAGCTTATTTATTTGAGTTAGCTAATAACACTCCAAGTGTAGCGAATGTGACTGCTTATGCGGATATTGTGCGGGAAAAGTCAGTCCAGAGGCAACTGATAGCGGTAGCAACAGAAATTGCCGATTCCGCTTATAATCCTGCCGGAAGAGAAGTGCCTGAGCTATTGGATATGGCCGAAACCAAAGTATTTGCCATTGGTGAGCAAACTGCTAGTGATGGCGGACCAGAAAATATTAAATCCATCCTGGTACGGGCAGTAGAGAAAATAGATGCTCTCTATCATAATGGTGATGCGATTACAGGTCTTGCTACAGGCTTATCTGATTTGGATGAAATGACATCGGGTTTGCAGCCTTCTGACCTGATTATTGTTGCTGGCCGCCCATCGATGGGAAAAACAACTCTGGTGATGAACATGGCAGAACATGCGGCAATTAAAGCCGGTAAACCAGTATTGGTTTTCTCTATGGAAATGCCAGCAGATTCTCTGGCAATGAGAATGATGTCTTCCTTAGGGCGAATTGATCAGCATCGGATTCGTACAGGTAAATTAGATGATAATGATTGGCCACGAGTGACTTCCGCTGTGCATATGCTTTCTGAGGCCCCTTTGTTCATAGACGATACTCCTGCTTTAAGTCCCGGAGAAATGAGGGCCCGTGCCAGACGTTTAGCAAAGGAACACGGTTCGTTGGGGCTTATTGTTGTCGATTATTTACAATTAATGAAAGTCCCTGGGTTTAATGCAGACAATAGAACAGCGGAAATCTCCGAAATTTCTCGCAGTCTTAAATCACTGGCAAAAGAGTTGCAGGTTCCGGTAATTGCATTATCTCAGTTAAATAGAAGCCTGGAGCAGCGAGCAGATAAGCGGCCTGTGATGTCAGATTTGCGAGAATCAGGAGCAATTGAGCAAGATGCTGACTTAATCTGTTTTATTTATAGAGATGAAGTATATAATGAGGACAGTCCTGATAAAGGTACTGCTGAAATCATTGTTGCCAAGCAAAGAAATGGACCCATAGGCAAAGTCAGGGTGGCCTTTTTGGGTAAATACACACGATTTGAAGATTTGGCATTTAATGGTTATCAAGGGGTAGAATAGGGTGTCAAGACCTACACGTTTAGTGATAGAGCCCAGTGCTTTATTGCATAATTTATCTCAAATAAAGCATTTGGCTCAAGGCAAAAAAGTTATTGCTATGGTAAAGGCCAATGCCTACGGATGTGGCGTCAGGGAAGTTGCTCCTGTTCTTGATGGGCGTATTGAGGCTTTTGGAGTAGCTTGTCTTGAGGAGGCCCTTGCTATTCGAGCTTTAGGCGTTGAAACCCCGTGCATTCTCTTTCAGGGAGTATTTAGCTCCGATGAGTTGTTAGTAGCCGTTGAGAACAATTTCGCCTGTGTTCTTCATCACCCACAGCAGCTCGAGTGGCTAATCAATACTCCGTTGCCTCAACCGATAAAAGTATGGGTTAAGGTAAATACGGGCATGCACAGACTTGGATTTAAAATCCATGAATTGCAAACAGTCATGGATGCATTACAAACTTGTATTTGGGTTGATAAAAACATAGGGTTAATGACTCATTTGGCTTGTGCAGATGAGCCCCACCGCCCTGAGAATCGTCAACAGATCTCTTTGTTTCAAGAGATATCCATACCTGGATTTCACCAACGCAGTATCGCTAATTCGGCCGCGATTATTTCATTCCCTGATTCCCAGGCTGATGTGGTGAGGCCAGGGATTATGTTGTATGGCGTTTCCCCATTTGCCAATCAAAATGCTCGGGATTTAGGTTTAATCCCTGTTATGCGTTTTATGTCAGCTATCAGCGCGATTCATGATAACCCATCTTTTGCTCAGGTTGGCTATGGTGGAACTTGGAAAAGCGATAAACCTTCAAGAATCGGTATTGTTGCAGCAGGTTATGGTGATGGGTACCCAAGACATATTTCCGAAAAAACGCCGGTTTGGGTGAGGGGGAGGGAAGTGTGTGTTGTTGGCCGGGTTTCTATGGATATGCTGACTATCGATTTGACAGAGCATCCTGATATTGAGATCGGCGATGCGGTTGAGCTTTGGGGGACACATGTTTTAGTGGAGCGTATTGCCAAATCAGCAGGTACAGTTGGATACGAATTATTATGTCAAATTTCGGAGAGAGTCCGTTACAAATAAGTTATGGATAATAACTGTTCGTGATGGTAGAATGACAACCGATTTTGTAACTCTTTAAACAGGTGAACTGTAATGAAAAAATTGATTGTTGCATCATTATCCCTATCATTTATGCTAGGTGGCTGTGCCTCAATGAACAAAGAAGGTGTAGGTACAATTACAGGCGGTGTGGTAGGTGGATTACTTGGTAGCCAGTTTGGTGGTGGTTCAGGTAAGGTTGCAGCTGCAGGAGCAGGAGCATTATTAGGAGCTTACCTGGGTGGTCAAATTGGAAAAACAATGGATAAGGTAGACCGACTTGAAATGCAAAGAGCACTTGAAACAGCTCCAACAGGTAAAGCAGTTGCATGGTCAAATCCGGACACTGGATACCGTTATACTGTCCAGCCAACGAGAACGTATTATAACGCCCAACAACCTTGCCGTGAGTACATTACCAAAGCCATGATTGGTGGTAAAACCCAACAGATTTATGGTAAGGCCTGTCGTCAAGCTGATGGTTCCTGGCGTGTTGTGAATTGATGAATTGATTAAGATTGTTGGGTTATGCCCAACAATCTTATTTTAATAATCAAATGTGATAATCTTTTATAATAGCTTTCTTAGTCCCATTCGGTGAGCTTAATACTCTCTTTTTGTGCTATATTTATACAGCGAGTTACTAATTTAGTATTAATCAGGGAGAGTGAAATGGCTCACTTAATTCATAGCGTACTGCCGGTCCCACCAAGGAAAATCGCTTATATTCATCCTGATGATAGTGTCAAAGAATGTATTAAACAGATGGTTGAAAAAGATATAGGTGCTTTAGTCGTTTTCGATAATGATACCAACCTGATTGGTATAGTGAGTGAAAGAGACATACTTCGTGGTTATTTTCATAAGAATCTAAGTTTGGAAACTGCAAAAGTATCTGATGTTGTTTATACCAACGTCACGATCTTAAGTCCACATGATTCAGTAGAGAAAGCCATGCAAGTGATAACTGAAACGAAAAGAAGACATGTATTAATACAGGAAGGGAGTGAGTTATTAGCTATATTGTCCATAGGGGATTTGCTGTACCACGTATTGGAAGATAAATTGCGAGTGATAGAGCATTTGGAAAATTATATTCATTCCTGATGTTGAATCTCTTATTTCAAGTTTACATTTTATTACTCTAAACGAGGTAGACTTGTTTGTACTATTTCATACAATCGATCCTAAGTGCTATAGTATTCATTTAAAAGAAATATAATGAAAACCATGAAGCCAATGATTCGATTGACGGTGTTATTTCTGATGCTCAATTTTAATTTATGGGCAGTAAATTACTCATCTCCCTGGTATACAGAAGAAAAAGGTAAAGGGCTTGTAATTAATGTGGAGTTATATCTTTCTTCTACTTGTCCTCATTGTCATAAGGCCGATGAATTTTTCAAAGAAATTGAAAAACATTATCCCTGGCTGCATGTACAGCGTTATATTATTGATAAAGATAAAAACGCTTTGAAACGTTTTGGCGATTTATTGACAGAGCTTAACCGATATGATTTTGCGGTTCCATCTATATTTTTTTGTAATTCTCGTTGGGTAGGGTTTGCCTCTGCACAGACAACCGGAAAGGATCTGCTCAATGGCATAAATTATTGTAAAGAAGCAATCATTAAAAATGGAAGATTGACTCCTGCGACCGAGAGTGTTTTAAACAGATGGGGAAATGCTAACTTGTTTGATGCGAATATCACAGGAAGCCCTTCCTCAAATACATTTATTTTTGCTGTAGCCTTAATCGATGCGATCAGTCCATGTGCTTTATTTACTATTGCTGCATTTTTTGGTCTTTTATTTATGATAGAAAAGCGAAAACTGCAATTTATTAGCGGTTCCCTATTTATTTTAACCGTTGCTGGTGTTCATTATTTTCAACAAGTTTATCCTACCCTGTTTTTTGAGTCGCTTTCATGGTTTCGTATTCCGGCTGCATTGGTAGGGCTTTTTGCTTTTTACTTCGCTGGTCAATATTATAAAAAACGTTCTATCCAACCATTATTTATTGTTTTGGCCTTTTTATTGGCATTTACAGTTCCAATGTTTCAACAAACCTGTTTGATGAATTGGTCTTATGTTTTTGAACAATGGCTACATAACCAAAATCTATCAGGAGTACAGATGGCGTTATATCAATTTGCTTATCAACTTATCTATATCCTTCCTTTAATTATCCTGATGTTCCTCTATTGGGTTCTAATGAAAATTCGTTTTTTCGAAAAATTGAAGGCAAAATTACCTACTATAGGTTTCTTATATATTTTAGCTATCGCACTCTTGTTAATCATTTATCCCTATGCCCTGTCTAATTTGGCATTATCATTGTTTTTAATTGTTTCGTTAGGTATTTCTGGTTTGTTACTGAATTGGTTTAATGCTTCTAAAATGACATGAGGAGCGAATCGGCATAAAATAAATTATAAATTCTGAATATCTTCATTTTATGACATACAATTAAGTTAGGTTAGGTTTTGAAGCTAATCGCTTATGGAGAAGTTCTCATCATGGATGATAATAATTCAGAATATAAGCATTTATTTCCGATTGTTGTGGAAGTAGCGGAAGGAAAGACTTACAAATGGTGTGGTTGTGGCAAAAGCAAAACTCAACCTTTCTGTGATAAAGAGAATTGTGGAGATAAAGCGGTCTCTTTCATAGCAGATTTGACTGAAGAGGTTTGTTTTTGCAATTGCAAACAAACCAAAAACCCTCCTTTTTGTGATGGATCGCATGCAAAGGTTTTGCTTGAAGTGGTTAAAAACAGGCAAAATAAATGAACAGGAAAGGACGTCTTAAATGATAGATCATGAATTAAAGAAAAAAATTGTTAATACAATCAGCCAATATGAGCATAAATGTGACAAGATGCAAAGTCAAATTAATACGCTCAGAAGTGTAATTAATCAATTGATTATTAATCCTATTGGAATCAATTATGAGTTAGACGATCGCCTTTCACAATTAAGAAATTATTTGGATACTGAATTTGAACCCGCTGTCATAGAAAAAAAAGTGAAACGTTTGGCAGAAATGCTTTCTAAAATACAAAAGAAAAAAATGGAAAACTCTCGTTTGGTCAATGGACTAATCAAACAGGGGGTTGAATCGATTGGTCGTATTGCCAATAAATCTCAGGATAAGAGAGCCGTTACAAAATTACAAAAAATGCTGGATACCGAGATGGAAAGCCATGCCATTTTGGTTCATTTTAATCAAGTTTTAACTCAATGCGTTTCTTCCGTGATTAAGGAACTGGAGGAGTTGCCGCAAATTACAAATGTCGATAGCTCCAAAAAAAAATTTCAATATGAGATTAGTTTAAAAGTAAATGACAGCTTGCAACAATTACTTAACCATTTATCCATCCCTCAGGATTTGGACTCCAAGAGAGGAAGCATAAAAACGAATTTGGAACATGCACTCACTGATGAAGAGCTCAGTACCATTATTGACAGTTTGACGGAATTAGTCGTTGAGTCATTTAATGTTGAGCAAAACCGATTCAAAGGTTTTCTTCAACAGTTAACCAATCAGTTAAATGATTTCGATCTCTACTTAAGAGCAACAGATAATACTCGCAAGAAGGCCTCTGAAGACAGTCGGCAATTAGAATTCGGAATTCAGGATAACCTCGATCAAATCAAAAACCATCTTGATACCTCGAAAACGATTGAAGAATTGTCCTTAAAGGTAAGTCAAAATATAAAAATGATTGGTGATCGCTTAAAAGAGTATCGGCATAATGAAGAAATGAGGGAGAAAGAGTATGCAAAACAAGTATCTGAGTTACAAGCAAGATTGCAGGAATCTGAGCAAAATGCTGAAGAAATAAAAAATTTGCTGTCTTTTCAGAAATACAGAATTAACCACGACAGTTTAACAGGCTTGCCGAACAGGGAATCTTATGATGAGCATATCCTGGATTCATTCCAGCGCTGGAAACGAAGTTCAAGCGTGTTATCTCTTGCTGTGTGTGATATCGATCATTTTAAACGTATTAATGATAATTTTGGCCATCTTGCAGGAGACAAAGTTCTTAAAAAGGTTGCTATGATTTTTAAATCGTCAATCAGGACTGTTGATTTTATCGCTCGAATAGGTGGTGAGGAATTTGTATTTATCTTTGAACGAACCAACAGTAAAGAAGCCCTGGGAACTTTGGAGAAATTACGTAAATTAGTTGAAGATTGTTTGTTTTATTATCGCGACAAAAAGGTAGATGTCACCGTTTCTTTTGGGTTAACTACGGTAACCGAAGGTGATGATATTGAATCTTTGTTTATGCGGGCAGACAATGCCATGTATAAAGCTAAAAATGCAGGAAGAAACAGGATTGAAGTACTATAGAGGAATATATTTCCAACTATTTTTTATTATACTATTTTCAGGGCAAATTCAGTTCAAAAAATGATTTTGCTCTGATACCAATTTTAAATGAACTTGATCTTATCTTTATGATTTGGGATCATCATAACTCTTTGTATTTCGGATGGCATCATGAGCAAATTGATCGATATTCCAATCGTTGTGGAAAGTGGACAAAAATATAAGACATCTCAGGGTGTGACAGCTATTAAAGATGGAATAAAATCATCAGGTCAAAATCATGAACGACTGCCAAAACCAAAATGGCTACGCATAGTCAATCATACAACTCCAGCTTATAGCCAGGTTAAAGAGCAAGTGCAAAAACATCGCTTGGCAACAGTTTGTGAAGAAGCGAAATGCCCAAATATCTCAGAATGTTGGTCTCATGGGACTGCGACTATCATGTTAATGGGGGCAGTATGTACCCGGGCTTGCCGATTTTGTTCTGTGGATACAGGAAATCCACATGGCTGGCTCGATGCGCAAGAACCCGAGAATACCGCGGAAACTGTTGCCTTAATGAACCTGGATTATGTGGTTTTAACTTCAGTTAATCGGGATGATTTACCTGATGGAGGGGCGAATCATTATGCCAAAACCATTAGAGCAATCAAAAAACGTTCTCCCCGAACTAAAGTCGAGGCGTTAACACCGGATTTTCAAGGCAGTGAAAGAGATGTTGCTGTCTTGCTGGATAGCGGTGTTGATGTTTTTGCCCAAAACGTAGAAACTGTTGAGCGCTTGACTCACCCAGTAAGAGACAATCGAGCAGGCTATCAGCAAACCTTAAATGTTCTGGCTTTTGCCAAGCAATATCGACCTGATGTTCTCACCAAAACCAGTTTGATGTTGGGATTAGGTGAAACGGATGAGGAAATTGTACAAACCATGGATGATCTACGTGCCCATCATGTGGATATTTTGACTTTGGGTCAATATTTGCAACCGACTAAGAATCATTTACCTATAGCGCGTTATGTAACTCCTGAAACTTTTTCTGAATTAAGGCAAATTGGATTGAAAAAAGGCTTTTTTGAAGTGGCTTCTGGCCCACTGGTTCGATCAAGCTATAGGGCTGACCGAGTGTTCAAACGGGATAATTTGGGACTTGATGTTTGAGATTAGTGCGCTGTTTGTGTTTTTCTAATTCTATTAAACCGTACATGCTGATGAGGTGCGAAGCACCGTCTCGAAGCATACTCGAATGCCACAACGTCTATTAATGTTACGCTAACTCAATACCCCGTTTTTTCATGATCTTATGTAAATAATAAGCCAGGAAATACATCAGAATACCAAGCCCCAAAGCACTAATACCCATAATCAAATAATAATTTTTATAATAAGGCAAACTTTCAAGAGCAGAATTAATATTCTCTGGGATGGCGACCCAACCTGCAATTCGTCCTGAAATAGCATTGGACATGGAGCTGGCTAAGTACCATACGCCCATAGCAAAGGCAATCGCACGCCCATCACAATACAAGCCAATCATGCTAAGGCCGATCGCACTGACCCATAATTCGGCAATTGAGATTAAAATGTAGGTCAAAGCGATGTAGTTACCATCCACTAATCCATTGATTGCATTTTGGGCAGCAAAGGCCATAATCAGCAGGGCGATGCCAGAGAGAATCGTGCCAGCGGCAAATTGATAGGGAATCGTAAAACGCGAAAAAAACCTGTAGAAACGAGGGAGTTGACTTCCAATTAATAAAATGAGCAAAGGATTTAGCATTTGGTATTGAGCAGGAGAAATTTTAAACCAAAGAAAACTCAGATCAGAATTGTTTTCTGCAAATAATACCAAAGTACTGTTCATTTGATTGTATATGATAAAAAATACGATGGCTTCTATTATCAGCAATACGGCGATCATTTGTTTACTGCGAGTTTCGCCTTTAAGCATAATGGTTTTAATTAAAAACCAGAGAATTCCTATAGCACATCCTGCGCCTATTAGTGTGCTGGCGATATAAACATGAGTATAGGCATATAAAGTAAGAGAATAGATAGCTGCTATATAGGCAATGAGTCGCACTATACCCTGATTGGAAAATTTGGATTTATCCATTCCCCAAATAACATTACTATAAATGGAGTAACGTTTCGCAAAATTCAAGGCAGCGATGGATTTGCCAATAAAAGTCAAGGTGAGTACTGAAAGTGGGCCATAACGACTTTCCAGGAGAACTGGCGCGATCATGGTTGCCAGCAGTGCCCCCACATTAATGGCCATATAATAATAAGTCATAGCGGATTTGGCTTTGATGGCATCATCCGAATAAATGTGAGAAACCATACTCGATGCTGTTCCCATTAATAGGGAGTTTGTAGCAGGAATAAAAGCAAAAGCCATGATAAATAATTGATCCCCAAGAGAACTAATTGTGTACCCACTTAACATGACCAGTAAATAAGCACACGCCAGCATGATGCTGCCCAAGAGAATAGATCTTCTGACACCAATAATATTATCGGCCATATACCCGCCTAAAATAGGCATCAGGTAGCCTGTGGCTTGAGTTACACCAATGAAAGCGTAGGCTTTGGCTTGACTGTAACCCAACCCCTGGGCGATCAAGGGTCGAGTTAAAAATAAAACCAGAATTGTATTCAGAGCATAGACAGAAAACTGGCTCCAAAAAGTAATAAAAATAATATTATTGGTTTGTTTTTGACGAAGACTTAGTTCTGGAAGATAATTTTTAACTGCTTGAGAAATCAATTTCACACCTCATTCCGTTTTTTCTAACCTACGGTTCAAGATTATCACTTCTTGGCAAGAACTACATCAATAATATGAGTGTCATGGTAGGGAAAAGTAAATATCCTACTGAAAAGCCGTTTAAGACGCTGAATTAAAAAATATTTTGGCAGCATACGTATTGATAGAGTATTAAGAAACCAGGTGCCTTCTATTCCAAACAGTGCCAATTCATCAATGTTATTAAGGGTAATGGGTATTTCAATACGTTGATGATCCAAAATATTAAATTGATGTTGCTTAAATGCCAGCAAGAGTTCGTCGAGATTGGCAGCAACGGTCGTATTTTTGACTATGGATTTATAGTAGTGACCAACAACTCTGCTTAAAATAGTATCCTGAGCAATAAAGTTAGCCAGTTGTTGTTGTGCTACAGGAAAAGAATCGTAGGTTGTTGTGATTAGAGAAAAGTGGCCGTTGGCACGCGTTAAGTATTTGGCTTCATCAAAGAGCACATTAATGGGGATATAAGCATTAATAAAATGAGCCAGAACCAAGTCCTGGCTATGTGCAGGCAAAAATTTGTTGGCTTCTGCAGCGCTACCTTCGATGGTCGTTAAAGGAAGTGCTTCACTTGCTCGTTTTAACATTTCTGATGAAACATCAATGCCCGTGAAATCAGCGGTTGGCATTAAGTGATGTAATTTTTGCAAAAAAGATCCATTGCCAACACCCAGATCAAGGATTTTATAATGAGGCTTGAGCCCCAAATGAAATTTCCTCATCTGTTCTATGGCAACGTGATGGCTTTCGCTAATTGAACCAAAACGATTAGCTGTCGCGTAATTTTCAGCGATTTGGTTATACATGGCCTTCAAGGACATGCAAAATTCCTATTTAATACGATTTATCAAGTATATCCTTAAATGGGGGCAATTGGCGACTGTTGATTTTGACAAATCTTTTGTTGTTATTAAGATTTATACAACGAAAAGTAGGATTTGTTTAATACCTGGTATTTTTATTGTATACTGCCCTTTTTTATATGATATTTTAATAGTTGGGATTGTAATTGATATGAGCAAAATTTACGCACCAAAACCTATAGACATGGCAGATTTCCAGCTTCCAGCAGAGAAGCTTAATGCTAAATATGGGTTACCCAATAAGGTGGAATTTTGCAAAAGCTGTGTCATCTCAAATCAAAGACCTAATTCTGCTGTTGAATATGAGCATAAGAAAGAATCAAAAAAGAACACTATTCATTTTGATGAACATGGTATTTGTGATGCCTGTCGAGTTGCTGAACGTAAAAAATCAACTATTAATTGGGAAGAGAGAGACAGGCAATTGAGAGAGCTTTGCGATCGGTTTAGAAGCAAAGATGGTTCCTATGATTGCGTTGTTCCCGGTTCTGGAGGAAAGGACAGTTTTTATGCTGCTCACATTTTAAAGTATAAATACGGGATGAACCCCTTGACTGTGACTTGGGCTCCCCATATGTACACACCTTGGGGGTGGAAAAATTTTCAATCCTGGATACATGCTGGCTTTGATAACTATTTATTCACTCCCAACGGAAAAGTACACAGATTATTAACCAGACTGGCCGTTGAAAATTTATTCCATCCTTTTCAACCTTTTATGATTGGTCAAAAGGCTTATGCTCCCAAAATGGCTTTATTGCATAAAATTAAACTGGTTGTTTATGGAGAAAATGAAGCAGAATATGGTAATCCAATAGGGGATACTGAATCTGCGAAAAGAGACTGGAAATATTTTACCGCACAAGATAAAAGCAAAATCTTTTTAGGCGGTACTTCTGTACAAGAGCTAAAAAGTGATTTCGGTTTAAATGATAATGATTTGGATGCTTATTTACCCGCTGATCCACAACAAATTGAAGAGCAACAGGTAGAGGTTCATTACTTAGGATATTACCTGAAATGGCATCCACAAAGTTGTTATTATTATGCTGTGGAACATGGCGGTTTCGAAGCTTCTCCCGAACGAACTCCTGGAACTTACAGTAAATACAATAGTATTGATGACAAAATTGATGATTTTCATTACTACACCACTTTAACCAAGTTTGGTATAGGAAGAGCAACCTACGATGCTTCCCAGGAAATACGTTCTGGAGATATTACTCGTGAAGAGGGAGTTGCCTTGGTCAAACGTTTTGATCAAGAGTTTCCTGAGCGTTTTGCTGAAGAAATTTTTAAATACTTGAGTATTAATCCTAAAGAATTTCCAATTGCTTCTCAAATGTTTGAGCAGCCGATTATAGACAGAGCTTATTTTATGGCTTTGGCTGATACCTTCAGATCTCCTCATTTATGGAAAAAGGAAGGCAAGCAATGGATATTGAGACATCAAGTAACTAATTACGAAAAACAAACTAGAGATTATCTGGAGACAGTTTAATGGGTAATATCCGTTTAATTGCAAGACTTGATATCAAAGGTCCTAATCTAATTAAGGGAGTGCATTTAGAGGGTCTAAGGGTTGTCGGAAATCCCAATGAATATGCTATGTCATATTATGCACAAGGCGCTGATGAATTGATCTATATGGATACTGTTGCTTCCTTGTATGGGCGTAATAATTTGTCAGAAATTGTAAAAAATACGGCTGAAAATGTGTTTGTACCTATCACTGTTGGAGGAGGTATTCGCAGTGTCGATGATGTAAAGCAATTGTTGCGTTGTGGTGCAGACAAAGTGGCCGTTAATACCGCCGCAACCAAAAATCCTGCTCTCATATCTGACATCGCTAGAAGATTTGGCTCGCAATGTATGGTCTTATCAATCGAGGCTAAGCGAGATACAAATGGAAGATGGGAAGTCATGACAGATAATGGTCGTGAACACACGGGAATGGATGTTGTCGATTGGGCTCGTAATGGAGAGGAGTTTGGGGCTGGTGAAATTCTCCTCACTTCTATTGATCAGGAAGGCACTCGTAAAGGCTTTGATCTGGAATTAGTGAAACAAGTTTCTGAAGCGGTTTCAATTCCAGTGATTGCCAGTGGTGGAATGGGATGTTTGGACGATTTAGTTGATGTTGTTCGTAGTGCTAACGCTGATGCAGTTGCGATGGCGGATGTATTGCATTATAAGCGACTTAGTTTGTCAGAGATACGAAATTATGCATTGGCCAAAGGTATTCATGTGAGAACAATATGAGTTCAGTTTCAATTGTAGATTATGGTATTGGTAATTTATTAAGCGTAGCAAGAGCATTCCATTATTTTGATACCCCAGTTCATTTTGTAAGTACTCCGGAAGAAATTATGAAGGCTGAGCGATTGGTCTTGCCGGGAGTGGGCGCATTTGCGGATGGAATGAAAGGATTAACCGATTTAGGTTTTGTAGAACCTATTAAACAATTTGCACTTAGTGGTAAGCCTTTTTTAGGAATTTGTCTTGGTATGCAATTGATGTTGACTAAAAGCATGGAGTTTGGTGAACACGAAGGACTTGATTTAATCAATGGAGAAGTAGTCTGTATTCCATTACATGGAGTTGATGGACAGCGACATAAAATTCCACATATTGGTTGGAATGAATTGGTTACAACTCCTTATGGTGGAGATTGGTCTGATACTATTTTAAACAATCTACCAATAAATTCATCAGTATATTTCGTCCATTCCTATATGGCTGTGCCAAGTAATCCAAACACAAGATTGGCAGATACTTTATACGATGGTCAGCCTATTAGTGCTGTTATAAACGATGGCAATATTTATGGATGTCAATTCCATCCAGAAAAAAGTGGAGAAGTAGGATTAAAGATCATCCAGCAGTTTTTACAAATTTAGGACGCAAGAAGTGAGAGTTTTAGCGATAATACCAGCAAGAGCTGGATCCAAAAGGCTACCAGGAAAAAATATAAGATTACTTGCTGGTAAACCACTTATCGCTCATACTATAAATGCGGCTCTACAATCCAATTGCTGCGAACAAATCGTAGTTTCAACTGATTGTCGAGAAATAGCTGATATCGCAATTCAATATGGAGCCTCTGTGCCATGGCTAAGGCCACACTCCTTAGCTGATGATTCATCAGATGTAGTATACGCCGTTATTGACTTGTTGAATAATTATAAGAAAATCAACGTGTTTTTTGACAGCGTTTTACTTCTGCAACCTACCTCCCCTTTTAGAAAACCTGAGACAATTAGAAAGGCCGTTCTAATGCATAGAGACATTGGTAATAGTGTTGTATCTATCAATAAAGTTAGCTTTAAACCTTCTTGGTATAGGACAGTAGATGATCTAGGTAACTTATGTTCCCCTAATATTTTTAGAAATTCTGATGATTCTGAAGAAGGTGAACCCATTTATAAACTAAATGGTGCAATTTATATAGCTACTACCGAACAGATCATATCTAATAAGTCATTTTATAGTAATCCAACAAAGGCGCTGCTTATGGATAGTCCAAGTGAATCTATAGATATAGATACTCCAATGGATTGGGCATTAGTAGAAAAATTAATTGAACTAAAAGAAGAGATACTATTATGAGTTGTTTTATAATTGCAGAGGCAGGGGTAAATCATAATGGTGATCTTCAATTGGCTAAAGAATTAATTTATGCAGCCAAAGAGTCAGGAGCTGATGCGGTAAAATTTCAGACTTTCAAAGCTGACTCCCTGGTCAATAAAACAGTAGAAAAAGCGGAATACCAAAAAAATAATGCTCCAGAATCGACTACTCAGTATGAGATGCTTAAAGCTCTGGAGCTTACAGAAGAGGATCATTATTTATTAAGTGAATTAGCTAATTCACTGAGCATTGAATTCATGTCAACTGGTTTTGATGAACAAAGCATCGATTTTCTTATTTCCCTAGGGGTAAAACGATTAAAAATCCCTTCTGGTGAAATTACTAACATCCCATATTTACAGCATTGCGCCAGTAAAAAATTACCCTTAATCATTTCAACAGGGATGTGTGATTTGGAAGAAGTAAGAGCGGCCATAGACACAGTAAAACCCTACTATGGAAACTCTTTAGCGGATTATCTGGTTTTGTTGCATTGCACCTCTAATTATCCGGCTGCTTATCAGGACGTGAATTTGAAAGCCATGCAGACATTAGCTGACGAATTTCAATTGCCTGTGGGTTATTCTGATCATACTTTAGGTATTTTGGTGCCAACACTAGCAGTTGGAATGGGCGCTTGTGTGATCGAAAAACACTTTACAATGGATAAATCTCTTCCTGGTCCGGACCATCTTGCTTCTATGAATCCAGAGGAAATGAAGAGTTTAGTGCAATCCATCAGAGACGCTGAAACAGTTTTGGGAAGTGGTGAAAAAAAACCGTCGGATAATGAGTTGCCGATAAGAGCTTTGGTCAGAAGAAGTGTGACTTTAAAACGTGATTTGGTTAAAGGAGCTCAAATCAGTAAAGAGGATTTGATCCTGCTAAGACCTGGTACTGGAATAGCACCGTCAGAAATATCAAAAATTGTAGGCTCTCGATTAAGTATGAATTTGTCTGCGGGTACTACTTTGTTATGGGAACATATTGAAGCGTGATGACCAGAAAAATAATTTATGTTACAGGTACTCGCGCTGATTATGGACTGATGCGGGAAGTACTAAAAAGATTGCACCATTCAGCAGACATTGACTTATCGATTTGTGTCACTGGTATGCATCTTGATGCTTTGTATGGGGATACAATCAACGAAATTAAAGCAGATCAATTCTCAATCTGCGGCATTATTCCTGTTGATCTTGCCAATACCCAGCATGGTTCTATGGCAAAAGCTATCGGTCATGAGCTATTGGGATTCACCGAGGTATTTGAACGTGAAAATCCTGATGTCGTTTTATTGCTGGGAGATAGGGGTGAGATGTTGGCTGCAGCCATAGCCGCTGTACATTTAAATATCCCTGTTGTACATCTGCATGGAGGAGAGCGTTCTGGAACTGTTGATGAAATGGTAAGGCATGCGATTTCCAAATTATCTCATTATCATTTTGTCGCAACAGAGGCATCCAAACAACGCTTGATTAGAATGGGTGAGAAAGAGGAAACCATCTTTCTAGTTGGTGCTCCGGGTTTGGATGAAATCATGCAGTATAAAACGTCTGCACGTGATGTGTTTAATCAAAATTATAGATTTGATCCTGACAAAAAAATCTGCTTATTAATTTATCACCCAGTTATTCAAGAAGTTGACTCAATTAAAATCCAATTTCAAAATGTGATTCAGGCAGCACTTGCATCTAATTTACAAATTATTTGCCTTGAGCCGAATTCAGATACGGGTGGCCATTTCATTAGAGAAGTGATTCAGGAATATACTCATCATCCTGATGTTAGAATTATCAAGCATTTGCATCGCCCAGAATTTATTGATTGTCTTGCAAATTCTGATGTGATGCTGGGAAATTCCAGTAGTGGCATAATAGAAGCAGCTTCATTTAACTTGATAGTAGTTAATGTTGGAAGCAGGCAAAATTTAAGAGAGCGCAGCGACAATGTCATTGATGTTGGTATCACTTATGATGCTATTTTGACGGGGCTAAGAGAGGCGTTAAGTAAACCTGAAAAGAAATACTCGAATTGTTATGGGGATGGAAAAACAAGTGAAAGGTGTTATCAACTATTAAAAACTATCCCTTTGCATTCACAAATATTGAATAAATGCAATGCATACTAAATTAAAAATAATAGGATGTGGTGGACACTGCAAAGTGGTGATTGATGCCCTATCACTGACTAGGCACTCTTTACAAATTTCACTTTGCGATAGTAATAAGAGTTTGTTGGGTCAAGAAGTGTGTGGAGTATTGGTTGATTCGACGATGGATAGTTTAGCTGACTATGTCGGCTATGTTCACGTCAGCATTGGAAACAATCAGGTCAGAAAGAATGTTATAGATTTGATGAATTCCAAAGCAAACTTGTTTACAATTATTCATCCGGCTGCCATTATTGCGAGCTCAGCGAGTCTCGGTCTTGGTTCCTTTATCGCAGCACAGGCAATACTCGGTCCTGATTGTGAGGTGGGTGAGGGATGCATCATTAACCACAGCGCTGTTGTGGATCATGAAGTGATAGTTGGTTCCTATTCCCATATCGCGCCTAATAGCACCTTAGGCGGGCGAGTCAGGGTTGGTGAGAGAGTTCTGGTTGGGGCTGGAGCAGTTGTTTTGCCTGGTGTGACTATAGGTGATGGTGCAACAATTGGGGCTGGCTCAGTCGTTGTAAAGGATGTAAAAGAGAATACTGTTGTAAAAGGCGTACCCGCAGTCTAAAAGGAATAAAATGATTACTATCAAAGAATTATACATAAATAAACAAGAAAGCCTGAAAACTGCCTTGAGTAAGCTGGATGCTACGGCTCAAGGTGTGTTATTTCTGGTAGATAGTGATGAGTGTTTGATAAGAACGGTTACAGATGGTGACATTCGAAGATTACTATTAAAAGGATTCACATTAGATTCTACATTAGAGGAATTATCAGAGCATTCATCAAAAGCTTTACCTGTTTCTGCTACAATTCAGGATGCTTACCATTTAATGCAGGAATATGAACTAGATCATATCCCGGTTATTGATGAGAGCAATCGCCCCATACGCTTAATCCACAGGAGAGAACTCTCTTCCAATATTCTGCTTTCCTCGCCTCATATCGGTGAGCATGAACAGCAATACGTGCGGGAAGCTTTTGCAACCAACTGGGTCGCTCCTTTAGGGCCTAATGTAGATTCTTTTGAGAAAGAAGTTGCGGAATACATTAATACAAAATCGGCTGTGGCTTTAAGCTCAGGAACAGCGGCTATTCATCTGGCACTGGTATTACTCGATGTGAAGCCAGGGGATATTGTGTTCGCATCCAGCTTTACTTTTGTAGCGACAGTGAATCCTATTTTGTACCAAGGTGCGACCCCGGTATTTATTGATTCTGATTTGGATACCTGGAATATGTCTCCAATTGCTCTTGAGCGAGCATTACGAGAATGTAAAGCAAAAAATCAAATGCCGAAAGCAGTTATTATTGTTAATTTATATGGGCAAAGTGCTAATTACGATGCCTTATGCCAATTATGCAATGAATACAATGTGCCAATTATAGAAGATGCAGCGGAGTCTTTGGGGGCTACTTATAACAACAAGCACAGCGGGACTTTCGGCAAGTTAGGTGTGTTTTCATTTAATGGCAATAAAATCATTACTACTTCTGGTGGTGGCATGTTGGTGTCTGAAGACGAGAATCTGATACAAAGAGCAAGATTTTTATCAACTCAGGCTCGCGAACCAGTGCCTCATTATGAGCATACTGTGGTTGGGTATAATTACAGGATGAGTAATGTGCTTGCCGGCATAGGCAGAGGGCAACTAAAAGTATTAGAAAAACGGGTTAAGGCAAGACGAGCTATTTTTGATCGATATAAGCAAGCCTTGGAATCTTATCCATTTATTAACATGATGCCAGAGATAAATAATGGGTATAGTACTCGTTGGTTATCGACATTGGTTATCAAACCAACACCAAACAAGATAAGACCGGAAGAAGTCATCGAACAACTAAAACCATTTAATATCGAAGCAAGGAGAACATGGAAGCCTATGCATAGACAGCCTTTATTTGCAGGCTCTAAATACTATCCTCATGATGAACAATTTAGTGTTTCAGATTACTTGTTTGATCATGGTATTTGCCTTCCTTCCGGGTCAAATTTGAGTTCTAGAGATATCGATAGAGTGATTCATTGTTTGTCTGATATTTTCAAATCCAAACAAAATGTCGCAGAGGTTGTATAGCTATTATGAATGAAAATAAAGTATTAAATGAAACTGTTATTAAGGCTGGCGATATCCAGCCACTCAAAACTTATTTAAAAGATCTATGGCATTACAGGATGTTGTTATGGGTTTTCACTGCACGGGATATTAAGGTTAGGTATTCACAAACTATCTTAGGCCTTGGATGGATAGTTTTATCTCCATTAATTACTGTAGGTGTTTTTACCTTTGTATTTGGATTTATGATAAAAATTCCTACAGATGGTTTGCCATATCTTTTATTTTATTTGGTTGCTATTATTCCCTGGTATGCTTTTATGGCAATGATAAACTTAACCATGGGGTCGGTAGAAGGTAATGCAGGCTTGGTCTGTAAAATTTATTTCCCAAGGTTATTGCTAGGCGGCACATACACTTTATCAGCGGGTGTTGATTATCTTGTTGGTTTTGGCTTAATCATACTTTGTGCTAGTATTTATCACATACTGAATTATCATTTATTTGTATTATTTCCATTGCTATTTTTCATTCAAGCGATGTTTGCAATGGGATTAGGGCTGATGCTCGCTCCCTTTAGTACTCGATATCGTGATTTGAAATTATTTGTACCACTGGCATTACAATTCTATTATTTCGCAAATCCAATTCTGTATCCTATATCTGCTTCTCCCCCTTGGTTACGTTTTTGGTATGAGTTCAATCCTATGAGTATGGTGATTTGTGCATATAGAGATGGTTTAAAGGGGAATTGGCCTAATCCTGAACAATTTATTTTTGGTTTTTCAGTTGCAATTATAGTATTTGTAGTTGGATTTAACATTTTTCGAAAACATGAACAATCTTTAGTAGATGCATTATGAACTGGATTTTAAGAGTAGATAATTTAAGTAAGGTATATAGGTTAGGTGCCGGCGCTACACAGCATGGTACTATATATGAACAAATATCCAAAAAGGTGAAAAGGTTATTGCCTCGCAAAAATAATAAAGCAAGCCTTGATGATGAGAATACTCAAAAATCCTCAGCCAAGGTGGTTGTTTCAGATTCGCAAACTGAAGGATTACCTCCTGGTTTTTTTTGGGCGTTAAAGGATATTAATTTCCAAATATCACCTGGCGAACGCATAGGTTTAATAGGACAAAATGGTTCAGGAAAGAGTACTTTACTGAAAATTTTATCCAGAATAACTACTCCGACTTATGGTGAATTTAGATATAAAGGCCATTTAATCAGTTTGCTTGAAGTGGGGACTGGTTTTCATCCAGAATTGTCTGGGCGTGAAAACATCTACTTAAATGCGGCCATTAATGGCATGACCAGGCAGCAAATTAATCTTCGTTTTAAGGATATAGTTGAATTTTCAGAATTAGGTAGCCAGATAGAGACCCCGGTAAAACGCTATTCTTCAGGAATGTATATGCGACTTGCATTCTCTGTAGCCGCTTTTCTTGAATCTGAGATATTGCTTATTGATGAAGTCCTGGCGGTAGGTGACCAGGATTTTCAGAAGAAATGCAAGGAAAAAATGCTGGAAGTTGCAAATGATGGCCGGACAGTTATTTTTGTAAGTCATGACATGAATGCAGTAGAGTCTATTTGCAAAAAAATTATAAAACTGTCTCATGGGACAATTGTTGAATTTAAAGACATCGAAACTAATAAAGCTGATAATTCAAATTCAGATAAAAATAATAATTTACCAGTTCAAAATGAAACTACACAAACGTCATCAATAATATTGAGCTCAGCTCCTTTAGGAAAGGGGGTGTTATGCGCAGAGCAAAATTGGCGTGATAATTTAATTAGTGCTCCTCAAATAAAAGATAGAGTTCAAATTTATTCTTTAAAACTTTTGAATAATTCAGGGAGTATTCAAGATAAATTTACTGTAAACGAAGAAATTATTGTTCAAATTCAATTTGAAGTGAAACAGAAGAGTTCCAGAGTTTGTGTAAGGCTGGATTTATCTTCGGTGGAAGGGGTTAAATTATTTTCAACAATGGATAGTTTATCAAATTCATCAGACTGCAGGAGAGAATTGGGGGTTTATACTGAAACGTTAGTTATTCCTAAAGAATTCTTAAATGAAGGTCAATTCTTAATATCAATTATCATTACAGATTTGGATACCATCGATCAAGAAATTAGGTGTCTGGATTGTTTATCTATGAAAATAATAGATGATCAAATGCCGTTTGGAGTGAGGGGTAACTGGTCAGGTCCGTGGCCCAGTAGTTTATTAAGACCAAATTTGGTTTGGAATGTTGAGTTGCAGAAATCTCTTGAAGACCTTGCCTCTGAAGAAGAGAATAATCAAGAATTATTAGTAGTAGATTAAGGGTAATTATATTGAATATAAGCGAATACAAAACTTCATTGATTTGTTTATTTTTGATCTTACCAGATAGTGATATCTCGAATGGATAAAATTGAGCTACAAAGAAATACTTTGTTATTTGTGCATGTCTCGACTCATTTTAAAGAAATGATACGTGTTGCTCGATTGATGAAACAAAATGGTACTTATAATCCGTATATATTTTTTTATGTAAAGTATGAAGGGGTCAAAAGAGATATCGAGCAATGTCAATCTGAAGGCGTTAGTTTTATTACTTACTTTGATTTAAATGCTTCCAGGCAATCCGGTTTTAATTTGAAACTTCAACTGTTGAGATTTTTTTTAAAGTTATCGTTAAAATTTTTGGAAGTCATTAGTTATATTTTAAAGCCATTTGTTTTTCTTTTTAAGTGTTTATTTTATTTTCCTGGAAAATTTATTAGCACTGAGAAAAATCAATTAACTTTCAAAAAAAATAAGAGATTAGAAGCCTTATTAATATTTTGTTATAAAATGGCTTGGTATAAGTTCCCCTTTTTTTTACCACCAATTTCTCGAGCAGCATACGATTATAGTAAATACATGGATAGAGTATTAGGACAATATCAAGTTAAGTTGTTAGTATTTCCTGAACATAATTTATTTTATTTTACCCAGCTCATTGTTTATATTGGAAAAAAATATAAGATTCCTTCTATTATTGTCCCATTTACTATTGCAAATACAAAAGAATGGGCGGAAACTTTCTACAACAAACCATCTCTATCTTTATCGAAAATTTATAATAAAGTGTTGTCTATTGCGTTCCCACATTGGGTTTATTGCTATAAGAACAGACAAATGATTTTGCCAGTTGATTTGATATTACTACATGAGATGTTTCGCATTACACCTAAAAACCCGTGGTTGTTGAATAGTGGGGAGATTGATTTTCTTGCTTTAGAAAGCGATGCAATGAAGGACTATTATATATCAGCAGGTTTGGAAGAAAAATATTTGAAAGCTACGGGAGCCTTATATAATGATGAATTGTTTAGGAAATTACAAGATGCTGATTCACATAGAATAGATTTATACCACTTTCTTGATATGTGCCCTTCCAAGCCTATGATTCTGTGCGCATTACCCCCAAATCAATGTGATTCCAGACAAAATGTTATTGAGTTTTTAGATTATACAGAAATTGTAAAATACTTATTAGAACAACTATCTCATTACGCCAAAGAATATAACATAATCATTAATTTGCATCCGCGTATCAACTTTTCCTCAGTAGAATTCATAAAGGATTACCCGGTAAAAATATTTTATGGTGATATTGCTGAAATAATTCCTTTAAGTGCTATTTATGTGTCAGTTTGTTCAGCAACTATTAGAATGGCGATTAGCTGTGGCATACCAGTTATTAATTATGATCTGTATCGATATGAATACGATGATTATGATGATCTGAAAGGGGTTATTACAGTGTATAATCGCGCTGAATTTTCAAGTATTTTGGAAAAACTGGCTAAAGAACCAGGCTTCTATGCTCAAATAAAAGAAGCGCAATTGAGGGACAGTGAAAAGTGGGGGCAATTAGATGGAAAGGCAGGACGAAATTTATTAAACGAAATTAATCTCCTTTGGGCATGAATGTTTTTTATTTTTACTTTTTGGTGGCCGTATGAATGTAATGGACACAAGAATACCTGAGGTTAAAATTATTGAACCAAAGATTTATGGTGATGAAAGGGGTTTTTTTTATGAGTCTTTTCAAGCCAAACGATATGGGGAGTTATTAGGAATAACCGATCATTTTGTACAAGATAATTTTTCAAGATCGCAAAAAGGGGTGCTAAGAGGTCTGCATTATCAAAGTCAACAAACCCAGGGAAAACTGGTTTCAGTTTTAGCTGGTGAAGTGTTTGATGTTGCCGTGGATATTAGGTTAGGCTCGCCTACTTTTGGGCAATGGGTTGGAGTGATACTTTCTGGGGAAAACAAAAGGCAATTTTGGATTCCTAAAGGGTTTGCTCATGGGTTTTATGTTTTGAGTGCGGTGGCTGATTTTGCTTATAAATGCACAGATTATTACCATCCTGAAAGTGAATTTTCCATTCATTATCTTGACCCGCAATTAGCTATTGATTGGCCGTTAGGGGATCAGGTTCAATTGTCCTCAAAAGACGCTGCAGGCAAGCTTTTAAGTGTAATAGATACTCAACTTTTACCGAGATATCAATCGTAAATGAAAATACTGGTTACAGGTGCTAAAGGGCAAGTTGGTACCGAGATTGTCAAATATTTTTCTTCTTCTGAGCACGAAGTGTATGCTTGTACCAGAGATATTCTTGATTGTTGCAAGCTTGATCAGGTTCATGATGTTTTATTGGAAATCGAACCGGATCTTATCATTAATGCAGCAGCGTATACGGCAGTGGATATGGCAGAGGACGAGTCTGATTTGGCTCATATCGTGAACGCTGAGTTTGTAAGTCGACTGGTGAATTATTGTAGCTTGAAAAATATCCCTTTGCTCCATTTATCAACTGATTATGTATTTGATGGAGAAAAGAATGGGTCTTATCATGAAACCGATAATCCAAACCCATTAAGTGCCTATGGGCGTACCAAATGGGAAGGGGAACAGGCGATTTTGTCCCAGCTAAAACAGTATATTATTTTACGAGTTAGCTGGGTATTTGGTAAGCAGGGGAAAAATTTTGTAAAAACAATTTTAAGTTTGGCTTCCAGCAGAAAAGAATTGAATATTGTTGCAGATCAATGGGGAAGACCTACTTCAGCTCGCGATATAGCAAGAGTACTATTTGAAATAGTACAGAAAATCAGCCATTCTTCCTTTGAATATTGGGGCATATACCATTATGCGGGACAGGGTGTCACAAATTGGTATGAGTTTGCCAATGCATTTCTTAAGATAGCAAAAGAGAAGCGGCTTCTCTTGACCTTAAACAATCTAAATCCGATTAAGACAGAAGAATATCCTACAAAGGCAATAAGACCAAAAAATTCAGTACTTGATACAACAAAGATAGAAACAATATTGGGTATAAAAAGTTGTAGTTGGAAAAATGATTTGCCAGATGTCATCGACAATTTTACTAAAAAATAAGAATCACACTATGAAAAATCGAATTAACAATCTTTTGGTAACTGGAGCTGCAGGCTTTATAGGAAGTAATTTTGTTAAATTTATGATCGGTAAATATCCGGCGATCAAGATAGTTAGTCTGGATAAATTAACCTATGCAGGAAATAAAGCCAATTTGAGCGGAATAGAAGAATGTCAAAATCACCTTTTTGTGCAAGGAGACATATTGGACAAAAATCTGGTGTTGTCCTTATTAAGGGAACATGAGATAGATACTCTTGTACATTTCGCAGCGGAATCCCATGTGGATAATTCCATTGATAATCCGCAAATATTTCTTGAAACCAATGTGATTGGAACTTTTACTCTGTTAGAAGCGGCAAGAATTTATTGGTTGAATGAAAGACAATGGGATAAATCAAAGTGTCGGTTTCATCATGTATCCACCGATGAAGTGTATGGTTCATTAGAAAAAGAAGAGCCTGCATTCACTGAAAAAAATTCTTATCAACCCAATTCCCCCTATTCAGCTTCCAAAGCAAGTTCTGATCATATAGTCAGAGCTTATCTTCATACTTATGGATTACCTGTTACTACTTCCAATTGTTCGAATAATTACGGGCCTAATCAACACAAAGAGAAGTTGATTCCTAAAGTAGTACAGGCTTGTGTGAATCAGCTCCCTATTACTGTCTATGGCAATGGATCAAATGTTCGCGATTGGTTGTACGTCATGGATCATTGCGAAGCAATTGATGCAGTTATTCAAAAGGGAATGGTTGGGGAAGTTTATAATATAGGTGGTAATAACGAACTGGATAATTTAAGTTTGATAAAAATGATTTGTCAGATGATGGATGATTTTAAGCCTATGGAAAAACCATATGACTCATTGATTACCTTTGTTGAAGACAGAAAGGGTCATGACAAGCGATATGCCATAGACAATAGTAAAATTCAAAAGGAATTGGGTTGGGCTCCACAAGGTGATTTTATGCACAAATTATCAAATACAATTAAATATTACTTAACTCGGTATGAGCAGGAAATTAGTGTTTAATAAATTGAAAATAATCAGGTAACATATACTTTATTTTAATCATTAGAAACAGCATGAAGCGTCAGACAGAATTATTATCATGGAATTTGCTTCAAAAGGAAGCAAATAGAGTTCGTTCAAATTCCAGTTCCCAACCATACTTTGTTGTGGACTCTAACAATTTTGAATCCAGGAAACAGCTCAATGGTATTGAGTACGACTATTCCAGACAGCGAGTAAATAGAGCTATCATTGATTTACTTATCAATTTGGCAGATGAAGTTAAATTATCAGAAAAAATTGATAACTTGATCAAGGGTAAGAAGGTTAATACTAGCGAAAACAGGGCGGCTCTGCATACTGCACTGAGAGATTTAGGTAGTAAATCAATACTGATTGACGGACTGGATATCATGTCCGACGTGATCAATTCGCGTGAAAAAATTAAAATCGTGTCTAATCAGATTAGGAAAAAGAAGTGGCTGGGTTATTCAGGGTTACCAATAACTGATATTGTAAATATAGGCATTGGCGGCTCAGATTTAGGTCCTCGTGTATGTATCCACGCCCTATCTAATTATATTTCCAAAGAGTTTAATTACCATTTTATCTCAGATGTTGACCCGGCTAGTTTCAACGATGTTATTGCAAAAATTAATCCTCAAACCACCTTATTCATTGTTTCCTCCAAATCATTTACTACAAAAGAAACGCTATTAAATGCCAGAAAAGCTTTTGCATTGTATGAGGATATGACTTCTATCGATCAACATTTTATAGCTGTAACAGCTCATCCGGAAAGAGCTTATCAAATGGGTATTAGAACTGTGTTACCGATTTGGGATTGGGTTGGTGGTCGGTTTTCTTTTTGTTCCGCAGTGAATTTAATTACTGCCATTGCAATTGGTTATGAACAATTTGTTGAATTGCTGGCGGGTGCCCATGATGTTGATACTCATGTCCAGTTTACTGATTTTAAAAATAATATACCTGTGCTTATGGCTTTAATCGGTGTATGGAATAACAATTTTTTGAATATTCATAATTTACTTATCCTTACCTATTCCAAAAAACTGGAATACTTTGTTCCTTATGTGCAACAGCTGGATATGGAGAGTAATGGGAAATCCATTGATGTGAATGGAAGAATGGTAGATTACGCCACTGGACCTATCGTTTGGGGTGGATTAGGTAATCAGGCACAGCATAGCTATTTTCAATTATTATGTCAGGGTACGCATCGATGTGTTGGCGATTTTATTACTTTGAAAACTAATGATGAGCATGAGATTAATTCCATGTGTCATTATAAAATGAAAGTGTTAAGTGAGGGAATTCAAACAAATGAAAATCCTTATGGATATATTCCAGGCAACATGCCAATGAATCATCTTATTTTGTCAGATTGTTCTCCTTATACATTAGGGGCGTTGGTAGCACTCTATGAACATAAAATCTTTGTACAAAGTGTGATATGGAATATCAACCCGTTCGATCAGCCAGGTATTGAAAGCGCAAAGGGTGCTCACAGAGAAATCACATTATCAAGCGAATCATAAAGGGGCGATAAATGCTATAAAATAGGTTAATTATTAAACAAAATTTTATATTTTGTTCACTATATCAACGTATTCTAATGTATTACCGCAATAAACTTGATAATATTTAAGGCTATTATTTGTTCGAAGAAAAAGAGAGAGTAGGCGCTATATAATGAAAGGTATTATCCTGGCAGGTGGTTTTGGCACAAGACTTTATCCTCTGACAAAGTCTATTAGTAAGCATATGATTCCGGTTTATGATAAACCAATGATTTATTATGCCATCTCTACATTAATGTTGGCTAATATCAGGGAAATACTGATTATTTCAACGGAAGAGCATCTTCCACTGTATCAAAATTTATTAAATGATGGCACCCAGTGGGGTGTTTCATTTAACTACATTGTGCAAAATGAACCAAAAGGGATTGCGGAAGCATTCATTTTAGGCGAAAAATTTATTGGTAATGATTCTGTTTGCCTGGTTTTGGGAGATAATATCCACCAAGGCAGAGGTTTTTCTGAATTATTAGAAAATGCAAAGTCAAAATTAAATGGTGCAACTGTTTTTGCCTATTATGTCGATAAACCCCAAGCCTATGGTGTGGTGGAGTTCAATGAGAAGCAACAAGTCCTATCCATAGTGGAAAAACCAGCACAGCCCAAATCCAACTACGCGGTAACCGGATTATATTTTTATGATAATCAAGTCATAGAAATTGCCAAGAGTTTAAAGCCCTCTGGCAGAGGGGAGCTTGAAATAACCGATATCAATCAGTTTTATTTATATGAAAACAAACTGGATGTTCAGATTTTGGGAAGAGGTTTTGTCTGGCTGGATATGGGTACACCAGAAACCCTGTTATCAGCAAGTAACTATATCTGTACTATCGAACAGCGACAAGGTTTGAAGATTGGATGCCCTGAAGAAATTGCGTGGCGTATGAAGTTTATTAGTGATGATGAGTTACTGTGCAGGGCTAGAGAGCTAAATAAAAGTAGTTATGGTCAATATCTTGCAGAACTGCTCAATCATAAACGATTTTAAAAGCCATAGGTAATATAGTGACAAAAATATTAGTGACAGGCGCAACAGGTTTTATAGGCAGTAGCTTGGTTCCTGCTCTTATTGCTGCAGGCTATGAGGTTCGTTGTGCTGTGTGGCAAAAAAATCAATACATGCCTGTTGAGCAAGTTGAAATTGATAAGCTGGAGCAAGTAACGGATTGGTCAGAGGCTTTGGATGGAATTGATATCGTTATACATCTGGCTGCGCGAGTCCATATTATGAAAGAGGATACATCCTCCTCTCTGGAGGAGTATTGCAAAATAAACAGTATCGCCACAAAGAATTTTGCTGAACAAGCTGCAAAACATAAAGTAAAGCGATTTGTATTTTTAAGTACGATTAAGGTAAATGGCGAGGTGAGTTCGCCAGAGAATCCATTTTCTGAGAAAAGTTCTGTCCAACCAAAAGATTCCTATGCTCAAAGCAAGCTGGAAGCAGAACTCTATTTACAAGAGATTAGTGAACATAGTGAAATGGAAGTGGTTATCTTGAGACCACCACTGGTGTATGGACCAGGAGTAAAAGCCAATTTTTTAAAATTATTGAGTATGGTACAAAAAGGATGGCCATTGCCTTTTGCCAGTGTAAATAACAAGAGAAGTTTTATTTTTATTGATAATTTAATTTCGGCTATTCTAATGGTAATGACACATCCTAAAGCAGCAAACCAACTTTATCTTGTGGCAGATAATGAATCTTGGTCTTTAGCTGATTTATTGTCTATTCTGGCGCAAAACATGAAAATCAATTTAAGATTGTATCGTTTACCTACAACTTTATTAGCTGCTCTGTTCAAAATTTTAGGCATGAGTAATTTAAATACTCGCTTGTTGAGTTCTCTGGAAATTGATAATTCGAAAATTATTTCAGAGTTAGGTTGGGTGCCACCAGTCGACTCATGTGAAGGCTTAAAAAAAACAGCAGTTTGGTATCAATATGAATATAATGCTTAGTGTTATTTTTATACTGTCATCTATTGTCTGTACCAAACTATTTTGTGGTATTGCACAAAACTCAAAGTTAATCGATAAACCCAATGACAGAACTCTACATTTGAAACCAACGGTGAGAGGTGGGGGCATTGTATTTATTGGTTTGTCTTTATTAATTTTGCCTGTTATTTGGTACTTTACAGGTACGTTTTATAAAGAGTCGGTGTTTTTATTGCTGTGCATTCTTTTAATAGCCGGGGTCAGTTTTTTTGATGATATATATGATCTCCCTATCAAGATTAGGCTGGGAGTGCAATGCATTGTCGCTTTCATTTTGGCTGTATTCATGAGGCCAGAAAAACTGGATTTTATACTTTTTTCATTGAATCATGACTATATAATAATTCCGTTCATTTTTTTTATGGTTATTTGGGCCATAAATCATTTTAATTTTATGGATGGTCTGGATGGTTTTTGCACATTACAGGCTATTTATTTGTTGGCTTGCTATTTTATTTTATTCAATGTACATCATGCTCTCGCTTACCAGGAGTTTTGTTGGGTATTGATATGCAGTTTGGCAGGATTTTTATTTTTTAATTTCCCTCCAGCGAAGATATTTATGGGGGACGTAGGCAGTGCCTCATTAGGATTAATTATTTTTTCAATGGCATTAATTGCTCAGCAAAAATATCAAATTCCCGTGATTTATTGGTTTATGTTGAATAGTCTGTTTCTCTTTGATTCATCAGTGACTTTACTACGAAGAATGATGAATAAGGAGCGATGGTTCGCTCCACACAAAAAGCATGCGTATCAACGATTGAAACAATATGGAATAGATACACGTTTCATATTGTTAATACAGCTTACTGTAAATGGCGTGATTGGGGTAATAGTACTATTAAGTTGGATACAGAAAATTACCGAACCATTTGCACTGCTCTTATTGATTATATGTTTGATTAGTTACTATCTGTGGATTGAAAAATTGTACCCTATGAATGCTAAATTTACCTAGCTAGCTTAGATGAAAACATATTTTTAATATTGTAGAGGACACTTTACAATATTTGAAAAATATGAAATTATGCCGAGTTATTTTTATCCTATAAGTCTTGATTGATATGAATGTGCTCCCAGTTGAATCATTCAAAATATTATTCGTTGTCCAGCGCTTATCCGATTTTGTGGAAATGAAGAGGGCTGCAGTTAGCCTGAAAAAATTTGGCTATAAGTGCTATATTCTTTTTTGCGGTGTTGATTCTCCGCCACATGATTTAATAGTCCTAAAGGAAATTGAAAAAAGCATTGATAACGATGAAATTGATGGCGTTGAGGTTACTAATAAAGAGCTGGTAAAGGATTCTGAGGAATCAAATTGTACAGTTCCGGAAAAGAAGATCAAATCAAGCTCAAAATCTAATTTAAGAGAGATTCTAAAATGGATAAAAGATTGGTATAAGAAATACACAACAAAGCTGTCTCAATTAAAAATTAAAAAACCTAGAGCATTAAGACCCCCTATTACCTTCATTGGTAGATTGTGTCATTATTTTAAATATCTACAATTTCTGGTGGGGTCAATAATCTATGTTGTGGTTCATTTCAGTTTATCTTTAATGTATCTTCCAATATTTTATGTACCAGTAATTTATAGATTTAATTATTCGCAGTTTAGAAAAATTGTCAAATCAGGCCAATATAAATTAATTATTTTGCCAGAAGACATTGTTGGGAAAGTAACTCCTTTGATAATCAAATCTGGCCATTCATTAAAAATCCCCAGTATCATACTTCCATATACCATTGCAAATCAAACAGAAGCATTTCAAGCACTGAAAGACCGAGAAGAGTTTCAAGTAAAGCATCATTTTTTTAATAAAGTAATTGGAAAATTATGTCGTTCATGGGTAATGAAGGATGAAACTCGGCGAGTATTAAGATTACCTGCTGAACATGTAATTGGCCATCTGATAACCAGATCCTCACCACCAGATCCCTGGATGATGAATAGTGGTTATGCTAATGTGATAGCGATTGAAAATGAGAAAATGTTTGAATACTATCGTAATAGTGGTATACCTGCTTCAAAAATGAAAATTACAGGGGCTTGTTATGATGATAATTTGGCCTATTATTGCTTGAACAAAGAAAGTGAAAGAAATAAGTTGTATCAAGAGTTGGGTATAAAAAGTAATAAACCTCTTTTCCTGATAGGGGGGTTCCCAAATCAAATTACCGCAAATCCTCCGGGTTTTGATTTTGAAGACGCAGATGATGCAGTGAATTTTATTGTTGAATGTCTTGATGTATTTAAAAAGGATTATGAAATTATTTTTCGACCTCATCCAAATTTTTTAGAATTATCTGATTATTTTAAGAAAAAGAATATTTTAGTCACCCAAATAGATACTGCGCGTTTAGTCGCATTATCTGATATTTATTTAGCTTTCGCTTCTGCAACGATTCGTTGGGCAATCTCGTGCGGTGTTCCAACGATTAATTATGATATGTTTTACTATGATTTTTCAGATTATAAAGAAGTCAATGGTGTGCTTAATGTTTGTACTAAAGAAGAGTTTAAACAAGCGATAAATAGCATGAGTGAACCCGAACAATTTATGGTTATTAAGAAACAACTGGATACAGAAAAGAGAAAGTGGGGTAATTTGGATGGAAAATCAACTTACAGAATCAATGAGTTGGTTAAGGAATTAATTCATCTTAAAAAAGTACCTCGAAAAGCGTCATAACTTTGTAGTAAGGGTGATTATGAAGAATTTAAGCGTTGCAATAATAGGTGCAGGCCGAATGGGACGTGAGCATATTAAGGCATTTCGATCTGTTCCAGGAGTTCGAGTAACTGGTTTATTAAGCCGAACACATGAAAAAGCAGTGGCTTTGGCAAGTGAGTTTGACATCCCTTATGTTGCAGGGTCAGTTGAGGAGTTAAATAACCAAACTAAAGCAGATTTAGTAGTGGTTGCTGTTCCTGAGCTTGAAGCGAATCAAATTGCTAAACAATGTTTTCAATATGATTGGTCCGTGCTGCTGGAAAAACCTGCCGGATACGATTTGATGGATGCTCATGACATTGCAGAAGCGGCATTACAATCTACCAAGCCTGTCTATGTAGGATTAAACAGAAGATTTTATTCCAGTTCTATGCAAATTCGTGAGCGTCTTGATGCAAAAAGTGCTGACAAACGATTTATCCACATTCAGGATCAACAAAGTTTTGAAGAAGCAAGAGCTTGCCAGCATCCTGAGAAGGTTGTACAAAAGTTTATGTACGCTAATTCAATCCACACTATTGATTTGATTCGGTTCTTTGCAAGAGGTGAAATAACGAAGGTAGTTCCTGTTATTCCCTGGAAAAAGGAAGAAACACAGATTGTGATTAGCTATGTAGAATTTGATAGTGGGGATCATGCATTATATGAAGGAATTTGGAAGGGACCAGGTCCCTGGGCTTGTAGTGTCAGTACTTCAAGTATACGTTGGACAATGCAGCCTTTAGAAAAGGCACGTTATCAAAATGTCAATGAAAGGACAGTCCATGATTTAACTTTGGATGATATCGATCAACAATTTAAAGCCGGATTTTATAAGCAGGCTATTGAAGTTTGCAAAGGCGTTAGGGGCGAGGCCAATAAGGCTATAACCTTGATGGACAGCTTAAAAACCATGGATTTAATTCATAGGATTTTTGGTGAATAATCAAAGCAAGTGAATATTTTAGGAGAATCTATTTAATGATTACTTATCCAGGAGAGGTTAACTTTTCCCAATATAAGCTTGATAGTAAACCAGAAGAAACATTTTATGGTTTGCCGAATGAGGTGATGTTTTGCAAAAAATGCACCTATAGCAATCAAAAGCCTAATTCAGAAAAGGAATACAAACACACGATTGACGCGAAGAAGCCTACGATCAATTTTGATGAAGAGGGAGTTTGTTCAGCATGCCGAGTAGCGGAAAAGAAAAAAGCGGTAGACTGGGAACAAAGAAAAAGAGAATTAAAAGAGTTATGCGATAAATATCGGAGCAAGACGGGTCATTACGATTGTCTTATTCCTGGTTCAGGCGGTAAGGACAGTTTTTATACGGCGTATATGTTAAAATATGAGTATGGAATGAATCCCTTAACGGTGACATGGGCTCCCCATATTTATACTTCTTGGGGGTGGAATAATTTCCAGGCATGGATACATGCTGGATTTGATAACTATCTGTTTACTCCCAATGGTCAAGTGCATAGATTGCTTACCAGATTAGCACTGGAAAAGTTATATCACCCATTTCAACCTTTTATACTTGGTCAAATGTACTATCCGCCAAAAATTGCAATGGATTTGAATATACCATTGGTGTTTTATGGAGAGAATCCATCCGAATATGGCAATAATGCCAAGGAAAATGAAAAAGCGACGAAGGACATCAGTTATTTCACCGCGAATGATATTTCCAATATTTATCTTTCTGGGATATCAGCGCTTGAATTGAAGGAAGAGTTTGGTTTAACTGAAGTAGAGCTACAGCCTTATATTCCGCCTAATCCCAACAGACTTGCTGAGAAAAAGATAGAGGTGCAATATCTGGGATATTATTTACCATGGCATCCGCAAGAGTGTTATTACTTTGCTGTAAATCATGGTGGATTTACGCCATCCCCTGAACGTACGGCAGGTACCTATAGTAAATACAGTGGTATAGACGATAAGATTGATGATTTGCACTATTATACAACCTTTATCAAATTTGGTATTGGTCGAGCAACTTACGACAGTTCTCAGGAAATTCGCAATGGGGAGTTGGTTCGCGAAGAAGGAGTGGCTTTGGTAAGGCGCTTTGATGGTGAATACCCGGAGCGTTTTGAGAAGGAAAATTTTGAGTATTTAAGTATTGATTCGAGAAAATTACCCATAGCAGCTAAACAGTTTGAGCAACCCAGAATGGATAGGGAATATTTTGAGAGATTGACTAATCGGTTTAGATCACCGCATCTTTGGGCGTTTGATAACGGGCAGTGGGTATTGAGACATAGAGTTTCTTAATAGTAAAAATATCAAAAATTATTGAATTACAAAAGATGATTACAATATATGCAAATGGAAATTACTATTAATCAACTCATGTCTCTAGTGATAAAGCAATTAGAGACTTTGTTTTTTCTTGAGGATGAAGAAAAAAAGATTGTGTCTGATATGATAGGATATGCACTGAAACGTTGTGAGTTTTGTTTTTCAAATACAGATAATAAGTATTACAAAAAAAACGATCAAACATATTTTAGTCCATACCATTCTGGCCAATATACTATTTTTTTGTATTATTTATCTAATTCATTATTTGAATATTTACCTAATCTTACCACGCTTGCAGATCGGATTTACTATTTAAATAAAACCCTCAATGGATTGGATTTATTTTATGAAGTTAAAATGCCAGCAATTTTTATGTTGGATCATCCTGTTGGTAGCGTTTTAGGACGAGCAAAGTACGGTGATTATTTTGAGTTTAGTCAAAATTGCACCGTTGGAAATAATAAAGGTGTTTATCCAACAATCGGTAATCATGTGCGCATGCAGTCAGGGTCTAAAATTGTGGGTGATTGTAACATAGGCAACAATGTCGTACTGGCGGCAAACACTTATATTAAAGATACAAACATCGAAGATAATTCTGTGGTTTTTGGAAGTTCACCTAATCTGATTGTTAAGCCCATATCCTCAATAAATCAATTCTAAATTTTAGCATCATGATATTTTTTTGTTTACTTTTAGTTAAGGTTTAATCATGCTAATCTCTATTTTTTATTCGTAAGTTATCTAATATGCAGGAAAGAATAGCAGTGATAGCAGCGCATCCTGATGATGAGGCACTGGGATGTGGTGGTTCTTTATTAAAATATAAACATTTTGGTTATGAAATTCATTTATTATTCATGACAGATGGCATCTCTTCGCGTTCAAACTCTACAGATTCAGAGTTTTTAACTAGAAAAAATGGTTATCAAAAAGCATTAGATTTCTTAAAACCAACTTCTTTTGAAAATCTATCGTTTCCGGATAACCAGTTAGATACTGTTTCTATATTAGAGATTACAAAACACGTGGAAAAATTTATTGCGAGAACTCAACCTACCCTTGTATTGACACATTTTTGGAATGATTTAAATATAGATCATTGCATTACAAACCGTGCAACTTTGACAGCTTGCAGGCCAGGAGCAAACAATTTTGTAAGAAAGATTTTATGTTTTGAAATCCCGTCAAGTACTGAATGGGCTATTGGAGATCAAAAATTCAATCCTAATTATTATATTAATATTACAGACTGGATAAGTCATAAGTTAGAATATTTAAAATGTTATGATGATGAAATGCGTGAATTTCCTCATGCACGTTCCTACAATAATATTATCAGCATGCACGAGCATCATGGAGCTTGCGTGAATGTTAAGAGCGCAGAAGCTTTCTATCTGCTTAGAAGCCTGGATTCTTATTAGTGGCTATGAAAATATTTTTTCGTGTTGATGCTTCTGAAAGTATTGGTATTGGGCATTTAAAACGTTGCCAAGTATTGGCAAAGCAATTTATTAAAAAGGGAAGTGAAGTTACGTTTTTTAGTACCAGAGAAACACAGCAATTCTTACCAGTCAATTCAAATGATATCCAATATCAATTTATAGAAGATTTTTGGTCCACATCTTTTTTGCAACAAGCACTAAATTCCGATTTATTTATTGTTGATCACTATGCATTAGGTATTGAATTTGAACAGGAAGTTTCTCAAAAATTAAATACTAACATTTTAGTAATTGATGATTTTAATCATAGGCCTCATTACTGTGATTATTTATTAAATCAAAACTATGGTTTTTCTCCCGAGAGCTACAAAGGTCTAATACCTGAGTTTTGTAAACTATTTCTTGGCCCCACTTATGCTTTATTAGATGAAATATACAGTCAATATCGTCAGGATAAATTTTTTCCAGAAAATGAGGTAGAAAATATATTAATTAATTTTGGAGGTACTGATCCTTATCATTTATGCACTTTTGCATTTGAAGCAGTTAAGGAGCTTGGCTACAAGAGTAGGATAGATATTGTTTTGGGGCATTCTCCAGAGCAAAAAAAAGTGCTTGAAAGACTTATCCAAAACACGACTCCTCAAGTAGTAATGCATGATTATATACCATTGGCACCGTTAATTAGCAGATCAGATTTAATTATAGGGGCAGGTGGAAGTTCTTCTTGGGAGAGATGCTGCCTTGGAAAACCATCGATTATTATTAGTACAAGTCCAGATCAGATGTTAGTAGCAGAGAGATTAGATAATGCGAGCGCTTTAATTTATTTAGGGCATTATGATATGATTGGCAAGCAAAAGCTTGCCAATGCTATTTCTGAAATATCTAATAATCATATACTAAGGAACCTTATCGCTTCTAATGCTCACAAATTATGTGATGGACTAGGAACTCAAAGATTAGTTGAGGAAATTTATGCAGAGTATTAAGATAGGTAATCGTTATATAGGTTCAAAGAATCCATGTTATCTAGTAGCAGAAATTGGAATAAATCACAACGGAGATATGGAGCTTGCTAAGCATACAATTCTTGCCGCTAAAGAGGCAGGTGCTGATTCAGTTAAGTTTCAAAATTACAAGGCTGAAGATTTCGTAATTAATAAAGAAATCGAATATGAATACCTATCCCAAGGTAAAGTGATTCGAGAATCACAGTATGACATGTTTAAACGCTATGAACTCGATGCTACCCAGTTAATTGAACTTAAAGAATTTTGTGACAAAGTTAATATTGATTTTCATTCAACGCCAACGAATAGAGAGGGTATCGAACTTCTTAAATCAATAGGTACAAAAGTTTTAAAAAATGGTTCTGATTATTTAACCAATCTGGAGCTAATCAGAGATATGGGGTACTCTGGATTACCTACTGTACTTTCTACCGGAATGGCTTATGCCAGTGAGATTGATGAAGCTGTAAGAGCTTTTAAAAATACAGGTAATACTCAGCTTATTCTTTTGCATTGTACTTCTCAGTATCCTACCCCTGCTCATGATGTAAATCTTCACAAAATTCAATCGCTAAAAAGTGCTTTTGATTGCGTGGTTGGATTTAGTGATCATACCGAAGGTTCTTGTGCAGCGATTGCTTCTATTCCAATGGGTGTAAGCTGGATTGAAAAGCATTTTACTTTAGATAAATCTTTACCAGGACCCGACCATCGTTTTTCAAGTTCACCTGCTGAATTTAAACAACTTGTTGACGGTATACGCTATGTAGAACAGGCTTTAGGGACTACTCAACTTGGTCCTACATATTCTGAATATCAATCGAGAGATAATTTTCGTTTGTCTTGTGTAGCAATAAGGAATTTATCTAAAGGTGATTCTATTAAAAAAGAAGATATTCAATTCCAACGTCCGGGTAATGGTATTCCACCTAAAAATATCGATATTATTCTTAATAAAGTTTTAAAAAAAGAAATATTAAAAGGACAATTAATTTCTTATGAGGACTTTGTATGAAGTGTACCTTACGGGAATTTAATCTGAATGATGCGGAGCTATTATTTTCTTGGCGGAATGATCCCGTAATTTATTTGAAATCATCTAGAAAGGAACCAGTCACATTAGACGAACACACCAAGTGGTTTAATGAAATGCTCCATTCTGATGAATCGCATATTTTTATTATGGAATGTGATGGAAAGCCTATCGGTCAAATCAGATACAATCGTAATGAAGACGACAGTTTAAAGTTATCAATCTTTCTTATTCCAGAATTTCAACATAAAGGTATTGGATCAGAACTTTTATTGGATTCTTTTACTTTATTGAAGCAACACGATAAACCTATAAAAATTGTAGCGGAGGTCTTGGTTGAAAATACCCCGTCACATCTTTTTTTTCAAAAACATAGTTTCACGTTAGATACTACTTTCAGTAATAAGAGTATTATTCGTTATGTCAAAATTATTTAGGGTTTTTATGTTATGCATGTTGTAGTCATTATCCAGGCAAGAATGACTTCCACAAGATTACCTAACAAAATTATGCTCCCTCTAGGAGATAAAACTGTGTTAGGGCAAGTCCTTACGCGTTGTAAAAAAATCAAAGGAGTCAATGAAGTTTGTTGTGCTATTCCAATTGGTAAAGAGCATGATATTTTGATAAATGAAATTAAAAAATATCAATGTACTGTTTTTAGGGGTTCTGAAAGTAATGTGCTGGAAAGGTACTACCAAGCAGCGAAAGTTACAAAAGCAGATATTATTATGAGGATTACCAGTGATTGTCCTCTTATTAATCCAGAAGTTTGTTCACAAGTATTAAAAAGGCATATTGAAAATAACTCGCAATACACCTGTAATAATATGGTGCCTTCTTGGCCTCATGGTTATGACTGCGAAGTATTTGGTATAGAACAATTGGAAGAGGCAATGAAATATTCTACTCTACCAGAAGATTATGAACACGTGACTGAATGGATGCGTCGTAGCCTCAAAGTAGATAATTTTATAAATCCTGCTGGTAATCAATATCATCATCGACTGACTTTGGATACGATGGAGGATTATATTAGGCTACAAAAGATTTTTGCGGAATCATGGAATGACGAGGATATAATAGAATGATCATAACTTGTTCTGCTTTGTTAACTGATGGATTTATTTGAGTAGGTTTTATATGAACACGATGATTTGGGATAATAAATATGCTGCGGGAGAATCTCTTAATAAATATCCATGGGATAAAGTAGTTAGTTTTATTTTTCGATATTACCCACGTCATAAAAAAAGAAATGAAATAAGAGTATTAGAAGTTGGATCAGGATCCGGTTGTAATCTTTGGTTTTGTGCTCGTGAAGGTTTTGATTGTTATGGTGTGGATACCTCTATGGTTGCTGTTGAACATGCTAAAAACTGGTTTTCAAGAGATGGACTTAAGGGGGAGTTTAAACAAGGTAATTTTTATCCATTAGAATATCAAGATAATTTTTTTGATTTAGTGATTGATAGAGGTTCGTTAACTTGTGTTTCTAAAGCAGACTGTGAAATTGCGCTTAAAGAAATTTATAGAGTATTAGAATCAGGAGGCTATTTTTGTTTTAACCCATACTCTGATTTACATACCTCATTTAAAGAGGGCATTACTTTGGAAGATGAACTGACTGAAATTTCTTCCGGAACACTTACAAATGTTGGAAAACTGAAATTTTATAATGAGGTAGAAATATATGATTTGGTGCAATCAATTGGATTCCAGATTGAATCGATAAAACTCATAAATGAAGATTATTTTGAGTCAAAATCTATAAAACACGTTCATGCTGAATGGTTTTTGATTTTAAGGAAATAATAATGTTTAAAAACTATCATGAACGAAATCGTTTAGTCTACCTTGAAAGCCTTAGAGTTCATCGTGAGGGTCACCGGGCTGTTAATTGGGGAAGCGAAACCTCACAACAAAAACGATTTGATGTTTTAACTAAAATTGCAAATGATGTATTTGAATCCAGTATCTTAGACGTAGGATGTGGAATTGGTCATTTGGTTGATTTTATTCTTGCTCGAGGTTTTAGTGGAACATATCTGGGGATTGATCTGCTTGAAGAAATGATAGTTAAAGCCAAATCCAGGCATCCTAAGATGAGTTTTGAAAATAATAGTATCCAGGATTACAAAGAGAAATCTTTTGATTATGTATTTATGAGTGGTATTTTTACAGTTGCAAACGAAGAGGCACTAAAATTTCTTATCATGGAAGCTTTTAGAATAGGCAAGAAAGGAGTTGCATTTAATACGTTAAGTGCGTGGGCAAATGAAAAAGACCCTGATGAATATTATGCTGAGCCTGGGAAAATTCTAGAATTTTGCTTTACACTTACGAGTAAAATAGTGCTAAGGCATGATTATCTTCCTCATGATTTCACAGTTTATTTATATAACACTTAGATCATGAAAGGAATGATTAGCCAACCCAGATATTTGCCTACATTCAATTATCTGCAAAGAATTTACCAATCTGAAATATTTGTGATACTTGATGATGTTCAGCATCAGCGTCGTTGTGTAGAGCATCGAAATAAAATAATTAATAATGACAAGGAGTTTTGGCTTTCAATCCCTATTGAACGCAAAAAGACAAGTAGGCCTTTAATTCAAGATATGATCATTCAATCAGACTTCATTGAAGAGCATCATTTAATAATAAAACAAGCCTACTCTAAATGCAGATATTATGAAGATGATTTGTTTAAAAAAATTTATAACTTGCAGCAATTCAATTTTGTTGCTTTTTTTCAAGACAGTATAAAAAATATTTTTGATTTGTTTAATTTGGGAATGCCTGAAATTATTTTGAGCTCTACCTTAAATACAGAATCTACCGGTTCAAAAAAATTGGCTGAGATATGCAAAAAAACAGGCATTAATTTATATATTTCAGGACCAAATGGTAGGAATTACCTTAAAGATTCTGATTTTCAAAATACTCAGGTACTATTTCATGATTTTTTATTTCCAACCTACTTACAAACATCAAAAGTATTTATTCCTTGGATGTGCTGGTTAGATGGATATTTTAATGAAGGAAGAGAGTTTGTTTATAAGCAAATTACGCAGCCAATGAATCTTATTAACTAATTAGTTACCAATATTGATTTGATTCACTAGACAACTCAGATTATCATTTGTTTTTTTAGAGAATTGTAATGAAAATAAATTGCATTATATTTGGACTAACCGGTTTAGATACGTCCCCCATAGTACGATCTATCAAGAGTCATCCTGATTTTAATAATGTCATTTGGTTTGGAGTATTTGAAGGTAATGACATTAATATTTGTGAAGTGTATAAATACAATACTGACTATGATTATTCTCTTTCACTTCCAGAGGCTTATCTTAATACTATGCAAGAAGCTTTAGGAGATTTTTTAATTAGTTCTTCCAGAAGATCAGAGGCTCAATTTAATTCAAAAGAATATATTTTAAATTTTAATTCAAATTATGAATATTTTCATCAATTTGCTCGTTATTGCTATTTTATCTATAAGCTAATTACAGAAAATGACATTAATCTTATCATTATAGATACTTTTCCTCATACTAGTATCGATATTTTACTCCACCAGGCGGCTAATTACTTTAATATAAAAACACTTTTTCTATATCAGGCTAATATACCTAATCGTTTTTTCTATTTTTCTGAATTGAAAAATAAGAAACCTGATTTTTCTCTCTATTATTGCGATGAAGCAAGGCCTATAAAGCATGAGGAAAGTGATTATAAAATCAATGAGCCTAAGCAGCCTTTTTACATGGTTGATTATTCACATCTGTTCTATGATGAAAAGAAATTTTTTGAAGATATACAATCCGTATACAGATTAGAAAAAGCTAAGGGCATTTTTTTCAGAGCCAAATCCAAGCTAAAACTCCTCATGCAGAAGGCTGATTTCTTATTAAATCGTTTTATGCCTCGTTTATACTCAAAGCTGTATAAAAAATTATTAGAAAAACTCGTCAAAAATCTTTCAGCAGATCAAACAATTAAAAAGCCAGTTACCTCAGTGAAGTTGTTTGCAAAATATTTAACAAAAAATTTTTATGATTTACCTAAGGCGGAAGCAGCGACTTCTGCCTTGCTCAAAAGCATTAAATACAGGACTTATATTGAAACGTTGAATGCAATCTCTCACAAGGAAGTTGATATGCAAGTGCCATATGTCTATTTTCCTTTGAATTTTCAACCGGAATTAACTACAGAATGTTTAGGTGGCTTCTACAAGGATATTATTTCGGCTATAGAAAAAATACGTGTTTTAATACCTAAGGATTGGTCAATTTATGTGAAAGAGCATTGGCCTCAGTTTGAATTTGCAAGAGATCCAGTTTTTTTCAAACGCCTGCAATCAATACCTAATCTAGTCATGATCGATCGTTATTTTTCATCTCTTGATTTGATTAAAAGTTCTCAATTTGTTGCGACAGTTAACGGAACAGTTGGTTGGGAAGCCTTACATTTAGGGAAAAATGCAGTAACTTTTGGAACTATATATTATCAAGGATTACCAGGAGCTTTTCTGTATTCTCCTGATTTGAAATTGGAGGATATTTTGCAGTTTAAAATAGATAAGGCAACACTTGAACATTCCATTAATAAACTTATTAACAGAATGGAGTATGGTGTTGTTAGCGCTGATTTGTCAGCATTTGTAGAAAATTTTGATGCTTTAGAAAATGCAAAATTAGTTCGAGATTTTATTCGCAATTTTTTCTATAAATCTGTCAAGGAAAATCATCATCAAGAGAATTTAATATATGAAGCTTAAAAAAATAGATTTTTTAGAGTCTGCTGCTTACTCCGCTTGGCCTAAACGATTATTAGGCTTAGATAGCTGGCAAAAAAAAGAAAGAAATAATAATCAAATCTTAGATGAATATGAAAACTACTGGTATAAAAAAGCATTGATGTTGTGGGGAAAATATACCGAATCAAATGATAATCCTTCAGTAGGACGATTTTTTAGGTTTCTTGATGAAGAAATAAAAAATCAAATCATTCAAAATAGCGAAATTTATGGTGTATCAAAAGATGAGCATTTAATTAGTATTAATCAAGAGCTTTATATTACAAACTGGTCGACTTTAAATTCACTTTATGAAAACTTGCTTATTGATACTATAGCTAGCTATATCAATCAGTACCAATCATGTAGCCTCGTGGAATTAGGATGCGGTACTGGAAAAAATCTTTTTGGTCTCTATCAAAAACTTCCTATAAACCAAATTATTGGCGGAGACATTTGTGAAAATGCATTAAAATTAGCGAATGCAATTACTAATCATTTTAATATTTCGGGTTGTTTTAAATTTTTTGATTATTACCAACAGGATTCATTATTTAAATTAGTTGATGATATGAATGATAAGTATATTCTTTTTACTTCTCATTCAATTGAACAAATACAACTAGGTAAAACAAATTTAGTTGAGCAAATTAGAGAGTTGAACTATAAACCTGAAATCATTATTCATTTTGAACCTATTCTTAATCCAGAGGACCCATCATTGTTTCATCAATTACAGCATAAATATAATAACCATAATTTATATAATTCAGATTTACTGGATACTATGCTAAGACACCAAAACAATGGTGATATTAGAATTATTGATTATAAGAAAGATGTATTGGGAACTAGCGCCTTTAATTCAACAAGTATTCTTGTTTGGCAATGCGTCTAGAATTTAACTATTTGAGAGCTTGTTATGATAAAAAATTTTTTTTCGCATGTTCCTGATTTGAATCAAAAAACTATATTAGTCACTGGTGGAACAGGATCCTTTGGTGTTAACTTCTTAAAAAGAATTATTGAACGTTTTTCTCCAAAAAAATTAATTATTTTTTCGCGGGATGAATTAAAGCAATATGAGTTGGCTATTCAATTTCCAGAGAAAAAATACCCTTTCATTCGTTATTTTATAGGAGATGTGCGTGATTATAATCGTCTCGAGATGGCTTTTCGAGACGTGGATATTGTAGTACATGCAGCAGCTTTAAAACATGTTTCTATCGCTGAATATAACCCGTATGAGTGCATTCATACGAACGTAATAGGTGCAGAAAATATTGTAAGAGCAGCTCTGAGAAATCAGGTAAAAAAAGTAATTGCCTTATCAACCGATAAGGCTGTAAACCCTATTAATTTATATGGTGCCAGCAAATTAGCTGCAGAAAAAATATTTGTTGCTGCAAACAATATTCGAGGAAGTGACCCTACTATTTTCTCAGTTGTGCGTTATGGAAACGTCATAGGATCTCGTGGAAGTGTATTACCACTTTTCAGAAAATTAATTCAGGAGGGTGCAAAATCCTTACCTATAACGGATCCTCGCATGACACGTTTTTGGATTACTCTTCCGCAGAGTGTAGATTTTGTATTATCTTCAATAGCGATGATGCAAGGTGGAGAAATTTTTATTCCCAAAATCCCAAGCATGAAAATTATTGATATTGCACAATGGTTTTCAAGTGAGATTGATACACATACTATTGGTATTCGCCCTGGTGAAAAATTGCATGAATGGCTTTTAACAGGTGATGAATCGAGTCAGACTATTGAGTTGCCAGATCGATATATCATTGAACCATTTTGTGAGGGCCCATATAAGTCAAATGAACAGAATCCAAGAGTGAAAAAAGGATACATTTATTCAAGTGAAACCAATTCAGAATGGATTGAGCAAAATCAATTTCAGGAGTGGTTAAATGAATGATTGGATTCCTTATGGCCGTCATGCAATAGATGAAAATGATATACAAGCTGTTATAAATGTCTTAAAAAGTGATTGGCTTACTTGCGGGCCGGCAGTTGAGCAATTTGAAAATAAAATTTGTGAAGTGACACAGGCTGATTATGCTGTCGCATGTTCTAATGGGACTACTGCATTGCATCTTGCGCTTTTAGCGCTTGAAATTAAAAAAAGGGATCAGGTTATTGTCCCTGCTATTACATTTCTTGCAACAGCAAATGCTGTGCGTTATGTTGATGCAGAAGTCGTTTTTGCTGATGTAGATCCAGAAACTGGCTTAATGACAGCGGAAACTCTGGAAAGAGCCATACTAAACGCAGAATCCAGAGCTGATATAAAAGCGATAATCAATGTGCATTTTGCAGGTCAATGTGAAAATTTAGAAGAAATTGCGGCAGTTGCCAAGAAATATAACCTAAAAATAGTGGATGACGCTGCACATGCCATAGGGACAAAATATGTTAACAATGAAGGAGTGATTAGTCCAATTGGTTCGGGTCAGTATTGTGATCTGGCTACTTTCTCATTTCATCCGGTTAAAACAATAGCTCTTGGAGAAGGAGGAGCTATCACAACAAAAAACTCGATTTTGGCTGAAAAAGTAAGAATGTTAAGAAGTCATGGCATGATTAGAAATGAAAAGAATTGGGAGAATAAAATCCAGGCATATGATGAATATGGTAATGTTAATCCTTGGTATTATGAGATGCAGGAAATTGGATACAACTATCGTGTGACTGATATTAGTTGTGCTTTAGGCTACAGTCAGTTACAAAAAATAGACAATTTCAAGGATGCACGTCAAAAAATTGTTAACTATTATGATGACCATTTTAAGGGCAGTTATTTTCAGGGGATCAAAAAGAATATTTTTTCTCAAACGGCTTGGCATTTATATATACTACGCACTAATTTTAAACTACTAAATAGGAGTAGAGCGCAGGTGATGAAGTATTTAGCCGAGCATCAAATTGGCACTCAAGTTCATTACATCCCTGTTTATCGACAACCTTATTATGAAGCAAGATATGGAAAACAAAGTTTGCCGGGAGCGGAAGCCTATTATGAAACGTGCTTGAGTATTCCTTTATTCGTTAACCTCAGGAATGATCAACAAGAATATATTATTCATAAAATAAAATCTTTTACTAAGTAACATTATATTACTGGTATAAATAATGTCGCTATTGCAGTGGGAAAAAAGTAAATAGTTGTAATCTGATAAAAACAATTTTAATTATCATTTCCTTTAGTTGTTTATCATAAAGCGGGATTTTATAAACAAGCTGTAAGCGTGTTAGGGCAAAGTTAATAGGGTTATAACCCTGAGGACAGCTTAAAAAACTATGGATTTCATACATAGGATTTTTGGTGAATAATCAAAGCAAGTGAATATTTTAGGAGAATCTATTTAATGATTACTTATCCAGGAGAAATTAACTTTTCCAAGTATAAGCTTGATAGTAAACCAGAAGAAACATTTTATGGGTTGCCGAATGAGGTGATGTTTTGCAAAAAATGCACCTATAGCAATCAAAAGCCTAATTCAGAAAAGGAATATAAACACACGATTGACGCGAAGAAGCCTACGATCAATTTTGATGAAGAGGGAGTTTGTTCAGCATGCCGAGTAGCGGAAAAGAAAAAAGCGGTAGACTGGGAACAAAGAAAAAGAGAATTAAAAGAGTTATGCGATAAATATCGGAGCAAGACGGGTCATTACGATTGTCTTATTCCTGGTTCAGGCGGTAAGGACAGTTTTTATACGGCGTATATGTTAAAATATGAGTATGGAATGAATCCCTTAACGGTGACATGGGCTCCCCATATTTATACTTCTTGGGGGTGGAATAATTTCCAGGCATGGATACATGCTGGATTTGATAACTATCTGTTTACTCCCAATGGTCAAGTGCATAGATTGCTTACCAGATTAGCACTGGAAAAGTTATATCACCCATTTCAACCTTTTATACTTGGTCAAATGTACTATCCGCCAAAAATTGCAATGGATTTGAATATACCATTGGTGTTTTATGGAGAGAATCCATCCGAATATGGCAATAATGCCAAGGAAAATGAAAAAGCGACGAAGGACATCAGTTATTTCACCGCGAATGATATTTCCAATATTTATCTTTCTGGGATATCAGCGCTTGAATTGAAGGAAGAGTTTGGTTTAACTGAAGTAGAGCTACAGCCTTATATTCCGCCTAATCCCAACAGACTTGCTGAGAAAAAGATAGAGGTGCAATATCTGGGATATTATTTACCATGGCATCCGCAAGAGTGTTATTACTTTGCTGTAAATCATGGTGGATTTACGCCATCCCCTGAACGTACGGCAGGTACCTATAGTAAATACAGTGGTATAGACGATAAGATTGATGATTTGCACTATTATACAACCTTTATCAAATTTGGTATTGGTCGAGCAACTTACGACAGTTCTCAGGAAATTCGCAATGGGGAGTTGGTTCGCGAAGAAGGAGTGGCTTTGGTAAGGCGCTTTGATGGTGAATACCCGGAGCGTTTTGAGAAGGAAAATTTTGAATATTTAAGTATTGATTCGAGAAAATTACCCATAGCAGCTAAACAGTTTGAGCAACCCAGAATGGATAGGGAATATTTTGAGAGATTGACTAATCGGTTTAGATCACCGCATCTTTGGGCGTTTGATAACGGGCAGTGGGTATTAAGGCATCAGGTTTTTTAGTGCCTTAAGATCCATAAGATGTCCTTAAGTCTCTAAGTCCTGCGGCTTGTCCGCAGGCTCCGGGGGTAAGGATCGTGCGAACAAGCCGTAGAATGAAGGCAAAGAAAGAGTTAAAATATATTTTATTCTCTCTACAACCCTTGTCAGTAATCGATAGAAGAAGCTTCAGATGAATTGTTACAGAATATCAAGGATATGAGTTGATTAATCATTTCAATAGACCAAGCATTTTAGCAATTATTCCTGCACGAGGAGGCTCGAAGAGATTGCCTCGTAAAAATACACTGAATTTAAGAGGTAAACCTCTGCTGGTGCACACTATACTTGCTGCTAGCCATTGTGATTTAATTACTGATGTTGTAGTGTCAACTGAAGATGATTTGATCTCCAATGTTGCTTTTGGCGCCGGAGCAAAGGTTATCGATAGACCATTGGAGTTAGCTGGTGATACAATATCAAATGAACACGTTGTAAAGCATGTAATAAAAACCTTCAGTGAAACCAGCTACTTCCCTGACTATATTGCTTTATTGCAGCCTACTTCTCCATTAAGAACGGCATTTCATTTAAAACAATGCTTAGAACAATACTTAGCCTCAGAGATGAAAAGTGTTATGAGTGTTTGCAAAGTTGAACATCATCCTGGAAAATGTATTCGTATTAAAGATAATCAGGCTTTTCCTTACACTTGTTTGGATGACGTCGAAAGAAGAACTCAGGACCTGGAAGAAGTATATAGGCAAAATGGAGCAATTTACGCTTTAAAAACAACGGATTTTCTTGAGCAATTAAAATTTTATCAGTCTCCTTGCCTACCCTATGTGATGAGTATGGAAGACAGTATTGATGTTGATAACAAGCTTGATTTGCAATTTTGTGAATTTTTGCTTTCGGAAAAAGAAAAACACGATAAGGTTAATAATCATGTCTGCTAACTATCAAAATTTCCAACATTACATCACAGAGGGATGGTCAAAAAACCCAAAGGAAATTTTTAAATTCCTCGATTTCTTTATTGCCCAAGAAAAAAGGCATGCATCCATTTCTTTGCTTGATGTAGGTTGTGCTACTGGTGAATTAATTTATTTTCTTTCTGATCGTTATCCCCAATTTCGCTATACAGGAATTGATGTTTTTGATGATTTGATCGAGCAGTGCAAAAAGTTACAACCGGATAAGGAATTTTTAAAAGCTTCAATTCTGGAATTACCTGATACTTTATACCATCAATTTGATATTATTACTGTAGTCGGAGTTATGTCCATTTTTGATGAATCCGAATTACAAATATTCTTCTCAAATTTATTTAAAGCTTGCCGTCCGGGTGCAACAATTTACATATTGTCGCCCTTCAACGAATTTGGCGTCGATTGTGAAATAACTCATAGAAAAAGAAAGAAAGGTGTCAAAGGAGATTGGGAAAAAGGATGGAATGTATTTAGTAAGGAAACCATTGGAGAATTGATACAAAACCAATGCAATCAATGGAGTTTTCATCCTTTCAGAATTCATTTTGATTTGAAACCGAAAGAAGATCCTGTTCGGACCTGGACTATGAGAACTGAAACAAATGAAAGACAACTTACTAATGGTTTAAAGCTGTTAATTGATCACTATTTATTAAAAATATCACTCTAAATTTATGAGGATACTATTGTGGAAAGAGAATTTAAACTTGGGAATTTTAATGTAAGTACTCAAAGCCCACCAATTTTTTTAGCTGAAGTTGGAAGCTATTTCAATGGTGATTATCAACTTGCCAAAAACATGGTTGAATCGATTATAAAAGCAAGTGCAATGGTTCCGAAACAACCTGTTGTCCTAAAAACAGAAATTTTAAATGACCCTGAAATTTGTCTTCCCAGTGATCTTTTGGAAACTTATACTTCCAAAGATGGTCAAGTTAAAAAAGAGAATTATAGAGAACTGATTGAGCGTAAGGCGATGCCTTTGGAAAAGTATGAGCAATTATTCTCTATTGTTAGAAACGCATCCATGCCATTTATAGTTTCTGTATATGATTTTACTGCAGTAGATTTTGCAACTCAGCATGGTGCCTGTGCGTTAAAAATTGCATCTGCTAACATAGTACATATCCCTTTAATTCGTTACGCAGCACAAAAAGGCTTGCCTTTACTTATTGATACAGGCAGATCAACTATTGCTGAAGTATTTAATGCGGTTAATACGGCACGAGTTGCTGGCTGTGAAGATATTATTATTCAACACAGTCCAGATGGACATCCTGCTTTACCTGAAGCACATAATCTCAGGCTTTTACAAACCTATTCGCAGGCATTTAATCTCCCGGTTGGTTTATCTGATCATCATAATGGTCTGGAAATGTTGTATGTTTCTGTTGCATTAGGCGCTTCAATTTTGGAAAAAGGAGTTCATGTATATCCTGAAGAGCTTGATCAAGATATTTCTCATTCGATGAGTCTGGATGACTTACCTGATGTTTTGCAAAAAGTATATGATGTCTGGGAATCTTTGGGTAGTACTGAGCGTAATCCAAGACAGCAAATCAAAGGGGTGATTGGTAGCTCACAACGTCAATGTGTTGTAGCAAAAAGAGATATCCAACCTGGTGAAACACTTACATTAGATAATGTAAGATTTGCTTTTCCATGTCTTGGCATACCCGTACAACACTGGGATTTAGTTAATGGAAGCTGTTTTATTTCATCAGTAAAAGCAGGTAAACCCATCCAATGGTCTGATATTAAAAGAAATGATTCTTAAAAACCCAACTTGGCAGACCTTAATTCCAGGTCTGCCTGATTATGTACCTCTTGATTCTAATCAGGCAGAGAGCCTGTTAGGAAAAGTGCAGTTGAGTGGCGTTGTCTATCAGGTATGTTTTGAAGATCAATTATCTAACTTTTATTTGATTAAAGAATGGCAAAGCGGAAAAAAGTATTTTGTTAAGTGCTTTCAAGAGGAGCATTTTGAGCATTATCAACAAGCCGAACATTTAGCTCGATGGTTACAGATACAAGGGGTAAATACAAACTCTGCTTTGTCATCAGACTTGAAGAGTTATTACCTCTATCCTTTTCTTGATGGGGAACGATTAAATACGTCAATTGATGTTCTCAAAAAACTGGGAGGTTCTCTTGCTAAAATGCATAAGGCACTCAGAAATTATCCTTTACAAGAGGGTATTATCACTAGAACAAATAACCGAATATCGAAGTTAAATGAAATACGTGAACAAATTGCGAAAGGGGCAATTAAAATTGGTCCATTTCCTGATTATGTGAGAAATTTGGCTTTAAATAGTGATTTGAATTTTACCCAAGGTGCTGATTTCCAAGCTATACATGGGGATTTACATCCCGGAAATATGATGAAAGTTGATGGGGATGTCTATTTTTTTGATTTTGAGGATGCTCTCCACAGTTATTTGCCAATAATTTATGAATTAGCATTGATATTAGAGCGCATGGTGTTTATAAGATATGAATCGGTTGATTATATTCTCGAATTAGGAAAGCATTTTATGGTTGCCTATTTTGAAAACGGTGGCTCTTATTCGTATCTGGAAACAGACAGGTTTGCTTTATCAACAATTGCTCTTCGCTCATTATGTGTTCTTACCTTATGTGAAATGGAGGGAAATATCATATATGAACAGGAATGGCGCAAATTTTATACGCTATCTGAATTAGCTAAAAAGATGCAAACTATTTTTAACAAAATTCTACAGGTGTAAATTTATGTCCAGAAAGCGAATTCTGGTATCATCCAGGGATGTTGGGGCTGCTATTAATATCATTGAAATTGTGAAGTTGGCCAAGTCCAATCCTGATTGCGACTTTTTTTTATATATTCAACCTCCTGCAGCCCAATATTTTTGTAATCACAATTTAGAATATGAGTTAGTACCGAATCTTATAGCAAGGCAGCAAGACAGCAAGGAAGCGAATCTTATACTGAATTATGCTGGCGAAATATTGGAAAAAATAAAGCCCGATATTATTTTATGTGGTTTATCTACACCAGGTGATGCTGGTATTGATGAAGCATTGATTACTGTTGCCAAGAATAAAATTCCGACCGTAGTGATGCAAGATTTCTGGGGCGAAGTTAATGATTTTTTCGGTGTGTGTGCAGATTATTATTTTTGTTTGGATCAGGAAGCAAAAATATTAACAGAGCAGCGATATGATAGTAAAGGCCTAGTCATAGGCTCACCACGACATTCTTGGTATAAATCATTAGAACTTATTCATCTTAGAAAAGAATTAAGGAAAAAAGCTGATTTATCAACCGAAGATATGGTCATCGGTTTGTTTGGTCAGTCATTGCACCATATTCCAGGATATAAAGAAACATTGTTAGAATTTTTATCTCTGGTACCTCAAGCCTGTCCGGAAGCTACTATTGTATACAGGCAGCACCCGCGGGAGAGCAATGAACAAGCGCTGAATACCATTAGGTTACTAGAAAATGCAAAAATATCATTTCGATTGATAAAAGATGAAAAAGTCGAACATACATTGATATTATGTGATGTGGTTTGCAGTATTTTGTCTAATTGCCTTTATGATGCAAGCTATCTAAATTACTTTTCATCAAGTCCTTTTATCAGTCCAATTGCATTATGTTACAAAGATGATCTATTGAATCATTTGAATAATTATAACATGCTTAAGGCATCACCCTATAAGGCAAAAAATATCGCACATGTATTTGATTCCCAAAAACCAGATAGACATGATTTACAATATTTATTTTCTGACAGTGGTAAAAAAGAATTTTGGATGGCGAGTAAAAAATTGGAGAACCCTGAATATGCAGCCTCTAAAGCAGGAGAAATTTTGCTAAAAATTGCTAGCGGAGTTGAGACATAGTTGGGGATATTTATGGTTTCTATGAATAAGGTATTGAAGAAAATATTGAGTTTTTGTTATGGTAAGCTGGTTAATAGAAAACCAATTGCTATTTATGTCAACTCTTTTACAGATGCGCCTGTACTTGCAATGTTGGCTTGTCAACTTATTGTAAAAAAAGAGAATGTAATTTTTGTTCTGGCAGAACAGAATGAAAGCTTGGTCTCGAGAATTTTATCATTTATAAATGATTTTAATGGAATGTTCGTCTTTTTAAGTGAATTGAATGTTCATGAGAAAAAGGACTTATCTGATAAAGTGAAAGAAGTAGAAAATAGATATCAAAAATATAATTTGAATTTTGATATCCTTCGGGCTTTATATATTAGTTTAAGTGAAGAGTTATCAAAGTTTGAAGAATTTTTTATGACGCATAAACCTAAACTATTGATTGTTGGTGAGGATGGAATATCCTCTAATGCTTGTTTAATTCAAGCTGCTAGATCGAAGAAAATTCCAATTTTAGATATACCATATGGATATGGAAGTTACATGGATTTGGAAAATTCACTGGATCAAAAAAGCAAAAATGAAGAATTATATCACTCTGATGATGGAGCAGGTTTGGCTGTAAAAGATAAATTTCCTCATTGGATTAAAAAAGGTAAATTTTCGGGTTCTATTTTGTTAAATCCTTATTTCATTTTGGCGCGTGAAGAATTGCAAATAAAATTATATAACCCTTGGACCGTTCATGGTGGGTATGCAAATGTTCTTGGTGCTGAAAGTAAAGTCATGCTTAATCATTATTTAAAGGAAGGGGTGCAACCTAAGAAGCTAGTGCTGACTGGTTCACCATACTGTGATTACTTGAAAACTTGTTTAGATCTGAATAATAGAAATCTGGAGACTTCAAATAATCATAATCTAGACAATCAAAAGTCTATTTTAGTTTGCTGGCCTCCAAGTTATCATAATGAGCGGTCAAAGTTATGTGAATTTGATACCTATGAAGATCTTACTTCAGCAGTATTTAAATTTTTAAGCCAGCTAAAAAATGTAACAGTAACAATTAATCTTCATCCTGCTGTTCAACCAGAATTCAAAAATTTTGTTGAAAGTTTTAACATAAATATTAGTACTTCTTATATTCTTGATGAACTGGTAAAACATGATATTTATATCAGTTGTTATTCTAGTACCGTACGTTGGGCTATTGCACTTGGAAAGCCAGTGATTAATTATGATTTTTATCAATTTAATTTGAATGAATATGACGAGGCACCAGGCGTTTTAAAAGTGTCGAAACAAGAAGAATTTGAGCATGTAATGAAACTGGTTTTAGAAAAGGATCAATATATTAATGAAATACAAACATCACAAAAACAAATTTCAACAGACTGGGGAATGATTGACGGATTAAATTTTGAAAGAATTTATAAAGAAATTAATAAATTAACTTTGTAAATATCCAATTTATAAAAATCTATATTTTCTGATGTCCTTATTCGAGTAATCAATAAAAAGCCTTGATTCATTGACAATCGAGAAAGTTGTTTTTATTAGAAATTACTTATCTGATTTAGAGGTGGTAGATCCAAATAGGTTCTGTTTCAGTTCAATAATATCTTCTGGGTGTCTATTCTCCCATTTAATTAGTTCTAATCGATCATTTTCTAATTTTCTCTGAATATTATCTTCTTTAAGTAAAGTGGAAAAATCACTAATCACAGATTCATCTTTTAAACTTAATACTATTGATAATATTAGATTTCCTAATTCATTTTTAAAGTGTTGTGGATCCCAAAACCAACGCATTTTAGTCCGGGCATCATCTTTGTCTGGAAGTTGTTCGGTTGTAATGGAATTAATATTATTAAAACCCCATAAAGAAAACTTTGTGTCGGGGTATTTTTGATTATGATCTGCTATTAATGTCATCAACTCTTTTTGCCATTGTTCATAAGTATCCCATAAATTTAACAATTTATAAGTTTCCAAAAGCCTGACATGTTCTGGTGCAAGTATAAGAATTAATTCAGTATGATTCTTTTCGCAAATCGCTATGATTTTTTGTAAATAGGCAATGGTGTCAATTCCTTTTTCAGGATCAGTAAAACCAAATTGATTATGTGGTAAGGGCAATAAAGAGGTTTTACTATAACTTTCTGTATACAAAAAATTATTCTTATAACCTTTTAACTGTTGTATTTGCTCTTCTCTATAATCATGGACGAGTTGCCCGTTACTCAAAAAAGCATTTCTTTTGTGCTGGTTTTTTATAGTTTCCAAACTGGCTTTTAATGCATCAAAAGAAAGCAAAGTAGAAATAATAGTATTTATGGCAAAAGGATTTTTATCTCCATTGACATCGACACGCAGTAATGATTCATTAAAATCATCTCTGTTCTCGACATAAGCATTAAACATAAAAAAATTAACTACTAAAACGACTTTTTTGATGCGTTTAATTGCTTCAGCATGTTGCAGATAGCGCATTACTTCGTAAATATTTGCTCCGCTCAAACCAAGGTTATAAACGTGAGAGTTATCCCATGCAGAAAAATCTGGGTCGAGGCCTGTTTCAGCAGTAGAAGAGCCTAATATCAGATATTCCGGTCTTTTCCACTCTATCGCTATTGCTTTGCTAAGACGTAAGTGCGATGTGACTTGTGGCTTTTGACTGAATTTTTGAATAGGCAGTGATTTATAAATATCGTACGGATTAACTAGCCAGTTAAACAACATAATAAACAAACCAAATAATAGAAGGAATGTCAGATAATAAATGGAAAATTTTTTAAAGTGATTCAATTAAGTTCACCTTAGAATTTATAATATAAAAACTCACTGATATGCCCCAAAGACAGTAGTGAAAGCAAAGTTAAAATGGCACAAACTGCTGCAGTGAATGCATTAGGTGCCCAATACAGTTTCTTAATGTGATACGGCTCAATTTCTCCTGGGTAAGTCTCAAGTGCGGGATTGTATCTATAGAGTAGTTGTTGAGTGTTAGGTCCTAAAAATATGATTAAACCGGTTATAAATAAAAGGGCAAATAAGCGTTGTAATTGCCCAAAATTAAATACGCTACTAGATAACGAAATATTCTTAAATAATGCAGTTAAAATGTGACTACTAGCCATGAAAGTCTCTGCACGGAAAAATATCCAGGCTATCATAACAGCCAGAAAGGTAATGATTTGAGCAAAAAAATTACCGATAAATTTCTTTGTGGGGAAAAATTGAAAATAGTGTTTTTTTAACTGAAGCCATAAGTGATTGATCACTAGATAAAAACCGTGCAATAAACCCCAAATAATAAAAGTCCATCCAGCGCCATGCCAAATGCCGCCTATAATCATAGTTATCATCAGATTAACATATCGATTAATATTGTCTTTGCGGTTTCCACCTAATGGGATATAGATATAGTCCCGTAAAAAACGAGATAAAGTCATATGCCAGCGGCGCCAGAAAATAATAATATTACGCGCTTTGTAAGGTGAATTAAAATTCAGAGGAAAAACGATACCAAAAAGGCGTGCTAATCCTATTGCCATATCAGAATAGCCTGAGAAGTCAAAATACAATTGAAAAGTATAGGAAATACTTCCACACCATGCTTCTATAAAAGTAACGGGTTCTTTGGATGCTACGCTAAAGACAGTATTTGCATAAGGCGCCAAAGAATCAGCAATGATAGTTTTTTTAAAAAGGCCGATAGAAAAAATAGTCATCCCGACAGCACAATTTTCCCAGCTGAGCAATTTTTTTCTTCTATTTTCGAACTGAGGCATTATTTCCTGGTGATGAAGTATCGGCCCTGCCATTAAATGAGGAAAAAATGTGACGAATAAACCGTAGTTTATAAAGTGAGGCACCTTAATTTGTTTTCTATAGCAATCTGTGAGATAAGCAATTTGAGTAAAGGTAAAAAAAGAGATGCCTAGTGGCAAGTCTCCATTAATTAATTCTAGAGGTTGATTAAGTAATAAGTAGAAATTAGCCAATAAAAATTGGCTGTATTTAAAGTAAATAAGTAAAGATAAATTGCCAATAAGTCCTGCATAGAAGAACCTTCTATTGACTTTCTCCATCAATAAACTGATGAGAAAATTAAATAATATTGAGATTAATAAAAGTGGCAAATAGTAGAAATTCCAATATCCATAAAAAACAATAGATGTTAAAAAAAGAAATAAGATTGTTTCGGAGCGTTTATGGCTCAGTTGAAACAGAAAAAATAGTACAAAAGTTATTGGCAGGAAGAGGAAAAGAAATGAATAAGAGTTAAAGAGCATTATTTAAATTTAACATAAAAAATAAGGTAAATTAATCTACACAATAATTGAGAGGGGCGCGCAACAACTAATATAAAAATATATTCAAGTGAGTAATGATTTACCAGCAGGTGAACCCACCATCAACTATGATATTTTGTCCTGTAACATAGGTTGAGGCATCTGAAGCCAGGAAAACTAATGCGCCTAGTAATTCATCAAATTTACCCATTCTCCCTAATGGTACTTTACTTGAGTAATTTTTAATAAAAGTGTTATTTTGACCACTTTCAATTCCGCCTGGTGTTAAAGTATTAACACGTATACTGTACTTGGCTAAATACGTAGCCAGATATTTCGTCAAACTCAATACAGCACCTTTTGATGCAGAATAGACAGCAGGAGTGTTAATTTCCACCCCTAAATATTCTGAACCTTTATAGATGCTTTGATCGGGCGCAACAACTCCATAGATAGAGCTCGTTTGAATAATGCTCCCTCCGGTATTTTGCTTTATCATTTCTTTACTTACAGCTTGAGCTACAAGAAACATTCCATCTAAGTTAACAGACATTACTTTTCGCCATGTTTCTAAATCATACTCTTCAAATGAAGCAAAAAATTTATGCAAATTATCCGTCTTGGTTGCTGCGTTATTTAAAAGTATGTCAATTGAATTAAATTTGGCTTTTACTGTTTCCACCATGTGAGCAATATTAATTTTATCAGTTACATCACATCTCAATGGAAGAACTTTTGCATCTGGAAACTCTTCAAGAATTGACTGGCATACCTGTTCCGCTTTTTCAAAGCAAACATCGGCAACAGCTACCTTAGCGCCATTTTTTGCGAGTTCTCGACTAAAACCTTTGCCGAGGATCCCAGCTCCGCCTGTGATAACCGCAGTTTTATTCGTAAGATTAAACAATGGCAGCCCCTTATTTAATGTTGAATGTAATTTGTTCCATAGGCTTTAACGAAGATAATTGCCTTATGAGTTTCATCGTGCTGATTGTTTCAGACGGTAGTATAACAGGCATTTTCTTCTTAACCATCAGTTGCATATTTTTAATTGTTCGTTTAAACGCAGTAAAATTATCATGAAGATCGTAGTGATAATGATTATTGGTACCATAAAATGAAAGATGGAAGGTTTTACCAACTTTTCCGAGGCAGGTTAGATTAAATATAACATTGTTTTCCAGTGTGAGATTATAGGATTCAAATGATGCAGGAAGACGAACTGCTGAAATTATTTTGCCTAATCCCATGCCATTGATGGCATCAATAAGATGAATACCATATTTTTCAAGGTTATTTAAAACAACGCCTTGAATTAATTTTAGTTCCCCAAGATCTAAATCGTTGTTTCTAATTAAATCCAGTTCTTGAGCGTAACGCATCCCAGAGGTGCTCATGAGCAAGCCACTATTTAAGTATTTTTCAAAATAATTTAATTCATCAATATTTAAGGTCAGTGGCTTGTCAATAAAAACTGGTATACCATGTTCTAAAAATGGCTTGGCCATTTTGTAGTGAGTTTGATAATCATCTCTGGCTATGAAGACCAGATCTACTTTGCCTATCATCTCTTCATAATCATCAAGTGCATAAGTAATTTTACTTGCTGCACATAATTGTTGGGTTAAGTTTTTGTCTTGAGTCCATGCACAGGTGACTTGCAGATCATGAAAGTCAAAAGCATCTCTAGGCTGCTTTTCCAGATAATTTAGAATAACAGGCCAGCCTGCTGCAATAAAGGCATCAGGCTCATAGCCATTAATAATAGCGGAGAAAGAAAAAGGGTGGCCGTTTCCTTCACTGTACCCTAGAATACCCGCTTTCATCACCATACACCCCAACCACCATCAACGCATATATTTTGACCTGTTATGTAAGATCCTGCTTCTGAGCATAATAATATTGCGGCACCTTTTAATTCATGAGGCTTCCCAATTCTATTGAGTGGGTTTTTGCTGTTTAGACGCTGAATAAAATCAGGATTTTCTTTTTGAGTACTTTCAAATGGAAATGGGCCAGGACTTATGGCATTTACTCTGATTTGGTGAGGTGATAAAAAGCTTGCCAAATATTTAGTGAGCTGAATTAAACCTGCTTTAGCAGCTCCGTAGCTTGGAGGGTTAGCAAAGCGCTCACTATCGTATAATCTATAATCGGGAGCAACATGTCCATACATAGATGCAATATTAAGAATATTCCCTTTTTTCTTCTTTAAAAGAGGATAGGCTCGTTTAATTGTCCTGAATACTCCATTCAGACATATCTCGATATCCAGATTCCAGTCTTCATCCGAGATGGATTCAAAAGTATTTTTGCGACCTGACCAGCCGCAATTAACTAAAATATCCAGTCCATCAGGAAATAATTCATTAACTGTATGCATAAATTGATCTATCGATTCAGGATTAGAGATATCTACAGAGAGGGAAGTGAAAATGCTATGTTTAAAATTTTCAGCTAGATAATTAGTATAATTTTGACATTTTTCCAGACTACGGCTAGCGATGATAACATTAGCTCCCTGTTCGGCAAAGGCATGAGTTATTTCACTGCCTAATAACCCTGCTCCTCCTATCACTAAAGCGGTTTTACCTCTCAATGAAAAAAGATCAGATAACCTCGGTGCTGTTTCTGGTTTCGAATAAGACATTTGCTACCACCAAATCTTTACTTGTATCAATATCAATTACAGAACTTCCATCTAGAATTTCTGCACCCATTTTTCCAAATAGGACACTTGGTCCTTCATTGGGGAAAGTCCTTAGGTTGAAAGCATAAACAACTCCATTAAGCTGATAGGCTTTTGGTAAATTTTGTCTTGAAATCCATGGTATCGCACCTTTAATATAAGGCTCTGGCTGGCCATCTTGAATAGACCAAATTCGATGAGGATTTACTTCAGCTTCATTAAAAGTAGCAATCGAATCCAGATCTTCATGAACTAAACGGTACAGGCATTTTTGTATGATTTCTTTAGTCCGAAAAGGGGATGTTGCTTCTAACAAAACCATGTAGTCAGGAAGATTATTTTCAGCACTAAGAATTGTGCGGTAATATCGTATTACGTCAGCAACAAGTGCTGTGTCTGTAGCCAAATAATCTGGTCTATGTTGGATAGTAACATTATAGGATTTGGCAGTATTTGCAATATTCTGATCATCAGTTGATATTATAATTTCATCGATTTCAGGAACTTCTGATGCCACTTCAATAGGCCAGGCAACTAAAGGTTTTCCACCAAGTAGGGCGAGATTTTTATTGATAATGGATTTGCTTCCTCCTCGCACAGGTATAAAGGCAACGATCCTTTTGTTATTTATCATTATAAGATTATTAGTTATTATTGAAGTGTTCGAATTATAATCTTGTAAAATTATTAAAGCAAGAATAGGGTTTTTGTATTATTTTTTTAAATAGAATCTTAGTGGATTCTTAATGGTTTCCCATAATTTTTTTGATAAGTGGAGATTACTTAAAATTAGGAAACGACTTAATATTCCTATTCTTACTAACCATGTAGTGGCAATAAAGGAATCTTTCTTAAAAAATTTATTATGATATCGCCACATTCCCTTTGCTTTATATCCCAGGACTCTAATAGGAATTAGTTGAGTGCTATAGCTTTTTATATGAGTAACTTTTGTTTGAGGGGTGAAAATAATTTTCCATCCTCCTTGAATCACTCTATAAAACCAATCGTAATCTTCGCAATAAAGAAAATATTTCGCGTCAAGAAGACCTATATCATCTAAAGTTTCTTTTCTGACAAACATACAAGATCCTGAAATCAATTCTACTTCTAGAGGATGATCAGGTAAAGGCTTATCAGAGAGCAAGTAGCCTGAAAACTTGGGATTATTTGGAAATATTTTTCCTAACTTGAACATTTGATTAAATACTCTGGCAGGTGTTGGGGTAAGTCCTCTGCATCCTGATTGTTCTGTTCCATCCGGATTGGTTACGAGACAACCTGCCATTCCTGCGTCAGGATAATCATTCATCACTTGAAGCAGGTGTTCAATGGTGCTTTCGTTAATAAAGCAATCTGGATTTAAATAGAGTATGAAGGGTGTTTCTATCATAGGATATACAGCATTATTAGCTGCTGAAAAACCCAGATTGGCATGATTTTTATGAATATGAATATCTTGATTATCCTGGTATGCGTTATGCAGCAGGTGCAAGCTATCATCAGATGAGGAGTTATCGGAAACAATTATTTTTACCGGGACGGTACTGGCTAATACTTGTTTGATACATTTCAGCAACATTTCCCCTGAATTGTAATTAACTATAACGACTGTGACTAAGTTTTTTACCATGGTAAACCTTTATTCAGGATCTTGAGCAGATATAAGGAATTTATTTTTCGCGATTTTTGGATTATTTTGCGTTGTCTAAAAACTCTTTGCAAACCTTTTATCGCATCAATTTTTGATTTTAAAATGATTGATGTTTGTCCTCTGAAAATAAATAGCAGAATGGTAACGGTATTTAATAAAAGATGTAATGGGAAACTTAGAAGCAATAGAGAAATAGGCATATTTTTAAAATAAGTCCAAACCAGGTTACGATGTCCATGATAGGTATAAAAATCGCTATGTCTTTTTGTTGTCGCAGAACCGGTATGTTCAACCATTGCTTTAGGAACATAAGCTCCTTTATAACCTGAAAGCCATAAACGGAATGCTAAATCAATGTCTTCATAATAGCAAAAGTAATCCTCATCAAATCCCTGTACGTTATGGAACGCATCACGGCGGTATAAGGCTGCAGCAGCACAAGGAGAAAAAATCTCTGCAATATTGCCAGGATCCTGATGAAGTGGTTTTCTGTGATTTCTACGCCAGGCTTTTCCACTGATATGATAGCAATCTCCGGTGCCATCTAATAAATGGGGTTCTTGCTCACAAAGTAATTTTGAGCCCAGGAAAGCAAACTGTGGGTATGCATGGATGGTGTTTACCATTTCCTCAAGCCATTCTTTATGGGGATAGGCATCAGGATTAAGTAATGCAATCCAATTGATTTCTGGAGATAAGTATTCCATTGCACGGTTGTTACCAGACGCAAATCCAAGATTTTTGTCATGTTTAATGATTGTTAAGGGTAAATTCAGACTAGAAATCTCTTGGGGGATTTCTTCATGGCTTGCGTTGTCAAAAATGATAACCTGAGAAGGTTTATAGGTTTGATCAGCTAGCGCTCGAGCTGCTTTTAACAGATATTTCCCAGAGTTGTAGTTAATAATGATGACTCCAATATTAATAGAGTGATCCGTATTATTGTTAGATAAGTAACTCACGATCCTGTTTCCAATTTGGGAGAGCATTAATCATATTGATGTATAAATTATTGCTTTCTATAAACCAACTCATTTTTTCAATTGAAAAATATTTATTCACAAGCTCTTGTGTCAGCACGTGCTTTACCTGTTTGCCATAGATGTACGGTAGAGAGATAGAGGAATAAGATACTGATAACACTTCACATCCTTGTACTAAACTTTCTGCCAATTCAATAGGGAGATGATAATATTGCTTGTCTACTATCTGTATGTTGTAATTTTCTTTTAACGTATTAATGATTAATGAAAATAAATCAGGATTATGTGCGGGATGGGGTTTTAAAATAACAGTACTGCCCATGGTAGCGTATTTTGATAGAATGTCTTCATAAAGTGCTATTTCATTATCTATTGTGGTTAGTTTGGATTCTGTGAAATTGCTGAGCATGAGCAGATAGCATGGATTTGGGCTATTTTTAATTAAGTCTTGCATATGGGTCTTAAATTCAGGGATACAATTAGCAAGATCGTTAACACATTTTGTTAAATCATCTCTAGAAATAATAGAGAAATCGCATTGAGTTAAAAAATCTTTCCCAGGATCACAGGGGATAGCTAATATAGCTTGTTGAGCTTGTAATTGATATTTTTTTGCCGGGTAGATTAATTTTCTTTTTAATCTTGCAAGTATATTGTGCAGTATTATTCTTTTTTTATTAATAATTTGGTACATAAATCGAGAGAAATAAGTCTGGGTATAGACTAATCCCAAGGCATCACCATAACAAATACGTTTCGCATGAGGAAAGGCGTGCATCAATGTCTGGTTCCAAAAATCACTACTGATGTCATGCGAAAAGAAGAATTCATCAAATTCGTATTTTTTTAGCTTACGATGTATTAATTTTGCTCTTAATCTTACTGGTAAGTAGGTGATCAATTTGGCGTGTTTGAATAAAGAGTAGCCTGATAAAACAATGGAGTTAGGTTCACTACTAACTAATGATTGAATATGTGAAATTTTAAGGGAATTAAATGGTATATGTGGTTTGGTAAGAATTATCAAAGGTTTTAACGCAGACTTGTTTATTATTTTGTTATGTCGATAAGCTGCAATAGCTGGTATTAATTGATTAATGTGATCAATACTGATTAAGGTGGGTTTATTCATAGCATGGCTAATTCATTTATTAATATCATACAAGTTTTTGTCAGCATTATCCGCTCCCTTACGGTCGCGGCTCAGTTATGATCGTAGTTCTTTTTTAACAGCAATCCGAGCCGCGACCGTGAGGGAGCGGATAGAATCACACTCCATAGATCATACTCAAGGAACTAGGTAAATGGATAATCCATTTCGCTATTTAATTTGTTTTCTAATAAAAATTCCTTTAAAGGGCCTAATAGTTGCAAATGATGCTGCATGGAAATTTCGTAACTTGTCAGGTTGCAACGGCCAGTTTCTAACAGGGTAGTGACTAGTTCAGCAGTGAGCATGCTTTGAAAAGGTATGGGTGCATTAACTTCTTCCCATTTCCAGTCTTGTTCCAGGCTTGTTTGCCATGCTTTTTGTTCCCATTCTCTTGAAATTACACGCAGGTTATGGTTGTAAATTTCAATTTGAATAGGCGCCATGCCGCTGTTGTCACAATGCAAAAATGCAGTACTCCCATTTTCAAATCGGGCGATTAAAGTTCCGGTTAACTCAAAATAACCTTTTCTTTTACTCGGTATAATTTGCTTATCAAGATATCGGGTATCAATTTCAAATTGATCACTTCCAGTGATATAGGCTAAATGATCAAGATAATGGATTGCATTCGTGACCAGACCATATTGACTTCCGTTTACATGGTATTGTACGACTTCATTTTTAAATGCAGTATTTAAATGCTGATAATACGGCATCATTCTCATGGTGCAGTTAACCCAGACTTTCGTATCTTTTGAAGATAATTGTTTAGCAATATCATAATAATCTTGCTCTTGGGTAAATAATAATTTTTCAAGAACCAGATGTTTCACTTCTGTTTTATCTAATAAATTTTCTATGATAGTTCTGCGGCTGTTTGCTGTGCTGGCAATAATCGCTATATCTACTGATTGATGATTCGGTATGCTTTGTGAATAACTAATTTTATGTTTTACATCTTGAATAGTGGCTTCAAAGCGGTTTTTTGCTGTTTCAAGTGACTCAAGGCTGGGGTCAATTACGTCTATTTCTATTTCCTGATTAAGTAAATTAAGTGATTGTAAATGTCTGCTGCCAAGTTGCCCTGCACCAATGATTACTATTTTATTCATGATAGAGTATTTTGATTAGTTATAAATTGTTGAGCATTTTAGCTGACTTGTTTGTTTAATTCCACAGTTGTTATTTGGTGATTCTGTGTTTTAGATATTTGTTCAGATAACCATTTGGCTAATACTCGGTGTCCTTGCTCGTTAAAATGTGACAAGTTCATAAAGTTATTTTTTGAATAGTTAAAACTGGGTGTCAGGCAATGAATTTTAGAAAATTTCTTGCATATTTGATGAATATCCTCCAATTCGTTATGAATATCAGATACTTTAAATTGAGTTTGTTTTATACCATTTTTATAGATTGGGGAAACAAAAAAATAGACATGGTCAGCAATGGCCGAGGAAGATGAAAATAAAGAATTTAAGAACGCTGTGTAATTAGGTAATTTTCTTTTAAAATCACTGTATTTTTCGGAGTAGCTGTCAGGTAAAGAAGCGAATGAATACTGATGCTCCATTTTTTTATCGGGAGCGTATAACCTGTTTAATTCCAGATTGGTAAGTAGATTGATTCCATGAGGATGCAGCAAATAAAAGTGACTATAAGAGTTGTTAATAAAATCAAACCAATGTTTGTTTTTATCTTGGGTGATTGAGTATGATGATGCAGTAAAATTAAATAGATTAATTTCAACTATCAAGGTATCCAAATGTATTTTGTGGGTTTTTAAATAATTAATATGAGTTAGGATGTCTTGACCGCTTTCTCCTATTCTTGAAGCATTCAGAATAGTATAATTTGGAAAATATTTAGCCATAAAATGGGTGTAGGTTTCTTTGGCGAGCAGGTCATATCCATATGAAAATGAGGACCCCAATATTAGCATGATGGGTTTGCCGGGCGATTTTAATTTTTGATTCAAATACGCTTGAGTAAGAAATATTTGTTCCTTAGCTTCGTAGTTTCTCACATTAATTAAATTTTTATTATAAAAATAAGAAGTCAAACTACCAAGGAAGTAACTCCAAAATAAATGGGTAAATATTAGCCCAATAACTATTGTGATAACATATTTATAATAAATTTTTTGAATCATTTCTTTATGTCATTGTATTAAAAATTAAAATATAAAAAAGTACTTGGTGTTTGAGATATAGTGGTTATTGAGAAGTAAGCTAATATTCCCAGAGAAAAACCATACCAAATACTTGGTGTCCATAATAATTTATTTGTGATTGCGCCTGAAGCGGAACTACCAGATTCCTTAATTGGATTATCTAATATCGCATTAGTGTTTTTCATGATTTCTATAGTGTTTGGCAGGATAGCGCAAATTGTCAGGCCTGCTAATAGAAATAATCCAAAAAAGATATAATTTAATAAAGTAAGCAATCCTGCTGTACCGAAGAAATGATGATGAATATGAAACATGCCTTTATAGAAGTTTTCGACAGTTCCAAAATTGTCGGCACGAAATAAGACCCATCCAAGGACTACAAGAAAGAATGTGAAGGTAATGGAAAGGTATCGCAATATTTGCGAAGTTGTTTTTGAGTTTATCTTAAAATGGAAACTGTTTGAAAACTTGTTTTTGAATGCATGCCACCCATGATTCAAAATAAGTAAGCTACCATGATAGGTGCCCCATAAAATAAATGTCCATCCCGCACCATGCCAGAAACCTACAATAATCATTACAATGAATAAATTCAGGTACTTGCGAAAGGCCCCTCGTCTCCCTCCGCCAAGAGGGATATATAAATAATCTCTGAAAAAACGTGATAAGCTCATATGCCATCTACGCCAAAAGTCAATAATATTGATTGCTTTGTAAGGAGAGTTAAAATTTACCGGTAATTTAATTCCTATCATATAACTTAGGCCTATTGCCATTTCTGAGTAACCAGAAAAGTCAAAATATAATTGCAAGGTGTAGCCTATGGCACCAATCCAGGCGTCTACAAAAGAAAGGTCATATCCTTTTCCAGGTAAATCAAAAATATAATTTACTTTGGGGGCGATGGTATCAGCTAAACAAACCTTCTTAAATAACCCAATGATGAATATAGATAATCCTATTATAAAGTAGCGCATGATCGGAAATTGTTTTATCGCTACAATTTTTTTAAATTGAGGCATGACATCAGAGTGATGAATAATTGGGCCAGCTATTAAGTGGGGAAAATAAGTAACAAATAATGAGTAGTTAATGAAATTAAATTCCTTTACTTTTCCCTGGTAAGTATCAACTAAATAGGCTATCTGTGTAAAAGTGAAAAAGGAGATGCCAAGAGGTAAAATAATGTTCAGATAGTTAAAGTGGGTATTGGCTACAACATTGAAATTTTGTATAAAAAAATTCATGTATTTAAAATAAAAAAGGGCGCCAAGATTGCAGACTATTCCAAGAATTAAAAAGCTCTTCCTATAGAAAAGGTATTCGCTTCTACTGATTAACTTGCTAATTAAATAATTAAAACTGATAGAGGCCATTAACAATAGAAGATAATTTGGGTTCCACCAACCATAAAAAATTAGAGAAAAGATTAATAACCATGGAGTGACGCCTGATTTAAAGTAATAAATGAGAAAATAACTTCCAATTAGCGCAACTGGTAAATAAACAAATAAAAACAAATACGAATTGAATAACATGCTATCTGTTTTGATGGAATTAAAAGGCAAATCATAATTTAAGTTTCCATAAATTGCTACATAAAGTATACTAATTTAATTATATTGCTCCTGATTATTTTCATCAGTTTTTTCAAGTATTTGTTTTTTATCGTTAGTACGGAGATTTAATGATTTTTCATCAGCTTTTTGATCAAGACTCTTGTACTTATACCTACCTCATAGGCTCCACTGATTGCAAGCACGCAATAATCATTGATCCCGTAAAATCACATGTTTCAAGCTACATTAACTTGATTAACGGGTTGGGATTAAATTTGGTTGCCGCTATAGATACCCATCTGCACGCTGATCATATTACCGGATCTGGCCCATTAGCTCATTTAACCGATTGTCATTCTATGATGGGAATTGAGACAGAGGCAAAATTTGTGCAAGTTAAATTTTGCGATAATGAAATTCTCAATTTTGGCAATATTAAAATAAGAGCGATGCATACTCCAGGCCATACTCCAGACTCCTATTCTTTCATACTGGAGGACAAAGTATTTACTGGCGATACTTTATTAATTAACGCTACAGGCCGCACCGATTTTCAAAATGGTAGCGCTAGCGAACAGTACGATAGTCTATTTAATAAGCTTCTAAAATTACCTGATTTTATGAAGGTCTATCCGGGGCATGATTATAACCAGAAACATTACAGTACTATTGAACAGGAAAAGAAATATAATCCCAGATTGCAGGTAAAATCCAGGCAAGAGTATGTTGAAATGATGGGTAATCTGAATTTGTCTTTTCCTAAAAACATGCATTTTGCAGTCCCTGCCAATTTGAATAACGGACTAACTGAGCAAGAAATTAATGCTTTCGTTTAAATAGTAGTATATTTTATTTACCAGTTTATTAATTCGATTAGTAAACTGGAAATTTTCCGAATTTCATTGTAAATTCATTCTTTTAATATCGTATCTATTTGATTTTAAATACGTATTTTTATATTGTTTGAGTTTATTGCAGGAAAATAAACTTGTTTTTCTTTTTGAGCCCGGTTTATTTATAATTGAGAGTTTTTGATATTAGGGAATGTTGAACGGTTTTATGATGAATTTATGACAAGGAATTTATTAATTTTTCAACTCATTTTTGCAAAAATTAAACGCAAATTTATCCATTACTTAATATTCCGTTAATAATCAGAGTGTACAATGTGATCCAAGCAATAAATTTTGCTTAAAATTTGTTCATATTGTAGTTGCCAAGAACACCATGGAAGCGTTCTATGGAGAAGTAGGTAGCTGCTATGTTAGGGAGATTTTAGTCATGTTGATTTTGACTCGGCGTATAGGTGAAACATTAATCATAGGTGATGATGTCAATATTACTGTTTTAGGTGTAAAAGGCAATCAAGTTCGCTTAGGGATTAATGCTCCAAAAGATGTTTCTGTTCATCGCGAAGAAATTTATTTGCGCATACAACAAGAAAAAGAATCTGATGATTCAGAACAAGCAGTATAAATCGATTTCCACGCAGTTCATCCAGTTCCGAGTACTTAAAAATACTCGGGACGAACCTTAAATCCCCTCTTGTACTATATTTTCAAGATAGCTTATTGGCTCTTGCCAGGTTGTAGTGAAGTATCGCCTGATGAAAGATAATGACAGATTCCCTTGTCATCTTTTAACATCAATTGTCCTGAAAGATTTACACCACAAGCAACTCCTGACATGAGGCCTGAGGATTGTGAAACGGTAATGTATTTCCCTGCCAGGTAATCAACAGCATTCCATTCACTCATAAAATTATCGAGGTCAGTATTCATAAATTTATTTAAATATTGTTCCAGGTGCACAATAAGGTTGGCAATTAGAAAATTACGATTGTACTGTTGTTTAAAGATCTCGTACAAAGAACACCATGGTTTATCTGGTAAAGGATGATGTTCTGTATCTGTATTGACATTTAGGCCTATTCCAATGATGACTTGTGCGCTACTATTGGATTCTGCCATGATTTCAATAAGACTTCCGCACAATTTTTTGTTACCCCAGAGTATGTCATTCGGCCATTTGATTTTGATATCTTTTGAATTGCTTAAGGTATTTAAAAAGGCTATCAAGGCCAAACTTGAAACAAGACTTAAACCAGAGAGTCGAGAAAGATCACAATTAAAATTCCATCGGGTAGAGCAGTATATATTCTCCCCAAAAGGAGAGTGCCAGTGTCGCCCAAAGCGACCCCTTCCTTGGGTTTGCATTTCAGTACAACAAATTTCAACTACGGAGCTTGAGGGTAGATCTTTCAGGTATCGGTTGGTTGAGTCAATTGATGTGAATAAATGCAGTTTAAAAGGTTGGCCAAATCCTTGGTTGTGTAATTGCTTGGTAATTTCATCAGAGTCTAACAGGATTAAAGGCTTTGACAATTGGTATCCTTGATGGGGTATGCGGATAACAGGTATACCCAAATCATTAAGCTGATTGATTTGTTTCCATACCGCTGAGCGACTGATTTTTAAAGCGTTTCCTAGTTCACTCCCACTATGACATGCTCCATCGCCCAGTATTTGCATTAAAGTATGTTGAGAAGTATTAAATTGAAACATAATTTAAAATTTTAAACTAATATTTTGTTGAAGTTGTACTATCCCATGACGAATTTCTCTAACAGAAGGGTGATAGCATAAAGCGCCACTGCAGCATACTTCGGGCATAAATGAGCGTAACTGCCAGGTCATATTATGCAAGGGATCATCAACCAATTGTTTTGTTGGGAAATTGGTAGGTACATGAAATTCTTTGGTTGGATAGGAGAGACCTAAACCACTGGCTTTGATGAATGCTTCCTTTTGCGCCCATATGTGAAAAAATAAGGCTGGCTTAAGTGATTGGGGTGCTTTTTGTAGTTCGTGGTACTCTTGCTCGGAAAACAAATTTTTACCTATGCCTTCATAAGGTCGGGCTGAATATCTTTCAATATCCACTCCAATCGGATAGGTTTTGCCTACCGCTAACATGGCTGTTTCACCCGTATGACTGATATTAAATTGTAACTTTTGCGAGTTAATCACATTGGGCTTGCCATGGGCATTGTAAGTAAACTCCAATCGTTCAGGAGACATATTAAGATATCTGGCCAGGATAATTCTTAAAGTCGCTCTGGCGTTGGTAAAACGTCTTTTATGGCGATGAAAATAAAAACGATCAGCACGGGAACGTTCATCAGCATTCAATAACTGATAGGCGCTATGCAATTCATAGTCTAACGAGAACTGCCAAAGATCAATACGTGACTCATTTAAAATGCAGTTTTGCGTGTTTAATGGAGTAAATCCTGTAATTATCATCTGTTGTATCTGAAATCTGGCATCGATTAACGGTTAAGAGTATCATATACCAAAGATGTTTAATTCACCAAAGAGTAATCAATGACCCGACAATTTTTGGAATTTGAACAACCGATTGAAGAGTTGAATCAAAAAATTGAAGCACTGCGTATGGTTGGCAGTGATAATGAAGTTAATTTAAGTGAAGAAATAGCTCGACTTGAAGCAAAATGCTCGGAGTTAACAGAGAATATTTTTTCCAGGCTTGAGCCATGGCAAATCGCTCAGATGGCCAGACATCCTTTAAGGCCGCAGACTACTGACTACATTGAGCGAATTTTTACTGATTTTCAGGAGTTGCATGGTGATCGCAGTTATTCTTCAGCTCCTGCAATTATCGGAGGCATGGCGCGATTAAATGGAGAGCCTGTCATGGTGCTTGGTCACCAAAAAGGTAAACGTACCAAGGAAAAAGTATATAGAAACTTTGGTATGGCAAGACCCGAGGAATACAGAAAAGCGCTGCGCTTGATGAGGATGGCTGAAAAATTCAAAATGCCTGTAGTCACATTTATTGATACAGCTGGAGCTTATCCTGGCATAGGCGCTGAAGAGCGTAACCAGTCAGAAGCCATTGCACGCAATCTTTTTGCTATGTCCCGCATTAAAACCCCAATTGTCTGCATTGTTACAGGAGAAGCTGGTTCAGGTGGCGCCCTGGCTATTGGGGTCGGTGATAAAATTATTATGATGCAATTCAGTATTTATTCAGTCATTTCTCCTGAGGGGTGCGCCTCAATCCTTTGGAAAGACGCTTCCAAAGCGAGTGAAGCCGCGCGTGCTATGGGAATTACTGCAGACAGAATATTCGAAAATGGACTGGTTGATATGGTAGTTCCTGAGCCTTTAGGGGGAGCACACCGAGACGTCGATGAGATGGCAAGTCGCTTGAAGAGATTATTAACGAGCGAACTCCAATCTTTGAAAAAGATGCCTTTGGATCAATTAATTGAACTAAGGTATCAAAAATTTATGGCAATGGGTGCTTGTGACTAGACCTTTGTTAAGTCCCGAATGGGTAGCTCGCCTTAAGAAATTCAAGAAGTTGCTAGTAGGGTTCAGTGGTGGTCTGGACTCTACAGTACTCCTACATGTTCTTGCCTCATCTCCTGCTTTATGTAATCAACTCTTGGCTGTGCATATTAACCATGGAATTAGTGGAAATTCGCTGAACTGGCAAAGGCACTGTGAGCAATTGTGCCTGGATTTAGGTATTGCTTTTATTGCCAAAGCGATTGAATTTAATCGTGCTGCAAATGTTGAAGAAGCAGCACGCAATGCGAGATACGATTTTTTTTCCTCTTTATTAGAGGATAATGATTGTCTGGTTTTGGGGCATCATCTTGATGATCAAGCAGAAACAGTTCTTTTGCAACTGTTTCGCGGTGCGGGAGTTGATGGGCTGGCTGCCATGAAGGAATGCAGTAACTTGGGTGCCGGACAGTTAGCAAGACCATTTTTGACCTGCCCGAGGGGAGAATTAGAGCATTATGCTCGCATTCATGAATTAAAATGGATAGAAGACGAAAGCAATCAAGATACAAAATACTCTCGTAATTATCTGCGCCATCGGGTAATGCCATTATTAGTTGAAAAGTGGCCGGGAGTAGTAGGTAATATTTCTCGAGCGGCAACTCATTGTCAGCAGGCAAAAGCAAATCTTGAGGTATTGGCTATAAAGGATTGTCCTGATTTGTTAAACGCTACTGATCATTTGCTGATTGAACCCCTAAAAGGACTTGAATTTGAGCGGATTACAAATGTTTTAAAGTTTTGGCTTAAAAAAAATAGAATTCAATTGCCTTCGTCGAAAACGTTCCACCGTATTATTTATGAAATAATCTTTGCAAAGCTCGATGCCATGTCAACAGTGAGTTGGGGGCAAATACAAATACGCCGTTTTAAACAACATCTTTATTTGCTTAAAGCAGACAATGGCAATTTACCAATAGTTATTGAATGGCAACACTTTCCAGATTCTTTAAGGTATCAAGATGCCAATATTAATTTGTCTGCAGTAAAAGCCCAAAAGGGATTAATGATCCCCAAAGATACACAAATAGAAATTCGATTCAGGAAAGGGGGGGAAGAGTTTTATTGGCATGGGCAAACCAAAAATCTAAAAAAATTATTTCAGGAATGGCAAGTTCCCCCGTGGGTAAGGGATCGAGTTCCATTGGTTTATATTAATGGACAATTGGCCTGTGTAGTCGGTTATGCAGTGAGCGATTTGTTTTTTACTACAAATCCTCTGGAAGCATGGTCTATAGTTAATAAATCTTAATGTCAAGAATCTCTGCTCTCTTACGGTCGCGGCTAGGCTTTAATCATAATTCAATTTAATAATCTGATTAATCATCCGAGCCGCGACCGTGAGGGAGTGGAAAACAGATTATTTTACAAATTTTCCACAACAAAATTTATTTCAAAAATAATTAGTTAGTGTGGTATCCGTTTATTCCATTAACAAGTCCTAAACCAAATGGAAATGGTGAACTAATGACATCTGACTCAGTGATCCCACTCACCTATTTTATTACCTTTACTTGTTATGGAACATGGTTGCATGGAGGCAAATCAACTTCAGTTGATTACTACAATAATATACCAGGAACTGAATTTATCCCTTATGATCGAAGGCGGTTATATCAGGTAAAAAACCTCATGCTGGAAACACCTTATTCCCTGGATGAATTAAGGCGTCACATTGTTTTGCAAGCAATTTGTGAAGTGTGCAGATATCGTCAATGGGTATTACTGGCTGCTCATGTCAGATCAAATCATGTACATCTTGTTATCCACGCCCAACTTTCTCCTGAACAAGTAATGAATAAAGTAAAAGCATACGCATCGCGTTATTTAAATAAAGCTGGACTGGATGATGGTAGAAAGAACAGATGGACCCGTCATGGAAGTACACGTTATCTTTGGAATGAGGAAGAAATTGAAGCAACGATTCAATATGTTGTTTATGAACAAGGGTTGCCAATGGCTGTATTTGAAAATAAAAATAGAGTATTCGGTGTTGAAATTTGATCTATCCGCTCCCTTATGGTCGCGGCTCGGTTTTAATCATAATTCAATTTCATTATCCGAGCCGCGACTGTAAAGGAGCGGATTACATTTAAACCAAACTAAATTATTCCTTCAATTTTTTTATAGCTTTTAATACTATACATCATTATCAAATATGTTTATTCTGCGCAAATTCGAATAGGGTGAAATTAATTTCTATTATTTATGTCTGATACTCATTGCGAAAGAAGCTACAGAACAAAACTTCTCAAACAGGGTTTACTTGGTATATTCATCTTATGCTTGGTTTTTCTGTTTCTCGAATCTTTTTCAAGATGGATAGCATCTACAAGTACAGCTCCGTTTGGTGAGAACATTAGAAACGATCAGAAAATGATTGTGAGTGATTCCATCAGGCAAGGTATTGTTGCTATTGGTGATTCCATTATTGCCAGAAGTTTTTATCCCGAACTTTTTTCTTCTTTGTTGACTAAAAATTTTTCCAAATCCTATGAAGTATATAACATAGGAGTCGAAGGCTCAGGAATTCTCCATCATCGGGCACACTTAAGATATTTATTGAGAAGGAATGTCAAACCAGATTTTGTGATTATGAATGTGTCTGTTCACAATCTTAATTTGAATAATTTTGCCTATGATACTAATGATCACATTATAGAACCAGCATATCAAGATAATAATTCTTTAGATTATTACACTCGTTGCTTTGTAGTGGACAAACCAACAATAGCCTCAAAAATGTACTGTAAGATTGCAGAATATTCTTATTTTTTTCGTTTAATCCGTTATTATCATCAACAACTAAATAATAGTTTACAAGCCTTATTGCACACCCAGCGCTTACGTGTTGATAATTTATTCATTAAATATCCTGCAGTTTCAAAACAAGGTTTCTCACCTAATTTTGGGAGTCTTACCGAACAATCAGTGAATACCCCCAGAATGCTTGAATTTTTAAGATATGAATACAGACATGTGTTTGCTAATTTTAATTTGGGTACCGATGGATTAGACAGTATCATCGATGATCTGAATAACAATTCAATTAGAGTGATCTTAGTCTTGGCGCCAGTTTATCATCCAGTAACTCGCAAGATATATGATGAATTCAATTTGCCATCTAATAGCACTATAGTCAGTGCGCTAGAAAATTATGCCCTAAGGAAAAATGTCGCTTTTATAAATTTATTTGAGGAATGTCAGGATCCTGTTTATTTCCAGGATCCAGTGCATCCTAATATCTATGGCGCTGTAAAGATAACCACATTGCTAGCGCAAAAAATTATCAACAAACAATTTGTAGGGCCTGACGGGTATTTGGATAAGGAATTGTTTCAATACCTAAAAAGCAATAATGAGAACAAAGCATGAATTTTGTCACTTTTCAGTTCGTTGTTTTTTTAGTTATTACGGTCATTGTCTTTATGATGATGTCTCCCTATTATCGGAAATATTATATTTTGCTTTGCAGCTATTTTTTTTACGGAACCTGGAGTGTTCCCTTAATCAGCGTCATCTTGTTTTCAACCTCGGTAGATTATTATCTGGGTAAAAAAATCTATAAAAGTCATTCCAAAACTCATAAAAAGCTCTATTTGACTTTATCCATTTTGGTTAATTGCTCCATTCTGGTTTATTTCAAATACATGAATTTTTTTATTTCCAGCATAGATGCCATTGGCTTTAGTTTCGGAGCAACCCATCTTTTGTTAAATCCTATGCATATTATTTTGCCTCTCGGCGTTTCTTTTTATACGTTTGAGGCGATCAGTTACATTGTAGATATCTATAGAGGGGAAAAGCCGGCTAGTAGCTGGTTAAACTATAATTTTTATATTATGTATTTCCCGCATCTGATTTCAGGACCGATCGTCCGTTATAAAGAACTGCACGCTCAATATGAGAATAAAATGGAATTACCTGAAACTTCGCGTTTAAAAGAGGGATTTCAGTTATTACTTTATGGCTTTATTTTCAAACTGATTATAGCTGATTCAATGGCTTCTATCTCAGATCCCTTGTTTGATAAGTATCAGACAATCGGTCATCTGGAGTCCTGGTTAGCCAGTATTGCCTTCACTATACAGATTTATTTTGATTTTCTTGGATACACCCATATTGCACGAGGTGTATCATTATTTTTTAATATTAAATTACCTGTTAATTTTAATCATCCTTATAATGCGCGCAATATCAGTGAATTCTGGCAGCGTTGGCATATCACTTTGTCATTATGGATTCGGGATTACTTATATATTCCTTTAGGTGGCAATAGAGGTCGTTTGCATCAAACAGTGAATAATTTACTAATTACTATGTTTATTGCTGGTTTATGGCATGGAGCTTCCTGGAATTATGCCATTTGGGGCATATACCATGGTTCTCTATTAGCTATTTATCATGTTTTTCGGTTTTATTGCATCAAAAGAAATTTACAAACTGAAAACCAATTGATGAAGATTGGTTCAATTATAATGACTTATTCATTCGTCGTGATAGGCTGGGTGATATTTAGATCCACTTCATTTGAACAGGCATTTACCATTCTCGGCAAGATGTATGATATTCCTGGTTTCGTGCAGGAATTTACCATGAATCAACGTGCTTCGGCTTATACCGATTCATTGTTTTATCTCGTGGGTATGTTCGCTTTATGCTTTATAGGGCCGACTATGAAAGCAATTGAAACGAAAGTCTTGTCAGCTGTACAGCCATTCTGGATTAAAAAATGGCTCTATTCGCTTTCAATTTTTACGGTGTTAATTTTTATGTTTTCCCCTGTGAAACCATTTATTTATTTTGTTTTTTAATTAGGTATTTGGTTGTCGGCTCCCTCACGGTCGTGGCTCAGTTTTTAATTATTATTTAATTTAATCAGCTGAGCCACGACCGTGAGGGAGCGGATATAGATAACTAACACTCAGGCAAATTAACAGCCAATCCACCCATGGACGTTTCCTTATAGATGCTTTGCATATCCATGCCGGTTTGTTTCATCGTTTTGATGACTTTATCCAGAGAGATTTGATGTTGGCCGTCACCTATAAGAGCCATTCGGGTTGCATTAACGGCTTTCACCGCACCCATGGCATTTCTCTCTATGCAGGGGATTTGTACCAGACCCAGGACGGGATCACAGGTCATTCCCAAATGATGTTCCATGGCAATTTCCGCAGCATTTTCAACTTGCTCAATGGTGCCGCCAAGGACTGCTGTCAAACCTGCGGCTGCCATAGAAGAGGCAACTCCAACCTCACCTTGACATCCCACTTCAGCACCAGAAATTGAAGCGCCTTTTTTATAAAGGATTCCAATTGCTGCGGCAGTTAAAAAATAAGTGTAGATGTCTTCATTGCTCATTCTGTCATGAGCTTGCTGACAATACTTAAGAACAGCAGGGATAATTCCCGCAGCTCCATTTGTCGGGGCTGTGACAATTCGTCCTCCTGCTGCGTTTTCCTCATTGACAGCCATGGCATAAAGATTCAGGTGATTCATAATATCTGATTGTTCAAAAATACTTTTGACACCTTTTTGTTCTATTAGTTTTCTATACAAATCAGGTGCCCGTCGCTTTAAATGAAGGCCACCAGGAAGCACTCCATCATGTTTGCAACCGTTATTGATACAGTCATCCATTACTTTGGCAATGTCCAGAATTCCTTTATGAATTTCTGCTGTACTTCTCCATGTTTTTTCATTGACCAACATCAATTCAGCAATGGTCAAGTGGTGTTTTTTGCATAATTTCAATAATTCAGTCGCTGTTGCAAAAGGGTAGGGTGGGGGATTGGTATCAGCTGTTGATTTATCAAAGTCTTCTTCAGTCGTAATAAAACCGCCGCCAATAGAATAATAGACTTGATTAATAAGTAGATTACCGTTTCCATCAAAGGCAGAAAAGCGCATCCCATTACTGTGTTTGGGCAATAATTCTTTTTGTAGAAATAAAAAATCAGTCGCTTCATGAAAAGAAATTTCTTTCTTGCCGGCCAAATTGAGTACATGAGAATTAAGGATTTCATGCATTCTTGGGATCATGGAGGCAGGATCAACTGTCTCTGGTGCTTTGTTTTCAAGGCCATTTAAAATGGCTTTATCAGTACCATGCCCCTTCCCAGTCAACGCCAGCGAACCATAAAGTTCTACTTTTACTCGTTGAGTTTTGTCAAATAGATTTTTTTGTTCCAGCAATTGCAAAAAAGCATTGGCAGCTAACATAGGACCTACCGTGTGTGAACTTGATGGCCCAATTCCTATAGAAAATAAATCAAAAACACTAATGTTCATCGCCGTTTAAATCTCTTGTTCAATATTAGGGGCAAGTGTAGAAGGATATTACCTTTTTGTCCATTATATAATTAAATGATAGCTTATGACTGGTAATTTTACGCAAATTTAGGCAGAATTAGTGGGCGATTTGTTTTTGTTTTATTTTGCTCAATTTATTGTGCAGTATGAGAACTTAAGTGTAAGACTAAAAGGGGATTGTTTATGAAGATGAAATTGGTGACTGCAGCTGTTATGGGGCTTGCAATGTCAACAGCAATGGCTGCAACCGATGCCACATCATTAGCTACTGACAAGGATAAGTTGTCTTATAGCATTGGTGCCGATTTGGGAAAGAATTTTAAAAATCAAGGCATTGATGTTAGTCCGGAAGCATTGGCTAAAGGCATGCAAGACGCTATGAGTGGCGCTCAATTGGCTTTAACCGAACAGCAAATGAAAGACGTTCTTAACAAATTTCAAAAAGATTTGATGGCAAAACGTACAGCTGAATTCAATAAGAAAGCAGATGAAAATAAAGTAAAAGGGGAAGCCTTTTTAACTGAAAACAAAAACAAGCCAGGCGTTGTTGTATTACCAAGTGGTTTGCAATATAAAGTAATCAATGCTGGAAATGGTGTTAAACCTGGTAAATCGGATACAGTGACTGTCGAATACACTGGTCGTCTGATTGATGGTACCGTTTTTGACAGTACCGAAAAAACTGGTAAGCCAGCTACTTTTCAGGTTTCACAAGTTATCCCAGGATGGACAGAGGCTTTACAATTGATGCCAGCCGGATCAACTTGGGAAATTTATGTTCCTGCAGGTCTTGCTTATGGACCCCGTAGCGTTGGCGGACCTATTGGCCCGAATGAAACTTTAATATTTAAAATTCACTTAATTTCAGTGAAAAAATCATCTTAAGATTTTGTAAATTAAAGTCATGCAAAATGCATCCTTCTCATTTAGAGAGGGGTGCTCTTTTATAAAGAATATTAAGCTTCATAACAGGTGTCAGCCTAACGCCACTAAGGAAATTAGAATATGTCTACTTTTAAAGGCCTTGACTCATACTGAGTGAACAAAGGAATGAACAAGCGCCTGTTTATTGTTTTCATCTTAGGTTTTTCTTCCGGGTTGCCTATGGCATTAATCAGTAGTACCTTGCAAGCATGGTACGCTAATAATGGCATGTCAGTACTCGCGACTGGAGCTCTAAGTTTAGTCAGCCTACCTTACGCTTATCGCATTTTCTGGGGTCCCATTCTGGATCGATATTCTTTATTTCATTTAGGTAAAAGGCGAAGCTGGATCCTCACTATGCAGGTGCTGCTGCTTTTGGGTTTTAATCTCATGGCTTGGTTTATTCCATCTCAATATCCTAAGTTGATGGCATTTTTAGCTTTAATTTTAGCTTGTTTTTCAGCCACTCAAGATGTGGCAATTGATGCTCATAGAGCAGAATATCTTCCCCCTCAAGAATATGCATTGGGCGCGTCTTTGGCTGTATTTGGGTATCGATTGGCTCTTTTATTATCTGGTGGATTGGCTTTGGTAATGGCAGAAAAACTGGGTTGGGCATTTACTTATCGCTTTATGGGATTTGCAATGGCAATAGGTATGCTGGCAGTATTTACCAGCAAGGAACCCTCTACTGAAACAAAAGAAAAAAGTAATTTTCTTATTTCATTCATTGCGCCAGTTAAAGATCTTTTAAGTCGTCCCGGGATTATTTATCTTTTTTTATTTGTATTTTGTTATAAATTGGGCGAAGCATTCACTACGACAACAAGCGGGATAGTGATGCCTTTTTTGATTCAAGGCTTGGGTTTCTCCCTCGATACCATTGGCTATATCAATAAGATGCTTGGAATAGTTTCTATCTTGTTAGGTGGTTTAACGGCGGGTTTTTTATTAATGCGATATTCCTTGTATCGCGCATTATTTTTCTTTGGCTTGCTACAAGCATTGACCAATGTCCTTTTTGTCATATTGGCAATGTCAGGAAAAAATATTGTGCTATTAGCAATCGCAGTGTTTTCAGACAATTTCGTCGCAGGGATGGGATCTACTGCATTGGTTGCTTTGTTCATGCGATTGGTAAATAAACAGTTTACAGGAACGCAATTTTCTATACTAGTCGCATTATCAACTTTACCCCGAATCATTTCAGGCCCAGTGGCGGCAACGATTCAAATACATATCGGCTGGGTAGGTTTATATCAGTTGTCTATTGTTTTTGCTTTGTTTTTTATACCGTTTTTGATATTGATAAGAGAATATACAAAAGAAATACCGCAACAGGATTTAGAAATTGAAAAGGCAGGAGAGTTCAATCCTATAAGATAATTGGGCACTAAAGTGGAATACTAATTTACGTAACTTTTTAAACGGGATTAGTCAATTTATCGTATGTAGAGAGACTTGTTTATTTATTATAAGGAATAATGGGAATGATTCGAAATTTGGCAAAACAAGCTGCTAACAGATTAGGCATATTAACGAAGCAAAAGGTAATTCATACTGAACTTATAAAGATAAATACAGCCGAAAAAACTGATGTTCGTGACTCCATTAATATCTCTAATTCAATTAACATCTCCAATATTAATGATTACCTAAAGTTAGAAATCGAGCGTCTAGATTATTTTGGTATCGAGGAGTTGCAAGTTTTAGATAATATTTTTTCACAGTTGCCGGATGAAAATACAAAAATTGCTGCTGCAAAAATGCTCATCGAGTTTTTTTCAAAATTCCCGGAAAAAGCCAGATTAATTGCCGGTTCCTATTACTATCTATCATTAATGCCTTTATCAATAGTTAGTTATCTAATTTTTATTACCGCCAATTACAGCATGGGCAGGGCATCATGGTCTTTAAAAGCGGCAAAAATACTGGCAGAGCAGTGGTCAAATTTTTTAAGTACTATAATTCTGGCTCGAATACTTAGGGAATGTGAAGGGTTGGATTCGGAACGTATGGTTCTTGAAAATGAATATCTTAAAGAGAAAGATATAGTTATTTTTTATAATCTTATAAGCAATTTAATTGATAGTGATCGAGTAGAGGATGCAAACAAAGCGATTGAAACTATAAGACCTCTGGTAGAGAAAGAGCTTGCTGAAGAAATAGATACAGTCAAAAAAAATCAAATTATGCTTGAGCAAGGTATAAAAAATGATTTATTCGCTCCAGAAGGTGACAATGATATATACACTGACGAAATGTGTCGAAATTATTGGACATCATATTATGAAAGTTTTGTTACACGTAGAGAGCATGTACATGGAGATCGCTTGATACTTAATCATTTTCTTAAGTGGATTAAATCTGTTGAAAATGATGTGGATATAGTATTAGATTTTGGAACATTATGTGCTCAACCTCTATACGAAGCATCTATATTAACACCACGAATTCAATTTATAGGCACTGATCGACAGAAATTTATAGCTGAAATGAATTCTGAAGCTTATCCCGCACCTAATCTCTCTTTTGATCATGGTGATATTTTTGAAGTTATGGAGAAAGTAGGAGGTTTACCTGGTCGTAAAGCACTTGTACATATTAGAACAACATGCACATTATATCCAAAATTTGTCGAAGAATTATATAATTATGCAAGGAAATTTGGTTTTACACACATATATATGATTGAAAATGCTGGATTGGTTCGGTCACAACTCAAATTTATTGATTTTAAGAGTATGCAAGAGAAAGCACTTGTCACCAAACATCGTTTAAATATTCATAATTACCGTGAGCAGCTGGAGAATGCCGGCTATTGCGTAAATAAATTTCATAGGCTTGCTGCACCAGGTTTATGGCGAGGCGAACATCCTGCCAATTATCTCGGGTCTCAGTATGAAATTCATGCTATAAGTAGATAGTTTAATAAGTTGGGGATAAGTCAGTATACTGAATCTTTATAGTGTATTGTTAATTATCCCCTAATTACAATTTTCATCATAATAAATTGTATAACTTTGTTTCTTTATTTCTTGAAAAATTGAATAAGCAAATACATTGAAAGCGAAGATTAAAAAACCAATGAAATTTTGTTGGTGTAATAAAAATAGATGCTGTGAATAAGGTTTTGAGTTCTATCCTAAAAAGGATGAATTAAGTCTTATTAGATGATTTTAGCTCTTGCATCAGCCAAGCATATGCTTGGGTAATGTCCTAGTGTTATGGTCTGTAGTTTTTTATCCCATTGAAATCGAAATAGGAAAACTTTCACGATAAGCATGGCACTTTCCATCTTCTATTTCTTAAAGATCTAATCTTTGTATCTGTAAGCAGATGTAGTGCCCTCAACTAACAGCGACCAAGAGGTCTAGGGCAATAAAAAATCTTACCCAAGATCTTATCCAAAGTGGCTGTGGTTATATACGAAAAATAACGAATTGTTGAGAGGTGTTTGAGAATTAGAAGTCTGTATTATTACAATATAAATAAAGAAGTTATGTGCCGTTTTGAACCAATGAGAACTGTTAAAAAATTTTTCATTGGTACCGAGGGTGGGACTCGAACCCACACGGTGTCACCACCACCGGATTTTGAATCCGGCGCGTCTACCAATTCCGCCACCCCGGCACGCGCGGTCATTATAGCAAAGAAATAAATTCTAACAATGGTTTAGTTCATTTATTATTTAAAAAATTACATGGTTGTTCGCGTTTTTGCCTATTAATTTGACAATCACTCGAGCTTTATTAAATAATGAGATCATATCAAGAATGAATTGGGATTATCGGGATTAGAATGGATGGAGTTTTTATGAAAAAATATTGTTCTACAGTGTTAGTTTTGGCTTTAGCTCATACCAGTTTGAGCGCTTATGCCCATACATGTCCTGATCCTCAAACCACGTCATTACAATGGGGAGTTCCTCCATCGCCATGGGTAGAAAATCCTTTTTCCCCAAATAGTCCCCAGGGGGAAGAAAATACTCGTTTCGTACGGGCTAATATTTTAGTCGCTGGTTATGGTCAGGGTGTGACTTGTACTTACAGAAACTCTGTGGGTGATTATTCTATCTTATGGCAGGTGCGAACCAAAATACCCGCTCGAGCTGATTATAGCTGGATAGAAACTATGGGAGGGTATGTCTGTACACGGGGTTTGAATGAATGTCAGTTTTATGTGGCTGATCCTTCAGCTTGATGTGGATTTAACTGAGGGAAGTTTTAATATCCACTCCCTAACGGTCGCGGCTCGGATTTAGTTAGTCCTGTTGATGGAAAACCGAGCCGCGACCGTTAGGGAGTGGATAATAATATACTAATATTTCCGGTACCCGCTTTTCTAATACGTTTTAAACCCTGTCTTCAGTGATATTAATCATCATCTCCAAGGCTTTTTTGGCATTATTAATAACCCATTGTTGATCATTGACTGGGAGTCTGTTTCTGGTTCCTGTGAATTCATTGACCACGTCACCCGCTTTTACTTCGTTATAGGTCATAGACTTACCCTGACGAAGTAAATCAAGGAGGGCTACAAGATGGGGAGGGTCATTGCGAGACATGGTTGCACAGCCACATCCAACTCCTTTTTCAGTGTCTTTTTTAGGGGCTTCAGCAAGGTTTACAACATGAATCCCAATGTTTTTACAATATTGCTTTAAGTTTTCTACCATGTGGTTTTCAGTACCGATGGCATAATGTTTTGTACCTGCTTTGTCATGTACTACCTGGTCCCATATAAAAGCGGTGGAGCCTGAATAATCAGCCACTTTAATGACATCATTACGACATTCAGGATGTACAATAGTCGTGTATCCCTGGCTTTTCCAATAGTCACACATTTCAGGTTGATAATGGGTATGAACTGCGCATTGACTTGCGAATAAAATTAACTCGGCTTTATCAAATTGCTTGAGGGTTTTTTGGTCTTGCGCGGGCAGTGAATAATTAGCGCCAGCAGTTCCTCCAGGCCAATAAGCGAGATTTTTAATTCCCAGCCAGTAAGCAACATTTTCTCCCATGTGTTGATCAGGAATAAACAGAATTTTCTTGTTTTGCTTTTGAGCCCATTGAAAAATTTTTTTAACATTGGAACTTGTGCAAACAGCTCCTCCCTGGGCGCCTGTCATGGCTTTCACACGGCCAGAGGTATTCATGTAGCAAACGGGTAAAATATTTTCAGCACCATAGCGTTTATTTAAATCAAGGAAAGCAGGCTCAACCATAAAGTCTTTGGCAAGCATTTCCATAGTGCATCCTGACTTGGGATTGGTGATGTAGACGTGTTGATTTTCATTAGCCAAAATACTTATGGACTCTGCCATAAAATGGACTGCTGATTCTACTATGACTGATTTTTCAGGGTTATTCGCAGCCATCAAAGCCAATTGGTAGGAGTCACCAATTTTACCTCCGAATTGCTCAATTAATCGAACAATTTCTCCACCCATATAATAATGTGCAAGGAGCAACAGTTTGTTACCGAAATGATTTTGGGCTTTAGTAAGATAAGGTTTCATCCAATTTAAAACAGTCGTCAGCTTTCTATCGGGTAAAGCCTGATACTCCTGCGCATAAGGAATAAAATCTTCTTGATACCAATCTAAAGGATAATCGCTTTGGCAAATAGCCATATCATTACGAATGGTCATCAGGGTCGCTTCGGGTTGGTAAATAGTTGAATTTTTAAACATTAAATCTACCTCTAGTCATTAGGGACCTGTGGGAAGGTTTTCTATCATTATCGTTAATCGGATAGCTTTTACCTGGCTATCCTGCTAATGAACTGTCTGCCTGTCCCAGTTTTGCTATACTTTCCTGGGCTTTGACATTTTTATTGGGGAAATCTTCACGAAAATGTCCACCACGTGATTCCCTTCTGGAAAGTGCTGCTCTAACAATCAATTCTGCATTAAGAATGATATTCCTTAACTCAATAAAATCTCTGGTAATGCAATGTTTCCAGTAATATTCTTCGATAATTTTCTTACGTTTCAATATTAATTGTAGTAGATCTTCTAGGCCTGCTTCGGTGCGCACAATACCCGCATAGGAAGTCATTTCACCCCTTAACCCTCTCCATTGAGCGTTGATTTGGCTGGCTCTTCTTGCATTCACTTCACCTGGAGAGCTCCAGCTGGGGATATGATCGATAAGTTTCAACGGGGTAGCAATGTCTTTGAGTGTACAGCGTGCCGCATTGGAACCCATGACCAAGGCTTCAAGTAAGGAATTACTTGCCAGCCTGTTCGCACCATGCAATCCAGTAAAAGCCACTTCACCGATAGCGTATAATCGTGCCAGATCAGTGCGGCCGTCCACGTCAGTAAGAACACCACCACATTGGTAATGAGCAGCCGGAACGACAGGAATTAAATCCTGGCTCATATCAATTCCAATAGATAATAAGGTTGAATAAATTTGTGGGAAACGTTTTTTCAGGAAAGACTTGCTTTGGTGAGAAATATCCAAATGCACATATCCAGCCTGGCCTCGCTCAATTTCACTAAAAATAGCTCTTGCGACGACGTCTCTGGTCGCTAACTCCATCTGGTCAGGTGCATATCGTTTCATAAAACGTTCGCCTGTTTCAGGATTTTTAAGCAAAGCGCCTTCGCCTCGAACTGCCTCAGAAATTAAAAAATTGTTGATCGAATGATGGTGTAAAAGGGTAGGGTGAAATTGATAAAATTCCATATTGCCTACACGGGCACCGGCCCTGTATGCCATCGCAACACCATCGCCTGTTGCAACCATAGGATTGGTAGTATACCTATAGGTTTTGCCGGCGCCGCCGGTGGCTAAAATAACGCATTTGGCAAGAAATGTGTGAATGCGATTATGCTGGCAGTCTAGTATATAGGCTCCTAAAACTTCACCTTGATTATCTGTCCGGTGAGGATGATATTGGGTAATCAGGTTAACAGCCACGTGATGTTCAAAAAAATGAATTTGTTGATATTCCCTTGCCAAATGATTGAGGGTTTGTGTTAGCGTGAAACCAGTCTGATCGCCACAATTAAAAATGCGCCGGTGCGAATGGCCACCTTCTTTGGCAAGATGGAATCGGCCATCACTGTCTTTTTTAAATTGAACTTTATATTCATCAAGTTGTTTTATAATATCCGGCCCTTGGCGGATTATAAACTCCACCGCAGGTAAATAGCACAGCCCATCTCCAGCTAATAAAGTATCGGAAATATGAGACTCCAGAGAATCTTCTGGCAAAATGGCAGCAGCAATCCCTCCTTGAGCATAGCGACTGTTACACTCAATGGACTCTGCTTTGCTGATTAACGCAATGTTTAGCCTGGGTTGGATAGCTAAAAGCCGCAGACAATAATGTAACCCTGCTAACCCTGTCCCAATGACAAGAACATCGAATTCGAATGATTGGCCTTGTTGTGAGAGCTGATCACTCATGAAAAAGCCTTGACCAGTTGGGTTGCAAGACCTGTGTAAGTCTCTGGAGTTAATTTCATTAACTCTGCTTTTGCTTCCTCGGGAATAGACAGGGCTTTAATAAATTGTTTAAGGTTTTCAGCGTCTATCATTTGTCCTCGCGTAAGCGCTTTTAATTGTTCATAAGCATTGGGCTCATTGTAACGGCGCATGACCGTTTGTACGGCTTCTGCTAAAACTTCCCAGTTTTCGGATAAATCTTTTTGTAGGGCTGATTTATTGATTTGTAATTTGTCATTGCCTTTGGCTATTGAATAATAGGCAATTAAACTATAAGAGAAAGCAACCCCCAAATTACGTAAAACAGTCGAATCAGACAGATCTCGTTGCATGCGCGATTGAGTTAATTTATTGGCAAAATGAATAAATAAAGCGTTAGACAGACCTAAATTACCTTCAGCATTTTCAAAATCTATGGGATTTACCTTGTGCGGCATGGTTGATGATCCGACTTCTTCGGCGATTGTTTTTTGCTTAAAGTAGCCAAGAGAAATGTAATTCCAAATGTCTTGGGTATAATCCAGAAGAATATTATTAATTCTCACCATAATCTGGGAGACTTCTGCTATACCATCATGTGGTTCAATTTGAGTGGTATAAGCGTTAAAGGATAAACCTAACGAGGTAACAAAATTAGCGCAATGTTTACGCCAGTCCACTTCTGGATAGGCTGCTACATGAGCATTGTAATTGCCAACAGCTCCATTAAATTTGGCAGGGATTAATACTTCTGCCAATTGTTGCTGTGGTCGTTTAAGGCGAGCTACGAAATTGACCAATTCTTTGCCCATGGTGGTTGGTGTTGCTGGTTGACCATGAGTTCTTGAGAGCATCGCGACGTCAGCATGCTGTTTACCAAGAAGAGTAATGCTTCCCATGATCTCGGCTAATGTAGGTTGTATGACTTGAGCTATCGCTTGTTTGATCATTAAAGCATAAGCCAGGTTATTGATGTCCTCTGAAGTGCAGGCAAAATGTATGAAAGCAATGTAAGATTTGAGTTGTTCATTTTCCAGAAATTTATCCTTCAGATAATACTCTACAGCTTTTACATCATGATTGGTTTGTTTTTCAAATTCTTTTATTTTTTCAGCTTCTGACTCATTAAAATTAGAAATAAGATCAGATAAAAACTTACGTGCTTTATCATCTAATGGGGGAACTTCTTGAATAGTATCGTTAGCAGCCAAAGATTCAAACCACTTGATTTCGACCATTAAACGATAATACGTTAATGCAAACTCACTAAAATAGGGACTTAATGCTCTGGTTTTATTTACATAACGACCATCTATGGGTGAAATCGCGTTTAATGCAGTAAGTGTCATGATAGGTAGCTTATTCCGATATTAAAGCGTATATAATATTAGATGCAGAACAAGATGTGAATTAAAGCGATAAATATTATAGAAAATTAGCGTAAATTTGTTCAAAATGTGTATAATAATGACCAAGTTTTTAATGGGTCAGGTTATTATTTATGAACACGATCGTAGAATCGTATCGAGCCGGTTTATTTCAAAAAAAATATTGGCTACAAAATATTATTTCCGGGTTAATTGTTGGTGTGGTTGCCTTACCTTTAGCAATGGCTTTTGCAATAGCTTCCGGGGCTAAACCGGAACAAGGGTTATATACGGCTATCGTTGCCGGATTAATAGTCTCAATTATGGGTGGGAGCAGAGTTCAAATCGCCGGCCCTACCGGTGCTTTCATTGTAGTTCTTTCCGGGATAACGGCCCAATATGGTATTCCAGGGTTACAAATAGCGACTTTAATGGCTGGCTTTATCCTGGTTCTATTTGGTTTTGCCCGTTTGGGAACGATTATTAAGTTCATTCCCAGCCCAGTAATCATCGGATTTACTTCAGGGATTGCTGTCGTGATTTGGGTGGGGCAATGGCAATATTTTTTTGGGTTACCTGCAACTGGAAACGGACATTTTCATGAAAAATTTTGGCATTTACTTCAGTCTTTTCCTCACTTGAATATCGCAACTACTTTTTTAGGTATTTGTGCTTTAATTATCGTGTTGTATTCCAGTAAATTACCAGGACTAAAGCGTATTCCTGGCCCTTTGGTTGCCTTGGTACTGGTTACAATCATACAGTCATTGGCGCACTTTGAGGGAGTTGCTACGATAGGAAGTCTGTTTGGAGGAATACCGCAAGGCTTGCCTGCTTTCACCTGGCCGGACATCACAATGGCTCGACTGATTGAGTTGACTGGGCCAGCCTTTGCCATTGCAATGTTAGGAGCAATAGAGTCCTTATTGTCTGCTGTGGTTGCCGATGGGATGAGTGGAACCAGACATCATTCGAATAGAGAATTAGTCGGTCAAGGGATAGCTAATATTGTAGCGCCTTTGTTTGGTGGTTTTGCAGCCACCGGAGCGATTGCCCGCACGGCCACGAACATTCGCAATGGGGGGAATAATCCTCTGGCAGGGATTATACACAGTATTACTTTGATTTTAGTCCTATTGTTCCTGGCTCCTTTGGCAGTGGATGTGCCTTTGGCGGCACTGGCTGCTATCTTGTTTGTGGTTTCGTGGAATATGAGTGAAGCCCGCCACTTTATTAAATTAATTCGAGTAGCTCCTCGGGCTGATGTTGTTATTTTACTGGTTACTTTTTGTCTTACGGTGTTTGTTGATTTGGTCGTTGCCGTCAACGTAGGTGTCATCATTGCCGTATTGCATTTCCTGCGCCGAATGGTTAACAGCATTCAAATTCAGCGTATGTCAGAAGGACAATTATCCCAAGAGATGGCACAAGAAAAGAATTTTGAGTTGCCTGAAGGGGTCATGGTGTATGTTATCGAGGGGCCATTTTTCTTTGGTGCTGTCGAAACATTTCAGAGTGCGTTGGCTAATACCTATACTGATCCCGGAACTTTGATCATCAGAATGCGTTGGGTTCCCTTTATTGATGTCACCGGTTTACAGGCTATGGAAGAAATTATTTTGAATTTGCAAAAGCGTGGAGTAAGAGTTTTGCTCAGTGAGGCCAATCCGTTGGTTGAAGCGAAACTCCGTAAAATGGGAATTGTTCAATTACTTGGAGAGCAAAATTTTTATAAGGAATTTTCTCAGGCCCTTGATGTTTGTCAAATCAATGATGCTAACAGAAAGAGTCAATCTCCCTACGAAGTGGCGAAGCCTTTGGCTTCTGTTGCTCAGTGATCAGCCTGGTTATCCGTTCAGGCTGGGGAAGCGTTTAACCCATCTCAAAGCGTGTGTGTCAAAACCAGTAAGGCTTGAGACAGTGCTCAAGCGCTTCCTCAGCTACCTTAGCTTGACACTATGGCGGCATTTTACCGAGCCTGCTGGTTGATGCATTTTAATGGAGAACTATCCAATTATTATATTTAGTATTTTCATATAATCGTCGTGTTTAAGTGAGCAACTTGCTATATAATCATTAATAAATAAAGTTAATCCTGCTTGTTTCGCTACTGGCGATTGGCCTTGTTGTATCTCTATAGCCAAACATAAAGCGGCAAGCAGGGAAGCCATATGTTCGATGATTGTTTTTATAAGTAGAGTTTGCTCCTCATGATTGACTGATTTCATGGTTTTTATTGTTGCATCTAACTCATTGATCTTGTGGAAAAATAATGCTTTATAAGGATTGATATCATGAATTTGCTCCAGAAGTTGCCGCAAATGGGTAATGAATAATTCATCAATTGCAAATTTATGCATATCTCTGAGTGTTTGCATCCATAATGTAAAATGCGTCCCTTCCCAATTTTCACAAACGATACAGTCTCTTAATAGTCTTGGTAGTGAAGAAAAGCTCTCTATGGTGCCGTTTCCTGCCAATAAATCGAGGCTATGATGTATATTGTCCACGGAACGTTTGGCTGTAAAGTACTTGTTGATATTGGCGAGAGTACGTAACAAGAGTTGTTGTGATTTCGCCTGTTGAGGCTCCGGAATTGTATCCAATTCATCCTGGCAACGAATCATATGAAACACACTGGCTAACATAGCCAGGTTTTCTGATTTTATTTTAGCCAAACTTTCTTTTACCAGAGAGTATTCAATAATAGGATGGTTAAATGCCAGACGGTTTTTAGCATAATAATAAGCAATCTGATAGGCGCGACGAGACATACCCAAGACTGAGAAGGAATTGAATATCCTTGATAAATGCAACACATTTTCCATAACCAAATGGATTCCTTCCACCACATCACCCATAGGGTAGGCTAGCGCTCCTGCAAAATCTATTTCTGCTGTTGCCATGGAGCGGGTACCAATTTTTTGTTTTAATCGACGAAGATAGTAGTGGTTGAGGCGCCCATCGTCGAGGCGGCTGGGCACTAAAAACAAACCCAGCCCTTTAGTTCCGGGAGTTTCCTCATCGAAACGAGCTGTCATTAAAATTAAATCGGCATTCGCATTGGAGCAAAACCATTTTTCACCCGAGATGCGCCATTGATTTTGCTCATCCTGATAGGCACGGGTTGCATTGGCGCCAACGTCAGAACCACCTTGAATTTCAGTTAAGAATTGAGCCCCAGTAAAATTGTTACTAAAAGAAGGATGAGTAAGTTTATCCAAATAATGTTGAGTTTTCTCCAGTTGCGAATAATGATTTAAGACACGTATTACACCCGCAGAACAAGCAATAGGGCAGTTGTGTCCTGCTTCCCCAGCATGAGATGAGAGCAGAAACAAACTCAAGGTTTTTTTCATTTGTCCTGGCTTTAGCAAATATTGCATGAGATTGGAACCGTAAATAATATCCCCTGATCGAATATAGGCAGGATGGTGGATTACCCGATCATCACGTTGTCCGATTGCATTGTATTGTTCAATTTTAGGTAAATTGGCATCGAGGTTGTTTTCCATAACGGTTAGCTCTAATTCTTCAGCTACTGTTTTGGAAAATTGACTCAATTGATGAATAAAATCCGGTTCATCAGGAAAATGAGTTTTGTAGGTGTGCATTAGGCACGACTGCTCGAGCAGTATGTTGTCTTTGAGTTGCTTGTTCCATAACGTGAAATGGTCTCTTGCTGTTTCATACGCATTTTTTATGTTCATTCCCTCACCCTGACGTACTTAAATATTTCTTAAAAAATTGTAAAAGAGATTGTTGATCAATCATTTCCCGGGTTTCGCTTGCGCTCAACCCAGGCGATTTTACCGAATGAATACCAATTTACCCTATCATGGGTTGAAATTTATCAGTGACGTCCCCGGACAAATGTTGATAAACATTCAGGGCGATTGGTTGATAAAGAGAGTCAAAATCGATGCTATCCATTAAAATCACTCTTAATGCAGCCTCATTAATGCTGCGGAAATAAATCGTTTTGGTAGGGATGTCAAAAACCATACTCAACTGAGTTGGGGAAGAAGTGCCAGGTGTTTGAGTAACAATATTTAAGCCGTTGAAAGCATAAGCAATGTGTTCTTCTTTCGCAATAAAGCCGGGAAGTTTTTTTAGATAATGCGCTGCTCTTACAAAACGGGAATTTGAATCATATCCACCTGGCAAAGCTTTAGAGCCCCCATGGTCCTGGTATTCTTCAAGAAGAGCCAATGACGACTTATAGTCGGTATTGGTTAGTACTGGAGTAGTCAAGTTGTCTTGAGTATGAATCACCAGTTTACCATCCAGGTATTCAAAAACAGCAGATTTTCCTTCAGCATCGCTCACCATCAAGTGAACGTTCATGGTTATTCCCCGGTAGGTGTCTGCAACTAATTGATAATTTGAGCTGTCATCTATTACTTCTTGTACCGTTTGAAAATTATCTAAAATATACTCAACCCATTCAGTAGTTTTTAAAGCGGGAAGCTCAGAATGACTGGGATATCTTGAGGAGTCAAGCATCAGTATCGAAGCGGTAAGCCCTTTTTCATTCATTCCATCAGCAGATGGTCCTGCTTTAAAGCGGTTTCCGCCGTGAAATATGACACTTCCATATTGGCTTTTCCAGATTAATGGATGCATGCTGTGGTAATCTACACTGGAAACCATCGTAGTATTACGAGGATGAATCACAAAGGCTCCTTCCCGGTATTTCCAGTCCAAATTGACTGCGACAGTTGCGGGCTTGTTTTTATTGAACACTAAGGCAGAACAGGCTTCGCTGGTGAAGGAGATAGTATTTAAAGATAAGGCAATCGATATTAGTCCTATGCGTTTAAACATTTCAAATCCTTTTGCTTATTATACTCTTGGAACAGGTTTGCTTACCCGTTCAACCCTAAAACATGGACAGCAAGATATCTTACCGCATAGTACATATACTTGTCATTTTTTGTGAAAATGTTGATATTTTGACCTCTATAAAAATGAAATACAGGATAAGTTCTAATTCCAATAAAGTAACAATTTAAGTAGAATGTTCTCTATTTTATGAATTTGGGGCGGTTATGACTGTTAAAAGACATACTATAGATTTGGCACATCTTGGCATGCGCGATTTGGAACAGGTCGGTGGTAAAAACTCTTCTCTTGGTGAAATGATTAGTCATCTGTCATCAGCAGGTGTTTCCGTGCCGGGAGGATTTGCTACAACTGCTGATTCTTTCAGAGAATTTTTGTCCCAAAACGGCCTTGACAAGAAAATTTACGACAAGTTGACCGCTCTCGATACGGATGACGTCCACCAACTGACAGTAGTGGGAAAGCAGATCAGGGAAATGATTATAGATACACCATTCACTTCGGAATTTGAACAGGCAGTTCGCTCCTCCTATCAGAAACTTGCTCAAGTGATTGGCCATGATAATTTTAGTGTTGCAGTAAGATCTTCTGCTACCGCTGAAGATTTGCCCGATGCTTCTTTTGCAGGTCAACAGGAAACTTTTTTAAATGTGAAGGGAGAAGAAGCGGTATTGGCTGCAATTAAACAGGTATTTGCCTCTTTATTTAATGACAGGGCAATAGCTTATCGTGTACATCATAATTTTGCTCATAACGAAGTAGCTTTATCTGCTGGTATTCAGCAAATGATTCGCAGTGATTTGGCGGTAAGTGGTGTTATGTTTACCATGGATACTGAATCTGGTTTTGATCAAGTGGTATTTATCACCTCATCTTATGGTTTAGGTGAAATGGTTGTTCAGGGCGCTGTAAATCCAGATGAGTTTTATGTCCATAAACCATGCCTTGAAGCCGGTAAACCAGCAATCATCCGTCGAAACCTGGGCAGTAAGGCGTTAAAGATGGTTTATTGCGATGACCCTTCTCTTGAAAGGCGTGTTAAAACAGTCGATGTAGACCCTGCTGAACGATTATTGTTTTCCTTATCCAAAGAAGAAGTCGAGCAACTGGCGAATCAGGCGCTTATTATTGAAAAGCATTATGGCCGTCCCATGGATATTGAATGGGCGAAAGATGGGGTCAATGGTAAATTGTACATCCTGCAAGCTCGTCCGGAGACTGTAAAAAGCAGGGATAACAAACAAATGCTTGAACGATATACGTTGCAAAAAAGAGGTGACATATTAACTGAAGGCCGCAGTATAGGTCAAAAAATCGGTCAGGGTAAGGCAAAGGTTATTAAAGATATTAATGAAATGCACAGGGTTCAACCTGGCGATGTTTTGATATCCGATATGACTGATCCGGATTGGGAACCTGTCATGAAACGTGCTGCTGCAATCGTTACCAATCGCGGCGGCAGAACTTGTCACGCAGCCATTATTGCTCGTGAATTAGGGATTCCCGCAGTTGTTGGTTGTGGTGATGCAACAAAAACGATTAAAGATGGTGATGAGGTGACTGTAAGCTGTGCGGAAGGCGATACAGGGTTTGTCTATTCCGGTTTGTTACCCTACGAGCAGGAACGTCTTGATGTAGAAACGATGCCCGAATTACCCATGAAAGTGATGTTGAATGTTGGAAACCCTGAAAGAGCCTTTGCATTTCAATCAATACCTAATTCCGGAGTGGGTTTGGCACGTCTTGAGTTTTTAATTTCCAACACGATAGGTATTCACCCTAAAGCGCTTCTGGAATTTGATATGTTACAGGATGAGGAACTTAAGCGATACATTAAAGAAAAGACAGTAGCGTATGATTCACCCGTTGAATATTACATCGAAAGGTTAAAAGAGGGTATAGCGACTATTGCAGCCGCTTTTTATCCCAAACCTGTGATAGTCAGGCTTTCAGATTTTAAATCGAATGAATACGCCAATCTTGTTGGTGGCTCATTGTATGAACCTCATGAAGAAAATCCTATGCTTGGTTTTCGTGGTGCCTCGCGTTATGTTTCTTCAAGTTTTTCTGAGTGTTTTGCTCTTGAATGCAAAGCAGTAAGACGAGTCAGGGAGGAAATGGGTTTAGATAATGTTGAGGTCATGATTCCTTTTGTCCGAACAGTTTCTGAAGCCAGTAATGTCATCGAAGTATTAAAAAAGCATGGTCTGGAAAGAGGAAAATGCGGGTTAAGAGTGATTATGATGTGCGAGTTACCTTCCAATGCCTTGTTAGCCAGTGAATTTTTGCAGTATTTTGATGGTTTCTCCATAGGATCGAATGATTTAACTCAATTGACTTTAGGTTTGGACAGGGATTCAGGTTTGGTTGCTTCACAATTTGATGAACGCAACGATGCGGTCAAAGCGTTATTGCATATGGCTATTTCAGCTTGTAAAAAGGAAGGCAAATACATAGGGATTTGTGGTCAAGGCCCTTCAGATCATCAGGATTTTGCTCAATGGCTGATGAAGGAAGGGATTGAGAGTGTTTCTTTAAATCCGGATTCTGTTTTGCAAACGTGCTTGTTTTTAGCTAAACAATCGATGAATTGATGAATTAGAGTGTGCGGGCAATTCGGTTTTGAAATAGTTAATCTGATGATTTGGGAACTATCTGAGGCATTCCTATGTTTTGGGTGGTGGCAGATAGCCCTCAATGATAGAGTTTTTTGAACAACTAAGATTGTTTTGGCTGTTAGTCATGGAACTACTTGTGATGGTAAAGTGTTGCAACTCGAAATTCCCTTGCATTTGGGAGAAAGCAACCTATTAAGCTTATAGGATAAAGCAGTATGAGTAATTCAAAATGGTGGTTTCTTTTAGCCTGTTTCATTCCTGCTATTACTTTTGCGTCTGAGGGGGGAGAACATTCAGATCCAGTCACTTCTGTTCTTCTGGGCGTCACTACTATCTTATTTTTAGCTATTATTGGTCGGTATTTAGCCAGACTTCTTAATCAACCAGGCGTTCTTGGTGAATTGCTGATAGGGATGATAGTGGGGAATCTCTCTTATCTTTTTGGAAGTGAGTTGGTTGTGATCCTCCGCGAAGGTTCTGCTATTTATGATGTTGTCAAAGAAATGTTAGCAGGAATTTCTCTAAATCAGGCCGTAACTCATGTTATCCATAATTCCTATTACGCTAACCAGGTAATTCACGCCTTAAGTGGAGCAGAGGGAACGGAATATCTTAAGATTGCCTATGTCGTTGATATTTTCTCACGTTATGGTGTCATATTTCTTCTGTTTATGGTTGGCCTTGAGACGTCTCTTTCTGATTTAAAAAAAACTGGCAAAGAATCCATTCTCGTTGCGGTGATCGGTATCGTTGCACCAATGATTTTAGGATTTGCAGTGGCTTGTTTTATTATACCTCACTCAAATTACAAGATTAATTTATTTATCGGCGCTACCTTGAGTGCTACCAGTATTGGTATTACAGCAAGTGTACTTAAAGAGATGAATAAACTCAGTACTCGGGAAGCAAGGACAATTCTTGGGGCGGCCACTTTGGATGATATTTTAGGCCTGATCATTTTGGCGGTGGTCAGCAGTATCGTTATTAGTGGTGCTGTAAGCATCATGGTGGTAATGAAAATTATCATTTTAGCACTGCTATTTTTTATTGGTAGCTTGTTTATAGGGCCTTTTATACTTCGTAAGGCAGTTGATTTATTTCGCTTTCTGGAGCCTTGGGAATCCAAGTTGTTTATCTCATTCCTCTTTATTATGGCATTAGCCTGGTTGGCTTCATTTATACAGTTGGCTGCTATAATTGGGGCTTTTGCTGCCGGAGTAATTTTGCACGACGATTATTTTGGAGAGCAAAAAGCTCACCATAAAGATCATCGCAGCATTCATCATTTGGTATCTCCATTGGAAACCATTTTGGCTCCAATGTTTTTTACTCTGATTGGCATACAGGTCAAATTAGAAACTTTTTATGATTGGAATGTCATTGTTCTAGCAGGAGGGTTATCGGTAGCAGCCATTCTTGGCAAGCTGCTTAGTGGCTTGGGCGCTAGCCGCCGGGATGACAGATTGCTTATTGGCATAGGAATGTTACCTCGTGGGGAGGTGGGATTGGTTTTTGCTTCTATCGGCAGAACTATAGGAGTAATAAGTGATAATTTGTTTACCGCAATTGTATTGATGATCATGATCACAACCTTTATTGCGCCACCTTTATTAAAGATGCGATATGCCAAACCAAAAGAGGATAAGAAAGCATGAATAATGTTTTATCGCAGGTTACATTCGATGTAAAACATGCTTTGCAGGAGGATGTGGGCAATGGTGATGTGACAGCAGCTTTGTTGCCTCAGCAGCTGATTGTAGAAGCAGAAATTATATCAAGAGAGCCAATGGTTGTTTGTGGGCAGCCATGGGTTAATGAGGTTTTTAAGCAAGTTGATAATACGGTTGAAATGGAGTGGCGGGTTTCTGAAGGAGATTTTTTAAGTACGCCAGCTACTTTATGTATCATTCATGGTATTGCCAGCAGTATTTTAACCGCAGAACGTACTGCGTTAAATTTTTTGCAAACCCTTTCAGCTACTGCAACACAAACTTATCAATATGTTCAGCAATTAAAGGGTACCAAGGCAAAACTTTTAGACACACGCAAAACAATTCCAGGACTTCGATTAGCGCAAAAGTATGCTGTTTATTGTGGTGGCGGGTTAAATCATCGCATGGGACTTTATGATGCATTTCTAATCAAAGAAAATCATATCAAAGCCTGTGGTTCAGTTGCTCATGCTATCAGTCTGGCAAGGAAAACCGATAAACACTTACTGGTTGAGATTGAAGTGGAAACCCTCGAGGAGTTGCAAGAGGCTTTGGATGCTCATCCTGACAGGATATTATTGGATAATTTCACTCAAGATATGCTTGAACAAGCGGTCAAAATGAATCATCCCAAGTACTGTGAATTGGAAGCTTCTGGCGGCATTAATATCAATAATATCGCAGAAATTGCTCAAACCGGAGTGGATTTTATTTCTGTCGGATCTATTACCAAATCAATTAAAGCAATTGATTTGAGCTTATTGATTAGGGAAACATTATGAGTCCAAGTATTGTTTTTACCGGGGGAGGTACTGCCGGACATGTGACTCCAAATATCGCGTTGATTAAGGAGTTTATAAAAGAAGGCTGGAATGTGGAATATATCGGCTCTGTTTCCGGAATTGAAAAGGAAATGATTAAGCCACTCGACATTCCTTTTCATGGGGTCAGCAGCGGTAAATTGCGCAGGTATTTCAGTTTGAAGAACTTGCTTGACCCTTTCAAAATTATTTTGGGAATTGTCCAATCTTTTTTTCTATTTTATAAAATCAAACCGGATGTGGTTTTTTCAAAAGGTGGTTTTGTAGCTTTTCCTGTAGTTGTTGGTGCTTGGTTAAATCGAATTCCCATCGTAGCTCATGAGTCCGATATGAGCCCAGGGCTTGCGAATCGCCTGTCTTTTCCTTTCGTCAATAAAATATGTCTTACTTTTGATGCTGGCAAAAAGTACTTTAAGCGCCAGGATAAAATAGAAGTGACAGGTACCCCAATTCGTCAACAGTTATTGACTGGCAATCGAATGAAAGGATTGGAGTTGTGCGGATTTAATTCCTCGAAACCTTGCCTGCTTGTAGTGGGAGGAAGTTTAGGAGCTGGTTCGATTAACAGTTGTATTCGAAGCGCTTTGAAGCAATTGATATCAGAATTTCAAGTCATTCATCTTTGTGGCAAAGGAAAACTTGATTCTTCATTGGTTGGCATGGAGGGATATTGTCAATTTGAATACGCTAATGAAGAGTTGGCTGATCTGTTCGCTGCTTCTTCTGTGGTGATCTCTCGGGCAGGAGCCAATTCATTGTATGAAATATTAGCATTAGGAAAACCGCATATTTTAATTCCAATCTCTTCGCAAGTGAGCAGAGGGGATCAAATTCAAAATGCAAAGTACTTTCAGGGATTAGGAATCAGTGTTGTGATTCAGGATGAGTTATTGAAAACAGAGACCTTATTACAGGCAATACAGGAAGTAATGCAAAAAAAGGATGAAATAGACAATAAAATCAAAGCGTTAAAAGTTGAATCTGCCGCTGATAAGATTGTGGCAATTATCAAGGAGCAAGCACATGTTCAAACCCCAAGGATTGTATGATTACATATGCCAACAATGGCAAGAAGAGATATTGCCAAGTTTATGTGACTACATAAAAATCCCTAATAAATCGCCTCACTTTGATGCAAAATGGGAAGAACATGGTTATATGGAGCAAGCGGCTAATCACATCGCTAATTGGTGTAAGGCCCATGCTCCCAAAGGGATGACACTGGAGATTGTTCGCCTGAAAAATAGAACTCCATTACTATTTATGGAAATACCAGGCCAAATTGATGACACTGTGCTACTTTATGGGCATTTGGATAAGCAACCTGAGATGTCAGGCTGGAGTGACGATTTACATCCATGGAAACCTGTATTGAAAAATGGATTGTTATACGGAAGAGGAGGAGCAGATGATGGATATTCCGCTTATGCCTCACTCACGGCTATTCGCGCCTTGGAACAACAAGGTTTGCCATATCCTCGTTGTGTATTAATCATTGAAGCGTGTGAGGAAAGTGGCAGCTACGATTTGCCTTTTTATATTGAACTGCTAAAAGAGCGTATTGGTAAACCATCATTGGTTATTTGCCTTGATTCCGGGGCAGGTAATTATGAGCAGTTGTGGATGACAACGTCATTGCGTGGTAATTTGGTGGGTAAATTAACGGTTGAATTGATTAGTGAAGGCATTCATTCAGGGAGTGCCAGTGGTATAGTGGCAGACAGTTTCAGAGTAGCCCGGCAATTGATCAGCAGAATAGAAGACGAATACACCGGAGAGATTAAATTGCCTCAGTTGTATTGTGATATTCCTGATGAGAGAATAAAACAAGCGAAACAATGTGCGGAAATTCTAGGTGAGCAAGTTTATAGTGAATTTCCATGGATAGATTCTGCCAAACCCGTTATTCAAGACAAACAGCAATTAATATTAAACAGGACATGGCGACCTGCCTTGACAGTGACTGGCGCGGATGGTTTTCCGGCTATAGCTGATGCAGGGAATGTGATGCGTCCTGTGACGTCTTTTAAATTATCTATGCGTCTTCCACCCCTGGTTGACCCGGCAGTAGCTTCTGTCGCAATAAAAGAATCCTTGACCCAAAACCCTCCTTACAATGCAAAGGTTGATTTTCAAATACAAAATGGAGGTTCCAGAGGATGGAATGCTCCTTTACTTTCCGATTGGTTAGCGAAAGCGGCATCTGAAGCATCAATGACTTATTATGATAAACCCGCTGCCTATATGGGGGAAGGGGGAACAATTCCATTTATGAGTATGTTAGGAGAGCAATTCCCCAAAGCACAATTTATGATAACCGGTGTTTTAGGCCCCCATTCCAATGCCCATGGCCCGAACGAGTTCCTGCATTTGGACATGGTAAAAAAACTCACCTCCTGTGTATCGTACGTTCTTTATAGTTTTTCACAGAAAAAATAATTTGAAATTGGCTAGACTCTTGTTTGAAAAATTGAGATACTCGCTCGCGGCTCTGGAACGAGCCGTATAGTCCAACAATTAGGAGAAATTTATGAAAGCAAGACTCATTGCTATTTTTTTGTCATTTATTGTTATCCCTCTCTCTTCTCATGCTGAGAACGAGCCTCAAAAAATACCGGCTAAACAAGTCATTGTTAAGGGTAAAATTAACCTTAATACAGCGGATGTTAATTCTTTAACAGGCTCTTTTAAGGGGATAGGAAAAAAACGGGCTGAAGCTATCATTGCTTATAGAGAAAATCATCAAGGTTTTAAATCTCTGGAAGAGCTTGCTGAAGTCAAGGGTATTGGACAGCGCTTTGTAGATAAAAATAGAGAAAAATTGAAAGAAATATTCGTAATTAATTAATTCAAGTGCAATATAAAACGTAAATCATGTTTTATAGCGTAAATGAGCTTGATCCCATACGAAAGCATTGCTTTTACTATGGGATCCGGTTAAAAGCAGATGTAAGGTGTATAAAATTCTTATGCTGCAACTGTCGATTTTTATCCAAATATAGGATAAAGTAGCAATCAAAAAAACAACGGGGTAGTACTGCGTATGTTCAGGAAATTAAGAGGCGTGTTTTCTAGCGATTTATCAATCGATTTGGGAACGGCTAATACATTGATTTACGTAAGAGATAAGGGGATTGTTCTCAATGAACCTTCTGTAGTGGCATTGCGTAATGAATCAGGCCAGAAGCGTGTCGCCGCTGTTGGTCTTGAAGCCAAACGCATGCTGGGAAGAACCCCTGGTAATATTAATGCGATAAGACCTATGAAAGATGGGGTTATTGCTGACTTTTTTGTTACTGAGAAGATGTTACAGCACTTTATACACAAAGTGCATGAAAACAAATTTTTACGACCCAGTCCGCGAGTTTTGGTCTGTGTTCCTTGTGGTTCTACGCAAGTGGAACGTAGGGCAATTCGTGAATCTGCAATGGGTGCTGGTGCTCGAGAAGTATTCCTTATTGAAGAGCCAATGGCTGCGGCATTAGGATCCGGAATGCCCGTTGAAGAAGCTAGCGGTTCCATGGTAGTTGATATAGGCGGTGGTACCACAGAAGTGGCGATTATTTCTCTAAGCGGAATCGTTTATCACCAATCAGTACGTATTGGTGGCGATAAATTTGATGATGCAATCGTATCCTACGTACGCCGTAATTATGGAACCCTCATCGGAGAAACAACTGCTGAGCGTATTAAGCATGAAATTGGTTCAGCTTTCCCGAGTCGGGATTTATTTGAGATCGAGGTACGAGGTAGAAATCTTGCAGAAGGTGTGCCACGTAGCTTTACTTTAACAAGCGCTGAAATCTTGGAAGCACTACAGGAACCTCTATCAGGGATAGTTGGCGCGGTTCGGGCTGCTTTAGAACTTGCTCCACCCGAGTTAGCTGCAGATATTGCTGAAAGAGGTATGGTTTTAACAGGCGGAGGTGCTCTGTTGAAAAATATAGACACCTTGTTGATGGAAGAAACTGGATTACCTGTATTAATAGCTGAAGATCCATTAACCTGCGTTGCGCGTGGTGGTGGTAAAGCTCTAGAAACCATGGATTTGCGCGGCGGTGATTTCCTCTCAACAGAATAATAAACATAATAGATTATTTGCCAAGGGCGGACACAGTTCTCTAGGATTTGTGTTTGCCCTTGCTTTTTCTATTCTTCTGATGTTTTCTGATTATCATTATCGATACCTGGATTTTGTTCGCAGCGGTTTTTCACTAATAGTTTCCCCCTTGCAATATGCAGTAGATTATCCTGTTCGAGTCATAGGCTGGGTTCAGTCATTGGTTAGCGCCAAAAAGGCACTGATAGATGAAAATATGCGTTTAAAATACAAGCAAACAATGCTGGAAGCTGAATTGCAAAAATTAATCGTTATTCAAAGGGAAAATTCGCAATTAAAGGAATTATTATTGACTTCATCCAAGGCTGATATGAGAGTCATGGCTGCCCAAATACTTGCTGTTGATACAAGCCAGGCAAGGCAGGTCGTCGTCTTAAACAAAGGCACACGTGATGGTGTCTACGTGGGACAACCAGTGCTGGATGCCAAGGGAGTGATGGGGCAGGTTATTGATGTAGGACCGATGACAAGCACTTTATTGCTGATTTCAGATTCAAAGAGTGCTGTGCCAGTAAGAAATAATCGAACCGGAGAGCGCGCAATTCTTGTAGGTACCAATGATATTGAAGAGCTATCTTTGATTAATTTACCGAAAACGTCTTCTATTCATCCAGGTGATGTGCTAGTAACGTCCGGTTTAGGCAGAAGATATCCTGAGGGTTACCCTGTAGGCCGCGTTGAGGAAGTTAAGAGTATTCCCGGTGAAGATTTTGTCAAAGTCACAGTGAGCCCTGTTGCATTATTGAATCGTAACAGGTTGGTGTTATTGATTTGGCCTGATAGTGAACAAGAAGAGTTAACTGCTCAAATTAATGAGCGATTGAATGCTGAGGAGACTACAGCATGAGTGCGCTTCATATTCGTTTAGGATTGGGGTTTGTCGCGGCGCTTGCTTTATCAATACTGCCGATGCCAGAGTTAATCTCAATTTTTCGACCTCCTTGGGTATTATTATTAGTTTTGTATATTGAATATTATTTACCAGGTAAATTTAAACTAACCGCTTTGTTGATAGCTGGCTTATTACTGGATGTGCTCTTGTCAACCGTGATCGGTGAACATTCATTCGCATTGCTATTAGTAACCTGGATAGCGTCAACTAAATCCAGGCGAGTTCAGTTTTTCTCGCTAATCCAGCAAGTTTGCCTGGTAGGGTTCTTTTGTTTTCTATATCAATCAATTATTTTATTTATTGATGCTCTGTTAGGTTTTAATTATAACCTGGTAATGCCTGTGACAAGTGCCATTTTGGGTATGATTATTTGGCCCTGGATCCGAGTCTTGGGTGATTCTTCCTTGTTGACTCGCTCAGTTTATCGTTAATCAGGTTGATAAGCTTATATTCTCCAGGCTTGAGTTCATCTAACTGCCAATCACCAATCCGGTGTCTGATTAAACGTAAAGTAGGAAAACCGATAGCGGCAGTCATTTTTCTTATTTGATGATTTTTTCCTTCTCTTAATATAATTTCTAGCCAGGTGGTTGGTATATTTTTCCTTTCTCTTATTGGTGGAATTCGTGGCCAGATTTTTGGCTCTGAAATCAATTTAGCCTCGGCAGGTAAAAAAGTAATATCTTTGATAACCAGGCCTTTTCGTAACGGTTGTAAATCTTTGTCTGTAGGAGCACCCTCTACTTGAACCCAGTAATATTTCTTTTTGTCAAATTTTGGGTGGGTTAGCCGATGTTGTAATTTTCCATCGTCAGTTAAGATAAGCAAACCTTCACTTTGTTTGTCCAGACGTCCAGCCGCATAAAAACCGGGAAATTTAATAAATGCCGAGAGAGTTTGTTCGGGTAATTCGCCAGTAAATTGAGTCAGGATTCCATAAGGTTTATTAAAAAGTATTAATTGCGGCATTTTGTGATTGCTTTGATAGTGGAAATTAATGATAAATTTTTTGGTTATTGACAGCAACCGCTTTATTGCATCATTTATCCGTTTCCTGTTGATTGTAATTTAAACCAAGATTGATTTTTTATGGCCAATCACTATACAATTACACAATTTTATTCATTACGGTGACTCTTATTCATGAAATGGGTATTGGTTGTTATGGCAATTATCGCTCAAACAAGTTGTGCAGTGAATCATAGAGTTATGGTCGGGGATGAGCCTGTAATAATTCAACAAACCAAAGGTCAAGGCAAGACCTTTGTTCATGTACACCATAATGAACAAACTGCATTAAAAGCTGCAAAAGCTGTCATTAGAAAAGAGGGTGGAAGTCTTATTACGCTTATTCATTCCGGCGGTCGAAATATAGTATTTCACTTAAATAACCAACGTTATGAATTTGACCCCAATCGCATTTTTACTGATAAAGGGATCAAAAAAACCTTGGTGCAATACAGTTACTATACTCCTGAAGCGCATCAGGAAGTGAAGAAACTTGCAGACAAAATTAAGGCGTTACTACCAGAGGGTAAAGTAATCGCTGTTCATAATAACTCATCCTATTCCTTAAAGGATTATTTACCAGGACATGAACTTGCCAAGGATGCAAAAGCTTTGTATATGAATCCTGACAATTATTATAGAAACTTTTATCTGGTCACTAAATTAAGTGACTATTTACGTTTAAAAATGCAGGGTTTTAATGGTGTTTTGCAAAAACCTTCGGCTACAGATGATGGATCTTTATCAGTCTATCTCGCTAAACGTGATTATATTAACGTTGAAGCCGGTTACGATCAGTTGGCAGAACAAATTAAGATGTTGCTTCATGCCTAGTTCCAATCTGAGCTAACTTAGCTAAAAATAATTAATAGTCGTAATTGATATTTGGGAAACCTGATTATCACATGCTATCATTAATTTCTCTAAATTTATGGAGTCGTCAATGACATACGATAAAATCAAAGTGCCTGCCCAAGGCGAAGCTATTACTGTTGCTGCTGACCTTTCACTTCGTGTTCCTGATAATCCAATTATTCCTTTTATTGAGGGTGATGGTATTGGAGTTGATGTAACACCTCCCATGATCCGTGTTGTTGATGCTGCAGTTCAAAAAGCATATGGCAACAAGAGAAAAATTGCCTGGATGGAAGTTTATGCTGGGGAAAAGGCTACTAAGGTTTATGGTGGCGATCAATGGCTTCCCAAAGAAACTCTGGATGCCATGAAAAAATATGTGGTTTCAATTAAAGGCCCTTTAACTACCCCCGTTGGTGGCGGTATACGTTCATTGAATGTGGCTATTCGCCAGGACATGGATCTCTATGTTTGTTTACGTCCAATTCGTTATTTTAATGGTGTTCCAAGTCCAGTCCGGGAGCCATGGAAGACCGATATGGTTATTTTCAGGGAAAATTCTGAAGATATTTATGCTGGTATTGAGTGGCAGGCAGATACTCCAGAAGCTAAAAAAGTGATTCAATTTTTAACTCAGGAAATGGGGGTCAAGAAAATTCGATTCCCTGAGCATTGTGGTATTGGTGTAAAGCCTGTTTCCAAAGAAGGTACCACTCGACTTGTCAAAGCGGCAATTCAGTATGCGATAGACAATGACCGCAGTACTGTGACTTTGGTACACAAAGGCAATATCATGAAGTTTACTGAAGGGGCTTTTAAAGATTGGGGGTATCAGGTTGCCCGTGATTCTTTTGGTGCAAAAGAATACCAGGGTGGGCCATGGCTGGAATTTAAGAATCCTAAAACCGGTAAGCAGATTATCATTAATGATGTGATCGCGGATGCCTTTTTGCAACAAATCCTGTTAAGACCTGAAGACTATAGTGTCATTGCTACATTAAATTTGAATGGAGATTATATTTCTGATGCGTTGGCTGCTCAGGTTGGTGGAATAGGTATAGCTCCTGGAGCGAACATTAGTGATCAAATGGCTGTGTTTGAAGCAACTCATGGAACAGCACCTAAATACGCTGGTCAGAATAAAGTGAACCCTGGTTCTATTATTCTTTCGGCTGAAATGATGTTACGTCATATGGGGTGGTATGAAGCGGCTGATTTGATTATCAGCGGTATGGAAGGCGCGATAGAAGCCAAAACCGTAACTTATGATTTTGAACGTGGCATGCAAGGAGCGACGTTAGTAAGCAGCTCTGGTTTTGCAGACGCCATGATTAAGCATATGTAAACCGAGGAATTATCACATGTTCTTTCTGAACAATGCATATTGACCATTCAGTTTCTATAGCTTTACTGAGTGTCAATACGTTGTTCATGAAAGACTGGGATTATCCTTTCAAGATTATTGGTAGTATCTTTAACCATTAGGTTTATCAATCTTACGAGTTCATGGGAATTGAGTAGGAACTTTATGCATGGTAATAGTGATGCAACGCCACTGATTAGCGGTAGCTCAATCTCTTAAGAAAAACTTAGTGGTAAGTAACAAATAGTACACATTTGAGTGAATCGTATCTAATCACTATGCTATTGATTATTTCAATGACTAAATTTTTCATTAAAATTAGCTAAATTTACTGGCCAAATGCGTGTAGGGAGTCTATAAAAATAGTAAGAGGTTGTTAGTTATGAGCAGGCAAAATTTAGAGGAAATCATACAAACCGGGATAGCTGATACAGAGCTTAGCACAGAAATTAGCACAGCTATTAAACGGCCAAGGAAGTATAAGGTTTTATTGCTCAATGATGACTATACGCCAATGGATTTTGTGGTAGAGGTACTGAAGCACTTTTTTCACTTAAATGAGGAGATTGCGATTCAGGTGATGTTACAGGTTCATTTTCAAGGGAAGGGGGTTTGTGGAGTGTTTACACGAGACATAGCAGAAACAAAAGTCGCCCTGGTAAATGAATACGCCAGAATGAATCAACATCCATTATTATCTAGTATGGAACCGGAGTAAACTGGTGGTGGGTTGGTAAGGAGCAATGACAATGTTAAATAAAGAACTAGAATTCACCTTGAATCTAGCTTTCAAGGAAGCAAAAGAAAAGCGTCATGAGTTCATGACTGTTGAACATTTGCTGTTGTCTTTGCTTGATAATCCAGCAGCAGGAAATGTATTACAGGCTTGTGATGCGAACATCGAGGCATTACGCCGTGATTTAATCGAATTCATTGATGAAACAACCCCAAGAATTCCTGAAGATGAACTGGACAGGGAAACTCAACCAACATTAGGTTTTCAAAGGGTTTTACAGCGCGCGGTATTTCATGTGCAATCAGCAGGTAAAACTGAAGTCACTGGAGCTAATGTATTAGCTGCGATTTTTAGTGAGCAAGAAAGTCAGGCTGTGTATTTTTTACGACGTGAAAACATTACCCGCCTTGATGTGATTAATTATATTTCTCATGGAGTATCAAAATATCAAAATAACGATATGCATGAAAACATGAATTCCTCTATGGACGAAGATATGATGACCCCTGAGGGTAATGAATCTCCGCTCGATAGTTATTGCACTAATCTTAATAGACGTGCAAAACAAGGCAAGATAGATCCGTTGATAGGACGTCATGAAGAGATACAAAGAACCATTCAAGTGCTTTGCAGACGTCGTAAAAATAATCCTTTATTAGTTGGCGAGGCAGGTGTAGGTAAAACGGCTATCGCAGAAGGTTTAGCCAGACGCATAGTGGATGGCGAAATTCCAGATTCCATAAGAGGCTGCGTTGTCTACTCGCTTGATTTGGGTGCGCTATTAGCTGGAACAAAATACAGAGGGGATTTTGAAAAACGCTTGAAGGCTGTACTCAAACAGTTAGGTCAGCAAGAAGGAGCCATTTTATTCATAGATGAAATTCACACGATTATTGGCGCAGGTGCTGCATCTGGAGGGGTCATGGATGCTTCCAACCTGATTAAACCATTATTGGCAAATGGTGAATTGAAATGTATTGGCTCAACGACCTATCAGGAATATCGTGGAATATTTGAAAAAGACAGAGCCTTGGCAAGACGATTCCAAAAAATTGATATTTCAGAACCAACAATCGATGAAACTTTTGAAATATTAAAAGGATTAAAAGGCAAATTGGAAGCTCACCATGGAGTAAAATTTTCAATTCCTTCATTAAAAGCGGCAGCAGAGTTATCTGCGAAATACATCAATGATCGGTTTTTGCCTGACAAAGCGATTGATGTGGTGGATGAAGCAGGCGCTTATCAGAACTTATTGACGGCAAATAAACGTAAAAAAATTATTAGCGTGACTGAAATCGAGAGTGTTGTCGCAAAAATAGCTCGTATCCCAATTAAAAAGGTGTCTGCACGCGACAAAGATACGCTGCGCAACCTGGAACGTGATTTAAAGTTATTGGTGTATGGCCAAGATCAGGCAATTACTGCACTGGCTTCAGCTATCAAATTGGGTAGATCCGGACTTAGAGAGCCTCAGAAGCCAGTAGGCTGTTTCTTGTTTGCCGGACCAACTGGTGTTGGAAAGACAGAAGTAACAAGGCAGCTGGCTAATGTGTTAGGTATAGAGTTGTTACGTTTTGATATGTCAGAGTACATGGAAAAGCACACTGTTTCCCGTTTGATTGGAGCACCTCCTGGCTATGTAGGGTATGATCAAGGTGGTTTATTGACTGAAGCCGTTACTAAGAACCCACATGCTGTTCTGTTACTTGATGAAATTGAAAAAGCACATCCTGATGTCTTTAATTTGTTGTTGCAGATAATGGATCATGGCACTTTAACCGATACTAACGGTCGTCAAGCTGATTTCAGGCATATCATACTTGTAATGACCAGTAATGCAGGAGCAAGTGAAATTGTTCGTAACTCCATAGGTTTTTCAACGCAAGACAATACCAATGATGGATTGGAAGCAATTAAAAAGCAATTTAGCCCAGAGTTTAGAAACCGTTTGGATGCTATTATCAATTTTGCTCCGTTGGATACACAGACTATAGGATTAGTCGTTGACAAATTCATTATGGAGTTGGATGAACAATTAAGTCACAAAGGTGTCACTTTTACAGTTGATAAGTCAGCCAGGGAATGGTTGATGGAGCATGGTTATGATAAAGCCATGGGAGCAAGGCCTATGGCAAGGTTGATTCAGGAAAACATCAAAAAACCGCTTGCTGATGAACTATTGTTTGGTAAATTAATGCATGGTGGTCATGTCACTTTGCGAGTTAAAGACGGTAAATTACATTTTGATAGTCATGACCATAGAGAAGGTGTTTGTTAAACTGGAACCATCTTCAGTTCTGTACATGACAAATTTTTTGTTATGTACAGACAAAAATCATAATCATCGAGAGATAACAATTGCCTAACATGCTTATGGGCATAACAGGCAATCATCATCAAGATTACTTTTTGTACCACTAAACGAATATTATTCCTTTTTGCCTTGTTACAATCTCGCTTAATTATCGATATAATATTTATTTTGAATTGATATAGAGCCATGCTATCCGTAATCATTATCACTAAAAATGAAGAAGCCAACATAAGGCGGTGCTTGGAGTCTGTTCATTTTGCAGATGAAATCATTGTATTGGACTCTGGTAGCACAGATAATACATTAGCTATAGCCAGGGAGTACACGGATAAAGTATTTTCAACAGATTGGCAAGGCTATGGTATCCAAAAGGATAGGGCTTTACGGAAGGCTAAAGGAGATTGGGTCTTAAATCTTGATGCTGATGAATCAGTCAGCTCGGAATTGCGTCAGGAAATATTACAGGCCATTTCAGCGGATACAGCAGATGCATTTCGTATTCCTATACAAATGATTTTTTATAATCAAGTTTTAAAATATTCAGGAAGCCCTAAAAGGCATATACGATTATTTAAAAGAGAGAATGCTTCTTATAGCAAAGACATCGTTCATGAAAAAGTATTGATTCCTGCCAATGCGAGGGTGGGAAAACTAAAAAAACCAATTTGGCATCATTCTTTTCAAGATGTAAATCATGTACTTTACAAACTTAACAAATACTCTTCTTATAGTGCCAAAATTCGTATAGAGTCCAATGAAAATGCTGGATTGGTAAAAACTTTTTTTAGTGCCCTATGGATGTTTGTCAGGTGTCTTTTTTTACAGAAAGGATTTTTAGACGGTAAGGCAGGCTTTTTATTTGCAGTGTTTGGGGCGCAAGGTGCTTTTTATCGTGGGGTCAAGCAAATATATAAAGACAAGGATATTAATAAATTACCCGGTGTAAATCTTATAGAAGAGGAAAAATAGTGCGATTAAATATAATGGATGCCAAGGGTATTTTATTAGCTCCTTTTTTCTTTATTTTATTTATGTTTTTTATTCCGATCAGCCCTACGATAAAATCTGTTTGTTTTATTTGCAGTTTAATTGCGGTATTGATTACTCCACAATACAGAAAACATATTTTTTATGCCTATAATACCTTGTGGGGACGCGCTGCATGTTGTTTATTTCTCTTTGTCGTTATTGCAAGCTTATGGAGCCCCGCTCCCTATTCAATGCAATGGATGGTCATTGGTAAATATTGTAAATTAATTTATCTCCCTATTTTAGCAACTGGTTTTATTAATCCTAAAGTGAGGACCTGGAGTATCAATAGCTATTTAGCTGCTATTTTTATTACTTGTGTTATTTCCATATTGAAAGCTAAAAATATTATTGCGTCTGAAGATCCTGGCGAGGTTTTCTATAATCATATTATTACCGGTTTTATGGTGGCATTAGCAGCCTATTTAACAGGATTGCTGGCTTTTCAAAGTTGGGGCTGGTTACGAGCTATTTATATTTTCATGATGCTGTTAACCAGTTATCAAGTACTTTTTATAAATACTGGAAGAACTGGTTACTTAGTCTACTTTATTTTGATGTTATTGCTTTTGATACAAAAATTAAACTTCAAACAGGCATTGGCAGGGATTATTATTTTTAGCGGTATTATTGCCTTGGCATATCACCATAGCCCTGTGATGCAAACCAGAATTTATGATTTAATCCAGGATATCAAATTATTAAAGCAACACAATAAAAATACATCGATAGGCTATAGAATGCAGTTTCATCATTATGCCAAGCAATTGATGATGCAACATCCTCTGATTGGAATAGGTACAGGCGGATTTAAATACAGTTACTCACGAGACATCCCTGTTCCCAGTTGGGGTAAAGAGCTGACGGATCCGCACAGTCAGTACTGGATGACTTTAGCTGAACAAGGGTTAATTGGCCTCGGGCTTTTAGTTATATTTTTAGCGAGTTTGTTTATTACATCGTTTCAATTGACTAGCTCAAGACCTATTCTTTTAGGCGTTTTATTTTCTTTTTGTATAGGTTCAATTTCCGATACTATTTTATGCTATTCAACGGCAGGTTATTTGTTGATAGTGATGAGTGCCCTATGCTTTGGCGAGTTGATTGAAAAGCGCAGAGTTAACGAAGTAGAAGAAGACCATCTTGCTCCTTCATCAACCCATACTCCAGCAGCTGTAACTCAGAGCTAATCAATAAACAGAAATTTGCTCTACAGGTTTTTGTAATGAGCATTCTTCCGAAACATACCCATCATTGCAAACTACAAGACCTGATGAATTTAATTGTGGATAGACTCCGCCATGCCATAAACAACATCCCATAAGAAGTTGTAAATCCATTACAGCATGACGAGTGCAATAGCAAGTTGAATAGAAACCATTATTGCAAACAAGACGACCAGCAGAAGAATCACAATAATTTATCCCTCCCATTCTACTGCAACAACCATCAACAGCAAATACAGGGGATGCTGATAAAGCAAACACACTGGCTAGTAAAAATGCTTTTGGTTTCAATATCTTCATCGTGGTTCTCGATTGGTTTTTATTTTTAAGAATAGCATAGAGTTGAATGGATTATTAGTGGAATATAACTAAATGATTAACAATAATCCGGGATAGATTTCTAATGAATAACTAGTGAGAAAACCTGATAATAGCCCAAACAAGTGACCTTGCCAGGATACGCCTTTTTCACCTGGGAAAATTCCCAGAAAAATACCTGCAAAATAATACAGGCTAAGCAGACCAAGAATAATAGTGGTTAAGGTACCGGTTTGGTAAATGTTATATACCAGCAATCCCCAGTAGCCTGTAATTAAACCACTGGCCCCTATGTGTATACCGCGTTTAGCAAAACACCAAATCATTGTTCCGCTAAAAAGGGTTATCATTATTGTGACAATCAAATAATAATGAACCCCATTAATCAAAATAAAATTACTTAAAACCAGTAAGGGGATGGAGTTAAAAAATAAGTGATTAAAGTTAGCGTGAAGTAAAGGCGCCAATAGTATCCCCGGAAGGCCCAAAATATGTCTTGGGATAATGCCAAGAAGTAAAATTTTATTACTAATAAAATGACTAACAAAAAATATTGACCAGGGAATTAGTAGTATTATCCCTAAAGTTTTCAGGTTATTTTGTGTCTGAGTGACAATCACATTTAAACTGGTCGTTAATTCGTTAATCATGATTTTGTCGTTGCATCTTGTGTTGATTTGTTTGATTTTTTATCTGGTGTAATCGGAGCAACTGTGATTTTACGAAACGGTACAAAAAGTAAAGGCTCAACCAAGGTTTGGTTAACTACCATAGTCCAGTGAAGATGGGGGCCTGTTACTCTTCCTGTCATACCAACCAATCCAAGCTCTTGCCCTTGTTTGACAGGTTCTCCTGTTTTAACTAGAATTTTGCTGAGATGAGCATAAACTGAGAATACTCCCATGCCATGATCAAGTATAACAGTATTGCCTGTGAAAAAATAATCACCGGTGTCTGCTACAATCCCCTGATTTACCGCATACACTGGTTTCCCCTGGTCAGCGGCGATGTCTAGTCCAGAATGTGGATCCCTTGGCTGCTTATTATAAACTCTTTTTAAACCAAACAAGCTGGTTACAGGCCCTCTCAGAGGCGCTGTGAATTGTTTCTCAAATGGATTAGCGTTTGAGTAATTAGCAAAAATTTGGGTTAATTTTTTGGTTTCTTTTTCAATGCGGATTAAATCTTCAGGTTGGGGGTCCACTTTACTTATGTCTTTTATATTTAAAAATTGGGTATTGTAAAATTTTTCACTAACATGAAAGGGAATGGAAGCTTTAATGGGTTTTGTCACGTTGATGTATTGAACAGAGTTGGTATTTTTAAGAGGGATTGCAACGATTAACAACCATTGCCGGGGTTGGGGGCTGGGAAGAACAGGGATACGTTTCCCCTCAAAGTAAGCTTCAGGCTTCTGATTTATATCTATAGGAATAATAGTGAGCCCGCCATTGACAGAATGGTTTTCTGGCAGGGCCAGGGCATAGGATAGCTTGGCTGAATTCACCAATATAAATAGACAGACTAATGAATGTAGTAGTTTCTTCATGATTTCAATCAATCCTTAATTTGGGTGACCTCACAAGCAAGACTACCTTTTGCTAAACGGATATCAATAGTATCTCCAATTTGTGCTTGTTGGGCAGTAAAGAGTATTTTTTGGTTTTTGCTCACAATGGCATACCCTCTATCTAGTGTAGCCAAGGGACTTACAGCATGCAAAGTGGACAGATCAGTAGACAGTTGATTTTTCAGTTGGTTTACTTTTATGCGAATCTCTTGGGTTAATTGCATTATTAATTGCCGTAGTTGGGTTTTAGTTCGTTCAATTTGTGTTTTTGGATTGTTTGCTTGTAATTGCGTTGAGAAAAGATTTACTTTGTTAATTTTTAAGTTAATAAATTGCGTAATAGCAGATATCAACTGTCTCTCCAGGTAATCTACCGTTTGCCAGTATGTTGAGATGGTGTGTCTTGGTGAGGCAATTTTATCCATCAAATGATTAAGTTTTAATTGTAATCCTTTGACTAGTCTGATGATGGCATCATGCAATCGAGAAATAGCAGTATCAAGAATATTGAATAATTCGATGCGGCTTGGGGTAACAGCTGCAGCGGCCGCAGTAGGCGTTTCCGCACGATAATCTGCTACAAAATCAGCAATGGTGAAATCTGTTTCATGACCAACACCAGAAACAACAGGAATTGAGCTGATTGCAATTTGTCGAGCAAGGTATTCATCGTTAAATGCCCATAAGTCTTCAATGCTCCCACCGCCACGCGCCAGGATGAGAACTTGACATCGATTATGGTCATTAGCCAGTTTTAAGGCTTTGACTAGTTGTTGAGGAGCGGTTTGCCCCTGTACCTCACTCGGGTAAATAATAATTTTGGCTATTGGGAATCGACGGGCCAGAGTCGAGAGAATGTCCTGGATGGCTGCTCCAGTAGGTGATGTAATGACTCCAATTGTTTCGGGTATTCTGGGCAGTGGTTTTTTTCTTTCAGGATTGAACAAGCCTTCGTTGGCCAGTTTGATTTTTAACTCTTCAAATCGTTGGTAGAGAACTCCAATTCCTGCTTCAACTATCTCTTCAACAATAAGTTGATATTCTCCCCGAGCTTCATAAAGACTTAATTTACCGCTGGCAACAACTTGTTGACCATCATTAAAATTTCTAAGCACAGAACCGGAGTGTCTATTTTTAAAAAACGCACAACGAATTTGCGCTGCACTGTCTTTCAGGGTGAAATAGTAGTGTCCTGAAGAGGGTTTACTTAGATTGGAAATTTCACCTTCGACATGCACAAGACCTATTTCATTTTCAAGAAAACCTTTCACTTGTCTATTTAGTTGGCTCACGGTCAGTATTGGTAATTGACTACTCATGGTGGCAAAATTCCATCAAATCAAAAGGTTATTAATATTAATAACACATTAAAAGAAATAAAATTATATTGTAGTAAGGCGTTATTTCATTTAAGGTTATACGTTACTATATAGCTAATTAATAAAATAACAATAATAAGGAATGAGGAATGAGAAAGGCGCTGTTTGTAGCTGCATTGCTAACTTCTTCCTACGCTACTGCCGATACTCTCTATGAAGCAGTACAATATGGCATGATCGCTAACCCCGATATTTTACTGAATACTGCAAAAGGTTTGTCAGCAAAACAGGCAATTGATAAAGCAAAGGGTGCTTTATACCCTTCTATTGATGTGACTGGCGGATTTGGTCGTCAAAGAAGCGTTAACCCAACCTCTGCAGCGATAGACGATACCCCCAGTACTACCCTAAATATAGTTGAATCAGCTGTGGAATTAAGGCAACGATTGTTTGCTGGTGGTGGAATAATTAATGAGGTTAAGCGCAATCAATACCTTACTCAGGCCCAAAAATGGAAAACTCAGGGTATCGCTGAAGATTTGGCGTTGGAAATTACCAAAAATTATTTTGCTGTGTTACTGCATGAGCGTTTATATGCTTACTCCATCGAAAATCTTAAAGCACATAAAGCGGTTTTTAAGATGATAAAAGAACGGGCTACCGCCGGGATTACCAGAGCGGCAGAAGTCGATCAGGCTAATGCGAGGTTGGCTCTCGCTGAGGCTAATAAAATAAGTGCTTTGGCTGATTTGCAAGAGGTTAAGATTAATTATGCAAAAACAGTAGGTAAATGGCCAGAGAATCTTCAAATGCCTCGTGTTCCAGCAAGGAACAGTTTACCTAATAATTTAGCCAGGATTATAGAAAAAGGACTGGATAATCACCCAACAGTGAAATCAAGTTACGCTGATATCAAAGAAGCTAAGGCTCAGTATGATGTTGCCAGAGCAGCCTATTACCCGGAGGTTAATCTGGTTTTGAATAGCTCAAAAAACAAGAACCTGGGTGGTCTCATCGGTCCCAATGATTCGGACACGGTGGCTGTAAGAATGAATTACAATGCATTTCGTGGTGGTGCTGATGCCGCGCGTATAAGAGAAACCGCTTATCAAGTCCAGGAAGCTTATGAAACAAAAAATAGAACACTACTGGAGTTGAAAGAAACTATCCGTTTAGCCTGGAATGCTTATGTTGCCTCGGCCTTGCGCATACAGCCTTTGAAGCAACACGTTATGGCATCAAGAAAAACACGTCTTGCCTATCAAGATGAGTTTAAGGTGGGTAAAAGGACACTCCTCGATTTACTCGATTCTCAAAATGAATATTATCAATCACAAATTGAACTGGCTCGGGCAGAAAATGATGAGGTACTTTCCCGTTATAGAATTCTGAATGGTATGGGTTGTTTATTAAAATATTTGAATTTGAGATTGCCCGTAAATGTGGTTAATAATGACGTGTTCTCGTCAGCTCAGACCAATATTTTATTGAATAGAAAAATGGATGAGATTCCTTATCCTAATAATACGGATAATCCTATGGTTCTCACTCATCCTGTTAAGAACATGGAGAAAACTCGTTTAACCAAGTCGATGGTGGATAAAAACACGACTTATCCTCAGCAAATAACGCCGAAGCTATGGTATATATCAGCAGGCTCTTTCAGAAATAGAAATAATGCTATGGCTTTGGTTAAACGGTTAAATGGATTAGGCTTTACTGCCTTCATGAGCCCTTATAAAGATCTACTATCCGTTTTTGTTGGTCCTTATGAATACAGAGGGCATGCTGGTAATGGAATGGAAAGACTAAAGGAATTGGCGCATGTTGAAGGGGTCTTGGTTACTTTCAAAGAGCCGCCAAAAAAAGCTTAGTGCTATAGCTGAGGAGCTTCAGAGTGTTATTTTAGAGCTATTGCTTTTTTTGCGGCAGATGCTTTTAAAGATTCGCAATAGGGCTGACTACTTCTCTTTAAAAGCTTCTGCAGCTCAAAAATCAAACAGCCTGAAAGCTGGTATTTTGAAGTTTCTTCGATATAAGCCAATTTTATCCACTTGGGTTGGCTTGATGTTTTGCTATGTAACAAGCATTTCCACTCAAGCCGCACCTCTAATCAATGTAGAAAAAATTCAGAAATTGGCGCAATCCTATCAGGGAGACACGCGGAAACGGTTTAACGCATGGGCAAATTTAATTCAATCGCTTAAAAAAAAGCCAGTAAAAATACAACTGGAAAAAGTAAACTCTTTCTTTAATCAATTTAATTATGAAACTGACCCAATAACTGGTGCAAGTGATGATTATTGGAAATCACCAGTAGAATTTATTGTTGATGGGGGAGGTGATTGTGAAGATTTTGCCATAATAAAATATTTTACATTAGTCGCTGTTGGTGTTCCTTCTGACCAGTTAAGAATTACTTATGCTGCTTCCCTTACTCTAAACCAGGCCCATATGGTGCTGTCTTTTTACCCTACTCCTGAATCAGAACCGCTAATCCTTGACAGTTTGGAAAGTAAAATTCTGAAAGCTTCGGCAAGGCCTGATTTGAAACCAGTTTATAGCTTTAATGCAGAAGGTTTATGGCTTGCCAAAAAAAGAGGAGAGAGTTCATTGATGGGCGACTCAAAAAGTTTGGGCAAGTGGGATGATCTAATGAAACGTATGGAATAAAAAAGGTGATAGACCATGACATTAACTAAGAAAATGGCTGTAGGTGTGCTGATCATGTTGTTATTCGTATTTATAGGAACTTATTTGATTACTATGAATAACGCTCGTAATTTTTTTATCCAACAACTTGAAAGCAACGCTCAAGACACCGCGACATCATTAGGTCTGTCTTTATCCCAATCTTTAATCAATCATGATGTAGCTACCATGAATTCCATGGTTAAAGCTGTTTTTGACAGGGGGTATTTTTCATCAATTAAGGTAAAAGACATAAAAGGAAAAGTTATCATTTTAAAGAAACAATCGCCACAAGAAAGTGATATACCACAATGGTTTGTCAACTTGATAAAATGGCCATCGACTGAAAAGTCATCCTTAATTATGGATGGATGGATGCAAGCAGGAGTTGTTTTAGTAACCAGTGATCCAAGCTATGTTTACGCCTCTTTGTGGCGTAATGCCGTAGAAATGGTAAATGCTTATCTGATTTTTGCATTAGTCGCTTTGGTTCTATGCTATTGCTTTATAAGATATTTATTACAACCTTTAAAACGGGTAACTGCCCAAGCGTTAGCCATTTCAGAACATGAGTTTCCTGTAGAAACAAAGATTCCCAAAACCCCTGAATTGAGGCAAGTTACCTTGGCTATGAATCAAATGGTTACTAAGATCAAATCGTTATTTCAGGATCAGTTGAAACAAACAGAATCCCTTAGAACACAGGTGTATCAAGATGCACTAACAGGAATGAGCAATCGCCGTTACTTTTTACAGCACTTGGCTCTGATTCTGGATAATGAAGATGAATTTATTCCTGGTTATGTTGTGATGCTGGTCATAGATGGCTTGGATGAGCTAAATCAGAAGCAAGGGTATCAACAAGGGGATCAATTGGTACTAACTGTAGCTAAAACATGTAAAAACTATTGGAAACAATCGTCTGTTAGCGCGCTGGCAAGAATTAATGGCACGACCTTTGCCTTGATTAGCCATGAAAGGGATCCTCTGGTTTTTGAAAAGGAGTGCAGGGAGTTTGAGCAAATTTTGAATCAAACTATTACTGATATCAAAATTTGCAAAACACACATGGGGGCTGCAAGTTATTTTCTCCATCAACCTATCTCCAATCTATTGTCTATGGTAGATCAAGCGGTTAAAAAAGCTCGCGATACAGGCGTATTTTATTGTCAGAAAGAGCATGATACTTATAAATATCCCCAGTTTATTAGTGGAGATGAAATTAGAAATTCTTTAGAACAGAAAAAAATAAATTTGTATGCGCAGGCAGTCACGGATGGTAAGAGTTATTTGCATAAGGAAGTGTTTGTTCGAATTCGCAATCAGGAAGGGGAGGAGTTAGGTGCGGGTTATTTTATACCCGTTGCTGAGAAACTAGGTTTGGCTTATCTAATTGATCAGTATGTGCTCAATGAATTAGCCGATCTGGATATTGCAAATCACACTAATTTTGCTCTTAATATTTCAGAAGATACTTTGGCAAATAAAGTCAATAGCACTGGTTATTTGCGGCAATTAGAAGCTATTCCTGAAGTTGTCTTGAAAAATCTCTCATTGGAAATTAATGAAGCTCATGTTTTGTCACATTTTTCAAACTCCAAGTCCTTTATCAAACAAGCCAAAAAATTGGGGGTGAAAATTGGGGTTGATCGTGTGGGTATTAAATTTTCTCCATTGCATTATTTAAGCGATTTAAACATAGACTATTTAAAACTGCATGGGAGTTTAGTGACAGATATTGATGAAAATGAAAGTAAACAGTTCTTTATACATTATTTTAATGAAATGGCTAAAACAATGGATATCGCGGTAGTAGCAACTCAAGTGGAAAGCGAGGCTCAATGGCAAGCTTTACAAATAGTCCACGTACCTTGGGGGCAGGGACGCTTTTTGTCTTCAGTAGAATTAATAAAATAAGGAGACGCGAAACAGATTGCTCCGAATGCATAAAAATGACTTCCTGAAAGGCCTTAAACCCGCTATGTGCCTCTGTAAAATGCTATAAGAATAAGGTATGATAAAAATTCAAATAATTACAATAATAATATTAATATGAACTATTTTGGCAATCTGCAAATACGTTTTTCTAAATCGTTTTTATTGTTGTTGATTGTTAGTAGTTTAACAGCTTGTGTGGATTTGACGGGCGCACGAAATACTTATATCAAGAAAGAAGAGCAACCTGCAGTTTCTCATATCCCTAACAAGAAGTCCAAAACACAAAATATGTCATCAAAAAAAGGCGAAGTGCATACGATGCTTGGCGGCTTGGGAATTTTCAGCAAGGGGATGTACACACTTCGTGATAAAGTGTCTGAAAAATACCATATCACGGCTCATAGTACGATGTGGTATAACGCTGGAGCGGTAAGCCGGTATATTATTGACCATTATTATAAAGAAAAAGATCACAAACCAATTATTTTAGTGGGGCATTCTTTAGGCGCTAATGAACAAATCAAAGTGGCTCGAAATTTGAATGCCGCCGGTGTTCCTGTTGATTTGCTAGTGACTGTCGATGCGGTATCACAAACTATTGTGCCTCCTAATGTTAAATATGCTTTGAATGTATATAAACCTGGTTTCGTACCGATGTTTAGCGGGTTAAAACTCAGAGCGGTAGATCCTCAATTGACCAAAATTGACAATGTCAATGTTGATTCGATAAAAGGGATAAAAGTAAATCACTTTACAATTGATAAAGACGAAATTTTACAAGCAATGATAATGGATAAAGTTGATAAGGTGTTAGTTGATGGAAATAAAAAGGGTGCTTAAGGATCGTTTATCTGCCCGTGTTTGTGTTATCGGTGCTGGTCCTAGCGGTATTGCCGCCATTAAAAATTTGCAAGAACACGGCATTACCAATGTTACTGTTTTTGAAAAAAACAATCAAATAGGTGGCAATTGGGTTTACGATGAGCAAAATGAGCATTCCAGTGTTTATGAGACGACCCATATCATCAGTTCAAAACGGTGGTCTGAGTTCGAAGATTTCCCTATGCCTGTTGATTACCCGGATTATCCCTCGCACTCCCAGCTTTTAAAATACTTTCAGAACTATGTGGAGCATTTTCAATTAGCTCGATACATTCGTTTTAACACAGCAGTACAAAGGGTACATCGATTGGATGATAATACATGGCATGTTATCTATGAGGATGCCGAAGGAACTCATGAAGCCTGCTATGACTATTTGCTGGTAGCGAACGGCCATCATTGGGATCCCTTTATGCCAGTATATCCTGGAGTGTTTGACGGGGAGATGCTTCATTCTCACCAATATAAAAAAGCTTCCATTTTTAAAGACAAGCGAGTGTTGGTTGTTGGTGGGGGCAATTCAGCCTGTGATGTCGCTGTTGAAATATCGCGAGTTGCTCCTGGAACTTGCATTAGCATGCGTAGGGGATATCATATTTTCCCCAAATTTATTTTTGGTAAACCAACGGATGTGGCAGTAGCTAAAATACAATGGATGCCATCCTGGTTAAGGCAGAAGTTCATCAGCCTGGTTATTAGAGGATTGCAAGGCCGATATGCCAAGTATAAACTAATGAAACCTGATTGTGGACCATTGGAAATTCATCCAACTATTAATTCCGAGCTCTTGTATTTTATTCGCCATGGCAAAATACACCCTCGTCCCGGTATCTCGAGATTTGAAGGCAACACAGTTCATTTTACTGATGGAACCCAGGGGGAGTTCGATACGGTTATTTTCGCTACAGGTTATCAAATCAGTTTTCCGTTTTTCGATAAAAATTGTATTGATTTTAGTAACTCTACCACCATACCTTTATATCGAAAAATGATGCATCCCGAGTTTGAAAATTTGTATTTTATTGGTCTATGCCAACCTCAAGGTTGCATTTGGCCTTTGGCTGATTATCAATCAAAAATAGTAGCCCGTATTATTGCGGGAACTTTAAAACGTCCTGATCAATTACATCAAAAAATAGCCAAAGAGATTAATAAACCCCATCACCGATTTAAATCTCACATGCGCCATGCTTTAGAGGTCGATTATCATATTTTCAGAAGAGAATTATTAGAAATGCTAGGCCAAAAACCTAAGAGACTGAAATCCTGTTCCTAGCTCTTTATGATTATGGGAATATTATAACCCGGATGATCACATCAGCTCTATGTCAGTTCGCCTTTATCATGATTTCAATATCGGACATGGTTTACAGATTAATTTCAGATGATTGGCGTTTTAATAAAGAACACATCAATTGTTCGACATTGTTACGGTGAGGATTTTCCTGTAACAGTATGGCTTTGGTTCTGTCTTCACAATATCCTTTAACTTCTTTATCGGGCAATATGTAAAATCTTTTTTGTTCCACTTCTCTTACTATATGTTCCGCAACTTCAATGGCCGGACGGGAATGAGCTAATAATTCATTTAATTGGCTATTAATAGGTGAATTATCAAATTTTGCACTGTTGGATAATAATGAGGTATCTGTAAAAGAAGGAAATACCACAGAAATATCAACAGGTTTTTTAAGACGATTCAAATCAAAATATAATGATTCCGATAAGGCAAGTACGGCATGTTTTGACATAGAATAAGCACTCATTTGTGATCCTGTGCACAAGGCATACATACTTGCTGTGTTGATGATATGCGAACGAAAATTCTGTTTGAACAAATAAGGTGAGAATGACCGAATCATATTAACCATCCCATACAAATTCACTTCCATTACCTGACTAATATCGCTAGATTGTAACTCCCAGGCTGGAAGTAATTTGCCCATGATTCCTGCGTTATTAAAAATCCAATCTATTTGTCCGAATTGTTCATAAACAAATTGTGATAATTGTTCTACTTCAATGGATTGGGTAACATCACAGGGAACAGAAATTACTTGATTAGGAAATTCTCTCAAGAACTCTGACATTTCTTTGTTAAGTTTATCTGCATTATTATCCACCATAATCACAGTTTTCTCTTTTTGGAGACAAACTCTACATAAAGCAAGCCCTATTCCACTTGCTGCTCCTGTGATAATAACTACGTTCATATGCTGTCCCTTAATAAAATCGGATCAAATATTCTAGATGACGGCTGTTTTGCAAACATTAAATTTTAAAAAAATAGTCTGATGCTTGGCAATGCTTACAGGAAGTGTATCATGGGAAGGCCACTGTATTCATTCACGGATTACAGATTTCACAATCCCATACCAAAATATCTCTAAAACTGGAATGTTTAAGCCCCCTTGATTAGCCCAATAGTTTAATATTCATGAATTATTGTCTACAGTTATTTATATGCCATTGCTTTTTTGAAAGGTTAAAACATGAGCCTTAAGCGAAAAATAGCTGTAATTGGTTTAGGTTATGTTGGTTTAACCTTAGCTGTTGCTCTTGGCAGGATTTCAAGGGTGATAGCTTATGACAGTAATTTATCTCGAGTTTTGGAACTTCAAAAAGGCCATGATAGAAATTTGGAAGTTGAAGATGATGCTTTAGTTGTAAGTGATCTCCTATTAACATCCGAACCAAAGGAACTGGAAAATTGTGATTTTTATATCATAGCCGTTCCAACTCCATTGAATAAAAACAGGCAGGTTGATTTCTCAATGTTGTTTGATGCAACAAAATTGGTTGGAAAATGTCTCAAAAAGGGAGATATTGTTGTTTACGAGTCGTCTGTTTATCCTGGAGCTACAGAAGAGCAGTGTATTCCGTTACTTGAAAAAAGCTCCAAATTAGTTTGTGGCGAGGGTTTTTCTGTAGGCTACTCTCCGGAACGTATTAATCCCTCAGATCAAGAGCATGTTCTTCAAAACATAGTGAAAATTGTTTCTGCCACTGATAGAGATACTTTGAATATTATCTCGGAAGTGTATAACAGCATAATTAACGCAGGAGTTTTTCCAGTTTCCTCCATACGCGTCGCTGAGGCGGCAAAGGTTATTGAAAATGCGCAAAGGGATATCAATATAGGTTTTATAAATGATATTGCTGTCATGTTGCATCATCTTGGCATTGATACAGCGGAAGTGATCCAGGCAATGAAAACCAAATGGAATTATATCCCTTTTCAACCTGGATTAGTGGGTGGTCATTGTATCGGAATTAATTCATATTACTTGATGTACAAAGCGGAGGAGATTGGATATTACTCAAACCTTATTATGGCGGGAAGGCAGATTAATGAATCCATTGCAAAATTTATCGCAGAACAAACCATAAAACAGTTAATTCGCCAGGGAAGTGCTGTAAAAAGGGCGCGAATTGCAATTTTAGGATTAACCTATAAGGAAAATTGTTCTGATCTCCGCGACACCCGAGTAATTGATATTATTAGAGAATTACAATCCTATGATACCGAGCTATTTATTCATGATCCTATCGCTGATGCTGTAGCCGCAAAGAAACATTACGGTATCGAACTGCAATCCTGGGAAAATCTTAATGATCTGGATGCCATGATTTTTACTGTGTCACATCAATACTATTTGACTATGGACAGACATGAAATAAAAAATAAATTAAATTGGCGCGGCCTTATCATGGATGTAAAAGAAATTTTTAATTATGAAGAGTTCAAGGATACTGGAATTTTACTCTGGAGGCTATGAATGGCACATATATTAATTACCGGAGGATGTGGTTTCATAGGTTCTCATCTTGCTGCCTTTCATTTAGAACAGGGAGATGAAGTTTTGGTTGTAGATAATATGAGCTCGGGATCTATAACTAATTTGCGGTTGTTTCAGGATAATCCACTCTTGCGCATTGAAAATAAAGACATTCTATTTTGGGAGGACTTGCCTAAAGCGACTAAATGGGCTGATCGAATCTACCATATGGCTGCGATTGTTGGTGTCTTTAAAGTGCTTTCAGAACCTGTTAATGTGATTAAGACAAACATATGGGGTGCTCAACGTTTGCTGGAAACAATCACTGAAAGCGGCTCGCTTGCAAGAGTTTTACTGGCATCCTCTTCTTCAGTTTACGGAGCAATAAAGCGCCCAGATCTTAATGAAGAAGATGATTTGGTAGTTAAAATGAAAAATTACTCTCTATCAACCTATATGATCAGTAAAATTACTCAAGAAGCAATCGCTCTGGCTTATTATAAATCCTATCAAATTCCCTTAACTTTAGTCAGAATGTTTAATGTCATTGGACCTAAGCAAACTGGAAGATATGGAATGGTTGTTCCAAGATTTGTGCAACAAGCTTGCAATAATGAGCCAATCACCGTCTTTGGGGATGGAACCCAAACACGCTCGTTTTGTGATGTCAGAGATGCCGTAAAGGTCATGGATTTATTGCTGCACATCAACAAATCTGTTGGTGAAATTGTCAATGTGGGGAATACCCAGGAAATTTCAATTAGTCAATTGGCCGATTTGGTTAAAAAACGCACAAAATCACGATCAAAAATTCAATATATTTCTTATGAAGAAGCCTATGGACCAGGGTTTAGAGATACTACTCAAAGAAAGCCGGATTTAAGTAAACTTTATAGCATGATTTCCTATAAACCCATGTGGACTTTGGAAAATACCATAGATGATCTCGCCTCGGCATATCGAGGCATACAACAATAATGATAAAGGATTAATGCTGGATGCGAATTTTATTTATCAATACAGGTCCATGGGGTACAGGAAGCTTTACTGTCATTAAAGGCTTATCTAAACAATTAATTAAATCAGGGCATCAAGTAAAAATTTTTTTCCCTGATTCCAATTTCGAATCTGTAGATAAGGATGAATATTATAAAAATACTCACATTTATAAAATATGGGAGTTTCCAATTAGCAAAGATTCAGTTGCTATTCCTACTTTTCCATTAATGATTACGGACCCACATCCCCGAAATCCAAATGCCATAACTTTTAAGAGTCTTACAGAACAACAAATTGCATTCTATGAGCAACAACTGACTCATGAGCTAAAACAATTGATTCAAGAATTCCAGCCTGATGTTATTGAATGTCATCATATTTGGTTAAGTAGCTGGGTATTGTATCAGATGAATGTGAATTATACTGTTGTTGCACATCATAGCGATCAATTGGGTTTGAAATATTATCCAGCGATTGCAGAAAAGGTATGTGCCAGTGCACATGGAGCCAAAAAGATTATTGCAATTTCCGAATCAGTTAAGCATGAGGTAATGCGCCTTTATCACATTCAGGAAAAGCAAATCGTAGTTCTCTCGAATGGGTATGATGATAGCATTTTTAAAAAACGGCCTGTTATGAGAGACTCTGTTCTAGCTGAGTTAGGAATTCACATAGAACCGGGTATTCCAATAATCAGTTTCGCAGGAAAGATATCTCGCACCAAGGGAGTGGATTTTATACTGGCAGCGAATAAATTGTTACAAACCCAGGTCAATGTCCATTTTATCATGATGGGTTCAGGTTCTATTGAAGAATTCTGTGCGAAATTAGATCCTGCACGCATCGATTTGAATAATATGCATTTTATAGGTCAGCAAATCCCTGAAAGGGTAGCTAAAGTGCATAATATTTCTAAATTAAGTGTGATGCCTTCACGCAGTGAAGGTTTTGGGATATCATGTTTAGAAGCTATGGGATGTGGGCTACCAGTTGTTGTGACACGTTGTGGTGGTCCTGAGCAATTTGCAGTAGGTAAAATTCTTGAGAGGAAGGACCCTGTTTTACTCGCCCAAGCCATATTGGATTTGCTGGCTCTTTCTGAGGTTGAATATCATAATTTAAGCCTGGAAGCCACACATGCAGCAGAGCAATACAGTTGGGAACGGATTACAAAACAGCATATTAAACTGTATGATGAACTGTTGAATCATAAAAATTAGTGTTATGATGACTTAGATAAAAAATGAAGTTTAATTTCGTTACAGGATAACAACAGAATAATTTTTCTGTCAAAATAAGGATCATTGTGAGTTTTAAACTTGTTCTCTCATCATTCATCTTATTGGTTTTTTTTCAGTCTGAAATTTGCTTTGCGGATCCCAATCAAATTAAAACCACTACAACTCTGGAAGAGATTAAAGCTGCTTATAAAAAGAAAAATTTCGATCAAACGATTAAACTGAGTCAGGATTATTTAAGAGCCTTCCCTAAGGATGTTGATGTTTCTCTGTATAAAGGATTAGCTTTCAGTCAATTAAATCAATGCGATAAGGCTATCTCTGTTTTTAACCCTGTTTTGGATAGTTATCCACAATATCTGGATGCCAGATTAGGCTTAATTAATTGTCTTTTAAAAAGTAATAGTTATAGTCAAGCTCTTGAAACAGTTGACCAAGGACTGACCATTAATTCTCATCATAGTGAACTCTTATTTTTGAAGGCCAAAATCTTATTTTTACTGAATAGAAAGCAAGAAGCCAAGGCAGTTTTAAATCAAAATTTGAAATATAATCCTGGAAATCAACAATCAATCCTATTGTTAAACAATATGGAGAAGGAAGAAAAAAGTGAGAGCGCCAAACAGTTTGTCAATGAGATGAGCTCAACCCAAACGTCCAAAAGAGTCCTGCTCGCAGGCAGAAGAAACTTGGAATTAGTGACAGATGAAGTCAAACGTCCTAAATTGATAATGGGAGTTTTTACGGACAACATGTCTGTTAATATCCCCAGACAATATTGGAATTTGTCCAATTTCTACGGTTACTGGGTTAATTCTTTAGGAGCTTTTGGTGGCTCAGTGAATTATGCTACGCGCTATAATCAGAATGCGACACAATTCGAAGTAGATGCTTATCCTAATATTGGCAAATATGCAACTCTGGATTTGACCTATGCTTATGCCAATAAGCCTGAGTTGTTTCCTGATGAATTGGAGAGTGGAGAACTGCATATTTATTTCCCTTATGAAATAGATGGCTCCTTTGGTGGCGCGCACAGGGAAATTGCTCATTTTACTCTTAATTCAGTGACAGGAAGTATTAATAAATTCATAGGCAATTACTATTTTAATTTTCGCCCAATCCATTTTATTCCTGGCTCAGGTCCAACTTCAACTTTATATCGCTTTGGAGTACGTCGATATGGGGAGGATCCCAATCAATACATTGGATTTGTATATATGGATGGAACATCGCCAGATTTAACGGATTTATTAACAGTTGATTTTATTAAAATAAAGGATCGATTGTTTCTTTTCGAGGTTCAGCAACCGCTTAATAAAACAATTTCTATTCAATATGGAATAGGTTATGAGGAAATGTTGTATCCCAAACAACTTCTTCGCACATTAGTGCATTTCGATCTTGGATTAAAAGCGGGTTTCTTGTGATGATAATAAATGAACTTCAATTCAGTCTCATTATTTATTTTATCACGATTGAATTTATTATTATTTTATCTTTTATAATTGCTTCCTATATTTCAAAATTATATTTTTTTATAAAGAAAAGAAGAAATAAAAAGGCTTATGATAACTTACAAGACCTCATTCTCCAAAATAAACCTATTCCTTCCTATTTAGCAAAAAATGTTGAAATAGGGTTACGTGTATTAAAAAAAATTAAACCAGAAGATGTTCCTGACTGGGAAGAAAAGAGAATTGAAATCATACGTGATCTAATGTTACCCCAAGCACGTCAGTTCATTAATAGAAGGTCATGGGAAAAAAGATATCTTTTAGTATTGTGTTTTGATTATTATATTAGCTCTAAGGACTATAGCTTACTTATCAAATTAATTAAGGATAATAACCTAATAATTAGTTTTAATGCCATGAGAGTTGCTTCGAAAATAGGGCATCCCGAGCTTTTAAAAGAAATATTAGAGCGATTGAAATCTGAGGCCCATATTTTTCATGCTTTTGCAATTCATTCATTGGCGGCATCCCCTGAGTTGATCAAAATTATTGGAGAAGTATTAACTTCAACGGATAATCCTTGGCTGAAAAAAATTTGTTATGAAATATTGCGAGTGACAAGCAGTATTCCTGAGTATTTTGATATTACCAAAGCTGATTGCTATAACGAGAATATTAATGTTCGCCTTGCCGCTATTCGTGTTTTGCCATGCATAGATAAAAATCGTTATCTTGATACTTATAAACAACTTATTCATGATAAAAATTGGATAGTTCGTAATGTTATTGTGAGGACTTTAGGGGAGTTACAAGATCCTGCCTCCCTGGATCTATTAAAAAGCTCACTAAAAGATAAAGAATGGTGGGTTAGAACGAATGCTGCGAAAACTCTGTCATATTATGGTGTTTTAGGCCAAAAAATTCTTCAACAATATAAAGATGACAGGGCAAAAACGACTACCGGTGAAGCAGATTATTTTTTAAAAATTCAACAAACCAGGAATGAAGCGGATGATGATTAATCTTCTTGTTTTTATTAACTTGTGTATTCTTTGCTATTTTATTTTTTCCCTGGTTGCTTATACTATTCTTTTAATTTATTCTTTTCCTGAAATCATAGCCAGCTATAAACTATCAAAATACACCAATATTTATTCGATTATAAATAAAAAACATTTGCCACCAGTAACGGTGCTTATACCGGCTTATAAAGTGGGGCAAACTCTTGCAAATGCTGTTTGGTCTGCTTTGAAATCAGAATATCCAAATCTCTATGTCATTGTTATTTTGGATGGTGATCCCGACGGTAAAACTTTTAATGCAATCACAGAAATTTTTAAATTTGAAAAGCTTGAACTTATCAATGAAGAGCCTATTAAAACAGCGAAGGTAAATCAGGGATATATCTCTAAAACACACTCCCACCTTATGTTAATCGATAAAGAGCATTTTGGGGTAGGTGATGCTTTGAACGTTGGATTAAATTTATGTTTTACTCCTTATGTTATGGTTTTGGACGCCGATTCCGTCATGGAACCAGATGCTATATCAGAAATGATTCATTATATGCTTAGTAATGAACATACTATTGCCGTTGGTGGAGGAGTGTATTTGTTAAATGATTGTAAGGTGCATCAAGGGAAAATTGTTGAAGCTAACTTACCAAAAAGATGGATCTCAGCATTACAAATTAATGAATATATGCGGTCTCATTTATTTAATCGTACCGCATGGAATCGTTTTGGTGGCACTATGTCTTATTCTGGGACAGCGACTCTTTTTCAGCGTCAAGCACTTTTAAATGTAAATGGTTTCGATACCAGTAATTTTTCACAAGATGCAGAAGTTATTATAAAACTCCATGAATATTACCGTCGTAACAAGATAGATTATCGGATAGGGTTTACTCCAAAGGCTGCTATCTGGACAATGACACCAAATAATATCAAATCGTATACTATACAACAGAATCATTGGAGAAGAGGTCTATTGCGCTCTACTCTTCGTTATTGGTATATGTTTCTAAACCCCCGTTATAAAATACAGGGTTTGATCAGTTACCCTTTCTATATGTTACTTGAAATCCTGGCACCTTATGTTGAATTTACAGCTTATGTTTGTGTATTTATCGCATACTATATTGGGATTCTAAATGGGTATTCTGCGTTGCTTTATATGATTCTCGCCTGGGGATTCAGTTCTTACCTCAGTTTAGCCAGTGCCTTTATTAATCTGATAACCTTTAACAAATATCGTAAATTTAATGATGTACTTAAAATTTTTGGTTTATCCATAATAGACATGGTAGGTTTCAGACAGTATTTGACTACAGTTAAAGTATGGGCTTCATTTCACTACATCATTAATAGAATATCAGGTAAGCCTCAATAGAATAAAAAGATAAATTTCTACTCGAATTTAAAATTATGATGAATAAGATACATTAAAAGAATTTGCTATAATTTAAATAATCTAGCAACTGATAGATGATATGAGAAATAACATTGAAACACCAGAACAACCAATTGAGTATCCAGAGGAGCCATCAGAGTACCCTGAACAACCTTTAGAGTATCCTGATAATCCAGAGCCTTTGGAGCCAGGCTATCCTGAATTACCAGAGCCCGAGCCAGTCCAAATACCGGAGCCCGGATTTGAGTAATTGCAATTAATTATGCATCAGTTCCTGTAATGCTTTCCCGATGTTATCAGCTCTCATTAAACTTTCTCCAATCAAAAAGGCATTAATTCCATGGGATTGCATTAATTTTATGTCTTCACGGGTGTTAATTCCGCTTTCGGTAATAATAATTTTATCTTTAGGGGCCAGTTGTTTTAATTGGATACTCAACTGAATGTCTGTTTTAAAGGTGTGAAGGCTGCGGTTGTTAATGCCTATAAGAGGGGTAGGTAAGCGTAAGGCTCTTTCTAACTCATCTTGCGTGTGGCTTTCAACCAAAACAGACATTTTAAGTTCTTGAGCCAGTTGGCAAAAATCCATTAATTGCACATCATCCAATAAGGCGACAATCAACAAAATACAATCAGCGCCCAAGACGAGACTTTCGTAGATTTGATAAGAATCAATAATAAAATCTTTACGTAATACGGGTAAAGTACTTTTTGATTTTGCCAAGGCTAAATAATCCGGATGACCCTGAAAAAACTCAATATCCGTTAAAACAGATAAGCATCTTGCACCATGCTGAGTATAAGTTTTGGCAATTTCTGCAACATTAAAATCTTTTCGAATTAAACCCTTGCTTGGAGAAGCTTTTTTTATCTCAGCGATGATTGCCGGGGAAGCATTGGATTTTAAAGCGGTTGTGAAGTCACGTATTTCTCCCGGCCGTTGTTTTGACAGAACATGCAAAGGTTTGTTCTTTTTCGCGACTGCAATTTCCTCTAATTTATGCTGAGCTATGCGTTCTAGGATACTATTCATGATTTGATTCTTTATTTAAAGTTTGAGTCAATAAACGAAGTTTGTTAAAGCAATCATTTGCCTTACCACTATCAATAGCAATTCTTGCTTCCTCTATGGCCGCATCAAACGATATATCATCTTTGGCACAATAAATGGCTGCGGCAGAATTGAGAAGGACTATATCTCGAGCTGGGCCAGAATCACCGGAAAGTACTGATTGAATCAAATGCAGACTTTGTTCCGGTGAGTCCACTATGATTGCATCTAAAGAAGAATGCTTTAGACCATAATCTTCAGGAAAAATGAACCATTGCTTAAAATGTCCATCACGGTATTCAACCACTTCGCTTTTGGCCGCAATACTAATTTCATCCAGTCCATCCTGGGAGCTTATTACTAATGATCTTTCACTACCCAAATTAGCCAGAACAGTGGCTATTGTTTTGAGCCAACTCGTAGAAAATACACCAACAACTTGTCGTTTTACCTGAGCCGGGTTAATCAGCGGGCCAAGTAAATTAAATAAAGTCCTTATTCCTAATTGTTGTCTTGCAGCTCTCGCATGTTGCATGGCAGGATGATAATGGGGAGCAAACAAGAAAGCCAATTGACATTGGTTCATGCAGTCTTGTACATGTAAGTCAGAAAGATTGAGTATAAATCCAGCTTGTTCTAATAGATCAGCGCTGCCACTTCGGCTTGAAACAGAACGGTTACCATGCTTTGCAACCTTTATCCCTGCCGCAGCTGCTACAAAACCACATGCTGTCGATACATTAAAAGTATTTCTTCCATCTCCGCCAGTGCCAACTATATCAATGAGATTATTTCCTAAATCTATTTTGTGGGCTAATTGTCTCATGACTTTAGCAGCTGCAGTAAGCTCATTGACGGTTTCGCCTTTCATGCGCATTAATACCAGAAAGGTTGCAATTTGCACATCACTAAACTCACCTGTCATACAAGCATGGATGATCTCTTGCATCTGTTCTGAGCTCAAATCCTGTCGGGATAGAAGCTGTTCAAATAGAAGTTTGGGTTTCATAACGTAAAAAATTCTCGAGTATTTGTAAGCCAAATTGACTTAATATGGCTTCAGGATGAAATTGTAGACCAAAAAGAGGAAATTGACGATGTGATATTGCCATTATTGTATTGTTTGCCCATGCATCTATCGAAAAGCAATTGGGCAAGCTCATGATATCTACAGCTAAAGAATGATACCTTGTCGCTTGAAAGTGATTCGGTATTCCTTTAAATAAGCCCTGGTAATGATGGGTAATTTCTGAAGTTTTACCATGCATGATTTCTGACGCTGGAATAATTTTACCTCCAAAAGCCTGAGCTATGCACTGATGGCCAAGACAAATACCCAATATCGGGGTATGTCCATGAAATTCCTTAATAACTTCTATAGAAACTCCTGATTCATCAGGAGAGTTGGGGCCTGGTGAAATGACTATGTATTGTGGAGCTGATTTTCGGATAGCATCAATTTGAATTTGGTCATTTTTAAAAACGACCACTTCTTGATTCAGGCTCTGGAAATACTGGACCAGGTTATAAGTAAATGAATCGTAGTTATCAATAATTAGCAACATAATATAATTAAAAATGTATTTTTTAAATTAGGCTACAAAGCAAATTCTTCACCCAAATAGACTTGCCTTACTTGCTGATTGGCGAGTATGGCTTCCGGGGTTCCTTCGCAAAGAATTTTTCCCTGACTGACAATATAAGCGCGTTCACAAATGTCTAAAGTCTCTCTTACGTTATGATCTGTAATTAAAACCCCTATGCCTTTATCGCACAAATGCAAGATAATTTTTTTGATATCGATTACAGAAATTGGATCAACTCCTGCAAAGGGTTCGTCAAGTAAGATAAAGGATGGCTCTATTGCCAGAGCTCTTGCAATCTCAACACGCCTTCTTTCACCGCCAGATAATGCCATGCCCAAGCTGTTTTCTATGTGGGAAATATGAAACTCTTGTAAGAGGAGATCCAGCTTTTCTTCCCGCGTTTGATCATCTAAATCTTTTCTTAGTTCCAGAATTGCCATGATATTTTCGGCAACAGTAAGCTTTCTAAAAACAGAGGCTTCTTGCGGAAGGTAACTAATACCGTGCCTTGCTCTCAGATGCATAGCATCTTGAGTTATGTCTTTTCCGTTAAGAATAATGTGACCTTCATCACAGGATTGCAGACCTACAATCATATAAAAACAAGTGGTTTTACCCGCTCCGTTAGGACCCAACAACCCTACACATTCACCTTGCTTAATGTGAATGCTGACACCATTAACAACCGTTCGGCCCTTAAATGATTTTTTTAATTGTTTGGCTTCTAGTAAACTCATGATTTCTTTTCAGGATAAATAATGATTGTCGTTCTTGTTTTTTCGTCACTATGAGATAAAACATGTTGTTCCTGAGTATCATAACTAATTTTGGCCGCTGAAAGAGAGTTGGGTCCCTGCTCTATGCGAGCGTTCCCTATTAATTCGATTAAATGTTTGAGCGGGTAATATTTTATAGTATCCGCATAGGCATGGAATGGGGGTTTATCCGGGGCTGTTGTAGTCCAATAATGAGCTTGCTTATCTTTAGAGCCTTCAGCGATAGCTAAAGTAAGCTGATTTTTGGCATCCCCTTGAGTAATGGCTTTTGCTGCACGTAAATTGGTTGAGCCTTGAACGAATTCAACATTTCCTATATAGACTCCCTGATGGTTTTTTTGATTTAAATCCGCTGAATCAGAAACCACTTGCACCATTTTTTCCTTATCAAACGGAAGGGCGTTTCCTGAAATAGAGCACAACATCAACAATAACAGTATAATGTATTTAACCTTTAGCTGGGTCATAACTACCTCTGGCTTTATGGAGTAACTCTACTCTTTTCTCATCCAAATAGGCATTCATTCCAGTAGACTGTATAATATTGCCTGGTTGTTCAAAGGTTACAAAAAGACTTGTTGTTGCTTTTTTTTCCTTGGGGTAATAAGTGATTTCTTCAGTTTTTAAAGTACTTTCCCGAGTGCTTTCCCCGGGACTTTGATGAACCACTACTTGCTCGATAAATGTAATTTGTTTACCACCGTCAAATGATTTTGCCCGTAATGAATTGATTTCCCATGCCGGTTGATTGTCTTGCTTAATAATAATATGAGGGTTTTTAAGCAAATGAAGATTATTGTTAGGAATATATTCTACCTGTGGAGTGGTTAATAAGTTAATTAACACACCTTCTGAATTAAATTGCTTTACGGTAAGCTGCGAAATCGTTGTGTCAACTTCATTTGACAACGTTTTCTTATTGATAATAGCCTGATTAAAATGAGCATAATACCAACCCGAGCCTGCTAAAACAAGCAAGGTCAAGAATAGCCAAATTGCTTGCTTGGTAGTATTCATTGTTTTAAATAGCCTGTGATTGCTAATTCTGCTTTATTTTGTGCGTTAAGAATTAAGTCACATAATTCACGAACCGCACCTCGACCACCAGTTCGCTCTGTCCTCCAATCCGCAAATTCGAGAACCTGAGGCACGGCATTACTCACCGCAACACCTAATCCCACTTGTTGTATTAAAGGTAAGTCAGGCAAATCATCACCAATATAGGCGAACTCTTCATCATTGAGGCCTAATGTTTTTTTTAGATGTTGGTAAGCGTTACGTTTATCAACCTGACCTTTATAATAATGAGTTATACCTAATTGCTCCATTCGATGGTCAACCACAGTGTTTTGTGCAGTGGTAATGATTGCGACTTGTATCCCGGCAGCCATTAATAATTTTAATCCCATTCCATCTTGTACATGGAATGATTTCAGTTCATTACCGTGATTATCAATGTGAAGAAGACCATCACTGAGCACACCATCGACATCACAAATAAGACATTTAATTTTTTTCGCTTTTTCCAATAAGTCGTTCATTCTTTTCTCTATATATTAAAAAACACCTGCTTTTAGCAAGTCATGTAAATGGAGTACCGCATAAGGTCTATTATCATTTTCAACTACCACCAGGGATGTGATGCTATATTTTTGCATGATTGCTAAAGCTTCGGCAGCCAACATGCCTTTAGGAATGGTTCTGCAGTTTTTAGTCATGACGTCCTTAATTAAAGTGGTGTTGATATTAAATTGACGTGTCAATGTTCGACGTATATCTCCATCAGTATATACACCCACTAAATAGCCATGCTTGTCTACAACACAAGTCATTCCCAGTTTTTTATTCGTGACTTCAATTAAAGCGTCACTCACTGTGGCGTTTTCATTCGCTAATGGAAGTTGCTCTCCTGTATGACATAAATCATCTATTCTTAGCAAGAGCTTTTTGCCAAGTGTTCCTCCTGGATGGGAAAGGGCGAAATCTTCTGCGCTAAATCCCCGTGCTTGTAAAAGAGATATAGCCAATGCATCTCCCATAACCAGCGATACAGTAGTGCTGGTTGTTGGAGCAAGACCTAGTGGGCAGGCCTCTTGTTTAATACTGACATCTATATTGATATCGGCCGATTTAGCCAGAGTTGATTGTTTATTACCGGTCAATGCAATTAAGGGTACTTCAAGCCTTTTTAATAATGGAAGCAACGTAACTATTTCATGGGTATTACCCGAATTGGAAATGGCAACAACTATATCCTGACGGGTTATCATGCCTAAGTCTCCATGACTTGCCTCCCCAGGATGCATAAAAAAAGCAGGGCTGCCAGTGCTGGAAAAAGTAGACGCCAGTTTATTAGCTATGTGGCCAGATTTCCCCATGCCTGTGACGACAATGCGCCCTTTGCATGATAAGAGTAATTCACAAGCTTTTTCAAAACGTTCATCAATTCGTTGAGTTAGCTCAAATACAGCTTGTGCTTCAGTTTCAATAACTGCTAGTCCAAGTGTGCAAAAGTTCATAGGCCGTTGCGTTGTAATTTTGTTTGGCTTTCATTCTAACATAATGCATTTAAATGATGTACCCTATATTTGAGTAACTGATACAATTGTGTAATATTTGAATAGGTTGTTGGTATCTTAATACGGTTTAATATGTAGTGCTTATAATATTATTTTTGGATTAAATAAAATCCAGTTTTCTCTCTTTTTGCGAAAAATGAATTTTATTTGAATTTTATGAACAATTATTGAAAAAATTGGTTGTGTAAAAAAAATTTTATAAAGTTTTTTTTAGTGGAAACGCAATTATTAAACACATTTTTATTTATCCAGTATATACTTCATTAAAGAGATAAAAAAGCATTACCTGTCTTTGATAGATATCGAACTGACATCATTACCCGTTAAAATAATAATTGGATAATAAAGCATGCCTGATAATTGGGTTGAAATAAAAAATCTATTCTTTAGCCTTGATGATCGCTGCATTTTTGATGGCATTGATATGGTAGTGAAACAAGGCAAGATTACCGCTATTATGGGACCCAGTGGTTCTGGAAAGACTACTTTACTGCGGTTAATTGGTGCGCAATTAACGCCTGATAGTGGCCAAATTTATGTCAATGGCCAGAATATCCATCAATTATCCCGCAAAGCGCTTTATGAAACCAGGCGAAACATGGGATTGCTTTTTCAAAGTAGTGCCTTATTTACTCATCTTTCAGTATTTGAAAATGTTGCTTTTCCACTAAGAGAACATACTGAATTAAATGCATCCATGATAAGAAACATTGTATTAATGAAACTAGAAGCCGTTGGTTTGCGTGGAGCTGCGCATCTAATGCCTGCTCAATTATCCGGGGGGATGTGCAGGCGAGTTGCATTAGCCAGAACCATTGCCCTTGACCCTGTGTTAATGATGTATGATGAGCCTTTTACGGGGCAAGACCCAATTTCTATGGGAGTATTGGTCAGGTTAATACAACGATTGAATCAATTATTGCATACTACTACTATTATCGTATCTCATGATGTTGAAGAAACGTGTTCAATAGCAGATTACATCTACTTAATATCAGGAGGTAAGATTATAGGTCAAGGTACGCCGGAAGAATTAAAGCGATCTATTGAACCTCAGATAAGACAGTTTATGCATGGAGAAGCGGATGGGGTAGTTCCATTCCATTATCCGGCGAAGCCGTATACAGAGGAGTTATTAAATGCTTGATACAATCGCGCGCTTGGGTAATCGAGGTGTACGAGCCTTACAAGGTATTGGCAGTTCAGGACTGTTTTTATTTTCTATGTTGTTTAGAAAGCCTAATGTTTTGAGGTTATGGCCATTAGTACGTTATCAGCTTTATTTTATCGGTGTATTGTCTTGTTTAATTATTGTGGTATCAGCCTTGTTTATTGGTATGGTAGTAGGGCTTCAGGGGTATAATACGTTACAAAAATTTGGTGCTTCAAGTCAATTAGGCCAATTATTAGCTTTAAGCGTCGCCAGAGAATTAGGACCTGTAATCAGCGCTCTATTGTTTGCAGGGCGTGCTGGGTCGGCTCTTACAGCTGAAATTGGCTTAATGAAAGCAACAGAGCAGTTATCCAGTATGGATATGATGGGAGTGGATCCTTTAGGAAGAGTGGTTTATCCGCGTTTTGTAGCAGGATTTATAGCGTTACCTATACTTGCTTTGATTTTTTCTGCAGTAGCTATATATGGTGGTTATTTTATTGGTGTTTACTGGTTAGGTGTGGATGCAGGGAGTTTTTGGTCTAATATGCAAGCTGCAGTAAATTTTCGTATAGATATCTTAAGCGGGATTATAAAAAGCTTGGTTTTCGCATTTGTGGTCACCTGGATTTCTGTATTCCAAGGTTTTGAGTGTGTGCCAACAGCTGAAGGCATCAGTCATGCTACAACTAAAACTGTAGTATACTCATCGCTTGCTGTATTAGGTCTTGATTTCTTGTTGACTGCAATGATGATTGGAGATTGGTAAATGAAAAAGCAACGTTATGTGGACATTAGTGTAGGAATCTTTATGTTGCTTGGGCTGCTTGCATTATTAGTAATGGCGATGAAAGTGAGTAACATTACTGATTTTATGTCCGATAAAACCTACCGTGTCACAGCAGATTTTACTGATATCGGTGGTTTAAAAGTGCGAGCTCCAGTGACCGTTGCGGGTGTTCGTATTGGTGAGGTCAGTCGAATTGAGTTACAGCCAGGTGAGCTCAATGCAAGAGTGACTATGACTTTGAATAGTGATAAAAAGATTCCTTATGAGGATGCGTCTGCACGAATTTTGACCGAAGGCTTGCTTGGTTCGAATTATATTAGTATTGTTCCCGGTTTTGACGAGGACGGTGACAAAGAGCATCCCTATTTACGTGATGGAGATACCATTGCAAAGACTCAGGAAGCAATTATTCTTGAAAATCTTATAGGCCAATTATTATTTAATATAAAAAAATAGGTGAACCATGAGAGTTTTTAAAACAATTTTATTCGTTGTATTGACGACATTATCTCAAGCAATGGTTGCTCAAACCTCTCCTATTCCTATGTTAGAACGTGCTGCTAATCAAATTATTTCTGTTCTTAAAGAAAATAAAGCACGTTTGAAAAGTAATCCTGAGATTATTTACAAAGCAGTTGAGGAGAATCTAGTACCTAACGTTGATGTGGCGGGTATGTCTCGTTCCGTTCTGGGCAGGCAAGCCTGGAGTAAGGCAACCGAAGCGGAAAGAATTCAGTTCTCAAAAGCATTTACTCGCTTGGTGATTCGTACTTATTCCAGCCCATTGGCCCAATATTCCGATGAAACAGTGCAGTTTTTACCCTTACGTGGTTCTTTAAATAGCCGGTTTATTCGTGTAAATAGCGTGATTGTGCGCTCTGCGGGGCAAAACATACCATTGAGTTATAGTCTTGTATCCAAGAATGGGAAATGGAAAATTTATGATATCAGTGTTGAGGGTGTTAGTTTGTTGCAAAGTTTTAGATCGCAATTTGCACAGGCACTGCAACATTCAAGTATCAGTCAAGTGATTAAGGAAATGCAACAAAAACAAATTAAGAAGGCTTCCTGATTGTGGAAATTAATAACTTTAAACCTGGCGCTGAGCTTACATTTAAATCAGTGGTATCGGTTCGTGACAAGCTTTATAAAGCTTTAATGGACGATACCAGAGAAAAATTTTGCCTTGATTTAAGCGAGGTGACTCATTGCGATAGTGCTGGGCTTGCTTTAATTATTGAAGCTAGAAAATTATGTAAACAAAGTAATAAGGTTTTTGAAGTAATAGGAATATCTCCTGAAACTCAATCCCTGGCTGAATTCTGTGGAGTGAAAACTATTTTACAAACATCTTGAAACAATTCTGAGTCAGAGCTATTTATTATTCCATAGAACTTATCCCTTTAGAGCGCTAGGATCTATCGACATTTCTACTATCTTGGCTTTAAAACGTTGGTTTTCTGTGCTCCGTTGCTTAAAAATCAAGGTCTTGAGTTTCAAGCCAGAGAAAAGTTAACAGACTCTAGTTGTCCTCCTGAATTGATAAATTCCCCTGAATTATGAGGTAATGTTGTGACAAGCGAAAAAATCCAAATCTATAGAAAATGAGGGAATACACGGAATTTTTGATAATGATTTAGTCGTATCTATTAATTTTTATCAATAAAAGTATAAAAAATTTGTATTTATTTTAATTAGTGAGCTAAGTTTATGTTAAGTAATGAAGAAATTGAACAAAGACTTAATGAAATTGACGATGTATTTTATGTCAAGGTAGAAGGGGATGGTTATCAATATCAGGTAACTGTAGTGACCGATATCTTTCTTAATAAGTCTAAAGTAGCGAGACAGCAATGGGTTTATGCCCAGCTTAAAGACTTTATTACCACCGGTAGGCTTCATGCTATCAGTATGAAGACATGGACAAAAGAAGAATGGGGGAAGCAACATGGATAAATTATTGATTAATGGTGGTAAAGCATTACACGGTGAAGTAGTCATTTCAGGAGCAAAAAACGCTGCTCTTCCAATCATGGCTGCCAGTCTATTAGCCAGTGATCATGTCACCATATCTAATGTACCTCATCTTAAAGACATCACCACCATGATGGAACTGTTAGGCCAATTAGGAGCTCATTTAATTGTTGATGAAAAGATGAATGTTCAGGTTGATTCCAGCCAAGTCAATGAATTTGTCGCTCCTTATGATCTGGTCAAAACAATGCGTGCTTCCATTTTGGTATTAGGCCCAATGCTGGCTCGCTTTGGTAAGGCAGATGTTTCTTTACCTGGTGGATGTGCCATTGGAACAAGACCAGTTGACCTGCATTTAAAAGCATTAAGAGCTATGGGGGCTGACATTACTGTTAAAAATGGGTACATTAATGCTCGTTGCAAAAAAGGACGTTTGCAAGGTAAACGCTTGATGTTTGACACAGTTACTGTCACAGGAACTGAAAATGTATTAATGGCCGCTGTGTTGGCAGAAGGCATTACGACAATTAAAAATGCTGCGCGTGAACCAGAAGTGGTGGATTTGGCTAATTTTCTGATTCAAATGGGAGCGAAAATAAGAGGCGCAGGTACTTCAACTATTGAAGTGGAAGGTGTTGAGTCATTAAACGGAGGGACTTACTCAGTCATGTCCGATAGAATAGAGGCTGGCACTTATTTGGCTGCTGGGGCACTTACTCGTGGTCAAGTTACAGTTAAGAAAGTACGTCCTGATACTTTATTGTCCCAATTATGTAAATTTGAAGAGGCAGGCGCAGAATTAACTATTGGTGAGGACTGGGTTAGTTTAAATATGCATAACAAGCGTCCTGAAGCGGTTAATATTTCTACCGCCCCTTACCCTGCATTTGCAACGGATATGCAGGCTCAATTTATGGCAATGAATTCTGTAGCAGAAGGTTCTTCAACTATTGTAGAAACTATTTTCGAAAACCGGTTTATGCATGTTCAAGAGTTACAGCGAATGGGAGCTAATATCCAACTTAATGGAAATACAGCCATCGTTCATGGTGTAGAAAAATTAACAGGCGCACCGGTTATGGCTACTGATTTAAGGGCATCAGCCAGTTTGATTCTTGCGGGCCTGGTCGCTGAAGGAGAAACAGTAGTTGAGCGCATTTATCATGTGGATAGAGGTTATGAGCGAATAGAAGAAAAATTATCTCTATTGGGAGCAGACATTAAGAGAGTTTCTGACAGGTGATTACAAGAGATGAATTAGGCCTTTTTTTGCTGGATTTCCTGAATTGTTCTCAATACCAGGATTACGCGCCTAATGGAATTCAAGTCGAAGGCAAAGAAAACATCAAACGTGTCTGTACGGCAGTCAGTGCATCAGAGGATGTGATTTCCCAGGCTATTGAGCGGCAAGCTGATGCACTGTTGGTTCACCATGGTTATTTCTGGAGGGGTGAAAACCCGGTTATTTCCGGGATGAAACGTCGTAGAATCGCCAAGCTATTAGGTTATAACATGAATTTGTTTGCTTATCATTTGCCTTTGGATTGTCATCCCGAGTTAGGGAATAATGCCAGCTTGGCGAATTTGCTGTTAATAGATTCCCCTGAGATGCACAAGGTCAATAATACCGCCAATCTGCTTTGGTCTGGAAAATTATCAAAGTCAATGAACAGCGAACAATTTTCCAGTTTTTTAGAACATAAACTTGGTCAGTATCCTGTACATATTGCGGGAAATGAAAAAATGATTCATTACATCGCATGGTGCACAGGTGCAGCCCAAGACTTTATAGAAGAAGCTTATCAACTTGGAGTTGATGCTTATTTAAGCGGTGAGGTTTCTGAACGAACGTTCTATCAGGCTATGGAATTAGGCATACAATATTTTTCCTGTGGTCATCATGCTACGGAGCGTTTCGGTATTCAATCCCTCGGAGTTTATCTTGCAAACCATTTTGATTTGGAACATTGGTTTATAGATAGTCCTAATCCGATTTAAAAAGAACGGACTTACGAAAACCCCAATCTCTTTGTTAAAAAATGTTTTTAACAAAGAGATTGGTTTTTTTTGTAAGTCCTGAAGAATAGATCAGGATGAAATTGATGGAGTAAGTATTGACTGGAAGGAAGCCAAGAAAACTATACTTGCATTTTGCCATCAACAATATGGATCACTCTGTCTGCTGTAGCGGCAAAATTAACATCATGCGTTACGATGATCACTGCTCTTCCATATTCATGAGCAAGTTCTTTTAGTATATTTTGCACATTGGTACTTGAAGCGGTATCAAGATTTCCAGTTGGCTCGTCTGCCAGGAGCAATATGGGATCATTAGCCAGAGCTCGTGCAATAGCGACGCGCTGACTTTGCCCTCCGGAGAGTTGTTTAGGTAATTTTGATAATTGATCTTCTAACCCTAAGCTGGTTAAAAGTTTGGTAGCCCGGTCTTTCATTTCCCCCAGACTTAGTTTTCCTAAACGTTGCATAGGCAACATCACATTCTCCAGGGCTGTAAATTCAGGTAATAGAAAATGGAATTGAAAGACATAACCAATTTGAGTTAAGCGCAACCTGGTCAGTTTTTCTTCCTCATAAGTTGAAACCTCTTCATCATTGAGCCAAATTTTTCCTTTAGAAGGTCTATCAAGCAAGCCTAGCAAATAAAGCAGTGACGATTTGCCAGAACCTGAGGGGCCAGAAATTACTAAAAACTCACCTTCTCTGACTTCGAGATTTATCTCCTTGACTAAAGTGACTAGAACTTCACCTGATAGTTGACGCGAAAGCTCTGTTGTTTTTATGACAATGTTGTTCACATTCCCCCTCCTCGCAGGATATCAACTGGATGAACAAGCGCTGCCTTATGAGCAGGAAGAACTGCGGCTATGATTGAGGCGATCATCGCAAAAGCTGTTGCGATGGCAAATTGTAAGTAACTCCAATCGAGTGGCATATTAATCAATTCTGAACTTCCAGGTGGTTTGAATTGGACTTGCATGAGGCTGTACATCAGTCCACTTCCCAAAGGTAGTCCTAACAAACATCCAACAAGTCCAAGAAGAAAACCTTCTATGATAAAAATAAATTGAATATCCTGTTTCTGAAAACCGATTGATTTAAGTATGGCAATGTCCCTGTGCTTTTCCATTACTACAGTCGAAATAACATTATAAATTCCAAATGCAGCAACAATTAAAACAGCGCTAACTACGCTATACATAATGATATTTCGAATGACAAGTGTATTGAGCAAATCTTCCGATTTTTCCTGCCAGGAAATGGTTTTATAGCCTATCTCCTTTTCAATTTGAGCAGCAATTTCATAGGCCTGATAGGGGTTAGGCAGTTTTATAATAACGTTATTAGCGCGGTTAGGTCGGTTTAATAATGCTTGAGCCCGTTTAATACTAATAAAGGCTTGATTGGTATCAAAATCTGAACGTCCAGTGCGAAATACACCAAGAATTTTAAAAGTACGTATTTGGCCATTGGGTGCTGTCACAGTGATGTTATCATCTTTTGTGAGAGATAATTTACGCAAGAGTTCACTTCCCAGGACAATGCCATCGGAATTCACTATGAGATCATCAATCGAACCTGAAAGCATATAATTTTCGATAGTGGAAACTTTTTTTATCTCTTCAGGGATCATCCCATTCAAAGTGATTGAATAGTCTTTGCCCGCATAACTAATCAAGGCTTGCCCAATTAGGACAGGAGAAATAACAATTCCCGGGAGGGTAAGCGATAAATTATCTATTGTTTGTTCATACCCTCGAATTCCACGAGGTTCTGTTAATGGTTTTACACTGCGAATTTCAATAGCGCCTTGTTTGTATAGCTGTTGAATAGGTTGTATCCGAGGGTTTCGATATTCATCGATAATCGTAATATGAGGTGAATTATCCACTAAGCGCCTGATAAAATCTTTTTCAGATCCCTGCATCAGTGACGAAATTGTTAAAAAGAAGGCTACTCCCAATACAATTCCCATCAAAGAAACCAGGCTTTGTCGTTTGCGCGCAAGTAAATGTTTTAAAGCAATTTTTAAAAATAGCTTCATTATTCTTCCTGTTTCACAAGAATGAAACGTACTTTTTGTCCTTTTTTTAGCTTATGATCAGGTTTTAAGACAACCAGATCATTAATACTCACTCCGTTTAAAATTTCGATTTGTTTCAATCCTTTTGCGCCAATACTCACTGTATGTTGAGTGAGTTTCCCATCATCCTGTACAAGCCAAATTTTGTTTTCAGAAATACTGCTCACAGGCAGCAATAAGGCATTTTTCTTTTCATGGACAATAATATTGGTTTCAGCGGTCATACCAATTAATAAAGGATTATTTTCTATGAAGCTAATACGAACTCTATAACTTCTGGCTATTGGATCGCCTTTGGGGGTGATACTTTTTACGTGGCCATAAAAAATTTGATTTGGAAAAGCATCTGATCTGATCATCACTTTTTGCCCGACTCGGACCAATACAATGTCTTCTTCATCGACTTCAGCTGAAATTCTTAGGGGAGCACAGCAAGCAAGCCAAAATACTGGTTGATTTGCCGGGATTAGTTGCCCAACTTCACCGTCACGTTTAATGATACGACCATCTGCAGGGGCTATCAGTTGTAAGTAACTGATTTGAGCTTGTATCCTGCGTACTGCGGCGCTGGCAGCTTGCCATTCAGACAAGGTGCGATCATATTCATCTTTAGAAATGACTCCTTTTTTAACTAATTGAGCATTCCTATCGTATCTTATTTTTGCTAATTTTTCATGTTCTTTCAGTTCCTTTAAGTTCTGTTGCAAGTGTTCATCTTCCAGACTGGCTAATATCTGCCCCTTTACTACTTCTGAACCTTCATCTGCATTCAATTTGATAAGACGGGCTGTGTTTTGTGCGGCAATTGGCATCATGACAGTTGGTTCGACAGTTCCTGTGGCATAAACCGCTTGAATTGCAGTTCCATAAACAGGATGTACAACCTTGACCGTTCCAATTATCCATAAGTGGCTAATAAGCCCCATTATTGCAATTAAGGCTAAGCCTGAGACTGCAAAAATTAAATATTTTTTCATAAACGACTAGCCTATAATATGGGCTTTTAAAATGATGGTTGAAAAACTTATTTCATCAGAACTTATGCACCCCCCAATCTCTTTGTTAAAAAATGTTTTTAATTCAGTCATTTAGTTTAGATTAACTTCCCATTAAAAACATTTTTTGCCTTGACCTTGGGGTTTTTCGTAAGTTTTGTTCCTATGCTATTTATAACATTGTTTATAACCTTTGAAAAATTATCTTGATGGAGTCATTTTGTCTTTGGTACTCTTTAAATCATAGGCAGATATAGAAATCGCACTGGTTACAGTACTATTAAAAGAAGAATAAATCTCTCTTGTGCCTCCCAGTCATCCTACGCTAACATGTGCTAATACTTGGTAATGGATTGTTATAATGAGCAATTTTAGAAATTTCCTGGTTTTTATACTTTTATTTTTTTCTTTTTGCGGCCAGTTAGCAGCTTCAAGTAAACAGAATTTGGCATTTAGGAATTTTTGGCATCCTACTTATTTAGGGCAACGTCTTGATTACTGCACTTTAGATGGGAAAGAGTGTGGAAAGGATGTAGCGAACCGTTACTGCCAAATGCTGGGTTATGACTACTCCACTCAAAATGTCATTGCCTACAACGTAGGTTTAACCAATTATCTGGGCAGCAGAGCTCAGTGCAAAGGATGGCGTTGTAATGGTTTTATGACGATAGTTTGCGCTATTGGTTTATCACATACCCCTCCCAAACCGTATCATTATCGAGAGAAGAGATTTGCTGTACCCCGTTATAATGATTACCGGGTGGATTGGTGTTTGGAGCGCAATAAAGGTTGTGGTAAACAAGCAGCGAATTCTTTCTGTAATCGTATGGGATATATGCAAGCCAAGAATTTCGTTAAACAGACTCAAGTGAGTGCTACGAAGACCATAGGAAGCCAGGAATTATGTTTTGGCAATCAGTGTAATGCGTTTAAGATGATTATCTGTTATAGATAAAGCAATGGATTAGGCCGGTGATAGCTATGAAATTTAATGAGTATCAGGTTAGCTTGGTAATTTTTTAATTATAGAAATATGGTCTAATTCGATAGATTTTATGACGGTTAAAATAAAATTGTGACAATTATTTGACAGTTATTCATTATGTGTCCGATACTTTAAATTAAATGACTCAAACTTAAGGATAGGTTTATGAGGAGCAATGACAGGATTTATATTATCGATGATAATAAAGAACGTTGTGACAAGCTTCGGACTATTTTTGATTTTATAGGTCAATCCTCTGAGGTTACTCAATATGACAATTGGCAATTGAGTGTTAATCCTAATCCAAGTGTGATAGTGCTTGGAGCGTGCACCTCTTTTGAAAAAACGATGGATGAATTGGATGCATTAGTGAAACGATTTCCAAAGATTCCTATATTGGTTATTGACGCTGTGCTTTCTACATCTGAATGTGCAGACCGAAATGTTGTTGATTGTTTGTCATTTCCATTCAGCTACGCAAAAATGCTTAAGTCACTCCATAGATGTCAAATTGCTAAAGAGGCGGTTAAATTTATCACAGCTGGTACCCATAAAACCCCTTTGTTTAGAAGTTTGGTTGGAAATAGTGAAGGTATTCGTCAAGTTCGCAAATTGATAGAGCAAGTAGCTGATACGGAAGCCAGTGTGCTGATTTTGGGTGAATCAGGTACGGGTAAGGAAGTTGTGGCTCGTAATATTCATTCCCTTTCGTCTCGAGCAAATAAACCATTTGTCCCCATAAATTGTGGAGCAATCCCGGGCGAATTATTGGAGAGTGAATTATTTGGTCATGAAAAAGGTGCGTTTACAGGAGCCATTACATCAAGGCAAGGGCGGTTTGAGCTGGCCAATGGAGGAACTCTATTTCTGGATGAAATAGGAGATATGCCATTAGCTATGCAGGTTAAGTTGTTAAGAGTTTTACAAGAACGTTGTTTTGAAAGAGTAGGTTCAAATAAAAGCATTGAAGTGAATGTTCGGATCATTGCTGCTACACATAGAAATTTGGAAATTGCTATTCAAGAAGGGAAGTTTAGAGAAGATTTGTTTTACAGATTGAATGTATTTCCCATCGAAATGCCGCCGCTACGTAATAGAAGCAGTGATTTATCACTTCTTTTTAATGAGCTGGTTTCTCGAATTGAAGGTGAGGGCAGACCTACCGTTCGATTAATGCCCGATGCCATGGATGCTTTATGCGAATACAGTTGGCCAGGAAATGTGAGAGAGTTAGCTAATTTGGTGGAGAGATTATCTATTCTTTACCCTAATGGTATTATTGGTAAGAGTGATTTACCTCATCGGTTTCAAGGTGAATTCAAGCCATCCTATCCAGAGGTATCTGGATCAGAGCGTGAAACTCTGTTGCAAATAATAAAACAGGAATCAGTAGCCAATGCAGAAGGCATTGATTTAAAAGAACATTTAGTGAAGACAGAACTTGCTTTAATTAGCCAGGCTTTAGACGAGTCAGATTGGGTTGTTGCTCATGCAGCCAGCTATCTCAACATGAGAAGAACCACTTTGGTTGAAAAAATGCGCAAATACGGCTTAACACGACCGGAAAGAATGGAACGATAGATATCCTGATTACATCATATTATCTATTCGTTTTTTGCACAGGATTAATTCTCTTTTTCCTGTGTTTCTGCTGTATTTGATTCAGGTTTGTTTTCTGTTTTTGCTTCGGGCTGCTTGCTTTCAGCTGCCTTATCTTCAGCAGGTTTTTCTTCGGTACTAACAGGTTGCGCTCTTTTTTGCTTATAATCCTGAATTATTTCGCTTACGCTGGCTTTAATTCCTTTAAATAGTTTCGCAGTCATTGATGTTAATTCATTAAGATCTGGTAACTTCGATTTGAAATCACTCATGTCTTACTCCTCAGAAAAAAATTGTTATTCTTTAATTATATACCGAGATTTAATTTTTGGTTAATGGCAGATTTTGCAAATTTTTGCAGAGTAATTCATTAAGTTCTATGGATATCATCCACCTTTGAGCCTATGAGAAATCGATCTCGTTTCCTGTTTAAATCCATGGATGAATGAGTCTCATTGCCGGTTTAAGCAACTTACTGATAATTGGCAATTTGGCATGGACGGTTAATTTAAACGCATTAAACTCTGCCATTTTTTCTATTAAGTATTCATCACTTGTAGCTAATTTATCAACGAGCCGGAGATCAAAAGCGTCTTTTGCTATCCAATGTTCACCAGTTGCAACTTTGTCTATGTCAAGTTGACTTCTATTTTTAAGAACATACTCTCTAAATGCGGTATGTATTTTTTCCAAATCTTCCTGAAACTTTTTTCTACCTTTTTCTGTATTTTCTGCAAAAAGTGTTAAGGTCCTTTTGTATTCCCCAGCAGTTAATAACTCAACATCAATGTTGTTTTTCTTTAACCAGCGATGAAAATTAGGAATTTGAGCAACTACGCCTATAGAGCCTATTATTGCAAATGGGGCAGCAATTATTTTATTTGCTACGCAGGCCATTAAATATCCGCCGCTGGCTGCCATTTTGTCTATGCTGACAGTCAAAGGAATTTTTTTATCACGGATTCGCTGTAACTGGGACGCAGCAAGTCCATAACCATTGACGGCCCCTCCAGGGCTTTCCAACCTTACTAAAACCTCATCCTCAGGTTTTGCTATACTTAATACCGATGTGACTTCATCTCTTAGTTGTTCAACTTGGGTGGCTTTGATATCACCGCTGAAATCAATGACATAAAGAACCGGGCGCTTTGTTTTATCTTTTTTCTTTTTTCCGGGTTTTTTTCCTAAAATCTCTTTATTCATTAAGGCATTCAGGTGCTCATACTCTTCATTAAGAGAGGTAATTTCCAGTTTGGGTTTGGTTTTGCGACCCATAGAAAATATACCTGCCAGAAGAATGAGTAATGCGATGACGAGAGTGATGCATTTTAAGAGAAACATGCCATATTCACTAAGGAATTCCATCATATACCTTTGCAAAAAATAAAGCAGATTATGGCGATCATCCACTCACTTCGCAAGCAAAAATTAAATAACTTTTCACGAAGGCATTGGGGATTTTTCTTATGTCCTGTTATAGTTAGCCGAGTGTATCTAAAAATAAAGTGTTTTATGCTTGATGTGATTGAACTTGATTTTGACTATCATGACCAGCCCTTGTTGCAACAAATTTCTTTTCATCTTCCTGCTGGAGGCTTATTGCATTTAAAAGGTTCCAATGGAGCAGGAAAAACGACTTTACTTAAATTAATCGCGGGTTTGCTTAATCCTGAAAAGGGAGAAATTCTCTTCGAAAGGCAATCTATAAAAAAAGATCTATGCACCTATCAAAAGCAATTATGTTTTGTGGGGCATAGATCAGGGATTAATCCATATCTCACGCTAAGAGAGAATTGTTTATTTGATATCAATTATTCTCCATATGCATCAAGTATTCCGGAGTTATGCAGGTTATTTAATTTGGAACATCTAATTGATCACCCATGTGGATTACTTTCCTCAGGACAAAAACGACAAGTAGCTTTATTAAGATTATGGATGTCAAAAGCAAAATTATGGTTGCTTGATGAACCTTTGGTTGCTCTTGATGAGTTATCATTAGTTACGATTATCACAAAAGTCCAGGAGCACAGAGAAAAAGGGGGGGCTGTATTATTGACTTCTCATCAGGATTTGCCTTTAAACAAGGCGGATTATGAGGAGTATCATCTATGAATTTCACACTGCAATTATTCGCAAAACAGTTCCGGCGTGAACTATTAATCCAGGTGCGGCAAATCAGATATTTGGTTAATTCATGTTTATTTTTTTTAATGTTGTTGTTTATTTTCCCACTTACCTTAAGGCCAGAATTGATGTTGATGCGGACGTTTGCTCCCGGATTGGTGTGGATGGCTATTTTGTTATCCATGCTTCTTTCCTTAGAACGTTTGTTTCAACAAGATTATGAACAAGGGGTTCTTGAACAGTGGCTAGTTTCAGGGCAACCATTAAATCTACTTGTGACAGCCAAAGTTATGGCACACTGGTTGATATCGGTGACACCACTATTATTATTATCTCCCTTGATTGCAATATTATTTTCATTCAGTGTTTGGGAAACATGTATATTGTTATTGAGCCTTATTTGCGGGACGCCTGCCATATTATTTTTATGTGCGCTTGCAGCAGCTTTTGGTATAGGGATAAATCAGCGTGGAGCTTTGATGGCATTGATTCTATTGCCATTAACTTTACCTTTATTAATATTTGGCAGTGGTACTTTGAGCGTTGCCATGCAAAGTTTGCCGGTTAGCGGCTATCTGGCTTTATTATTGGCAATGTCTCTGTTGGCAGTTGGTTTTCTACCCTATGCGATTGCTGCTGTGATACGTATTAGTCATGTAGACTGAGTCTTGAACTAAATTTTGTGATTGTTTTGATGCGTGGTAGAATCCTTCTTTTTGATTTTATTGTTTCCTATGTGGAAGATATTGTATCAGTTGGCATCGCCAAAAAATTTTTATAACTACGCAGGACGTATCATTCCATGGTTGGCTGTCAGTGCTTTGACTACCATGGCTATTGGTATGGTTTGGGGATTGGTATTTGCCCCACCGGATTATCAGCAGGGGGATGCATACCGAATAATTTATGTTCATGTACCCAGCGCTTTTTTGTCAATGGCATTGTATGCCTGGATGGGGTTTCTAGCCATTTTATTGTTGGTGTGGCGTATCAAAATGGCAGGACTTTTGATTCATAAAGTCGCGCAATTAGGAGCCTGCATGGCATTTCTTGCTTTAATTACAGGGAGCATTTGGGGTAAACCCATGTGGGGTGCATGGTGGGTATGGGATGCTCGCCTGACCTCAGAATTAGTGCTTTTGTTACTCTATCTGGCAATTCTTGCCACTTACCAAGCGGTAAAAAATAAAGAAGATGGAGATAAAATAATAGCAATTTTAGCCTTGGTGGGCTTAATTGATTTACCAATAATTCATTATTCCGTTTATTGGTGGAATACTTTACATCAAGGTGCGACTTTATCTGTGTTTGCCAAACCCAAAATTGCTCTTAGTATGTTGTATCCTTTGTTACTCACTTTACTTGGTTTTTTCTTGTATTCCTTATGGATTATTTTGGAAAAAGCTCGTAATGAAGTCTTATTCAGGGAGAGAAAGCAATCATGGGTTAAAATTCAATTTGAGGAAGAGTCTGATGAATCAGTTTTTTGAATGGTTGACGATGGGCGGGTATTCTATCTATGTTTGGCCTGCTTATGGCTTGGTTTGTGTGGTTTTAGGCATGAACATTTTAGCAATAAAGTGGCAAAGAACTCACACGCGCAAAAAATTACAACGTTGGTTTAAGAGATAGGTTAAATGACCCCTGTACGGCGACGCAAATTATTTATCTTACTGTTTACCCTGTCTGTTTTATCTGCAGCAGCAGCCCTGGTTCTATATGCCTTAAGACAAAATATCAGTTTATTTTACACTCCCACACAGATTGTTGCGGGAGAAGCACCAGCAAAACGCCACATCCGGGTTGGGGGAATGGTGGAAGCAAACAGCATAGTACGTGCCCAAAAAGGGTTGGATGTCCAGTTTAAAATTACGGATTTTGAAAACACAATTGTTGTCACCTACTCAGGGATACTTCCTGATCTATTTCGAGAGGGGCAAGGAATAGTTGCAGAAGGGGAAGTCACTGATAATCATCATTTTCGTGCGGTACACGTTTTGGCAAAACACGATGCCAATTATATGCCACCTCAAGTAAAGTCTGCTTTGGCTGATAAGGTGAAAAAATGATAGCGGAATTAGGGCTGTTTTGTTTGATTTTGGCTTTAGTGGCTTCTTTGATGTTAGCTTTGGTGCCATTAGCTGGTTTGCGATGGAATCGAAAAAACTGGATTGACTCTTCCAGGAATTATGTCGTGTTGCAATTTTTATTTGTGACATGTGCTTATCTATGTCTCACGGCCTGTTTTTTGATGGATGATTTTTCAGTGATCTATGTGCTGAATAATTCCAGTTTGTTGCTCCCATGGTTTTATAAATTTTGCGCTGTTTGGGGTGGGCATGAAGGTTCCATGCTGTTATGGGTCGCTATCCTAAATTTTTGGATGATCCTGGTTTGTTTTTTTAGCTCAAGCCTTGATAAGGAAATGCGTGCTCGGGTATTAGTTATTTTAGGTTGGCTAAGCATTGGTTTTATTCTTTTCTTGCTAATCACTTCCAATCCTTTCTTACGCCAATTTCAAGTATTGAATACACAGGGCCGTGATCTGAATCCATTGCTGCAAGATCCTGGCTTTTTATTTCATCCTCCTATGTTGTACATGGGGTATGTAGGGTTTTGTGTCGCTTTTGCTTTTGCTATTGCCGCTCTATGGGCAGGGAAAGTGGAAACAAGTTGGTCTAAATGGACCAGACCCTGGACTCTGGCTGCCTGGTGTTGTTTAACAGCGGGAATTACTTTAGGCAGTTGGTGGGCTTATCGGGAATTAGGTTGGGGTGGTTGGTGGTTTTGGGATCCTGTAGAAAACGCTTCTTTTATGCCTTGGTTGGTGGGTACGGCTCTATTGCATTCTTTGGCAGTTACCGAGCAACGCCAGCAATTTAAAGCGTGGACCATGTTGCTTGCAATCGCTGCTTTTTCTTTAAGTTTAATTGGTACTTTTCTTGTTCGCTCTGGAGTTTTAACCTCAGTTCATGCCTTTGCCGTTGATCCACAACGGGGATTATATATCTTAGGATTTTTGTTATTTGTCATTGGGGGTTCTTTAACATTGTTTCTTTTTAGAGCCCAAACCTTACAAGTTAATAAACATCCTGGCTTATTATCCCGAGAAAGTGCGTTGTTGTTAAACAATGTGTTTTTAGTGGTTATTATGCTGACGGTATTAATGGGCACGGTTTATCCGTTGCTGGTGGAAGGGTTGGGATTAGGCAAATTATCTGTTGGAGCACCCTATTTTAACGCGGTATTTGTTCCATTGATGATCCCTTTATTGCTGCTAATGGGCTTAGGTATCCATTTGAAATGGCAGAATGATTGTTGGAAGAATGTTTTCAGGAAGCTTAATCGTATTTTTTTACTCAGTCTGACACTGCCTGTCATTTTACTCTTCTGTACTTCAAGTGAAATACATCTTACAGCCCTTTTGGGATTAATTTTGGCTTTTTGGGTTTTGTTGAGTACTGCCAATGCGGCTTATCACAAAATAAGGGATAGAGGGGTGGCAGGAGTTGGACAGGCTTATTGGGGGATGGTTTTGGCCCATTGTGGTGTCGCAGCAACAGTGATTGGCATTGCTGTATCTTCAGCTTATGGTGTACAAGATGATGTACGTATGTCTCCTGGCAAGCAAATTAATCTGCTAGGTTATCGCATTGGGTTTATCAGCCAGACTCCATTGAATGGTCCAAATTACAAAGGCACAAGGGCTGAGTTTGCAATACAATATCAGAATAAAACCAAGCAAATTTTTCCTGAAAAAAGAGTGTATATCATTGGACAAATGCCAATGACTGAGTCTGCGATTGATGTTACTCCTTTTCGAGATATTTATATTGCTTTGGGGGAACCATTGTCTGAGGATGCCTGGTCGGTACGTATTTATTATAAACCGTTGGTCCGGTGGATTTGGGCTGGAGGATTTATGATTTTAGCTGGGGGCTTTTTGGCGTTAACAGACAGAAGGTATTATAAAAGAAGGCGAGTGCCGGTAAGGACAGGTCAGGAGATAAAGATATGAAAAAAATAGGATGGCGTGTTATTCCTGTCGCTATTTTTTGTCTTCTGTGTTTTTTCCTCTGGCGAGGTCTATCTTTGGATCCTCATCATTTACCTTCAGTTCAAATTGGAAAGCCATTACCAGATTTTAGCTTACCTGAGTTGCAAAATCCTGATTCTACTTTTAGTGCAATGAACTTTCATAATCAGGTCGTTTTGCTTAATGTTTGGGCAAGTTGGTGTGAGGCTTGTATTGAAGAGCAAGTGTTTATGTTGCAACTAGCAAGAGAAGGCGTACCTATCTATGGTTTAAATTATAAAGATAAACCGGAACACGCGAGAGCATGGCTTGCACAATGGGGCAACCCTTATCGACTCATAGGCCAGGATTCAGAAGGTAAAGTCGCTATCGATTTAGGTGTATATGGGGCGCCTGAAACTTTTGTCATTGATAAGAAAGGAATAATTCGTTACAGACATGTCGGGATAATGAATCAGAAGATTTGGTTAACTGATATTTTACCTTTAATGAGGAATTTGGAGAAATCATAATGAGAGTATTCCACTTCTGTTTTAAGGTGATTTTATTGCTGCTATTAATACCCGTTGCGTTTGCAAATAGTATGTATCCATTGGACTCAGCAAGACAAGAAGCACAATTTAACCATCTTTTAAAAGATTTGCGTTGTTTGGTATGCCAAAATCAGGATTTGGCAGATTCAAATGCTCAATTAGCGAAGGATTTGCGTTTTCAGGTTTATGAATTAGTGAAAGAGGGCAAAAGTGATACTGAAATAAGGGAGTATCTAACCGCACGTTATGGGGATTTTATACTATTTAAACCGCCCGTTAAGAGCGTGACTCTTTTATTGTGGTTTGGCCCATTTCTGTTTTTATTGATTGGCTTTATTATTTTTTGGCGTACATGTTTTAAGCGAAATTCTCATGAATGAATGGTGGTTAATTATTTTATTAGTTGTTTTAGCCGTTTTTGCATGCACTCTTATTATTTATCCTTTGCGGCGTAATCGTTTGGTAAGTTTGTTGCTAGCCCCCATTATTTTTATAATCGTTTTTACAGGGTACTATTTTTGGGGTGATTTTGCTCGCTGGCAAGAGTATCTGCATCGAAATGAGGCTCAGGAGCTAGCGCAATCGATGCTCAAATCCATTAAAAGCCCTCAGGAATTAATCGACAAACTGAAGGCCAAGTTGGATGTTCAGCCTGAAAGTGCCAAGGGTTGGTATTTGTTAGGCAGATTATACAGCAGTCAAAAGGATAACCAAAATGCTTCCCTCGCATTTGCAAAAGCCTACCAGCTTAAACCTGAAGACGAGCAATTTGCAGTCAATTATGCCCACAGTTTATGGCAATTAAGCAATCAACAGTTCAATCCTGATATTTTAGAAATTTTTCATACCTTATTAAAAAACAACCCTAGGCAACCGGATGCTTTAGCCATGCTTGCGATGCATGCCTACTTAAGTCATGATTATGAAGCTGCAATTAATTATTGGCAACGGCTACTCCAGTTGGCACCAGAGCAGTCAGAAGAAGCATTGGCTATTCGCAAGGCAATAGCAAAAGCTGAGAAACAAATTAATAGAGGGAGAAAGAAGAGTGACAGATAAAGTTTACCAAATCGTGGAGTTAATTGGGACTTCGCAAGAAGGAATTGAAAAAGCGATTGATAATGCAATAAAGCAAGTGGCTAAAACGCATGGAAAATTGGATTGGTTTGAAGTAGTAGAAACAAGAGGTTTCATTGATGATAATAAAGTGAAATATTATCAAGTGCATTTAAAAGTGGGTTGTAATGTTTAATCAAACAGGAGTTGTTAACATTTCATTGTTTTGTTGATAACAAAAAGGTGTAAATATGAAAAAACTACTATCGGCGTCTGTTATTACATTGATGATCACCGGATGCGCAGCTATTCCAGCAGATCCTCAAGCTGAACGTATTATTGCAAGCCCTAATCCCGCACCGAAAGGGTGTAAGTATGTGGGCCAAGTCGTAGGTAATCAGGGTAATTTCTTTACTGGAGGCTTTACTTCCAATCGCAATTTGGAAGAGGGAGCGATGAATGATCTTAAGAATAAAGCAAGCAAAAAAGGGGCAAATTACATTCAATTGGTGACGAACCGAGCTGGTGTAACGGGTTCTATGAGCGGTTCATTTGACCGTCAAGGCGGTTTTATCAGTGGAGGTTCAGAACAAACCAATGTGACTAATCTGGGTAATGCCTATATTTGCCCGCCAAAGGCAATAGGTTTAGAGTAGAATTATTCCAGAAAATTTTCTTTTATATCCCGGATTAGGCATGAAGCCTGGATCCGGGAATTAACAGGATGTGAATGCAAGCGGTCTAATTAAGTTTTGGAAATATAAGGATTGTCTTTAATATAAAATCTTAATAACTCATTAGCCCATTCTTTAGCATAATGAACCCCAATTCTGGGTTTTTTTACAATGGTGAAATCAGTTGGGTTGTTTGGCTCAGCAATATAAAAATCATCGCTTAATAGATCACGATGATTCAGTTTGGAGTCAATGCGCATGGCTTTGGATAATAACCCTGGTCCTTGAGTTCTGTCTTGAATGTTTTTGATAGGCTCCAGGGCACGTATTAATACGGCAGAACCTATCCCTTCCTTTTCGGTGACTACGTTCATGCAATAATGCATGCCGTAAATTAGATAAACATACGCATAGCCTGCCGGACCAAACATGACTTTAGTCCTTTTAGTCAATCCTTTCGATGAATGGCAAGCCAAATCATGTTGCCCAAGGTATGCTTCGACTTCTACTATGCGCCCAATCCTCTCTTCCAATCCATAATGATGAACCAAATATTTGCCTAAAAGTTCTTTTGCAACCAGAACAGTATCACGCTCATAAAAAGATCTTGGTAATTTACGCATGGCGCAATCTCACTCGACTTCTGAAAATTCGTTTAAGGCTTCAAGAAAATAATGGCCATAACGGGCTAGTTTATGTTGCCCAACTCCAGATACATTCAATAGTTGTCTATTGTTTTTAGGTTTTAATTGAGCCATTTCATGTAATGTAGCATCACTGAATATCATAAATGGCGGTTTGTTTTCTTCATCTGCCAACTGACGTCTTAAAGCACGAAGTGTTTCAAATAATGGGTTACTTTCAGGTTTATAGGAAGTATTCTGCTTTCCTTTCTTTTTACTGCTATTCAAGTCCTGGTTAGGAATGGTTAATGAAATGCGTTCTTCGCCTTTTAGAAGGGGAATTGCTTTTGGGGTCAAGCGTAACACATTAAAATGATTCATGTCCTGTAAACAATAATTTTTATGAATTAATTGCCAGGCAAGATGCTTCCAATAATTGGCAGACTTCTCTTTGCCAATTCCAAAGGTACTTATGTGCTCATGTCCAGATTGTTTGATTTTTTCAGTTAAACTGCCCCTGAGTACATCGATAGTATGAGTTAAACCATAGCTTTGTTTTAATCGATAAATACACGATAGAAATTTTTGCGCATCTTCTGTCACATCGGCTGTTTGTGGTGGGCTATCGCAGACATCACAGTATTTGCATTCTGTATCACAGGGTTCGTCAAAATAGCGTAATAAAATTTGACGACGACAATGTGACGCTTCAGCAAAAGCAAGCATATGATTTAATTTATTGGTTTCTATATGTCTTTGTTCATCAAGAGGAATATTCATGATCCAGGATCTCAACCGAGCGCTATCCGCAGCATCATAAAGCAGGAGTGCTTTAGCTGGTAATCCGTCACGTCCTGCACGCCCTGTTTCCTGGTAGTAGCTTTCGATGCTTTTGGGTAAATCATGGTGAACAACAAAGCGAACATTAGGCTTGTCAATACCCATTCCAAATGCAATAGTCGCTACCACAATATCAATACGATCATATCTGAAAAGGTTTTGCACCTCACGCCGCTCTGCATGAGACAGCCCAGCATGATAAGCACGTGCTTTAAATCCAAGTTCTTGTAATTTCTCCGTAAGATGTTCGACGGTGTGACGGGTTCCACAATAAATAATTCCAGATTGTTGGGTATCCGATTGTAAAAACTGGTTTAGTTGTTTTACTGCATTTGTTTTAGAAATTACTTTGTAATGGATATTAGGTCGATTGAATGAAACAACGTATTTTTTGGGTTGATAATTCAACTTGGTAACAATATCTTCACGTGTTTGATTATCTGCAGTCGCTGTCAATGCAATCATTGGAATATCAGGAAAATTGGTTTTAAGTAAACCTAAACAAGCGTATTCGGGTCGAAAATCATGCCCCCATTGCGAGATGCAGTGCGCTTCATCAATGGCAAATAATGAGATAGTACATTCAGACAGCCTATCTAAAAAAGAGGTGCTAATCAGGCGTTCTGGAGCAATATAGAGTAAATCCAATTCATTATGATGTAATTGATTTAGTACATTTCTTGCTTCTTCGGCAGTTAAGGATGAGTTGTAGTACGCGGCGCGAACACCTTGCAGTTTCAGTGCGGCGACTTGATCTTCCATTAACGCGATTAAGGGAGACACTACAATGCCAACACCAGGGCGGACGATAGCGGGAATTTGATAGCAAAGAGACTTCCCACCGCCAGTGGGCATTAAAACCAGTACATCTTCGCCAGAAATGACATCATCAATTATTTTTTCCTGCGGAGATCTAAAGGAATCAAATCCAAAATATTGTTTTAAAACAGCCAATGCTCTTGGATTTATAATTGATGGTTGCGCTGAAGTTCCCATGTAATTATTCTTATTGTCTTTCCCAGGCGCTAAAAATTCGCAATAATATCATTTTTTAAGAAAGCGTCATAAATAAATCCAATGACTAAAATTAATAAATCTAAGGATGGTCTATGCATTTTAATTTCACTGATGAACATTTGGCATTTCGAGAAATGGCCTCCGAGTTTGCTCGTAACAAATTGGCTCCAATGGCAGATTCCTGGGATGAACAGGGTTATTTTCCAATCGAAATTTTAAGAGAAGCGGCCCAATTAGGTATGGCGGGAATGGTAGCCCGGGAAGATATAGGTGGTGCTCAGCTCTCTCGTTTGGATGCAGCACTCATATTTGAACAATTAGCTACTGGTTGTATTACAACGAGTGCTTATCTTTCCATCCATAATATGGTTACTTCATTAGTCGACCGCTACGGTAGTGAAGAGATTCGCAAGAAATGGGGGCCAAAATTAACCGCTATGCAAGTGATAGCGAGTTATTGTCTTACAGAACCTGAATCCGGATCTGATGCGGCTTCTTTAAAAACCCGTGCAGTAAAAGAGGGTGACTATTATGTTCTTAATGGCGCGAAAGCATTCATATCAGGTGGAAGTGTTAGCGACGTGTATTTATGTATGGTACGGACAGGTGATGAATCCCATCATGGCATCAGCTGTTTGTTAATTGAAAAGAACACCTCTGGACTGACGTTTGGAAAACTGGAGAAGAAATTGGGTTGGCGAAATCAGCCAACTTGTATGCTATATTTTGAAAATTGTCGTGTGCCAATTGCCAATCGTGTTGGTGAAGAAGGGATGGGTTTCAAAATTGCGCTGAATGCTTTAAATGGAGGCCGAGTTAATGTTGCTTCCTGCTCATTAGGAGGGGCTCTTGCTTGCCTGCGCATGAGCCAATCTTATATGCATGAGCGCAAGCAGTTTGGTAAACCTTTAACTCAAATGCAAGCCCTTCGTTTTTATTTTGCGGATATGTTAACAGATTATGAAGCAGCAAGGCTGATGGTTTATAGGGCGGCAACAGCAATGGATAATGATGATCCCAATGCGCCAATGTATTGTGCGATGGGCAAGAGGTTGGCTACCGATGTCGCATTTCGTATTAGCGATAAAGCCATGCAATTGCATGGAGGTTATGGATACCTGCGAGATTATCAAATTGAAAGAATATTTAGAGATTTGAGAGTTCATCAAATTCTTGAAGGGACTAATGAAATCATGCGTGAAATTATAGCGAAAGCAAGTTTGGATGAAGAGTATTTTATAGAGTAATCACAGGGGATTATTGATGAATTTAATTGAACAGGATATAGATAATAACGGGATCTTAACTTTAACTTTGAACAGACCAGAGAAACTCAATGCTTTAAGCACAGATGTTCTGAGTGCATTAAATGAATTATTCTTTCAAGCGAAATCCAATCCGAGAGTCAAAGCATTATTGTTAACAGGAAATGGCAAAGCATTTTGCGCTGGGGCTGATATTAATCGACTGGCTGAATGTAACGCTCAAACTGGTTATGAATTTGCGTGCCAGGGACAAGAGGTTTTTCGACTTTTGGAGACGATGGGGAAACCTTCACTTGCGGCAGTGAATGGTTTTGCTTTTGGTGGCGGATGTGAGTTAGCAATATCTGCAACCCTTAGAATCGCTTCAAATAAGGCAATGTTTGGTCAGCCTGAGGTAAAACTAGGTGTTATTCCCGGGTATGGTGGTACACAGCGATTGGCTCGACTAATTGGTAAAGGGCGAGCGATGGATTTATGTTTGACCGGGCGCTTTATAGATGCAGGCACTGCCTTAAACTGGGGTTTGGTGAGTGAAGTAGTCGAACCAGAGAATTTATTAACCCAAGGAAAAAATATTCTAAAGGGAATATTAAGCATGGCTCCTTTAGCAATTGCCAGTGTGATGGAAGTGATTGATCATGGTTATGATTTATCACTGACAGAGGCACTCCATTTGGAAGCAATTCATTTTGCAAAAGTGTGTGCCACAGAAGATAAGAAGGAAGGAGTAGCTGCGTTTCTTGACAAGAGAACTGCAGATTTTAAAGGGGTTTAATTATGACTGAAGAGGTGTTGTTTTCTCAGGAAGGTCAATTGGGATTCATTACTTTAAATCGACCAAAAGCTTTGAATGCATTAACTTTATCAATGATCATGGCGTTGCAAAAGCAATTGTCAATTTGGAAAGAAGATCATTCTATTAAAGCAGTCGTCGTGCAAGCGGTTCCAGGCAATGCTTTTTGTGCAGGCGGTGACATTCGTTGGTTATATAACGCAGGCCGGAGTAAAGACTCTGAGCAAATGCAGTTTTTTTGGCATGAATACAGGTTAAACCATTTTATTCATCATTTTGGTAAACCTTATATTTCTTTGCTGGATGGGATTACTATGGGAGGGGGAGTCGGTATTTCTTTACATGGAAGCCACCCTGTTGCCAGTGAGCGTTTTGTATTTGCAATGCCAGAAACAGGAATTGGTTTTTTTCCTGATATTGGTGCCAGCTATTTATTAAACAGATGCCCAGGGTTTTTAGGAGTCTATTTAGGGTTAACCGGAAATAAATTGGGTCCTCATGATGCCAGGAAAGCTGGATTAGTGAAACAGATCGTTTTTGCAGAGCAAATGCAGTCAATGATTGAGGCATTAAAAAAAGAAGATTTATCAGAAGATGCCTTCAATCGTGTCGATCAATGTATTTCTTCTTTTGCAAGTGATGCTATGCCTACCGAGGCAAGTCAAATCAAACCCTTGATCGATGTTTGTTTCTCCAGGCCTACTGTCGAACTAATAAGAGATTCCTTACAAAGCACGGAGGGTGTGTGGGCTCTTGGAGTGGACAATACCTTGCTGCAAAAATCGCCTCTGAGCCTTAAGATCACTCTTGCGCAAATCCAAAAAGCCAAAGGTTTATCTTTAGCAGAATGTTTAAAAATGGATTTCGATCTGGCCAGTCACTTCATGAAAGGCAGTGATTTTTATGAAGGAGTTCGCTCTTTATTGATTAATAAAGATAAAAATCCTCAATGGAAACCGTCCAGTTTGGAGCTGGTGACTGAATCTATGGTAGTGAGTTATTTTGAAAGCTCATCTTTCGGGTTGGAATTAATGGTTCTCTAATGTGTATTGATTATCTCCCTTAGGGTTGTAACAGAGTTTAAAGGCAGCCTAAGGGAGCAGTTAAAAGTAATCATTCAAATATGCTATCTCCAATCTCTACATCTAAAGAGTTTCAAGATTCCGGTTGTAAGCAGCGGTGGTTACTGTACCTATTACAATTATGAGTGAAATAATATTTCAGATTAGACACAAATATCTGCTCGCCGTTTTCCATAAGGAAAATTCGCTCAGGTTGCAATTCGACAAAATTTGAATCCATTAAAATGGCTTGATAAACGCTTGAGGCATTAACGAATATCCACTTATCCAGGAAAGGTAGAATTTTATTGGGATCATTGGTAAAAAAATTTTGATAGATATCAGCAAACAATTTATTTCTCATTTCATAATTGCTTTTGAAGTAGAAATTGCTGCGATCTTGCTTATATTCCACGAAAGGTGGTTTATTAGGATTTTTTTTCATTCCCGCCGAGATGGTTAATGCAACAACAAGAGCTTTTGCGGGTTCAAATGTCAATGGTGTGCCTAACAGATTGGAACCGTTATTTTTTGCCAGGTAAGTTTCTAATAATTCAACGGCATCATCCGTTAGTGGATCTAAATAACTATTGATGAGGAAATCAGTGGCGATATTGGTGTCCGGATTATAAGTGCAGCTAATATAAGTATTGTAGGTAAATTTATCAGGAGTAAAAGGAGCTACGATTTTTTCAAGGATTGCTTCATGTACTTGATCGCAGTCTAGTTGTTGTGATTCCAGCGAACCGGAGATACGAATAATTTGAGTGGGATAGTCAATGCTTCTGACATTGGGTTGAAGTAAATTCAGGTGAGTCGATTCACTGGAATAGGATTTTACAAGAGCATTTTTACTTGGTGGAATTTTCGTTAGAAAGACATCTCCTTTGTCATTTTCGGGTTGGCTGAATGCACAAACGGGGAGTAAAACCAGTGGAGCAATAAAATGATTGAATCTCATAGCAAACTCCTTTTTAAATTAAATCCTTTAATTTAAAGAACCAGTTTAGCAGGGAACAGAATGGATCAAATTTTAATCATAAGTGCTCGCATGAAAACAGGTCCTAATTTTGAGTATACAGCAATGATTCCAATTGGCTATATCATGGATAAGGAAAGTTTTTTGCAGTGACAAAGGTAGCGCTCTCCTGGTAATAATAGAGCGCTACTAACTGATTGCTAAAGTGTCCTGGATCAGTTCATTTAGGATGACTAAGTTCCAGTGTGATTCAATAATCGTGCTGCTTGAAATTCTTCCTGTTTTGTATTTGGCGTTGTTTGTTTTGGTTTTTTATCAAAAAGGAAACTATAATTTTCAGCATTGATAACTTCTTGCTGGGGTTCAACCGTCAGATCTTTTTGAGAGTAGGTTTTTGCAATTTTTATAATATACTCCATGTCTTCGTCGAGATATAAACCAGATTCAATCTCATCACGCTCAAATTCCAAACGGTAACGGTCATCAAGTTGTGTATTGCGATTAATGTGCATGTAGATACCGCCGGCGGTTAAAGCAGCACACGTAACAGAAGCAAAGGCGGCGGGAATCGCTATTGCTATAACTGGCGATACAAAGAGTACAGGAGGCAGAAACATGCTAATACCGCTTAAAACAATTAATCCAACCAATGCTCCCAGACCAATAAGAGGTACCTTAGTAAAACCAAATAAATTTCTATCAGAGTTCGCATACCATGCTGCTCGCTCTTCATTAGTCGGGCACATGTAGTTTAAACCTGTTCTTTGATAGTCATTAGACCCTATCCAGTAAAAATTTTCCTCAGCATCTATATATTCACGTGCTTTTTTACGGGCATAAAATTCTGCACCAACTGCAATTAATGGCATTGCAATCATCATTGCTGGTAATAGGAAGGTCGCCATTGGTACAAAAAAAGCCGTAATCGTAGCCGCAACAGTAAATAGCAAGGTTGCTAGTACCACTGGGCCGAAAGTTGCAGCGACACCCCATGCTATTCCTTGAGCTACTTTATCGTTTGTTCTTAACAGACTGGTTTGTTGGGATTGGTGGCCTAACAGGAAATAGGGCAAGTTGGCATGCGTTGCAAAAATATCGTTCACCACGCCATAAAGAATTCCACTTAAATAAGCAGAGGCACCCACAAATAAACCAGTCGTGATGGCTGTCAACCAAAAGGGAGCGGTAAAAAAAGCTGTGGAGATAAACAATAGAATCATTACAGCAGAAATACCAACACCAAAAAATCCATAGCGCAGTAATTTATGCAACACATCGTCCTGTGGCAATTCCTGGCCTAATAGTCTTGGGTTTCGGTACAATATTCTGTATAAACCATGTTGTTTTAAATAGTTGACTGTAGAACCATCTTTATCTTTTGATTCTAATTCAATAATAAATTTATTAACGAGTTGAATGGCTTGACTTAAATTATTTTCATCACTAAGTTTTAATTGATAATTTTCTATTAATTGATAGATTTCATGTTCTATGGAAAGCTGTTTTTTGGCATCCTCAAGTAATAAATTCAAAATTTTTATTTGTTGTGATTCATTAAATTCCTGTTTTCCGTATTGTTGCATTGATTTTCTTAATTCTGATTCTGACGTTGACATATAGGGCTCCATAAAAAAGCACGTATTATATCAATAAAACCCAATGTGGTAAATTTATAGTTAAATAGGTTTGAAATTATATCTTATGGGTTAATAATAACCTTTCTTAATAAAACACCTATGGTTTTTGGATTACTAACGAAAAAATTGTTAGTTTTGTACTTTTCCTTTACAATTCACAGCAATTAATTACTTATTTAGAGATTCACATGTCTGATTTTTATCAAGACTTTAATAAAAGGCGAACTTTTGCAATTATTTCTCACCCTGATGCAGGAAAGACCACTGTAACTGAAAAATTATTGCTTTTCGGAGGAGCTATTCAGCTGGCAGGTACGGTTAAAGGCCGTAAAGCAGACAGGCATGCCACTTCTGATTGGATGGAAATGGAAAAAGAAAGAGGGATTTCGATTACTACTTCGGTAATGCAGTTTGTACATAATCAACATGTCATCAATTTGCTTGATACCCCCGGCCATGAAGACTTTTCGGAAGATACGTATCGTACTCTGACAGCTGTAGATTCTGCTTTAATGGTCATTGATGTGGCCAAAGGGGTAGAAGATCGGACTGTAAAATTGATGGAAGTTTGTCGGTTACGTGATACACCTATCATGACTTTTATCAATAAGTTGGACAGGGAAGGGCGAGAGCCTATTGATTTGCTCGATGAAGTAGAGTCTGTTTTGGGCATTCAATGTGCCCCAATTACCTGGCCAGTTGGAATGGGAAAACGCTTCAAAGGAATTTATCACCGCTATCAGGATATTATTTATTTGTATCAGCAAGGCAGTAATGCAAAAAAAGTAGAGGCTACGCAGATTAAAGGTTTGGACAATCCTCAATTGGATGAATTGATTGGTGACAGTGCAAACGAACTCAGAGAAGAAATTGAATTAGTCAGAGGGGCATCCCACGAGTTTAATTTAGAAGATTATCTCGCAGGCAAAATGACCCCAGTGTATTTTGGTTCAGCAATTAACAACTTTGGTATTAAGGAATTGCTGGATGATTTTGTCGAATATGCGCCAGGCCCTCAACCGCGAGCAACTCATGAGAGGGCGGTTTATCCCAATGAAGAAACATTTTCCGGCTTTGTTTTTAAAATTCAAGCCAATATGGACCCCAAACACAGAGACCGAATTGCCTTTGTGAGAGTTTGTTCGGGTTCTTATAAGAAGGGAATGAAATTAAGTCATTTGCGTATAGGAAAAGAAGTGCAAATTTCCAATGCCTTAACTTTTATGGCAGGCGATCGATCACACACGGAGCTTGCTTTGGCTGGTGATATTATTGGTTTGCATAATCATGGCACCATTCGTATTGGTGATACTTTTACACAAGGTGAGCAATTGAAGTTTACTGGAATCCCTAATTTTGCTCCTGAATTGTTTAGGCTTGTCAGGTTGAGAGACCCATTGAAGAGTAAAGCCTTACTTAAAGGATTAATTGAATTATCTGAAGAAGGCGCAACCCAGGTATTTAGGCCATTAAACAGCAATCAGCTAATATTAGGGGCTGTTGGGATATTACAATTTGATGTGGTAGCGCATAGACTGAAACATGAATACAAAGTCGATTGTATTTATGAATCAGTCAATGTGACTTGCGCTCGGTGGGTTTATTCTGAGGATGATAAAGCAATGAGTGAGTTTCGTACCAAAGCATACGATTATTTGGCTTTGGACGGAGGAGATATGCTGATGTACCTGGCACCTACGAAAGTGAATTTGACAATGGCAGAGGAACGTTACCCCAAGATTAAATTCTGCGCTACTCGAGAACATTGATGAATCGGTGTTTCGGTACCAATCTGAGAGAATTGGAATTCACACCCCATTACCGTTTGGCATTGGGGTGAGAGCAGCTCAATTCTTTATGCGGTACAAGTCGCTTTGAGCATATGCGGTCCAAAATTAGTGATTTGAACTTTTGCTCCAGATTCCGCGCTTAGTTTTAAAATATCTCCGGAATGAACTGTCACTTGCATGGTATTCCCTTTAGAGAGCGTGACACCATTAATTTTACCAGCTTTTGCCAGTGCTTCTGCAAAAAGTTCATTGGAGGGATCTTCGCTGGTAATTTTACAATCGGCTGCTACTTCCCAATACAAATAATTAACAAAGACTTGAGGTTCATTAGGTGGAAACTCGTATTCAAGAGTTACTCCAGCCTGGAGCGTGTGAGTCACAGTTGAATAAGTGTTTGAACTAAATGTTGCCACTGCGCATAACAACGTAAAGCCGATTTTTCGTAGCATAGATATATCTCCATTATGAAAAATTAACGGGCTAAGATACATTTATTTTGCTTCGTTGGCAAATTAAAAGGCATTTGCTTGGTTTGAACCGGGTACCCACCCCGTCAGAAATTATTGTTTTTATTTTGAAAGGGTTATATTTCTCCCAGAGCCTTAGCGATTGATTCAGTCATTACTTTGGCATCACCAAAAAGCATATAGGTGTTGTCGTGAAAAAATAAATCGTTTTCTACCCCGGCATAACCAGGAGATAAACTGCGTTTGACGAATAAGACTGTTTTGGCTTTTTCAACTTCCAGGACAGGCATTCCATAGATTGGGGAGGCGGGATCGGTTTTGGCCGCAGGGTTGGTGATGTCGTTTGCACCAATTACGTAAGCCACATCACAGGTAGCAAAATCTCTGTTAATTTCACTTTGTTCAAAGACTCTGTCATAAGGAATATTGGCTTCAGCAAGTAATACGTTCATATGGCCAGGCATGCGTCCAGCAACAGGATGTATTGCAAAACGAACACGAATAGAATGGGATTCCAGAGCATCAACAAGCTCTTTGACGGCATGTTGGGCATGTGCCACTGCCATTCCATATCCAGGAACAATGATAACATCCTTGGCATTACTTAACAGAAATGCTGCGTCTTCGCCGTTGGCCTGTCTTACATTGCGTAGCTCATTGCCGGAATGGGCTTGTTTCGTGTTCCCAGAACTGCTTATTCCACCAAAAATAACATTAAAGATAGAGCGATTCATGCCAACGCACATGATATAACTTAAAATTGCCCCGCTGGCGCCAACCAGAGCGCCTGTGATCACTAACAGATGATTACTCAGCGTGAAACCTATTCCTGCTGCGGCCCAACCTGAGTAGGAGTTCAGCATGGAAATAACGACAGGCATATCAGCTCCACCAATAGGAATAATGAGTAAAACACCAATAAGAAAGGCCAATCCTGCCAACAGGTTAAAGAGAAACAGGTTTTGATTGGTTACAAATAGAATGAGTAAAACCAGGATTGTTAGCCCTATTAGTAAGTTGACATGGTTTTGAGCATAAAATCGAACTGGAATGCCCGATATGATTCCTTGTAATTTTAAAAAGGCAATGACTGAGCCTGAAAAAGTAATGGCTCCGATTATTAACCCCAAACTCATTTCAATAAGACTTGCGGTAGCAATCGCTCCAGGTGTACCGATTTGAAAAGACTCGGGAGATAAAAAGGCGCAGTAGGCTACCAGAACGGCCGCCATACCTACTAAAGAATGAAAAGCGGCAACCAGTTGTGGTATGGCTGTCATGTTTATCTTCAAAGCAATGATAGTTCCTATTATTCCGCCGCCTGCTATTAATGCGATTAATAGAATATGATGGTAGGTGGTGGGCATCATCAGGGTGGATCCCACTGCCAGGATCATACCCAGAATACCGAGAAGGTTCCCTCTTCTTGAAGTAGCAGGACTTGCCAGTCCTTTTAAGGCCAAGATAAAGCATATTGCTGCCAATAAATAAAACAGTGGAACTATTGAATTCATTACTGATTCCGTCCTTTAAATCATTATTTTTTATACATGCGAAGCATGCGTTGAGTTACTACAAAGCCACCAAAAATATTGATTGAAGTAATAAATATGGCTATGCCGCCTAGCCAGGTGATGCTTCCAATCAATTCACTTCCTGCAGCGATTAAAGCACCAAGTATAATAATACTGGAGATGGCATTGGTGACTGACATTAAGGGTGTATGTAAAGCCGGTGTTACTTTCCAAACCACATAATAACCTACAAAACAAGCCAGTACGAAAATGGTTAATATCGTAATATAAGGATTACCAAGTGTATGAATCTCAGGCATTTTGTTTCTCCTTTACTTCCTGAAAGGGTAGGTAAGTTCCTTTATGACAAAGAACGGCTTGCTGGATAATCTCATCATCAGGATTTAAGTTAAATTCAGCCGGATTTTTTGCTAAAAGATTTATAAGATGAACCAGATTATTAGAATAAAGGTCACTTGCTGTAGCGGGGACGAGACCTGCCATATTACTCAATCCCACTATAGTAACTTCGCCATGTTTAATGATTTTATCCGCAACACTGAGTTCACAATTTCCACCTCGAGAGGTTGCGAGATCAATAATCACAGAACCAGGTTTCATTTGCTCGACAGTTTTTTTGTGAAGTAAAACCGGGGCTTGACGTCCGGGTATCAATGCTGTGGAAATGACGATGTCTGCAGTTTTTGCATATTGATCAATGAGCTCAGCCTGAAGTTTTTTATATTCTTCACTTGTTTCTGAAGCATATCCACCAGCTGTTTCACTATCTTGTTCCTGCATTACCTCTATGAATTCAGCGCCTAGGCTTTCAACCTGTTCTTTGGCTGCCTTTCTTACGTCAAAGGCATAAACTACAGCGCCTAAACGTTTCGCAGTAGCTATGGCTTGTAAGCCAGCGACTCCTGCGCCAAGAATGAGTACTTTGGCCGGTTGAATCATACCTGCGGCAGTCATCATCATAGGGATGGCTCTATGAAATGTTGCCGCAGCTTCCAAAACTGCCCTGTAACCAGCCAGGTTAGCCTGAGAGGATAGGCTATCCATGCTTTGAGCACGGCTTATCCTGGGAATGAGATTCATTGAAAATAATGTCATTTGCTGATTCAGGCACCACTTAACAAGTGGGCTAAGAGGATTGTTGTCTATGTGGCCAATTATCAGAGAATCTGAGGGTAAGCCATTTAAGTTTTTAGGATCAGGTTCATTAACACATAAAAGAATTTGAGTTTTTTTGAGTAAAGTACTTTTGCTGTCAAAAATTGTTGCACCAGCTTTTTCAAATTCTTCATTGGCAAAATCTGAGCTAAGCCCCGCGTTTTTTTCAATCCCTACGTCATAGCCTAGTTTTATGTATTGTTTGGCCGAGTTGGGAGTAATGGCTACTCGCGTTTCCTGAGCTGATTCCATTAAGGTTGCAATCATCATGGGAAAATCCTTATTACCGTTATTATTCTATCCTATTGTAATTTAGAATAATTTTCTACAGCATAAACTACCAATTTTGGATCTTTGAATCTGGACGAGTGAGGAATTAAAAAAGAAAAGGGCGTAATAAATACGCCCATGGTGTTAGTATGTTATAGACAGCAAGATTGAGTGCAGTCCTGTTCAAAACGGTGGATTCCTCCGGAGTGCTTTTGGCTTCTCAGTCTAGTCTGAGCTTGCTCACCACACTCTCAATCTGGCTTCCAGACTTGTACTGTTGGCTGAACAATGTTTGCCGTCTATGTTTCAATATTAGGCTAATGTTGTAATTAATTCCACTCAATTGCACTTATAAATTGCAAAAATTTTGTTAAACACCCAATCTTGATTGTTATGCTTTCCTACTGAAGAGTGCGCCACTAAAGATCGATGAAAAGGGTTTTCTGGAAGCATAGTTAGCATTTCCGGTTCTTAAGAATATTTGAGTAAAATATATTTTTCCTTTTTCATCTCGAGCTATGCCTATGCCCGTAAGATCATAGTTACCAACAATATTTCTTTTGTGTCCCGGGCTACGTAACCAGTTTTTGACGACATCCTGGGCATTTTTATAGTTGTAAGCCACGTTTTCCGCTCCTGCATTTGAGTTTTTAATTTGTGTGTGTAATTTATCAATGCGCTTATTAAAATATTTGTGGCCGAAAGGTATCGCGTGTTTTGCCATATCCATGGAATGAATTTTCGCTTCCTTTACGATGCGGTTATCCATTTTGAGAGGCGATAAGCCATGCTGTTGTCTGTAATTATTGATGTAAACTAATATTTCATTTTGAATGGCGGTGTCATTCACCGTGTTTTTGGGTTGTGTGGCAGCATAAGTAGGGAAGAGAAAACAATGTACAAGTACACCTAATAAGGTTATTGATTTAATTTTTATCAGATTCATAGGAAATCCTCATAATTTATTATTAAAAATAAAGGAATTATTTTGATCTGAATGGTTACTAAAAAACACGCTTTTGTCCAGTGGTTGGGAGAACTAAAAATACACCGAAAGTATATTATTTAATTTTCTTGAGTTTAATTTTTATATTATGGTGTGTTTGTTTCCGTATGACTTCGCGCGCTATACTTTCAATCTATGCGTTTAAATATCTCTGCATTCGATGCAATGAAATCTGACCATTATAGCTACTTTTGGGTTTATATTTTTTTACTTAGTTTTTCAATGGCTTCATCAATTTCTTCAACTTCACCAGAATAATGGTAATAAATACGGTTTTTGCTGCAATCGATGATCCCTAGTGGTTCTTTAGGCTGGTTATCAAATTGTTTAAAGATCCAGAAAATGGCCTGAGAATTATCATTTTTTATTTCTTTTAACAGATCAATCATCTTGTTTTCTTCAATTTCAGAATGTGTACAAACCAGGCCTGTTGAAGAAAGAGTAATTTTATAGGCGATATGTTTTTCTTTCATGATGATACTCCATTTAATTCATCATCTTAAAAACGATTGTAAAAACAAACTATAAAGCTTAACTGATTAAATTATAGTCTCTAATAAATAAGAAAGATAAAAAATTATGAACGGACTAATGCAGAAAAGAATCGAACGATTGATGAGTACCAAAAAAAGTATAAAAAGTCACCAATAACAGAAAATAAAGCGCAATGTATGTTAAGACTCTATGAGATTGACAATGTACTATAATTTTAAAGAGTGGACATTAATTTATGGACATTGGATAAAATGACTTCATCCAAGCATTACAAGGAAAGTATGACCTTGCTCGTTGAGGGATCTCTAAGAGCAATTCCGTTCAATATCATTTTGGCTACATTGCTTGCCATTGACCTGGCTTATAATAATGTGCCTGCATTAATAATAGGGGCATGGATATTTGGTATTGTCTTTATAAGCTTGGTAAGAAGTTATTTCTGCTGGAAAATAATTAAGAGGGGAGTAGAAAAAAATAGAATTCAAGCCACTTTGATCGAGTTTTTCCTTCTTACATTTGTTACGGGCAGTATATGGGGCGCGTGTTACTTCATTACACTGCCTTATGTAAATGATCTGCATGAATTTATTATTATTTTAGTGTTTGGTGGAATGTGCGCAGGCGCGATCGCTTCTCTGTCTATTTATTTACCAGCTTATTATGCCTATGTTTTTCCAATGCTTTTACCAGTCATTGTTTATAATTATGCCTTGTTAGATGTCGATAGAACGATGTTAGCAACCATGTTTCTAATATTTATTGCCATGCTTATTATTTCTGCAAAGATTAATCATAGATTGCTCAATGAAAATTTTCGATTATTCAATGAAAAAGAACTATTAATCAATGAATTGAAAGTAATGTCAATCACTGATTCTTTGTCGGGGTTATATAACAGGAGATATTTTGACAACATATTTCCACAAGAGTTTAATCGAGCAAGACGCAATCAATATTTTTTAAGCCTGGTATCAATAGACATAGATAATTTTAAATTAATCAATGATAATTTGGGGCATCCTTTTGGCGATAAAGTCCTGATTAGCATCGCTGATTTATTAAAAAAAATATTTCGACGTTCAAACGATATACTGTTTCGGCTTGGCGGAGACGAATTTGCAATAATCATCGCTAACCAGCCGATTAAAGAAACAATATCTCTTTGCCAAATAATTAAAAATCCTTTTAAAACAGAAAATTTGAACCATACTTATGATTCAAACGAGAAATTACTCATGAGTCATGTCACTTTAAGCATAGGAATTGCTTATATTCATTTTGAAAGTTCAGTCAGTATAGAGCGTGCAATTACTGCAGCGGATAAGGCATTATATCAAGCTAAAAGAAAAGGAAAAAACCAAATTGTAGTAAAAAAACTACTTTAAGAAGATGATATTCTATCTTTAACAGAGATGGCAGCCTGGAAGCTGCGTCGTACCTTAATGGATTATAAGTTGACAGTAAATCCTAATAAAATTCCATGTAATACAGGGATATTTGAAACACTGCCGGTTTTTGAGCTCACGTTTAATTTGACGTTAGGATCGTTACCAAAAACGCCCTGATACAGCAAGCTCAAACTGGCCAAAGCGGTGATAGGATAACCAAAACCAGCTTGAATTTCTCCGGCTAATTGTGAAATTTCATTGATAGGGTAGAGATCAACTTGCCAAGACCTGTAAGCGACACCACCTTTTAATTGTGCAAAAAAAGAACTCCCAAATAAGGGGTCGCTTTTGGCGGTAACTAATAAGTCCAGCATTGGACTGAGGTTGGTTTCTACCGGTAGCCATCCAAGGACTGATAAGGTTTCTCGCGGAATATTCAATCGCATTTTATTGCCATTTTGGACCCCAAGCTCTAAACCCAGAGCAATATCTCCACTCAACATTAATTCATTAGCCAGAGCCAATCGGCCTAAAGCGGTTTTGCCATCTTTTGAGTACATGTGCTGGTATCTGCCACTTCCAAAACTGGCAATAATTGTCCATGGTTGGTCTTGAGAGGTGGGCTCAGGATAGTAACCATCAGCAAATACGTTGATTGATAATAAAATTCCTATTGCAATTAGTTGTAATTTCATTTTCATCTTTCATATCCCTGATTGAATTGGTTGGTTCTGAAAGCAGTTTTACCAAAAGAATCTTATATGAGCCAGCTGTAGTCTTTACACAATGGATATAATTTACTGCTTTATGCAACTCAATGAAAGCGGCAATTATAGCCTTATACCCTGTGAAGGATAACCAGGAATTGTAATTTGGCGGAGAGAGAGGGATTCGAACCCTCGATACGTTGCCGTATACACACTTTCCAGGCGTGCGCCTTCGACCGCTCGGCCATCTCTCCAACCGGGCAAGCTTATACTTGTCGGCAAATAAAAGCAAGACTGTGATAACTATTAAAAGAGGTTTTCCATCACAAAGATAATATATTTTATTTTTGTATGGGAATAAATTGTATCGCTTTATTTGAGTTTTAATCCAATGTACTCGTTACTTCAGTGTTCAATTAGTGTTGATTATGTGCAAAATCAAGTGTATTATTTTTCAATTTTTTAGGAGTAAGGTTAATGACACTGCAACATTCCATACAAAAAGGGGTATCTGATTTTAGTTTTATTATTGGCACAGGTCTAAAGTATGGTGGTGCTGGCGGTCTTTTAGTGATGGCTGTTGTAGGAACGGTTGCTATTGATCTTGTCTTGCTTGCTGCTGCAGAAAAACATCATAACAGTTTTTTGACAGGATTTGTGTTAGGCTCAATGTTTTCCAGAGGTAACTTGGATCCGGTTCCACTTTTGATCGCGTCCCCCATCACATCAGCTGTTGCTGTTGTGTTATCTGTTGCCTTGGGCGTTCCCGGGGTCGGTCTTGCGATACTGGCTGGATGGACTTTGGCTGGCACTTTATTGGCTGTTGGTATGGGCTTGGAAGCGTTTGCCAAATCCATTAATCCTGAACCTTCATCTGAGTCAGATTACAATTCTTGTTTGTGCTTTAACTAATAGAGCCAAGAGGGGAGAGCAGGTTATTTCCCCTCTTAAAACAGTTTATCAGAAAATTATTTTTATAAATATTGTATATACTATATAGTAATAATGGTTCATTAAATCTTAGGATTGAATCATGTACTTACGTTTACTCGCCCTATCTGCATTGTGCTTTGTGACTAGCCCAATTTGGTCTTTCACATGTATCTATACTTTGGTTAAAGACAATTGTTGGACTGATTATGATGTTACTGTCGATGTCATTGAAGATTCTACGTCAAAAACTTTGTTGACAATTACCGCTCCCAAAGGAAAATCATGGGCTAGAGGTACTTTCAATTGTGAGGCTGCTGAAGGGTTGAGATATGTCGCTCAATTTTCGCCTGTCTTTTGGCAAAATGATGTCGGAAAAACATACCCGGCATTAAGGAATTGGTATTTACCAGAAAAAGCGAATCCTGGAGATTTGGCCTGGACTATCCCCGTTTGTTTTCCGGCAGATTTTGCTCAAGTTCCCTTTCCACCCAATGTAGCAGGAAACTGTAAATGCAACTTCAAGAACATTCCTGATCCCAAGCTTTAATTTTAAAAGCTAATGCGTAGCGGGGCATAGCCAGAGAGAATATCTTTGTGTATGATTTTATGCTTATTTTGTGATGGAGCGAGTGATTGATTACAATAAGAAACAAAATCGGACAAATGCTGATTATGGGATTTCATGGTTCCGAGCTGCATGATAATAGTCCGGTTGCTCAATGGTTATCTAATGATGGTCTCGGCGGAGTGTTGTTATTCGACAAAGATCTATCCACAGGGATTTATGGCAAGAATTTAAGGAATCAGGCTCAGATAAGGCAATTGATTCGACAGCTTAATCGTTATGCATCAATGATTTCAGGAGGTAATGACAATCTGCCTTTATTTACTGCGATTGATTACGAAGGTGGAGTGGTTGACAGACTAAGCAAAATAGAAGGCTGTCCGCCTACTATGAAAGCCAGGGAACTTGCAAAGTTATCCAGTGATGATTTTGATGAAGAAGTAACTCAAATGGCTATGACGTTGCAGTCATTAGGTTTTAATTTAAATTTTGCCCCGGTTGTTGATTTAAATTTAAATGCTCATGCAGGGATTATTGGAAACCTGGGAAGAAGCTTTTCTTCTAACCCAGAGGTAACTATTCGTTTGGCCAAGCAGTTCGTTGATGTTTTCAGTCGTTATGGTATTGCTTGTGCGTATAAACATTTCCCCGGCCATGGCAGCGCCACTGGAGATACACATGAGGGATTTGTCGATGTTACAGAAACCTTTCAAACCGATGAGCTAATTCCTTATCGAAGTTTATTAAAAGACCTGTCTAACCCTATCATGGTAATGACGGCACATGTGATCAATAAGCATTTGGATAGTAAGGGATTGCCAGCAACTCTGTCCTACGACGTTTTAACGTTATTGTTACGTCAAAGCATAGGATATGACGGGGTCATTATCAGCGATGATTTGCAAATGCATGCCATTTCAAATCACTATTCATTAGAAGATGCTCTTTGTCTTACCATCAATGCCGGGGCTGATATGGTCATATTTGCCAATCAGCTTGGAACTATTACCGCACCGGAAGTTATAGATGTGATTGAAAAATTGGTAATTAACAAGCAAATTCCCTCTCAACGTATTGATGAGGCGTACAGAAGAATAGTACGTCTGAAGCAACAAATTATATGCAGTGCATTAATCAATACGTAATGCCCATGCCAAGTGGTAACTGGCGGGTTTATGAAACATCAAGTTACCACTGTAACTCCGCCCATTTGAGAGGCGCCATCTTCTTTTTCAGCATGAACAGATACAATTGTTTGAGATGGGGTTTGAAGTATTTAATTAGTATCTATATGGTGTGTTCTGTGAAGAATATAACAGGACTTACGAAAAACCCCAATCTCTTTGTTAAAAAAGTTTTTAATTCAGTCATTTAGTTTATCTAAACTCCCTCATTAAAAACATTTTTTGCCTTGACCTTGGGATTTTTCGTAAGCCCTGTATTATTGACTCAGTTTATTTATCCTATTGACTAGAAGAAAAATCGTGTTACAATATGTACTCTAAATGAACAGTTTTAGCTATGGGTGATGACTTTTATGTCAATTCAATCATTATATTATTATAATTCCTCATTATTTCACTCCATATATCAAGCCATCTGTTGTTGCTGCTAATCATACTTTGCTTAAATAATTAACTAAAGTTTTAAGGATTCAGCTATGTGTGCAGCACACCACCAAAAGAATAAATATATTTTTAGTACCCCACTAATTTATGCAGCGATGATTGGACTTGGGATAATAAGTGGATTATCCGATTTGCCTTTTTTAAAAGAAACAGGGCTTTTAATTTCTGATTTGTTTATTAAATTGTTCAAGTGCATTAGTTTACCTATTATTTCCTTGTCGATTATTGTAACTCTGGCAAACTATCAAACGGATAGTTTGATGAAAAGTGTATGGCAAAGAACAATTAAATATACTTTTGCTACAACTTTAGTTGCAGCATTAATCAGCTGTTTTCTATATATTTTGATTCATCCAAGCACTGTTCAAGTCAACTTGGATGCGGCGAACCCAAAATCCACCAGCAGTTTGGGATATCTTGGCTATTTGAGTAACATGATACCGACTAATTTATTATCTCCATTCCTGGAGCAACAGGTTATGGGGGTATTGTTGCTTAGTATTGTTATCGGTTTTGCTGTTCGTCAAATACCGGAGACAGAGCCACGTGAAACTATTATTCGATTTTTCCGCGGCGCTCATGGGATGTTTTTAGTGATGACCAAATGGATAATTAAATTAATACCTTTGGGGTTATTCGGGTTCATTACTTCTACTGTAATTCAGTTGCGATCGGGTATGGATATTAAAGGGATAGGTCAATACTTGATGATTATTGTTTTAGCTAATTTGATACAAGGATTAGTCATTCTGCCTTTATGGCTGAAATCAAATGGTATTAAACCATTATCTTCGATGCGCGCAATGTTACCTGCGTTATCTGTTGCTTTTTTTTCCAAGTCATCTGTCGGTACTTTGCCTGTTACAATGAATACTGTAGAGGCTAATTTAAAGGTTAACCCTCAAATCAGTCGTTTTGTTTTACCATTATGCACAAGCATTAATATGAATGGATGTGCCGCATTTATTTTTGCCACAGTCATTTATCTTATGCAAAGTCACGGCATCCAGGTTTCTTATGCTACTATGGGGATATGGGTTTTAGTATCAACTATAGCGGCAATAGGTAATGCCGGCGTTCCTATGGGCTGCTTTTTCTTAAGCGTTAGTTTACTCTCCAGTATGAATGTGCCTATCACGCTTATGGGAGTTATTCTTCCCTTCTATGGTTTGATTGATATGTTGGAAACTGCCTTAAACGTATGGTCTGATGCTTGTGTTACCAAGGTTGTTAATGATAAAGCAGAAGGTGGTGATGGAGTGGTGGGCATTAGACCAAAAGAGCGTTCATTATTAAATGCCGAGTTAGGTTAAAGCCAGCAAATCTTCAAGCACAAATGAGTATAGCTTACATATAAGTCTCCAGAAAGTTTTTTGGAGACTCAATGTCTATGAAATCAGCTCACTACCTGGAACGGCCGTATTTGGTTCATCCTGAACGAAAATAATCCTTCAAAATTCTCACATAACTATCTATGCTGTGCTTTTTCAGGATTATTTTCATCCAAACTGAACTCAAATCCGACCGCCAGAGGATATTTAAAGATGAGGTTACTAACCTATTACTGTAATTTGGATTGTTGGTGCGAACCCTCATTACAGAATTGGCTTGATTAATCAATTAATAATTTCTCACAGATTGAAAAATACATGGTTTCAAGTGTATTCAAATCCTGTAGAGAAGTGCATTCATTAACCTGATGAATGGTTGCATTTACCAGTCCCAGCTCTATAACCTCAACCCCATAAGGTGCTATAAAACGCCCATCTGAAGTTCCACCACTTGTTGAAAGCTCGGGGAGAGTCCCAATATGTTCAAGCACTGTTTGTTTGCAACTTTCTAGCAATATGCCTTTATTCGTTAAGAATGGTTCGCCATTTAATCGCCATTCTATAGCGGGGTTAAGATTATGGTGTGTAAAGGCATTAATTACTCTCGTTTTTAACGACTCGTCTGTTTGCTCTGTCGAATATCTAAAGTTCAAATGCAGATTTAATTCGCCTGGGATAATATTACCCGCATGCCCTCCACAATGAATATAAGTTATTTGCATGGAGGTAGGAGGAAAATAAGCATTGCCATTATCCCATTGCATTGAAGTGAGTTCGGCTAATACGGGGCTAATTCTATGAATTGGATTGTCAGCCAAATGCGGATAGGCAACATGACCTTGCTTTCCACTCAGATGTATTTTGGCACTTAATGATCCACGCCTTCCAATTTTGATGATATCACCAGCTTTCAAGCTGCTTGAAGGTTCACCTACTATGCAATAATCAATAACAATCCCTTGCTGCTCCAGTTTTTGCATCACATAAGGGGTGCCCAAATTAAATTCATCGCCTTCTTCGCCACTAGTGATCAGAAATCCTAGTCTGCCTGGAAAGGAAGGATAAGTTTTAATAAATCTTCTGGCCATGTGCAACATACAGGCCAGGCTGCCTTTCATATCAGCAACCCCACGACCATAGAGCACGCCATTTTTTTCTTCGAGCGAGAAAGGGTCTGTATCCCATTTTGATACTTCAGCAACAGGAACTACATCGGTATGGCCTGCGAACACCAATAAAGGCCCAATTTTGCCATAGCAGGCAAAGAAATTGGATACAGGCCCATTATTCAGTTGTTGACAAGTAAATCCCAATTGCTCCAGAAATTGAATCATGTATTTTTGGCAGCCAGCATCTTCTGGTGTAATAGAAGGAAAACGAATGAGGTCAGTCAGAATTTGCTTAATATCAGTCATCTTGATTGGCTCTTAGTAAATCATTAATGCTTACCTTCGCGCGAGTTTTTTCATCCACTTGTTTCACAATGACAGCACAATATAAACTGTGGCTTCCATCATGACTTGGCAAGTTACCTGCAACAACTACTGAGCCAGCCGGAATTCTGCCGTAGCTTACTTCGCCAGTGATTCGATTGTAGATTTTAGTGCTTTGGCCTAAAAATACTCCCATTGATATGACGGAGTTTTTTTCTACGATAACCCCTTCCACTATTTCAGAGCGGGCACCAATAAAGCAATTGTCCTCAATGATGGTTGGGTTCGCTTGTAATGGTTCTAAAACACCTCCTATACCTGCGCCGCCAGATATATGTACATTTTTTCCTATTTGGGCACAAGAACCAACAGTTGCCCAGGTATCAACCATTACCCCTTCATCAATATAAGCACCTATATTGACATAAGAAGGCATTAAAACTGTATTTTTGGCAATATATGCTCCACGCCGCACCATGGCATGAGGAACAACTCTTACCCCTGATTGTTGAAATTGCTCATTACTACAATCCGTATATTTTAGCGGTATTTTATCGTAAAACTGGCAAAACCCCGCATCTATGATTTGATTTGGGAAAAGTTTAAAGGATAAAAGAACTGCCTTTTTAAGCCATTGATGAACTGTCCATTCACCATTTATTTTTTCAGCGACTCTGAATTGGCCATTATCCAGACCACTGAGAACTTCATTAATGGCATTGATCAAATCTGAGGAGGCTGTGTCGAGCGATAAATTTTGACGGTTTTCAAAGGCTTGTTCAATTAGAGCTTGAAGTGAGTTCATGTTTTATTCCTGTAAAGAGGCTATTAAATTATCTTTTATTGCCCATTGTTCATTTAACCATTCTTTGAATGCATTTTGTGCCTGAAAATCGTTAATAAGATTTGCCGATGTAAATTGTGCAGGGATAGGGAGTTGACGAATAATGATTTTAACTTTCTTGACTCGTTTACAAAGAAAATCCCAGAGAGAATGGTTTTTTTCCGCATAAACGATAGTGACGTCAATCAGGCTTTTTATCTGTTGTCCCATCGAGTTAATGATAAAACTAATACCGCCTGCTTTGGGTTTCAATAAATAATTATAAGGGGATTGTTGCTGTTCTTTTTTTACTTTAGTAAAACGGGTTCCTTCTACAAAATTCATAATAGAAGCCGGGGTTCTTTTAAAAGTTTCTATGGCTTTGCGAGTTGAAATTATATCTTTTCCTTGTTTATGAGGGTTTTTAGCCAAATACTCCTTACTATACCGCTTCATAAAGGGGCAACCCATAGCCCACCAGGAAAAGCCAAGTAGAGGAATCCACTTTAACTGATCTTTGATAAAAAATTTTAAAACGGGTATTTTTCTGTTAAATAAACGTTGAAGAATGACAATATCCAGCCAACTTTGATGATTGGCAACGACTAAATACCAATCTTTAGGAGTTAAATTATTTAACCCGGAGATTTCCCAATGTATTTTTTGTGCTTTAGCCACATAAAAGTTATTTATTCCACACCAAAAAGTAGCAATCTTATCAACACAACGAGTGCAAAGGGATTGCCAGTTTTTATTAGGAAATAATTTTAATAATCCAACAAATAATATGGGGATAAAACAAAGAGTAGTGGACACTATCAATGCGAAAATAGCCATAATCGCATGGAGTTGCCCGCCATTTTGTTTATTTTTTTGCATGAAATACTTCTCCTATACACATCTGCCCTGGTTCTTTTTAACAGTCAGAACCAGGATTTACATCTTTTAACCTAAAGCATGCTCCAGATCGGCACGCAGATCATCAATGTGTTCAATACCAACTGATAATCTTATGAAACCATCTTCTATGCCCAGGGCTTTGCGTTGTTCGACTGGAATAGAGACATGGGTCATAATTGCAGGATGCTCAATTAAACTTTCTACACCCCCCAGGCTTTCAGCCAAAGTAAATAATTCGCAGCGAGCTAAAAATCGTTTGGCATCTTCAAGACTACCTTTAAGTACCAAAGATATCATACCACCGAAATCGTTCATTTGTTCCTTGGCAAGAGAATATTGCGGATGACTTTTTAATCCGGGATAAATGACTTTTTCAATCTTGGGGTGGCTGCTAAGCCAGTTAGCCAGATGGTTAGCGTTTTCACAGTGCCTTTGCATACGAACGGATAATGTTTTTAAGCTTCTCAGAACCAGGAAACTGTCGAAAGGGCCAGCTACAGCGCCGCATGAATTTTGCAAAAAAGCAATTTTATCAGACAACACTGAATTGTCACCGACCACAACGACACCACTGACTACATCAGAATGTCCGTTCAGATATTTGGTTGCTGAATGAAGTACAATGTCAAATCCGAGTTCAAGCGGGCGCTGAATCCAGGGAGTTGCAAAGGTGTTATCGGCAACTGTAATCAAATTATGTTTTTTTGCAATAGCGGCGATTTTTCGTAAATTAGCTAGCTTTAGCATGGGATTGGAAGGGGTTTCCAGCCATAGTAATTTTGTCTTCGGAGTTATTGCAGCCTCAATATTCTCGGGTACTGACATATCAATAAAAGAAAAGGATAAATTAGAAGTTCGGGTTTTTACTTTATCAAAAAGCCGGAAAGTTCCTCCATAAAGATCATCCATGGCAACGACGTGATCTCCTGAATCTAATAAATCAATAACCGTATTGATTGCAGCCATGCCCGAAGCAAACGCAAATCCTTTTTGGCCTGATTCAAGGCTTGCTATGCAATCCTCATAGGCTTTTCTGGTGGGGTTTTGGGTGCGTGAGTATTCATAGCCAAGATGTTCGCCAGGGGCAATTTGCTTATAGGTGGAGGTAGCATAAATAGGGGTCATCACGGCCCCTGTACTTTGACATGGTTCTTGCCCAGCATGAATTGCACGTGTATCGAAATGAGTCTTATTCATTTTTTATTCCCATAAAAATATTTAAATTCAAAGAAATACCAATAAGCAACCAGAGTATTGATTAAAAAATATACTTTCGGTGCTTTTTTTGCTAAAGTTCATAGTATAAATGCCGATATTTTTATAGAGTCATTCTAGAGAGGGATGCATGCGTAGGCAAGAAATCAATTATGAAAAAGTTGCCAAGGCCGCAGAAAAAATAAAAAAAAGAGGCATAGAGCCGTCTGTTAATGAAATTCGTGACGAACTTGGTTTAGTTGGGAACCATCCGCAATTATCAATTTTGCTGGAAGGGTGGTATCACAATCAACCAGAATTTAAAAGAAAAAGTCACACACCTTTGACTAAGAATATTAATTTAAATACCGATGAAATTCGCGAAAAAAATGTAGAGCTTGAAAAATCAATTTCACTGCTACGGGCAACACTCGAATCCACCGCAGATGGTATTATGATGGTTAATGGACATGGAGCCGTTGTCGATTGGAATCAAAAGTTTGTAGAAATGTGGCGAATTCCTTCTTATATGATGGAGTCGGGAAAAGAAAGTATCAGTTTTGAATACATACTTGAACAACTTATTGATCCGCAATCTTTGATTGCTGATGTGCAATATCTTTATCAAAATCCAGAGTGGCAAGGTGAATTACCTGAGCTTCATTTCAAAGACGGTCGGATTTATGAGCGTTTTACACAGCCTCAGCGTGTGGGCTCACAAATAGTGGGGCGAGTATATAGTTTCCGTGATGTTACTCAAAAGAGGATGGCTCTCGATGAGTTGAGAATACGTGAACGTGCTATTGAAGCCAGTACACATGGTGTGGTGATTATTGACGTAACAAAAAATGAAAACAAAGTCATTTATGTCAATCGAGCTTTCGAAAGAATCACGGGATATGGGGAGCAACATGCTTTAGGGAAAGGTTTGCTTACTTTGCTGGGTTCAAATTTGGAGGAGGTAAACCATAAACGTATTGAACTGGCAATTAGGGAAAGCAAAGAAGAAACAATTGAAATGGAAAGCATAAAACGAAATGGAGAATTCTATTGGTGTGAAATCAGCGTTGCTCCTGTTAAAGATTCTTTTGGCTATGTAAAACATTATATTTGCATTTTAAATGATGTGACTCAACGACGTGATATGGAAGATCAACTGTTGCTGCAAGCAACTTATGATTCCCTGACTAATTTACCGAACCGTGTCTTACTGATGGATAGAGTGGAGCAGGCCATTCTACAAGCAAGAAAGAACAAGGCAATTTTGGCTTTTTTATTTTTGGATTTAGATCGGTTTAAACTGACTAATGATACTTTGGGACACAGTATGGGGGATAAATTATTACAAGCTATTGCCAATCGATTACTCATTGTTACAGAGGATTTTGATACTGTTGCCAGATTGGGGGGCGATGAGTTTGTGATATTACTTACAGACATAGATAATATGCTGGAAGCCGAAACAATTGCACAAAATATTTTAAAAATTATAGAAAAACCTATTCAAATAGATCAACATAGTTTGAAAATTACAGGTAGTTTGGGAATCAGCTTTTATCCCCGAGATGGTGATGATTACGAATCTTTGATGAAAAGTGCTGATTTGTCTATGTATCATGCGAAAGATACTGGAAGAAACAACTATCGTGTCTACGAACCTGAAATGAATAGGCGAGTCATTAATCATATGCAATTAGACAATGCGTTAAGGGATGCTTTAAAAAATGATGAATTATTTCTGGTTTATCAACCATTGATTGACTTAAAGCAATCCAGAGTAGTCGGATTCGAGGCTTTAATGAGATGGCATAGCAAAATATTGGGACTGGTTAGTCCGGCGGATTTTATACCCATGGCAGAAGAAAATGGCATGATTTTGGAAATGGGTGAATGGGCAATGAAGCAAGCTTGCATACAAGTAAAAGAATGGCATAAAGCTGGCTTTAAAAACTTAAGTATTGCGGTGAATCTTTCTGGACGGCAGTTTCGACAAAAAAACTTGCCGGAGGTTGTATCACGAGTATTAAAAAGCTCTGGTTTGCAATCGAGATTTTTGGAACTCGAATTAACTGAAAGCTTGTTGATAGAAGATATTGATCACGTTGTAGATACTATGTATGCATTGAAAGACATGGGAACCAAGTTAGTTATTGATGATTTTGGTACAGGTTACTCAAGCTTGTCTTATTTAAAACAATTTCCCGTAGATAAACTGAAAATTGATCGTTCGTTTATCACTGAAATGGTAAGCAATCAGAATGATGCGGCTATTGCTAAAGCGATTATTAACCTGGGCCACAGTTTAAATCTTCAGGTTCTTGCGGAGGGCGTTGAAAATGAATTTCAAAGAGACTTTATAACATCTCATGGATGTGACTATGCTCAAGGATATTTTTTTAAGGCTCCTGATACTCCAGAAAATATATTAGAATTTTTAAAAAGTTTATCTGAATCGAAAATAAAATAATAACTAATTCATTAAGTTGAGAATTCCTGATTTCAATAAAAACTCAAATCCCATCATAAATCTCTCCAGATCGGTATGTTTTTTGCAAGCAAAGGTTAAATTAATCAAGTAGCTTCTGTTGGCTTTGTTTATTTTATCTTTCATGTTGTTTATATGAAGGGCAAGTATATAGAACAACTCAAAACGACAGGTTGAGCCTGAGTTTTACTTTTATTCAAGCAATATATTGCTTGAATTTGTGTATTTTTTAAGGAGATTCGGAATAGATGTCGTGCTGATATAGAATGGGTTGGGAGGATAAATGAAGCACATTACCATAATTGGAGCCGGGTTAGCGGGAACTTTGTGTGGTTTATATCTTGCTAGAAGAGGCTATGAAGTAGAGTTGTTTGAATCAAGACCAGACATTCGTAATAGTCCGACTGATTATGGACGCTCCATTAATCTTGCTTTGTCATGCAGAGGAATTACCGCTTTAAAAGCAATGAACCTGTTAAGTGAAGTAAATAAAATTATGGTTCCAATGCGGGCAAGAGCTATTCACGAAGCCAATGGCGAGGTTCACTATCAACCATTTGGACGTCACATTGATGAATATATCAATGCTATTTCTCGCTCTGATCTCAATGCCTTGCTTTTAAATAAAGCGGAATTATGCCCTAACATTAAATTACACTTTAATATGAAATTGCACTCTCTTGATATTCATAATAAAAAAATTAAATTTGAAAATAAAAATGGTGATTTTGTTGAGGCCTCATATCATAGACTAATTGGAGCAGATGGTGCGCCGTCTCATGTAAGGGATATGCTGAAAAATGAAGGGATAGTTAGTGCAAGCAGAGATTTTTTATCTCATGGATACAAGGAGCTTTCAATTAGCAAAAAACATACAAAAGGGATGGCTAGAGAGCATTTGCATTTATGGCCACGTGATTCGTTTATGCTATTAGGTAACCCTAATCCTGACGATTCAATTACAGGTTCTTTGTTTTTAGCTAATGAAGGGAAAGACAGTTTTGCTGAACTAAATAACGAAGAAAAATTACATTTATTTTTTAAAACACAGTTCCCGGATGCCTATGCAGCTATGCCAAATTTGGTTCAAGAATTTTTTGGTAATCCTACTGGACATTTGAGTACTATCCAATGCTCACCCTGGTACTATAAAGACGAATGCTTATTAATAGGTGATGCGGCACATGGGATAATTCCATTCTTTGGGCAAGGAATGAATAGCGCATTTGAAGATTGCCGTATTCTTGATGAATTACTGGATGAATACCAAGACGATTGGTCGCGGGTGCCCCCTGTTTTTTATGAACAAAGAAAAGTGAATACCGATGCGATAGCGAAAATGTCCATGGATAATTATCATGAGATTCATTCGGACATAAGAAATCCAAAATTTATTTTACAAAAGCAGATTGAACGGGAACTCATGTTGCGATACCCGGAACATTATGTTTCCATGCATGTTTTGGTTATGTTTACCAATACCCCGTATGCTAAAGCGATGGCAATAGGAGAGTTACAATCTGGCCTTTTAGAGCAAATTTGTTTCCCAATAACTGATATTAAGGAGTTAAATTGGCAGGAAGTAGAGAAATTACTTAGCATATATGACAAAAAATTGGCGAAAATTATTTGATTTAATTTATGTCATTCATTTTAAATGAAATTTATAGTCAAAGTTTTGTCAGAAAAGATGGATTCAGGGACATTTTTTTGTCGCTACCTGAGGGTTATTAGCGCAAAGAATAAAAAAATAACTTAATTTTTGTTATATTATTGAGCATTTTGACCAAAAAGATGGCACACCTTCTGCAGTATAAACTTGTCTAAATAAAGTTTATATGGAGTCTGTTATGAAAACTGTTCAAGCCTATATTGATTCAAAACAACATGAGTTCATGAATCATCCTTTCTTCAACATTTTAGAAGAATTAAATAGTATAGAAGAAATCAGTTATTTTGTCCCGGAGTTAACATTTTGGGCAATGACTTTTCAAGATATACTTCGAATTAATGAAGAAAGAGTAACTGATCCTTATTTAAAGAAAGTAGCTCGACATCACAGATTAGAGGATGCAGGACACGAAAAATGGTTTTTAAGTGATAAAAAATACATGGGTGAAATATGTGATAACAAGGCCTGTGATCGCGATGATGTTGCCTGGCTATACAGTAAGGATTCCCAATTGGTACGTGATGCTGCCTATTCTATTATGTCTGAAATTTATAAAATAGAGGATGAAAATCTGAATATTGTCTTGCTGTTGACCCTGGAATCATCAGGACATGTATTTTTTGAGAAAGTTGTCAAACAAGTTAAAAAGACGGGTGAAGATAAAAATCTGAAATACTTCTCAAGTTCTCATCTTGAAGTAGAATTAGCACATGCTTTATTTGAAGAGGAAATGGAAAGAAAAGTATATTCCAGAAGATTACCAATTAGCACTCGTAGAGAAGCACTAAGGATGGTAGATCGTTGCTATGATGCATTCAGCAAGATGTTTGATGGATTGATTCTTGCTTGCAATAAACGATTGGAATTGGCAAAAGAAAGGAATCAACATGTCGCAAAATCAGTGGAGCTTAGAGAAAATCAAGCAGTATAAGGAAGATACCGGACAAGCATTGCTCAGTGATGAGCAATCGCTTGTTTTATTTGGTCAGGATTTTGGCAAGCTCATTCAATCACAGCCGGTAGCTGTGTCTGCCCCTCAAAATATAGAGTCATTGCAATCATTAATTTTATTCGCCAATCAATATCACTTACCAGTGACTATTCGTGGTAATGGTTTAAGTCAAGGTGGCCAATCATTACCTGTTCCTGGAGGACTAACAATTTCTATGCAGTCTTTCAACAAGCCACTTGATTTGAGTGAAGATCTCATCTGGGTTGAGGCTAATACCAGTTGGAAGAATCTGCTTGAAAAATCACTACTGAAAAATAAAGCCCCCTATGTGCTGCCTTATAACTGTAATTTGTCGGTTGGGGGTGTTTTATCTGCAGGAGGAATAGGAGCTTCCTCTTTTAAATACGGTGTTATTAATGCTTATGTTTCAGCATTGGAAGTGGTTGATGGTTTGGGGAGAAAGCAAATCGTTGAAAAAAACTCACCTCTATTTCAAGCCTGCCTTTCAGGGCAAGGTCGATTTGGTGTCATTACCAAGGCATGTATTCAGTTACGATCAGTTCAGCCACGCGTCAAAACTTTCTTTCTGGTTTATGCAGATCAGAATCAATGGTTTGAAGATATTTATAAAATACAGGGTAAAGTCGATTATATGGAGATATTTTGCTCTCCTTCAATTCAGGGAGCTCGATTGAAAGAAGATAAACGTGTTCCCATGGCTTATTGGTTGTATGGCTTGCACCTATCTGTTGAATATGATCGGCATGCAGAAGATATTTTAGGGCAGTTAAAGCCATGGAATGTCCTGAATATACAGGAAGAGAGTATTTTATCTTATTTTTTAAGGCATAACTCTCGCTTTGATATGATGAAGTTGACAGGGCAATGGGATTTGTTACATCCTTGGTATGAATGTTTTGTTCCTACCTCATTTTTAACAGGAGTACTTTCCCAACTGTTAGAGGAGTTACCGCTTCACTATGCCAGTTTGGTTCATGTTGTTCCAATTGCCAAGCAAAAAGCCGGGTTTATGATGTTACCAGACTGCGATTCAATTTGTGAATTTATGATTTTAAATCCAGGGGTACCTTATTCCCTAGAGGAAAGTTGCCTGAAGGCTATCGAGAATCTCGATAAGCACTTGCTGCAAAATAATGGTAAACGCTATTTATCAGGATACTTAGGTACAGAATTACCAGACAACTATTGGCTAAAGCATTTTGGAGAAAAATACGACTCATGGGTAGGTTTGAAAAAACAGTATGATCCAGCAGGGATTTTTTCATCGATGTTACATCATATATAAAAAATAGTATTGTGCAAACTCATGCTTCGTAACAGATATCAAGGCATGGTGGTCGATCTGATGCATAAAGGTATGAATTCAGCCTGGATAAAGATATATTATCTACAGGGCTTACGAAAACCCCTATCTCTTTGTTAAAAAAAGTTTTTAATTTGATCATTGAGTTTATTCTAAGTCCCTTCATTAAAAACATTTTTTGCCTTGACCTTGGGATTTTTCGTAAGTTCTGATCTAGTGATCTTGAAGTGAGGGTGATAAAGATCTATTTTGTGGTAGGATGCTATATATCAATATTATTTAAAGAGAAGGATGAATTTGTTTTGATAGGTTTAACTGGGATTGGCAACGTATGAAATTTGATATTCAATTTTTGTTTTCAGCCAATTACGCTAAATGGATAATCATTAGTTTAATATCCCTGTTTGGTATTTTGATTATTTTTGAATGGATTTCCTTATTTTATCCATTGACTTATGTTAGGGCTATCCCGGTTTCAAATACAAAATCTATTACTGGAATGAGAGAAGAGAATCTCAATTATATTTTCAATACGTCCTTATTTGGAGTTTATGTTCCTGCAGACTTGAATGAGGATAATGTAAAACAATCAATGCTGAATGTTACTTTGGTCGGTATTCTTTTTGCGGACAAGATAGAAGAGTCTCAAGTGATTATACGATCTGCCAGTGGGGAAGAAAAAACCTATAATGTAGGAGATAAGATACCTGGTGGTGCAACAATTAAACGTATTATGCCAGGAGGAGTGCTTGTGGAAAGAGATGGCACTTTAGAAAGTTTAAGTCTTCCGAAAAATGATTTAACCTTTGAACCTGTCGCTAAGCCTTTAAAAGAGGAATAAATGGCATGCAACGCATCTTTAAGTTATTCATTCTAGTAATTTTTATTCCTATGATGGCTGCCTGTATTCATAGTACCTTAAATTTACGAGAAGGAATCCAATGCTTTAAAGCACAGGACTACAGGAAGGCATTCATTCGTTTAAAACCGGAAGCTGAAAAGGGAAATCCAGATGCTCAGTATGCTGTAGGTTATATGTATTATTATGGTAAGGGTGTGGTAGAAGATAGAAAAAAAGCCCGTTTCTGGATAACCTGTGCTGCAAGAGCAGGTCAGCCAGACGCCATAGTTGCTCTTGGAATTCTTGATCGTCAAGCAAGGCGGGATAGAGAACTATTTCAAGATAATAATTTGCAACATTTTCCCGTTGATAATGGTTTATAAGTTTTTTACTTTAAGCTAATTTCCTTGATTCAAATGCTTTCTTAAAAACCTGGGTAAACCAGGCCAGGTTAGTTTTAGCTAACTGTGTGCGTTAATAATCAAAGAAGCCATGTAACAAAAATACACAAGCAAAAGTATCCCCCCAGGCCAGGAGGATGTCTTTTTTTGATAATAGTAATTTAAAAACAATAAAAGTAAGGTAATGGAAAGCATCACTGGCATATCACGCCATAATACGACGCTGCTAATTTTAGTTGGGTTTAGTAATCCCGGTAGAGCTAAGATTAACAACAGGTTATAAATATTTGAGCCAATTATCGTACCTATCGCTATAGAGTCTTCTCCTTTGATAGCGGCAACAAGGGACGTTGTAAGTTCTGGCAAGGAGGAACCTATAGCAATAATGGTCAAGCCAATGGTGAATTCACTTATACCAGCCCATTTTGCAATTTCAGATGCATTATAAACCAGGTATTTTGAACAAATAGGCAGAATCAATAAACCTATTGCGATACTCAATAAATTAGAGGGTGTTGAACGATAGGATAGTATCGCGGGTCTAAATTCATTAACTGATAAATCTCTTTTAGGCGAGTGACTAGCTAAATAAATGAAATAACAGAGTACTGCTATACATCCGATCAAAAAAAGGCAACCATCAATTGTACCCAAATAACCGTCAAGTATTAAGCTGTACGCAAACAGCATGACAATTATCAATATTGGGTATACTTTTTTTAGTTTATTGAAATGAAAAGAGGTTGGTTTGATAAGGATTATAATCCCTAAAATTAAGCCAATATTTGCTATATTTGAGCCAATCGCATTTCCAATTGCCAGGTCATTTTTATCTTTTAAGGAAGAAATGATTGAGATAAATAATTCGGGGGCACTGGTACCCAATGCAACAATAGTTAAACCAATCATAAGGGGGGATAATTGAAAACGAATTGCCAGCCCTGAGGCACCAGCAACCAAATGATTGGCAGCCCAAAGAAGGGCAATAAAACTGATAATCAAATTCAGAATAGGGTTCATTTTTGTACTCGATATTTTTTAGTGATAATAATACGAGAATGGTTTATAGGATATAACTTATAGATATTAAGTGTCACTTTATATTCAGGTTTTGCCAGGAGCTCATGTAATCATCATGTTAATTAAAAAATGCTTGTATATCATGAAGCGGGGCGAGTTCAGTGATCAAACGTTGTAATTAAGGAGTTTATGGATGTGTTGCCAATTCTTCAAGCTACATACCAAGAATGATTTGCGGCATGTAGCCTTGAAGAACAAGCCGTGAGCATTTATTAATGAATAGCCAATGAAGGTGGTTGAATTTCTTCAGTTGGCAGATGTTCTATCTCTAGAGTTTTCTGCTCGGTTGATTTAGTTTGAGATGCAAACATCAGCATACCCATGGCTGCAAGAATGACGCCCAGGATTTGTACGGCACTCTCAAGCTTGAATGATAGGGTAGTGTCGCCGGACTCTGAGTCTACTTTGAGAGTATTGCCGATTAGACCGTTAATACCCTTTATCACATCTTCAGGTTGTATACTTTTGATCTTTTCACACACAGCCTCATTTGCAGCCTTTGAAACATCCTGGGTAAAACGCTCAACAGCACCATTAAAATGCTTGGACAATACCTCTATACTTTGTTCAGAATTTACGCCAATATTACCCAACAATTTCTGCATTATACCGGTACTGCCAGCCAGAGTGGTATTTGCCTCAGTTTTTTTCTTTGTGCTTAAAGTAGGGCTAGATACATCTTCAATGTCAGGGTTGTTTGTGGATAAATCATTACCATTATCTTTGGTGGTGTCATTGGAAGAAGACAAAGCATTCAACATTCCTTGTTTCAAACGATTAACAGCAGCTTTTATGACTACTTCGCCAATAAACTCTTCTGTTGACTTCTTTAAATTACTCCCCACTTCAACAACTCTATTTTTAATTTCAGTTGAAAAATTATTTATGACACGTGAAACAGCAGATAATATTGACATAATGTTTACCTCTCTTGTTAAGTGCAAATAAATAATAAGAAGAGAACATTAAGTGAACATTAAGAAATTGTTAAGATTGAAACATTTCTTTACAAAAAAATGTAAATTAAAAGTAATTGTTCATTATTTATTAAATAATGAATAAATAAATTATTTGTAAAGATTTTGTTAGATTGATATCGGCTTATGCGGACTTAACAGTTTATACACCTTTTGGTGGTTTTAAAACGGTTCTTCGCTAGGCGCCAGTCTCCATTAATTTGGTTAGTATCAAGGTGGTTGGTTTGGCTAGACCTAATGTTGGCAAGGTTTCTTTTGTAAACCATTGTCCTCTGGATTCAGAGATAAAATTATTCGTAGACTCTATTCTTATGCCCAATGCTGTTATTTCCAAATGAAAATGGCTGAAGCTGTGTTTAAACCGGGTAATTAGCTTTGGGCTATCTCCCTGCAACTTGTAAAAGAGTTGGATATGCTCAATCGGGCAAGTTTGATTATTTATACTGGGTAAACACCATAAGCCTCCCCATAACCCTGTAGGAGGTCTTTTTTCCAGATAAACCTGATTTTGTTCATTATGCAACACCAAGAACTGTTGGGATAATATTGGGCGCTGTTTCTTTATTTTTTTTGTTGGATAAAGATGTTGCTTTTTATTATGAAAGGCCAGGCAATGATTTTTAACAGGACAACGCAAACAATGGGGATTTTTATTTGTGCAGCATGTTGCACCTAAATCCATAATTGCTTGTGTATAATCCGCACATCGTTCATTGGGCATACAAGAAGACGCAAGCCCCCATAGTTTTTTTTTAACCTGGGCTTGTTCAGGCCAACCTTCGATTAAAAAAAATCGAGACAATACTCGTTTCACATTACCATCTAAAATAGCAGCTGGTTTATTAAAAGCTTGTGAAAGTATCGCTGCTGCTGTCGATGGTCCTATTCCTGGCAGTTGAACTAAAATGTTCAGATCTTCAGGAAATACGCCATTATACTGGTCACTAATGATTTTTGCTGTGTTGTGAAGATTTCTGGCGCGACTGTAATAGCCTAACCCCGACCATAGAGAGAGCACTTCATCCTCTTCTGCATTAGCAAGTAAAAAAATATCAGGGAAATGTTCTATAAAACGATTAAAGTAGGGAATAACAGTTTGAACTTGAGTTTGTTGTAACATGATTTCTGATACCCAAACTCTGTAGGGAGAGCGGGGTAATTGCCATGGCAAATCTTTGCGTCCATGCAAGTCATACCAATCAAGCAGTAATTGACTGAAAAGTTGATTTAAAGAGTTTGTACTCAATGGATTAGCTCTTTAAGTGGTTTTTGTATTATTTTTAAAGGTTTTGTCAGAGCCGATTTGATCGCTAATGAACTTAATACAGGGCTAATTGCTTTAAAATCTGGCAAAACTATGGGATTTTCAACTGTGCCAGATACTACCAGTGGGAAATAGCCGCCCAATGCTTGTTGAATTTTTTGCAAAGTATTGTCTGTACTATTGTCGTTTAACGTGGCCTTAATATTGGAGTTTATTTCTTGATTTAGCAGATTAATTCTACCTTCTCCATTCACCTGGAGTTTGTCAGTCTGCAGCAAAAATGAATCACTGCTAATTGCTCCGGTTTGTAACTGGAATTTAAAATTTGCTAATTTAAATTTGGTATTGCCTTGCGTGTTTTTATTTTGATCCCAATCCGCTGATTGAGTCAGTTTTTTTATGTTATCTGGAGTTTCAGTCATAAGCGAATTAAGTTTTACTTTTAGATTATTAAGTAATTGATCAAGATTAATATTATAGACTTCTCCATCTTTAAGCGTAATGGTTCCTTTACTAACAAGACTCTCAATACTGAGTGCTTTCAATGGTATTGAGGCATGAATTGAGTAATCTAAATTACCGCTAATTGCAGGATGTTTTAATAAAGAAGTGATTAATTGTTTTCCATCTAAATTGGTTGCAGTTTGATTAATTAACAATTGTTGTGTAGCGATGACATAGTCCATATCTCCTATCGATTCCCCATTATAGAGTGACAAAGTAAGTGGATTAAATTGGATATCTCTTTTATGAGTTTTAAGAGTGGTATTGATTTTTTTGATAGCAAATTGATTCAATAAAATATTTTGTATTTGCAGTTGGCCTTCTATGGAAGACTTACTAATTCCTGAATTGAGTTCATCAATAATTGAGGGTGATAGACTAACTCGACCTTTAAAATTAATATTAGCTTTGGCTGTCTGTAAAAAAGCAGCATCAGTCAGCTTGGCTTTAATCTGTACTGAAAAGGGCGAGTTTTTTAAATTAAATTGCTCTGCTCCGATTTGAATATTTTTTAAGACAGTAGAATGCCCCTTACTGTTAAGGATAATTTGTCCATGGCTTAATAATAATTTTTGAATGGCAAATTGCTCATTGGGGTACGTTGTGGTGTTGTATTGATTAGCTTTTTTTTCAGAAGAGAGTGGCTTTTCATTATTTTCTTGATTGATAAATAATTTTAGGCCATCAATGTTAATTTCACTAAATACAAAATGCCCTTTCAACAAAGGAGTAATTTTTAAATTTAATAGCAATGTATCAATCAGAAGAGAATAATTATCATTTAAATTTTCATTACCTATATGTATCTTATTGAATTTGAGCCCAGGTCTTGGGAACAATTGCCAGGAAATGGTCCCATCAATTTGGCTTTGCTTATGAGTGATTGCTGTGATTTTATTACTAACCAATTGCTTAATGGTTTCGGGTTTAATATTTTTTGCTAAAATCCATAAAGTAATTGATACAAAGATCATTAAAGCAGTAAAAGCGAGTAGAATTTTTCCTAGCAATTTCATGGGATAGAACCAGAGTTTAAAAACCAAAGCATATAGATAAAGGAGTTTCTGTCAAGGAGGATTTAAGACTATAGGTGTCTATTCTAACAAATTGGAAAAATATTCTCAAAAAAATTCTGTTTAACTATTGAAACTATCATATATGCAAATTAGACTGAATAAGAGAGATTTTTTTTTGGACTTTTGAGTTAATGTATTACCAGAATTTTGGTTGATGTACTTAATCTTGGTTCTAAATTTAACAATATCAGGGAATTTTTAAGTCTTTGAAAGTCAAGTGTGACTTCATGCGCATTTGTGAATAAAACTCTGTATTAGTCAAGATAGTGACTAAGATTCTAAATTGAGATGAGACGTTGATTTTAATAGTTGAGATGTAATCAGGAGGAGTTAATTAAATCAAGGAGAGCCTCATGCCTCAAAGACAATCTGAGATAGTAGTGTTGAAGCCTACTAATTTATTTTTATCCTTTCTAGCGTCACAATTACCGGAAGCTAATTTACCCAGCTTAAAATTATTGCATACTGACAATACGGCTTATGTTATTCCCAAGCATGATTCTGACGATGGTACTCTTAACGAGATCGAAAAGCATTTTACTACAATGTTCAGACATGAAATTTGTCGTTGGTTGGGGCGTTCTGCACATAATGAAATTGAAACAAGTTTTCTTGATTTTCTGTGTTGTTTTAAATTTGAGTTACATTCTCATATTATTTTAATGGAACCCTCTTTAAAAGAAGGGCACCAGATGTTGAATATCAAGCCTCGTTCAGCGCTTTTAGAGTGGATGAAATGTGCTGTTGAAGATCAAGAAGGCCTTTCTGATGTTATGAGTCGGGTGAATTTGGCTCAGATAGCGGAAAACTCAACGGTTATTGTTAAAAACTTCACAACTATCAAAGATGTAAAGCCATTTATAAAACAGTATTTTAAGCCAATATTTGAAACGACTATGAGCCGGATAAGCGGTCAATCAGTACAATGGCCACAAGTCAATTCATTTCAATCTTTCAGCCGGTATTTTGCTGTTGAAATACACACCCAATTGATACATTTGCACTATTAAGGAGTTGACTATGGAACCAGTGACTATAGCCCTCATCTGTGCGGCGTCGTTTGGAGCAGTTGTAGCGTTATCCGCATTTATCAGACAGCTATTATTAAGTAGAGATAAAAATTTAAATGATGAAGCACAGAGAAAAGCAATAAATCAGGAGGCCGGTGAACTCGAGAAAATGAGAGAGCAGATGCAAAGCAATAAACGATTTGATTCTCATTATAAAGTTCTTGGCGCGAATAAAGATGCGATTATCTACCTGGATAATAAAATTGAGGATATTTTACGTAAAAAAGCTCACTTAGTGGAGCGTTATGCACAAGTATCTCTCAAGGAATCAGGGGCCATAGTTGAGGGTGGGATCTCGACAGAAAGAAAGGATGCCTGTGACAGGTTAAAGAAGGAGATAGATGAAGAAATAAAATTCTATGATAGTGAATTGCTGCACCTGCAACAAAGGCGAACTTCATTGTGGGATACTCATACGGATTTACAAGAATATTTGTTGGGTCAGGAAAAGTCTCGCAATGAGAGTCTGGATCATCTCTACAAGCAACATACAGCACTTTTAGAAAAAATATATATTCGGCATACTGATGACAGTGAAAATATTGCAAAACAAAGTATTGATGCAGGAACCACCTCATTTAAGGCGATTATTTTGGCGCCTATACAATTCTTGCTGCAATATTTTAATATTTCATCAGGTATTAATTTTGACCAATCTAAATTGGAGAATGCTGCGCGAGATGATGTTGATAAAACTGAAAGTGATATCAATGATTCTGAGAATAGCGATGATGAGATTTATAGCGATACCGATGCCAATTCTGACGATGAGTCTAATCGTTCAGATAATGAAGACTCTCGGGATGAGTCGGATTCTGAAAATGATTCAAGACTAATTTTTGCATAAAAATTAATCTTTTGAGTTAATTGGTGACATCTATGAAAGGATATATTACAATACAATGCTTGTACTTAATGATATTCCTGGAATAATTCATGAAAGTCTTTTGTCTGGGTTTGGGCTTACCATTAACATGGAAGGTTTGAGTTTAGAGACAGCAGACATAAGATTTATGTGTCTGTTTTTTCTAAACATAGTATTAGCTAAAAAAGGATTAAACAGTGGTCTACATAAAACGAGATAAGGATGGTCGGATTTGTGCAGTATATAACCAGAAGACCTCAGATGTAACGGAGCAAATTGACATTAATGATGCAGAATTTGTTGATTTTTTGTTGCGTTGTGAGAGCGACGAAAAATTAAAATTTCTACAATCCGATTTGCAATTGATTCGTGTACTTGAAGATTTGATTGATGTTTTAATAGATAAAAATATCATTACTATTACAGATTTTCCACAATCAGTAATTGATAAATTATTAGCGCGACAGGCATTTCGCAAGAGATTTGCAAGCCGTGCAGGTATGGAGTTAAATGGAGATGATGAGACAACAACGTAACTTATTACTTATCCCTTTTATTTTATGTTTTATTCTGGCAAGACCTGTTTTTAGTTTAAACCTGGATGCTCTCCTTCCAGATGAACGAAATACAGTTGAAGTATTTCAAAAAGCCTCATCCAAAGTTGTTTATGTTCATCGATTGGCAAATGCTACTGTTCAGCGTCGTTACTCATTACAAAAAACACATATTCCTGATGGGGCAGGCTCCGGTATTATTTGGGATAACAAAGGCCATGTTGTAACCAATTTTCATGTCATTAACGGTGCTGATGACATAGCAATTACTTTGGGAAATATGACTGTCCCTGCCAAAGTGATTGGTTCAGAGCCTCGCAAGGACATTGCAGTCCTTGAAATTAAATCACCTAAGGCTCTGAATTATTTGAAATCATTTCAGCCCTTTGAAATAGTCTCTCTTAATGATCTGATCGTTGGGCAAAAAGCGATTGCGATTGGGAATCCTTTTGGGTTGGATCATAGTTTATCAAAGGGAGTGATTTCTGCTTTAGGTAGAAAAGTACCAGGTATAGGTGGGGTAACAATTTATGATATGATTCAGACAGATACCCCTATCAATCCGGGTAATTCAGGAGGTCCTCTATTAAATAGCGCAGGCCAATTAATTGGTATGAACACCATGATTTATTCACGATCTGGTTCTTCTGCAGGTATTGGTTTCGCAGTTCCCGCGGAAGATATTCAGAAAATTGCATCTCAAATTATTAATCATGGTCGAGTGGTATTGTCTGGTATCGGTATTCAACGAGTTGAGCCACATCTTGCGGAAAGGCTGGGAGTTAAAAAGGGTATTTTGATTGCTGATGTGGTGCCTGGAACTCCTGCAGACAAATTGAAGTTACGAGGTACTCACAGAGATCAATGGGGGCGTATTGTTTTAGGGGATGTTATTGTAGGTGTGAATGCACATCCTGTCCCAAATTATGATGCCCTGTATAATTTGCTCACGGAAATTAAGGTGGGAGAGCAAATTACTGTTTCAATAATAAGGCATGGTAAGAAAATGGATGTCAAAATGAAAACAATTGATATTGCAGCGCTTTAACTCTCTTCATTTTTTCTAACTATTATTTCCCCGGAAAAGAATTATGCCTCAATCCGGGGTTCACTCACTTTTCTTAATGCTATATGATATAGATCAATAAATAGAATGAGGCTATCAGGATGTTACTAAATAGAGCGGATTCTCTTTTGGTCTTGATTGATGTACAGGAAAAACTAACCCCGGCAATATTAAATCTCGATCTTTTTTTAGCTCGATGTGAATGGTTACTAAAATTAGCCAGAAAACTGGACGTGCCTGTTCTAGCTAGTGAACAATACCCTAAAGGTTTAGGTCGAACCGTTTCTCCTTTAAGCTCTTATATCAATCAAGAAGAATGCATTGAAAAAATTCATTTCTCATGCATGCAAGAACCACAATATATTAACCTCCTGAAAGGATATAATAAAAACCAGCTTATTCTTATCGGAATTGAGGCTCATGTATGTGTGCTTCAAACGGCCATAGAAATGAAGGGCTATGGATTCGAGGTCTTTGTTGTTGTAGATGGTGTGAGCAGTCGCTCTGAGTTTGATTTAAAATACGGTCTAAAAAGGATGAAACAGAATGGGATCCATTTGATAACCGCTGAAATGGTACTGTTCGAGTGGTTAAAACAAGCAGGTACGCCAGAATTTAAAGCGATTAGCAAAGAATTTTTACAATAGACCATTTGCATGGCCTGATTATTTCCTTTTATTGCTGTGTTGCAAACGTTTCTTCGGTACTCATGTACTGTATGTAAGCTTCCTTCCTCAAAGCGGTTTTGTGCTTTGCCTTAAAAAATAAGCAGGTTTGCCAAGAGGTCTAATAGAATACTGTTTTTAAGTAGAATAAGAAAGTTGGAAATTGAAACCGTAGAATTTTGGAGAGAAAATGAATTTCGATAATCAGATTGCACTAGTAACTGGTGGTGTCTCAGGTATGGGTAAGGCTTGTGTACAATACTTACAACAGCATGGAATGAAAGTTGTGGTCTGGGATAAACAGGAAGGCACCTCAAATGAGGCGGAATTGTATGTTGCTTGTGATGTAACCAGTGATGAATCTGTTGAAAAGGCAATGCGACAAACTATCTCTCAGGTAGGAGTACCAAGGGTTTGTATCAATTGTGCGGGAATTGCTCCGGCAAAACGCATGGTAGGAAAAGAAGGGCCAATGCCTTTGGAATCATTTAGACAAGTAATAGATGTCAATTTAATAGGTACCTTCAACGTCATGCGAATAGCTGCACATGCCATGTCAGGATTGGAGTTAGACAACAAATCTCAGGAACGGGGTGTCATAATCAATACAGCTTCCATTGCTGCTTTTGAGGGACAAATAGGACAGTCTGCTTATAGTGCGTCAAAGGGAGGAATAGTATCAATGACCTTGCCAGCAGCACGTGAATTAGCTCAATTTGCAATAAGAGTAAATACAATTGCGCCGGGGTTAATAGCAACTCCTTTACTTTTAAATATGCCTCAAGAAGTTCAGGACAGTTTGGTTGCAACAGTGACTTTTCCCAAACGCCTGGGCAGACCAGAGGAATTTGCTTCACTAGTAGGTCATATTATTGAAAACCAGATGATTAATGGAGAGGTAATTCGTTTGGATGCGGCTCTCCGTATGCGTTGAGCGGCTATGCCTGGCGCATCATACTGGAGAGCTATTTTAAAAAATACTAGGGGTTATATTTCTTATGCTTCTTCATGGTGACTGCTTTCGGAAGGGGTTTCCAAATTCCCGTTAGAAGTGTAAACACTCACAGCATTAGATTTATTTCCCGACAAGGCGTTGACAATTTGTTGACGGGTATACATGTTATTCGCTATGACTTGTCCATTAATGGTATTTAACTCACGACATAGGTTTAATTTCTCTGCAAGAGTATTATTTAAATGATTGATTTGAATGCCATCTTCTGTAGCGCAATTTTTGAGAAAATCAGACAACAGGAGTCCATGAGGTTTGTCGCCGGGATTTGATTCTTTTATAAGATCTACACGTTGTTTTGCACTAGCCTCTAATTTAGTTGATAATTCCTGTTTTTTCTCAGCTAATGTCTCCAGCTGATTGAATTGACTGGTAGAAAGTATCTCTTTTTCTTCAGATAATAAAGTATTGAGTTCTTCTACCCAGCTAATTTCCTGTTCTAATTGGGTTATTAATGTTTTTGCTTTATTGTTATTATTCATCGGGTCGCCCTGCAGTTTAAACCATCTCTACACTATTTAACATGCCATGTGCAATCTTGCTGCTATCAATTTCATACTGCCCGGATTGAATTTCAGCTTTGAAATACAATACACGAGCCTCATTGATTTCAGGTAAATCTTTAAGAGATGCTTTTAAAGCTTCCAGTTGCTTCGATGTACTACTTAAATTGACGCTATCAGTAGAGTTATTTTCCAGAACAGGGCTTTTGACTTCCTTGTGATTTGCATTGATACGATTGTCCATATCGATATGCCTTAAATTGGCAGAGTCATTAATTTGGTTAACCATATGAATATCCTCAATCGTATTTATCATGATTATCGGCTCCTTTTGCAATTTCTTTAGTAAATTAAGGTTGATTTTTAATCCTTTTTCCAAATTTTTTCTTAAAAATTAAAACATTAGTTAAAAAATAACTTTCACGGTTTTCTTTCCTGTGACTTGAGCTTCAATAATTCGTTTTGAGGAAAGATTTTTTACTTTTACAGAGTCTCCTAGCGCTCCCTCATCCATTGCAATTCCATCCATACTCACTGTTAAGTTGTCATGAGCGGCTATTATAGATACCTGTTCTCCTTTATGGACCAGTTTGGCTAATTCAATATTGAAAGGGTTTAGTGGGCTATTAGGCGTGATATCATGCTTGCAAACCAATCCAATAAGCTCTTTACTGTCAGTAAAATATCCTTGTTTCAGTTTTTGAACATCAAGCTCGGTTTGATATATATCTGAATTACTAATTTTTGTACCTTTCAGTAAAGCTCGTTTTGCCACAAGTACAGATTTAAATATAGTTATTTTGACAGGTATATATAAGGTCCAGTGATTGTTTTCCTCCAAACATTTGATTCCCATGGTACTGGTATTGAGCATGGGTGTTTGATAAGGGTTAAATACTTCAAGTTTATTATCATCACAAACTTTTAAGTTTAGGCGAGGATCAATATTATCCGCCGTAACCTGAATTTTACCTTCAGTATAGTTTGATAATTCATTGAGGGCGTATTGTTCTATTTTATTTTTTAATAATTCGAGAGACTGACTTGATTCTGAAAATAAACTGGTGCTTGCAAAAAATAAGAAAAAGCTTAGTATGCACTTTTTCACGACATAAACTCCCTTAGTCTATTGATTTTTTATATTGAAACGCAGCGTGTCCCAAGCAAGTATTGCGCCAATTTTAGGAGTATATCATGAGACCTTGTTATTTTGTTTGTATATTGGCTTTATTTATGTTTGCGATGCCAGGGTACTCTGAGAATCATCATCCTCAAGAGTTTCTAAAGTCAATTGCTGGCACAAAGGATGAAGGGGAAAAAATTTTTAATCATTTTTGTGTTAATTGCCATGGAACGAAACCAATGATTTCTTTAGGAGCCCCTGAAATTGGAAATGAAAGAGCATGGGGGGCAAGATTGAAACAAGGAATGGAAGTGCTTTTTAAACACACCGATGAAGGGTTTAATGCCATGCCTCCCAGAGGAGGATGCTTTGAATGTACTGATAAACAGCTGATTCTAGCTATCATTGCGATGGTTCCCAAACAGGCTCAAAAAGGACTATTAAACAACCTGTTGGATCACAAAGAATACAAACAGTAAAAAATTTTTATAAAAAAGCCTAAACTTATTCAAACTGCTCCCGATATAGTTAAAAAGAGAAAGAGGGAGATAGAAAGTGAAAAAACAAATACTGTTAGTTCCGGTTTGTGTCTTGGCTGCCTCTTGTGCATCCATGGATAGATCAACGGCCATAGTCGATGATGCGGGTTATACCCATTACACTATGAGTATGGAGTCCGATAGAAAGGGTTCTAATTACTTTCCTGAGAAAAGACAGGCCACAGGAAAAAAAGTATTTATTTTTGATCCTAAAGCTACTGCCTGGGCAGCTTACGATGCTCAGGGTAACCGAGTTAAAACCGGTAGTGCTTCAGGGGGAAAAGATTTTTGTGAGGACGTTGGCAGACCCTGTCGGACGGTAACAGGCAGCTTTAAAGTTTATTCCAAGAAAGGCGAGGAGTGTACCTCCAGTATCTATCCAATAGAAACTGGCGGTGGAGCAAAAATGCCTTATTGCATGCATTTTCATGGTGGTTATTCAATACATGCTGCCTATGAAGTTCCCAACTATAACGCAAGTCACGGCTGTATCCGGGTTTTACCAAGCGCTGCAAAATGGTTAAATCAAAACTTTATTGACGTAGGAACTTCGGTAATCGTTAAACCTTATTAATAAGTAAAGATTCTCCACTACTCCCCGCTAATTGCGGGGTTTTTTTATTGGATGATTTTATTATCTCGTGCAGATAAAAAGGACAAAAGTTTTGTGTAAGAAGTTCCGCTAAAATTTGAGTGCATTAGGCTCGGAAGCGGATTCGGCAATAATTTGAATCGAGAGTCTAGATGATCTCAATCCATGGCTATTTCTTTGCGGGATTGCTGAAATATGGTCTAAGACCTATAATCACCAATTACTAATTATGCCATTTAAAAAGTAGATCTTAATAATGATTCTGTGTATTGATGTAGGAAACTCTCATATATATGGTGGAGTATTTGATGGAGATGAGATTAAACTCCGGTTTCGTCATACTTCCAAGGTAAGTACTTCGGATGAATTGGGCATTTTTCTTAAAAGTGTTTTACGTGAAAATAATTGCTCTCCTGAGACAATTAGAAAAATTGCTATTTGTTCAGTAGTACCTCAAGTGGATTATTCATTGCGCTCAGCCTGTGTGAAGTATTTTTCAATAGATCCGTTTTTATTACAGGCAGGGGTTAAGACTGGATTGAATATCAAATATAGAAATCCGATTGAGGTTGGAGCCGACCGAATTGCAAATGCTATTGCTGCCACTCATAGTTTTCCTAATCAAAATATTATTGTTATTGATTTTGGTACAGCAACTACTTTCTGTGCTATTTCTCATAAAAAAGCTTATTTAGGTGGTGCTATTTTGCCAGGTCTTAGATTATCTGCCGATGCTTTGTCAAAAAATACTGCAAAATTACCTTCTGTTGAAATTATCAAGACTGAGAGTGTGGTAGGGCGTTCTACCATAGAAAGCATTCAGTCTGGAGTATACTATGGCGTTCTTGGAGCATGTAAAGAATTAATTCAAAGAATACATCATGAAGCTTTCAATGGTGATAAAACACTAATTTTAGCAACAGGAGGATTTGCGTCTTTATTTGATAGGCAGGGTCTTTATGACCATCTTGTGCCAGATTTAGTTCTCCAGGGGATACGATTAGCAGCTATGATGAATACTGCCTGAGCAGTGAAATGTTTTTGTTGATATCATATATAACTCTTCTAAATAGACCTTCTGCATAACTGTCTCTTTCATTTTATCGCTGCATTGCAAACGTTTTTGCGGTGCAGCATGAAAACTCCGCTCCTCAAAACGTTTGCAACTGGCTCTAAAACAAAATAATCAGGTTATGTAAGAGGTTTAGTAACAGTTCAACATATAACTGTTAATTACTTAATCTTTAAGATTAAATTAATATCATAGTTTGCCTTTTCCCCTTTAATTCATAAAAAAAATTAACTCAAAAGTGGTATTTCAGCTTGACGTGTGTAGAAATGTGTTCCTATAGTGTAGAAAAGTGGGTTAAAATAATAAAAAAGTGGAGAATTGTGGGAGAGTAATTCTCCTTCACTTGGGAAAAGATATGTTTCGTGGAATTAATGCCATCACTATAGACACTAAAGGACGCCTAGCTATTCCGACGCGTTACAGAAGTGCCTTGGGTGTAGAGGATAAAACTCCTCTCGTGGTGACTATTGATACAGAAGAAACCTGTTTGCTCCTTTATACGGCAGCACAATGGCAAATTATTGAAGACAATTTGCAAAAGCTACCAAGTTTCAATGCCGCAGCTAGAAGAATTCAACGCCTGTTAATTGGACACGCTACTGATGTGGAGGTTGATGCTAATGGACGAGTACTTTTACCAACAGTTTTAAGAAATTATGCAAAGTTAGAAAAAGATGTCGTGATGATAGGCCAGGGAAATAAATTTGAGGTTTGGAATAAAGAATTATGGGAATCCAAACGTGAGCAATGGCTAGCAGAAGAGGCTTCCATGACGGATGGGTTACCTGAGGAAATGAAAACGTTTTCTTTATAACGGAAAGAGAAATGGCAAAGCATCAATCTGTTTTATTACATGAATCAATCAAAGGCCTGGCTATAAAAGCTGACGGTATCTATTTTGATGGAACTTTTGGCCGAGGTGGTCATAGCCGCGAGATTTTAAATCATTTAAGCGACAAAGGAAGATTGTTTGCGATAGATAAGGATCTCGATGCTATCCAATATGCCAAGGATTATTTTGGTTTGGACAAACGATTTCAAATTTTTCACGGTTCGTTCGCAAATATCAAGGAATTTGCATCTCAGGCAGGAGTAATTGGAGCGGTTGATGGTATTTTACTTGATCTTGGGGTGTCTTCGCCTCAGTTGGACAATCCAGAAAGAGGTTTTAGTTTTATGCTGCAAGGTCCTCTCGATATGCGAATGGATTTAACTCAATCAATTAGTGCGGCCAATTTTATCAACGAAGCAGAAGTCAACGAACTGGCTCATGTATTCAGGACTTATGGTGAGGAACGATTTGCAGGCAGGATTGCAAAAGCCATTGTTGATGCAAGAAAACTAAAACCGATAACAACCACTTTGCAATTGGCAGAAATTGTTAAAGAAGCAAATCCCAAATGGGAAAAACACAAACATCCGGCGACACGGGTATTTCAAGCGATTCGAATACATGTCAATCAGGAATTAACAGACTTGACTAATTGTTTAGAGCAATGTCTGGAGGTATTGGGTCCCGGAGGACGTCTTGCGGTTATCAGTTTTCACTCTTTGGAAGACCGAATAGTCAAACAATTTATGAGAGATAAGGAGCAAGGCAACAGGCCGCCTGCTGAAGTTCCAATCAAATACGAAGAACTAAAGACCAATTTTAAAAAAGTAGGTAAAGCAGTCAAGCCACAGAGTGACGAAATAAAGGAAAATGTTAGATCTCGAAGTGCAGTACTTAGGATAGGGGAGAAATTAGCATGAACGCTGCAGCGAAAGTCATTAATCAAGGTAATTTATTTAATGGTCAATTGGCAGATATGCAAATGTCAAAATCACTCTATATGTTGATAGTATTGTTAGCTGCCGTACTAGTCAGTGCTTTTGCAGTCATATATAGCACTAATTCCTATAGATTAACTCTCAGTCAGGTACAACAAGAGGAACAGCAAACGCATTTTTTACAATTGCAATGGGGGCAATTATTATTGGAGCAGGCCAGTTTGGCAACTCCAGCTCGGGTTGAGGAATTAGCTAGAGAAAAATTAGGAATGACTTTACCAACTTCAGCCAATACGTACTTATTGCATCCTCAATAAGTGAGTGGTTTTGGAGTAGCCACGTGTTGCCTACAGCTCGGTACTGAGCAGCTAGCGTAGCAAAGCTACGATTTGAACAAGTGATTAGGTGTATTTAGGAGGAAATCACCTCGAAAAAATTGAAAGCTTCATGTACACTTACACGTCATTAATCTTCTTTCCAGGGCGTCATGGAAGACTAAGTGTAAAATAGCCTGATAAATCCCAGGCAGGTATAGGTGCCTTAAGTTTGTTTAAGGTAATTTTGAGGAAGAGATTTCAGAAAGATTTCCACAAATTTTTTGTTTCGTGCATAGTAATACTATTGATGAGTAGTCATATATGAAAAAAACACACCATTTTGCCAGATTGGTTACTGTCGCTGTTTTTTTCTCATTGATTTTGGCTATTTTAATATGGAGAATGGTTGATCTTACTGTTCTGCATAGGCAGTTTTTGCAGGGGCAGGGCGATGCGCGCAGCATCCGGGTTATAGATATTCCTGCCTATCGAGGTATGATTACTGATAGAAATGGCACTCCGCTTGCTGTGAGCACACCGGTTGAATCAGTTTGGGTCAACCCAAAGGAATTTTCTCCGGATGAAGAACAGTTTATGCAATTAGCTAAATACCTGAACTTGGCCCCTAAAGAGTTAAGTAGAAAAATTGTCCAAGCTGAAAATCGCGAATTTGTTTATTTACAAAGACAGATACCTCCAACACTTTCGAAAAAGATAGAGGCTTTAAAAATCCCGGGTGTTAATTTTCAAAAAGAATTCAAGCGTTATTATCCAGATTCAGATAGCATTTCTCCATTAATTGGATTTACCAATGTCGATGATCAAGGCCTGGAAGGCATTGAGCTGGCCTATCAAGACTGGCTTATGGGTGTTGTTGGCAAAAAGAGAGTAATCAAAGACCGATTAGGACGAGTGGTCGAAGACTTGGGTGTTTTGAAGGAACCACGCCCTGGACATGAGTTAACTTTAAGTATAGATAGACGATTACAATATTTAGCTTATAGCGAACTAGGTAAAACGGTCGAAGAGTTTTCTGCCAAATCCGGGTCAGTCGTTGTAATTGATGCTGAAAATGGCGAGATTCTGGCTGTGGCTAATGTTCCATCTTATAACCCTAACGCACGTGGGCATTATGATAAGGAAACCTATCGAAATAGAGCGTTAACCGATACTTTCGAACCTGGGTCTGTCATTAAATCATTCAGTATCGCCAGCGCCTTGGAAACCGGCTTATTTACTCCGAATACCATTATTGATACTAACCCGGGATGGATGACTGTTCATGGCCGAACAGTAAGAGATATCCATAATTATGGTGTTTTAGATGTTACAGGAATATTGCAACACTCGAGTAATGTGGGTGTTACTAAAATGGTATTATCCAGTCCAGCTGAACAATTAATCGGATTTTTACAAAAATGTGGATTTGGGCAACGCTCTGAATTGGCATATCCAGGAGAAAGTGAAGGGGGGATAGTAAAAGCCAAGGATGCAAACCCGTTCGTTTTAGCCACACTGGGTTTCGGTTATGGCTTGTCTGTTACTGCACTTCAATTAGCCAAGGCCAATTTAATTTTTGCAAATAAAGGGCGATTAATACCTGTGACTTTAATTCACAATGATACTCCCGGTAATGGTATTCAAGTTATGCAACCTAAAACTGCTGAAAATGTATTATTGATGATGGAAGCGGTTATGGATAAAGGGACAGGTAAGGGAGCAAAGATCCCGGGTTATAGGGTGGCTGGAAAAACTGGAACAGCACGAGTTGCCGGGAAAAATGGCTATAAGGACAGAAAATACACTGCCAGTTTTATTGGTATAGCGCCGGTTTCCAAACCAAAATTTGTAGTTGCCGTTATTATTCATGAGCCTTCGCGAAAAGGTTATTATGCTGCCTCTGTGGCAGCACCGTTATTTGCAAAAGTCATGTCAGGTGCTTTACGCTTATTCAATATTCCAACTGATGAGCTGGTTAGTTAAAGAGAATAGGAGCCAACTTTGTGAAACTAACTCAATTATTAGAGCCGTGGATTAAAAAGGACATTATTGATGGTACTGTTAGTGACATAAAAAATGATAGTCGCCTGGTGAAACAAGGGGATTTATTCGTCGCTTATCCTGGGGCAGTTTCCGATGGTCGATTATATATAGAAAAAGCAGTAGCATCAGGCGCTGTAGGTGTGGTTTATGAGCCCGATATGTTACCCCTTGGAATTACGTTACCAACAACAATTCCCTGTATAGCTATTCCCCAATTGGCTGAAAAATTAGGAGAAATAGCAAAAAGGTTTTTTAATAACCCCTCCAAATTTCTTGATTTAACGGGGGTAACTGGTACTAATGGTAAGACGACTATTGCTTATCAGTTGACACAAGCACATGATTTACTCGGGCAGCGCTCAGCTTACATTGGGACTATAGGGCAGGGCAAGGTGGATGCCTTAAAACCTTTGGAAAATACTACGCCAGATGCCCTTTGCTTGCAGAGGTTAATGCATCAGTATAAAGAGGAGGGCATTAAACAGGTTTGCATGGAAGTATCTTCCCATGCGTTGAGCCAGCATAGAGTGGATTCTCTGGAATTTAGACAGGCTATCTTTACCAATTTAACGCTCGATCATCTGGATTATCACCAAACTATGCAAGCTTATGGGGCTGCAAAATCTAGGTTGTTTGAACGAGCAGAGCTTCAATGGGCTATTATTAATCAGGATGATGATTTTCAAGATCTCATGAGTAATGTACTAAAGACCCATGTAAAAAAAGTGACTTATGGCATGCATCAAAGCTGCGATGTGCAAGCACTCCAATGGAATATGGATATCACAGGAACAGAAATTGAAGTCAAGTCTCCCTGGGGCCACCATCTTCTAAAGATTAAAGCACTGGGAAAGTTTAATATTTATAATAGCTTGGCTGTTTTTAGCAGCTTGCTCGCCAGTGGGTATAAGCCAGAAAAAGTGGTGCAAGTTATGGCTGAATTAAAAGCTGCTCCTGGTCGGATGGAAATTGTAGCTCAATCTCCTTATGTTCTTGTTGATTATGCTCATACCCCCGATGCGTTGGAAAAAGCTCTTATCACTTTAAAACAAATAAACAAAGGGAAGTTGTGGGTTGTATTTGGTTGTGGTGGAGACAGGGATAAAACCAAGCGGCCTATTATGGGAAAAGCAGCCAGCATGTACGCCGATAATATTGTAATTACCAGTGATAATCCAAGAAGTGAAGATCCGGAAATTATTTTAAATGAAATTGCTTGTGGCATTCCTGCTTCCGCGCCCGTCTCTAAACTGGTGAATAGGGAAGAAGCAATTGCTTATGCTTTAAGAAAGGCCGAACATAACGATATCATATTAATTGCAGGAAAAGGACATGAATCGTATCAGCAGATTGGGAATACAAAACATGTTTTTTCTGATCAGGAGGTAGTAAGACGTTTGATGAATAATTAAAATTCCAGGAGAGGGATTAATTATTAGAAACAGGCGCTTACGCCTTGACCTAATAAAGGATATTTTTTTATTAAATCAAAATCAAAATAAGTTGTGAAATCATGACGCTGATGATGATTTTTGCGAAGAGTCAAGAATGCTGCGGAAAGATTCTCAGCTTGTTTTAACTGTAATGTTTCATGAATTGGGTTATAAATTGATAAAGCCAACTCTCTCCAGTCGCTGTTTTCATTTAATCTATAAGGTTTTTCAGGGGTTGCAAATTGGGGGTATGGAAGACCAAGCATTTGATGCAATTTCCGGCTTATAATTGCGACTGCAGCAAATTTAGCCTCCAGGCTGTGTCCTGCAATATGTGGTGTGCAAATAGTCGCTTTGGAGACAATCCGGTTATCTATATAAGGTTCGTTATTATAGACATCAGTGCAATAAAGCAGGGTAGAGCCAATATGTAAAAGGGCTTCTTCATTAACAATTCCTCCCCGGGAAGCATTGATGATAATACAGCCAGGTTTTAATTTCTTGAGAAAATCCTGATTAATTAAATTAAGGCTGGGGTAGGGAGAATCGCTATGTAATTCAGCATGGACACATAAGAGGTCACATTCATAAAGATCTTCAAGAGAGCAACTTTGAAAAGAAGTATCTCTGGTAACTTTGGGTGGATCATAAAGGCATAATTGAAATTCGGCAGCATTTAATCGTTCATAAACTTTAGTACCTACTTGCCCTAAACCTATAATTCCTGCTGTTTTACCTTGAATAAGTTGCTGTTTATCTAAATAGGCAAGGCACGCTACAACATAGTCAGCAACTGATATGGCATTGCATCCTTTGGCATCAATAATAGATATGTTTTGCGATTCTAGAAAAGGAAAATCAATATGATCGGTTCCACTGGTTGCGGTTGCAACAACTCTTATTTGGTGGTTTTTTAGTAAAGCACTATTGATTTTTAGTGTTGAACGACAAAGAAGAATATCCTTATGATGAAGTAACTCTGTAACTTCATCCGCATTATGATACAAGGTCAGGTTAAATGGTGGTGGAAAAGCACTATCCAATCCTGGCAATAAAGCATCTGCTAGAATGTTCATAAATTAAAAATCGCGCTTAAAACATATAATGAACCGTAGATGAGGGGAGTGAGTATATATCCCAATACATTAGTAAAAATTAATACAATCAATATTAAAAAACCGAATGGTTCTAATTTAGCATAGGCGATAGCTTGTCTTGCTGGCAATAGATTTATTACGACTTTGCTGCCATCAAGGGGTGGAATAGGGATTAAGTTTAAAAAGGCAAGAATCAAATTAATCATCATTCCTGCTCTAGCTGTAACAAGCAAGAATAAAGCAGCCATTGAACTTTGAGGATTTAAGAAAGTTGCTATTTTAAAACATCCAGCCCATAGGAATGCCATTATCAGATTAGTCAACGGCCCTGCAAGCGTTACCAATATCATATCTCGGCGTGGTTTTCGCAGTTGGCTCTGGTTAACCGGAACCGGTTTTGCGTAGCCAATTACGAAATTGAAGTTTGTTATCACGCCAATTAAAAGAGGCAATAGAACAGTGCCTATTGGATCAATGTGTTTGATAGGGTTTAATGTTAATCGACCGAACATTTTAGCTGTATTGTCGCCGCAGCGGTAGGCAACGTAACCATGTGCTAACTCATGAAAAGTAATAGCTAACAATACTGGTAAAGCCCAAATACATATTTGTTGGATTAACGTGAATTCTGGCATTAATATTCTGATGTGTTTAATGAAGTCTCTGATTTTAACGAATTCTACTCATTAATAACAAGGGTTGATGAAAAATTGTGTGAGTGCCAAGGTCTGTGTACATTTCGCTAGCTTGTGTCGAAAGCCTTGATTTTCTAGCGCCGTCTCAGAGTATACATAGAGGTATGTGAGTAACCGAGCACAAAAAATCAAGACTTCTCAGCCAAGATAGTAGAAATGTCAACAGACCTTAATTTTTATTAATAACACGGGGGTCTTGGCTAAATCGAAAGCATCTTATATGATTCCATTTGATATGAGGATTTATAAGGCTTGGTTTTGATGACGCAATTTGAGAAAACTTTTGATGTGATGAAAAAATTCTGGGTAATAATAATCTATATTACCCTTGTCGTTCTCTCTTATTATTTTGTAGATAGGGCATTAGCTATTTATTTTCATAAACTCGATCTTCGAGTAAATTTTCATGCGTTAACATATTTGACGGCTTTGGGAAAATGGAAGATTTATGTGGTATTGTTTTTAATCATAGCATTATATTTTCGATACATTAAGCAAAATAAAAAGTATGAAATCAGATCCTGGTATTTATTTGGCTGTGTTTTGCTACCTAATTTATTGACTTTTGTATTAAAAATCAGCCTTAGCCGCGCTCGACCAGATCTCTTGTTTGATAATAGCCTTTATGGGTTTTATTGGTTTCAGCTCAATGACAATTATTGGTCATTTCCATCAGGCCATTCTATTACTATAACTGCTTTGGCTGCAGGATTGGGATTTCTCTTCCCAAGATATTTTTTCCTGCTTATGGGAGTAGCATTGCTTGTCGCTGCTACCAGGGTTATTTTATATCATCATTATTTAAGTGATGTTATGGCTGGATTTTATATCAGTATGTTGCTTGTTGGTTTATTTACGCGGTATTTGCAAAGGAATCACTATCTCAATAAAGTAAATTAGACTCTATAACTCGTAGTCAAATTTATTAAGGGAGTAATTATGACTATAGAAAGGGAATTAAAAAATTTCGTAAGATTGTATGCGGAATGGGATACAACTAATAATTGTTATAAATCCCAATTAGATAAGGATACCTTATTGAGATTGGAAAGAGATTTTGCAAGATTTATTAACCAGCAATTATTGATAGATGGTCCAGAAAAAGAAAAAATCGTTAAAAATTATAAAAGACTAACTCTCTGCTTTCACCCTGATCATGCTTCAGGGTTTTCACCAGAAGTGGCTTGGCTTGAGAAGAATTTATCTCAGAGCATGAACAATGGAGCATGTTTCAAGATACTTGGTTTGTGTTATGAAAAGTTAATTTCACCTGAAAAATTCAAAGATAGTGGTTTAGGAGATATCAAAAGCAAGGATGATTTTAAACAATGGCTGGAGAGTTTAAGATCCAAGGCGACCACCTATTCTGGTCAGAGCTTTTGTAACAGTTTGATAGATTTATTAGATCAATCCAGTGGTTTTTTTGATGATACTGGTAAAATAAAACCCAAAGGACTCAGGGTTTTACTTCGATTTATTCCAGTAGTATTTGCCAGTTATGGTACTTTTCTTTTTGCCGAAGAGTTGTTTGCTATTTATGCGCTCTATTTTATTTTATTGAAAGGAGGGCAGTATCTGGAGAGTACTGAATCCAGTCAGTTAAAAAAAATAGGCAGTACGTTGCAAGAAATCAGTATTATTACTGCAACTGCATCGACTACCCTGTTAGTTCGCTTGCTTGAAATGACTTTTTGGGCATCGCGCCAATTTCTTGATGTGAGTATACAAATCGGTTCTGCAATTTTAAAACCCATGTTACCCGCTCCTGAGACTAAGGAAAAGTCAGAGTTTGATACAGCAGCCAATTTATGTAGAGATTTAATCTTGGCTAGCCATAATACCAGCGAGGGAATGCAATTCAAAACACCGGAATTAAAAGTCATTTCTGCGCCACTTGAATCTTACCTTGGTTTAAACGCGCAGCAATTTTTTGGTGACTTGAGAATAGGTCGAGAGAAACGTTTAAAAGTAGAGGCATTTTTATTCAAGATGAGAGTATTGGATTCTCTTCCTAGTCCTTTGGAGGAGAAATTGGTAGAAGCTCAAAAAGAGCTGGATAAGATAAAGAAGGATACTAAGGTTTTTACGAGCAATACAGCAAAAGCAGTTAAAGAAGCAGAACAGGTTATCTCCATGTTACAAGATCCTGATTCTATGCAATTGGTGGTTTATAAGGGAACTTAACAGCAGTTTATAAGCAAGTATCTCATGTTTATATTTTATATGAGTTGAGTTTTGTCCTAATCAGCACCAAATTATTAGACAGATAAAAATAGAGAAGGGCTTGATTTCGTATGACTTAATTAGAATGAATTAGCTTTATGCTCTAATTAAAAACAACCTCTTGAATTTGTACCCCTATCTCTGGCAAGATGCAGGCTGATTTGATATTCCAGTGAGGAACCATGAAAATACTCGTGGCTGTAAAACGTGTAATAGACCCTTATGTCAAGATTCGAGTGAAATCGGATAATTCAGGAGTTGAAACTCAAAACATCAAGATGGCAATGAATCCATTTGATGAAATAGCCATTGAAGAGGCATTGCGTTTGCGAGAAAAAAATTGGGCAACGGAAGTGATTGCTGTAAGCATTGGCTCTGATAGCTCTCAAGAAACCTTAAGGCACGCTTTAGCTTTGGGTGCGGATAAAGCCATTTTAGTTCGAACAGAAAAATTATTCGAGAGTCTAAATATCGCCAAGATATTAAACAGTATCGCAGTTAATGAGAAACCGGATTTGGTTTTGATGGGTAAACAATCGATAGATGGTGATAATAATCAAACTCCTCAAATGTTGGCTGCATTATTAAATTGGCCACAGGCTACCCATGCATCAAAACTCATTCCTAATCATGATCATCTTGAAGTGGTGAGAGAAATTGATGGTGGTTTGGAGACACTCAAGGTGCAGCTGCCAGCAGTAATCAGTACCGATCTGCGTTTAAATGAGCCCAGATATGCCAGTTTGCCAAATATTATGAAGGCTAAACGCAAGCCTCTTGACATTATTGATCTGGATTCGCTTGGCTTATCTCTTAAACAACACGTTGAAATATTAAAGGTTAATGCCCCGGCAACAAGAAGTGGTGGTGTCATACTTGATTCTGTGGCTGCATTGTTGGATAAATTACAACATGAAGCCAAAGTGCTTTAATTAAGGAGAAGAGATGGGCACTTTAGTTTTAGTTGAACATAATAATCAGCAGTTACATCCAGCAACCCGTAATACACTGTCCGCTGCTATAGAACTCGGTGATAAAATTACACTACTGGTGGTTGGTTATCAATGCCATTCAGTAGCAGAAGAGGCGGCCAGGCTGGAAGGAGTGCAAGCTGTTTTGCATGTAGATAATCCTTGTTACGAATATCAATTGGCTGAGCCAGTCAGCGATTTGGTAGTGTCTTTTGCACATTCATTCAGTGCTATTTTAGCTCCTTCCAGTACTTTTGGGAAAAATATATTGCCCAGAGTTGCCGCGCAACTTGATGTGACTCAGATATCTGATGTTAGCAAGATAATTAATTCAGATACATTTGAGCATCCTGTTTATGCTGGGAATGCTATAGAGACTGTACGTGTTTTAGATCCATTAAAAGTAATGACTATTAGAACTACAGCTTTTGACCCCATCACATCAAACCAGGAAGCATGTTGCATAGAAAGCATTGATAAGGAATTTGAAGCCAAAGGGAGTCAATTTATTCGTCATGAATTAAGTAAATCAGAGAGACCGGATTTAGGTAGTGCAAAAATAGTTGTTTCTGGTGGTAGAGGGCTGCAAAGTGCAGAAAAATTCAAACTAATTGAAGAGTTAGCTGATGCTTTGGGTGCAGCAGTAGGAGCATCCAGAGCAGCAGTCGACGCCGGTTTTGTTCCTAATGATTATCAGGTTGGTCAAACTGGGAAGGTAGTGGCTCCTATGCTTTATATTGCCGTGGGTATTTCTGGAGCAGTTCAACATTTAGCAGGTATGAAGGACTCAAAGGTTATCGTTGCAATTAATAAAGACGCAGATGCACCTATTTTTCAAATTGCGAATTATGGGTTAGTAGGTGATCTGTTTGAACTAGTTCCACAATTAATAGAACAATTAAAGAATCGATAAGAGGTAACAATATGTTAGTAGGGGTACCAAAAGAAATCAAATCGCATGAAAACAGAGTAGGACTTGTTCCCTCGAGCGTTAGAGAAATCATTAGAGCAGGAAGTGATGTGTTGGTAGAGAAGGGAGCTGGGCTCGGCATAGGCATATCGGATGATGATTACAGAAATGCCGGGGCTGAAGTAGTTGACACCGCTGATGACGTATTTGCCAATGCGGAATTAATAGTCAAAGTAAAAGAGCCTCAGCCTGTTGAATGTAAACGGTTGCGTGAAGGACAAACTTTATTTACTTACTTACATTTGGCTCCTGATCCTCATCAAGCTCGTTTATTAAAAGAATCAGGGGTTACAGCGATAGCTTATGAAACTGTAACACAGGATGATGGAGGATTACCTTTACTTACTCCCATGTCTCAAGTGGCTGGACGTATGGCAATCCAGGCCGGAGCACATTGCTTGGAGATGGCTCAAGGCGGTAGCGGTATATTGTTAGGCGGTGTACCAGGTGTTGCTGCGGCCAATGTAGTGGTCATTGGTGGTGGTGTGGTAGGAACAAATGCTGTTCGCATGGCAATGGGTATGGAAGCTCGTGTTATTGTGCTAGATCGTTCCCTGCAACGTTTAAATGAATTGGATTTTCAGTTTGGTTCTAAACTTAATACAGTCTATTCCACTGCAGATTCCATAGAAAAATATGTATCCAGCGCTGATTTAGTGATTGGTGCTGTATTGGTACCAGGTGCAGCAGCCCCTAAATTAGTGACTCGCTCTATGCTGAGCTCAATGCGTCCTGGGTCTGTTTTAGTGGATGTTGCTATTGATCAAGGAGGTTGTTTTGAGACGAGTCGTGCAACAACCCATCAGGAGCCTACTTATGTAGTCGATAATGTAGTGCATTATTGTGTAGCAAATATGCCTGGTGCTGTACCCAGAACATCAACATTTGCTTTAAATAATGCCACATTACCTTTCATTTTAAGTATTGTCACCAAAGGGGTTAAGCTGGCTTTATTAAGCGACCCGCATTTGCTTAATGGTCTCAATGTTCACCAAGGTAAAATCACTTATGAGGCTGTTGCTCGTGATTTAGGCTATGAATATACTCCAGCTGCAGCTGCTTTATCAGGACGATAAGTTTAAAACCCGTATTACAAGCTGAATACGGGTTTTGGGCTTCATCAGAATATTTCAAATTAAAATAAACTTTCTTCCACTGGCGCTAGTTCTTCTTCCTGTTGATCATTGTGTGCATTATAGACAGGACCTTGATCCTCTTCTGATGGAACCTCATTTTGTCGAAAATACTCAATAATACCATTTTCCTGGTTAGATTTGGCGAGCAAGCCACTAACAGGGTCTATTCGAACAGCAATAACATTTTCAGGTTGCTTTAACTCAACCTCAGGTTTGTCTTTTAATGCTACTTTCATAAAATCGATCCATAGCGGAAGAGCGAGATTTGCAGCATATTCATGTAATGATTTGGGATTATCAAAACCAATCCAGGTTGTTACTACCAAATTAGGATTAAAGCCGGCAAACCAGGCATCTACTTGATCATTAGTCGTTCCTGTTTTACCAGCGATGTCCTGACGATTTAATACTCGCGCAGCACGTCCAGTGCCATGCTGTATTACATCTCTTAATGCCGTATTCATTAAGAAGGCAATATCTTCAGAAATAACGCGTGGTGCCAAGGTAGAGGCATCAACTTTGTCTTTATCGCAAGGGTCACATACAATACTTGGTTTGGCTTGTAACAGAATTTTGCCATCAGCATCTGTTATATGGTCAATGAGGTAGGGCTCTACTTTATAACCACCATTAGCAAAGACTGCATAAGCAGTGGTTAAATCCATGGGGCTAATGGACAAACTGCCCAAAGCAAGTGATAAAGCTCTAGGTAATGACTTTTTATTAAAGCCAAAACGAGTCAAGAAATCTATCGTATAATCGATACCTATATCATCAAGAATTCTTATGGATACCAAATTTTTAGATTGAACTAGTGCCTGTTTCAGACGTGTAGGGCCATTGAATTTTAGATTCACATTGTGTGGTCGCCATAAATTCGGTTGGCTGGGATCATCCACAACGATGGGAGCATCATTAATTAAAGTAGCAAGATTATAACCATTGTTCAGAGCGGCAGCGTAAACAAATGGTTTGAAGCTGGAGCCTGGTTGTCTGCTGGATTGAGTAGCTCGGTTGAATTTACTTTTTGAGAAGTTGAATCCTCCAACCAAAACTTCAATGGCGCCATTTTTAGGATTCATAGCAACCATGGCAGATTCTGCTTCAGGAATTTGCGCAAGTTGCCAGGATTTTTCTGTGGAGTGTACATAAATTATATCGCCTGCTGCTACCACTTGTTGTGCTTTGGTTGGCGATTTCCCAACCCAACCTCCTCTTTTTAGTGCCGGCCTGGCCCAGGACATACCCTCCCAGGGAATAATAATTATTTGTCCGTTTTGCAATGCCGCAGTTGCTTCTTTTTCTCTTACCTCAGTGACAACTGCAGGAGTCAGGCTATTCAGCTCTGGATATTGCCGTAAATATTTTTGCCTAATCTTGGGAGATTGGCTATCTTTTTCACCTATATTAGCAATTGGACCTCTGTAACCATGCCGATGATCGTAAGCAATCAGATTTTTTTCTACTACTTCATTGGCGGTATTTTGTAATTTGCCATCAATAGTTGTATATACCTTATATCCCTTGGTGTATGCTTCGGGGCCAAAATTATCGTATAAAGACTGGCGAATCATTTCAGCAACATAAGGTGCTTTCACCTCAATCTTAGTTCCATGGTATTTTGCAGTTATTGGTTGATTGACTGCATTTTGATATTGTTCTTCATTGATATAATGTTCTTCCAGTAACCGCTCTAATACATGATCACGACGTTTTTTTGCAGCAAGTGGGTTAGCAATAGGATTCTGAGTTGAGGGGGCTTGAGGAAGTCCTGCTATCATAGCCAGTTCAGCCAGATTAAGGTCCTTAAGGGATTTTCCAAAATAAACCATGGCTGCCGCTCCAACGCCGTAAGCCCGATTACCCAGATAAACTCTGTTTAAATAGAGTTCCAAAATCTTTTCTTTACTTAATTCCCTGTCAATCTTGATGGCAAGCATAATTTCATTGAATTTCCGTAAAAATGTTTTTTTACGGCTTAAGAAAAAATTACGAGCCACTTGCATGGTGATCGTACTACCGCCTTGAGATTTGGTTCCGGTTTTGAGCATGCTTACTGCAGCCCGGCCCAATCCCATAACGTCTACACCAGGGTGTTCAAAAAATCGTTGATCTTCTGTTGCAATTAATGCATGAATGAGCGTAGGGGGAATTTCATCATAAGTTACGGGAATACGTTTTTTTTCACCGTACTCCTGAATTAATAAGCCTTCTTTGCTGAATATCTGTAATGGTACTTGTAACTGTACAGTTTTTAATGAATCAACATTAGGCAATTGACTTTCGAGATAAAGGTATAGAAGGCTGCCAGCCACCATTAGGAGAAAAAACAGGCTCATCAGCGCCCAAAGACCTTTACGCCAGAAGTATGCCATTTTTTTCATAGAATTTCATTTTCGTTAAATGTGAATAGTGCAATATTATACAGCGAATCTATATAATATTGCGAGGTTTGCAAGGGAAAAAACTGGATTTAAATACTATTTTGCGCCTCACGCAGATGGGGATAATCATTGAGAAAGCGCCAATAGACTTTAATCCCCATGGCCATTACCCATAGAAAAGGATTGATTAGACTGGGTAACTGTTGTATCAGAGGACTTAACCCCTGGTAAATCAGTCACATCGATCATCGTTTGTTGTTTGGATTGAGCGCCCAGTTTTGCATTGTAAAACAGAGAGCCATAGCCTAGAGGTAAGACCGGATTGAAAACGGGGCGAGGAGTGGTGCTGCTGCGAGTTAGCTCGCTTACTCTCTCTTTCAGTTTCTCTATTTCTTTATCCTTCTCCAGAATTGTAGCTTGTTGTTCTATGATTGTTTTGTTATCTGTTTCGATTTGTTGTGTTTTTGTTAAGAGTTCATTTTCTTGCTTTTTGCTACCTTCAATCAGGATTTTCGTTTTCTCCAAAAGTTCAGGTACCAATAGAGCATTTTGATGTTCTTCACATAAAGAGTCTGCAAGCGTTTTAATTTCTTCATCAGAAGAGCATTCTGCTGTATTTTTAGAATTAATATGAATGTTCAAAGCTTCTAAAACTTCTTCTTTGATCAAATTGCCTGAATTACAAAACTCTCCACCCACGTATCCATCATTTTTCACGCCTGAAAGAGAAATGCTGGCTTCAGAATTTTCAGAAGCAGAAGTATATCTTACTTCATAAGTTTTACTTTTAGGTGTGATCATTAATTGTTTGAGATCAATTAAAAGTTGAGTGATCTGTTTTTTATATTCTTCCAGTTTAGATGGCTCAAATGAATTTTTTCTATCCAGCATGGATTTTAGAAAAAGAACCTCATTTAAAATAAAATGCAAGAATGGTTTTCTGTCAGGATAACCTTTGGTGCAATTTTGTATTAACTCTTCAAGGCGCCCTTTACATTCAACGTCTTTATCCTGAATAATTTCTTTAGCCAAAGCAAGTGCTTTTCTTCTTAGGAGAATGGGATTGCTTTCAACTATTAATTTGTTTAATACTTTAGGCTGGCTGTCATGATACCGAATGATTACGGAAGTCAGTGTATAGAGTAACTCTTCTAACCTAGTCATATGTAAAGCTCCTTTTTATAAAGCTAAAAATCTAAATGTGGAAATCCCCTACAACTTGGTATTTCACTATATTGAATGTTTTGCATAAGTGCAAGTGCCTATTAACTGATACATTATTTGAAAAAATCATACAAGTAGAGGGGTTGTTTTACAGTTTTATTGAAAGAATATAAAACCTGATTTGATTGTGAAATGATGATTGATATCATGAAATTTGATAGGGAATTGATTGAAGACAGAAATAGAAATGCGTGTATCAATTTTAGATTGATTATAGAGCTTTTACCCCAAGTAACGAGTAAAGTGATTCCAATTTATATTGGCTTACGCTAACATTAATTATTCAATAGTTAGGATAAGTTCTAAATAATTAGGAGTGCTTTTGGGCTGCAGGGAAATATACAGGGAGATTATATAAGTGCTCAAATTGCTTAAACCTAAGCATCGTTCAATTCTTGGCATTGACATTAGTTCTTCAGCAGTGAAAATTTTGGAAATTTCAGGTTCCGGAGAGCAAGTTTGTGTTGAAGGATATGGTCGTGAAGAAATACCTGCCTCTGCTCTTGAAGGGAATATGATCAAGGACGTCGATGTAGTAGCGAATTGTATCAAAAAATTGGTAGAAAGGTTGAAGTTTACATCTAAAAATGTGGCATTGGCTGTACCTGATTCGGCTGTTATTAGCAAAGTAGTGCAAATTAATGAAGGATTGACTGACCAGGAAATGGAAGAGCTTGTCGTTATTGAAGCGGATAAGTATATTCCTTACCCAATAGACGAAATAAATCTTGATTTTGAAGTGTTAGGTCATTCTGCCAAGAATTCAGCGCTACTTGATGTTTTAATCGTGGCCTCAAGGGCAGAAAATGTTAATAGTCGTGTTGAAGCAGCTCATAGAGCTGGCTTGGAGCCTAAAATCGTTGACGTTGAATCTTATGCAGTAGAACGTTCAGTGCAACAAATTGCTCAAGAATTGCCAGCAGGTGGACAAGACAAAATTATAGCGATAGTAGATATTGGAGCCAATTACACTCATTTATTTGTTTTGCATGGCATGCGATTAATCTTTTCAAGAGAAGAAAAATTTGGTGGCATGCAGCTTGTTGAAGCTATTGCAGAACATTATCATATGAATTTAGAGCAGGCTATTGCCCTAAAGAATCAGGGTAAATTACCAGAGGACTATGAATCTGCTGTATTAGAGCCTTTTAAGGACATGATTCTTTTGCAGATCAAACGCACTTTGCAGTTTTTTTATTCTACCAGTCAACATGGATTTGTAGACCATATTTTATTAGCTGGAGGAATGGCAAGGCAACCAGGGTTGGCAGCGCTTATTCAAGAACAGTTAGGAGTGACTACTACAGTAGCAAATCCGCTATCCTATATGTCTTTTGGTAAAAAAGTGAATTTGGATGCCATTAATAATGACGCGCCTACACTGATGGTGGCTTGTGGGTTAGCTCTAAGGCATGTCGAGTAAAAAATGACTGAGATTAATTTATTACCATGGCGTGAGCAAAAACGGGAACAGGAAAAGAAATTATTCACGACCATGTTATTGATAGGGATTATCGTTGCTGCGGCAATTGTTTTTTTAATGAATTCTTATGTTTCCCATTTAATAAGTAATCAAACGCAACGGAACCAGATTTTACAGAAAGAAATTACAGCCTTAGATGAGCAAATCAAGGAGATCAAGGCATTAAAGCAAATCAGAGAAGGTCTGATTTCGAGAATGTCTATCGTGCAGAATCTGCAATCAACAAGAACTTTAATGGTTCATTTATTTGATGAGTTAATTAAAATTACTCCTCCAGGAATTTACATAACCAAGATGCAAAGAGAACATGATGTCGTAACACTCTGGGGGTATTCTGAATCGAATACAAGTATTTCTATTTTGATGAGAAATATAGAGGCCAATGTCTGGATACAGAGTCCCGTACTTACTGAAATTAAAAAAATTGTTGAAAAAAAACAGTCTCCAAACAATGAATTTAAATTAAGTTTTGTGCTTAAACCCAAATATTAGGCTGATAAAAATCATGGATACAGTCAATTTAAGTGAATTAACTCTGGAGAATGTCGGCCAGTGGCCAATGCCGGTTAAAATCGGAGTCATTTTAGGCATCAGTATATTGATAATTGGATTGGGATATTGGCTTATTGTTAAGCCAAATTTTGAGCAATTGGATACACTGGAAGCCCAGGAAATTGCTTTGAAAACAGAGTTTGAAAAAAAGCAACATCAGGCAGCAAATCTACAAGCCTATCGTAATCAGTTACAGTTAATGAATGAACGCTTTGGAACCATGCTAAAACAACTCCCGGCAAAAAATGAAATGCCTGGGCTTTTGGAAGAAATATCTAAAACAGGGATCGCATCGGGTTTGAAATTTGAATTGTTTGCACCACAACCTGAAGTAGTGCATGATTTTTATGTGGAGTTACCTATAAAAATTACGATTGTCGGATCCTATATGCAATTAGCAAGATTTTTAAGTCGTGTTGCTGAAATGAACAGAATCGTGACTTTGCATGAATTTAGTGTTGAGGGGGTATCCTCCGGGGATGGTAAAACGGTCTCTCAGGATGAATTGGTGATGGGTATCACTGCTAAAATATACAGATATCGGGCACAATGACAATTAAATACAACCAAATTCCTATATTAGACGTTTGTGGAAATTCTTTGCGCACTTCATTCAGCGCAGCGAATTTCCGAAAAAGTCTATTGATGGGGTTGTTAGTTCTATTACTTAGCTCCTGTTCTGGTGATAACAGTGATCTTGTTAAGTACATCAATGAAGTGAAATCAAGGCCAGGCAGACCTATCGAGCCTATTCCCAAATTTGCCCCTTTGCCAATTTTTAGATTTCCAGAAAACGACAACAGGCGAAATCCATTCAAGCCTATTGATCAAAAAAAGAGGAATGATATTTATGCTCCCGATAAAAAGAGGCCGAAGCAGCCTTTGGAATCTTTTCCTCTGGATGCTTTAAAATTCGTAGGTACTTTAAAAAAAGACAACGAAATTTGGGCTCTGATTAAGCAACCTGATGGACAGATTAGCCGTGTGAGGGTTGGAGATTATATGGGACAAAATTATGGTCGTATTGTTTTGATTAAAAATGATCTCATTAAACTGGAAGAAACGGTACAAAAATCAGGGACGTGGGAAAAACAGTCCACCACAATTAATTTGGATACTGGCAAGCAGGAGTGAGGCGTGAGAAAAATTATCGCGATTTTGATATTAATTAGTGCCAGTTTGAGTGTGGCATATTCTAAAGATAACTCTCTCATTTCAGTAAAAGTATTACCATTGCCTGAAAACAGAGTACGTATTGATTTTCAATTTTCCAAACCCTTAAAGCAACTGCCTGCAAGCTTTATTACTCAAAAGCCCCCACGTCTGGTATTGGATTTTATTAGCACCGATATGCAAATTCCCGCCGATCAGAAAACTAAAACCATTCAATTAGGCTCATTACATAGTTATAACATTGTTGCAGTCAGGGATAGGATAAGGGCCATATTGGAATTGGATCGTTCAGTGTCCTATTCTGGCAGTACGGCAGGTTCTGTTTATAGCCTTGTCCTGAATGGTAAAAGCAATGATTTGTTTGAGAATAGCAAAGAGGTATTCATAACTAATCAGATTGTGAATGCAAAGCATGAAATTAAAAGAATTGATTTTCGTGGTATAGAAAAGCAAGGTGGTAGAATCTTAATTGATGTTTCTGATACTGGTATTCCGATTGATGTGACTCAAGTTGGAAAAGAAATAGTCGTTAATTTCCTGAATACCAGGATCCCTTTGAATTTAATGAAACGGTATGATGTTTCTGATTTTCACAGCCCTGTTCAGATTATCACGATGCAACAGGAAGGCAAAAAAGTTCGTATGACCATCCTCAGTAAAGGGGATTACGGCCATTTTGTTTATCAGGTCAATAAACAATTTATGGTTGATGTGTTTCCTTTAACTGCGGAAGAAATTCGCCAGGCCAAATTGAAGAAACAGGTATTCACTGGCAAACGCATTTCTTTGAATTTCCAAAATATTAGTATTCGAGCTGTGCTTCAGCTGCTCGCAGATTTTACCGGAATCAACATGGTTGTCAGCGACAAAGTGCAAGGAGATATTACGCTTAGATTAAATGATATCCCCTGGGACCAGGCTCTGGATATTATTTTAACAACACAAGGGTTAGATAAGCGTAGAAAGGGCAATGTCATGTTGATAGATACCAAGGCTTCCATGGATAAAATGGAGGAAGAGCAACTCAAAAGTCAACAGACAATTGAAAAGCTCGAGCCTATCCGTTCTGATTTAATTCAGATTAATTATGCAAAGGCAGCAGATATTGCTGTTTTGATCAAGGATAAGCAAAATTCCTTATTATCAGATAGAGGAAAGATAAGTGTCGATGCTAGAACAAATACAATCTGGATTCAGGATACTGGCACCAAAATTGAGGAAGTAAGAGAACTCATAAAGCAATTGGATATCCCTGTTAAGCAAGTACTTATTGAGGCGAGGATTGTTGAAGTAACTAAAGATTTTAGTCAAGATATTGGGATACGCTGGGGTGTATCAAGGCCAACTCACTTAAGTGGTACACTTGAGGGTGCCAACGAGTTAGCCAGAGGCACAGCACCAGCCAATGTTGTCCCTTTGGAAAGACGGTTAAACCTTGATTTGGCAGCTGCCCCTTTAACTGGAGCTACACCCGCCTCGGTAGGTATTGCGCTAGCCAAGCTTAATGATAATATTCTACTTGATCTGGAATTGTCTGCCTTGGAAAGTGAGGGGCGTGCTGAATTAATATCCAGCCCGCGCCTGATTACTACGAATCAACAAGCAGCAGTCATCGAGTCTGGTGAAGAGATTCCCTACCAGGAAGCGACATCAAGTGGAGCGACTGCTGTAGCATTTAAAAAAGCGGTTTTGAGTTTGAAAGTTACCCCGCAAATTACCCCGGATGGTAAAATTTTGATGGATTTACAGATAAATCAGGATACTCCTTCTCCACAAACATTCCTTGGGGTTCCAGCAATAATAACAAAAGAGATTCAGACGAATGTTCTGGTTAATAATGGACAAACCATAGTGCTTGGGGGTATTTACAAGCAAGATAAGAATAAGGTAATCAATAGAATTCCTTTCTTTGGTGAGTTACCTGTTGTTGGTATTTTATTTAGTAATAGACAAATCACATTGAAAAATGAAGAATTACTTATTTTTATTACACCAAGAATAATAACGAATGCTTTATCGATTACAACGATAGAAGGACGTGAAAAAGATGTTTATAAATAATTAAGATTGGGTTAACGTTATCTCATTAAAAAGATAAAAAACATTAATTCAATAGAAGTGCCTCAAACTGGTGAACATGTTATAATTAAAATATAACACGTTATGATGTAATGGCATTTTGAAAAATATTTGCTCATCAGCAATGGGTTAAGTAAAGTTGAAGTATCAACTTCATTGATGGCAGCAAGGTGCAATAAATAATTTTATATGGGTAATTAATGGTTATCCGTTGTAGAATATCAGAAGTATTTTAGATGGTAATTGGATGTATTCCTAATTTGTGTTATTTACTTTAAATTCTTCAAATTTAAGGTCTTGTGTTATTCTATCGAGGCTGGTGGAACAGTAAATATCATGAAATCAACTAAGACGTGTATCTAATTTGTTGTTATAATAGCATGGCTAATTATGACAATTCAGTAGAAGAGGTAAGTAAAAAAAAATGAGCATAGTTAAAGTACGAAATATTTTTCTCATTGGTCCGATGGGTGCTGGTAAAAGTACTATAGGACGTGCTTTGGCAAAGGAGCTCAAACTAGAATTCTATGATTCAGATGAAGTAATTGAGGAGCGTGCGGGCGCAGATATATCATGGATTTTTGATATAGAAGGTGAGGAGGGATTTAGACGTCGAGAGCAAAAGGTAATCGACGAATTGACTCAAAAGACTAATATAGTATTAGCAACGGGTGGCGGGGTCGTCATTACTCCTGAAAACAGGAATGCCCTGGCAGGTCGTGGCACAGTGATTTATCTCAAAACATCTTTGCAACAGCAATTTGAAAGAACAAAACGTGATACCAAACGTCCTTTATTACAAACAGAAGATCTTGAGGGGCGCCTGGAGTTGCTCAGAGATGAGCGAGAGCCTTTTTATGACGAATTGGCAGATGTCAGTTTTGAAACAGATAAATTGACTGTAAAAGCTGTTGCAAACAATATAATAAAATACTTATATGGCGAAGTTTGAACTTTATGCCGAAGTTGATGTTTCGATTTCAGGTCATCAATATCCAATAATTATTTGCCGCAATGGATTAATTCATCCTGATTTAATTAATCGTTTTATCACTTCAAAACAGGCGCTTATTGTTACTAATCGAACAGTGGCTCCCTTGTTTCTAGGTTATTTGCAATCTGTTTTATCATCAATACAATGTGACGTTGTTATACTGGAAGACGGTGAAGAGTATAAAAATCAGCGCAGTTTATTCACCATTTATGACTCTTTAATTCAAAACAAACATCATAGAGACACCACAATCATTGCTTTGGGTGGTGGAGTAATTGGTGATATGGCTGGTTTTGCCGCTTCTACTTACCAAAGAGGGGTTCGATTTATTCAGCTGCCTACTACGTTACTAGCTCAGGTTGATGCTTCAGTTGGTGGTAAAACAGCGATTAATCATCCTGCAGGTAAAAATATGATTGGTAGTTTTTACCAACCTCAAGCCGTCATAATTGATTTAAATACCTTAAAAACATTACCTGAGCGTGAGTTTCGTGCGGGTATTGCAGAGATGATAAAATACGCCTTGCTTGTTGGTGGTTCTTTCTTTGACCGAATTCAAGGCGCTCTTCAGCAAGGGCTAACAGTAGACAGTCCCGAGTTGCCACTACTGATAGCAGAATGTTGTCAAATTAAAGCTAAAATTGTAGAGCAAGATGAAAGGGAATCCGGGCTGCGTGCTTTGCTTAATCTGGGACATACTTTTGCTCATGCGCTGGAAACGTATACCGATTATAAAAAGTGGTTACATGGGGAAGCTGTTGCCATAGGTTTATATTGTGCGGCCGTATTATCAGAAAAAAAGGGCTTACTAGATAAATCAATTGTAGGCCTGGTTGAAAAAATGCTTGTACATGCTGGGTTGCCTCATAAGATTCCAAATTCCATAGATTTAATGCAATTAAGAGAATTGATGAGTTTAGATAAGAAAATTAAAAATAATTGTTTGCGTTTTATAATGATAAAAAAACCAGGTGCTTGTTATATTGATGATTCCGTTACTGACGATTGTTTGCACAACGCACTGATTAATGTGGTAGAAGGAGAATAAAAATGATAGATGGAAAGGAGCCTCTTGAGGAAGGAGTTGCCAATCAACCCAGAACCCTGTTTAAACCAGGAGCGTGGCTTGCAAAAGTTGATTTCATTAATCATTTAATCCTATTTAATAATGTACTAATAACCATTTTGTCAGAGAAAGAAGGTGGGAAAACTTGTTTTAATTCTTTGTTGAAAAGTAGTTTGAATCAACAAATTAAATCAGTATCTTTTAAGGCAAAGCCACCATTTAACAGTCAAGAGATTATCAATGAGCTTGCCAGACAGTTGCATCTTAATAATAAGGATAACAATATTGGTACTCTTGCAGCACAAATTAATGAAAGAAAAGCACATGTTTTGCTGATTATTGATGATGCGCATCACTTACCTGAAAGTTTTATCAAGGAAGTGATGATAATTATAAAAAACCAGGAAGATTTTGGATTTTTTCATCTTTGTTTAATTTCTGATTATTCTATCGTTGCGACATTGAATAATCTCGCTGTTGAGCCATTTAATAATTTAATCCATACAATAGAGCTGGGGGCATTAAGCGAGGCTGAAACCAGAACTTATGTATTACAACGAGCAATGGCGTCTCGTTTAATTAACAGGCCACTCACCGATGCTCAATTTAAACAGTTCTATCACTTGACCAAAGGGAATTTATCAAAAATCAATACCAACCTAGAATTGTTTTTATCCAAGTGCTCCAATAAAAAACATAACAATAAAACAACTATTTTAAAAGGAATAAGTATAGCTACAAGCCTCGCTATTGTTGCAGGATTATCTTATTTTTATTTTGATAACTTGTATAAAGTTCATAATAATACTCCCAAATTACCGGATTTAGCTTCTGTAACAACACTTCCGCCCATAAAAGACCTTATTAAAAAAACTCCCGCACAACACTCTACTCCTACACAAGACTCTGTAAGCTATATTGCTTCGTGGGAAGATTCTTCGACGAGGCAATTAGTGCATTATGGCTTACCCAAAAAACAAATTTTAGATGATTTTATGGATGAAGAGGATAGTCTTAATACAGTTGCTGTTGTGGATAAAGTCGTTGTCATTCCAAAACTTAAAGCTAAAAATATTTCGGAGCAAGTCGCACAAGTGGCGGTTAGTCAGTCAAAATTACCGCCTATTTCCCAGTCATTACAAACAAAGTCAGTCAGTGATAAACCAAGTGTCAAAAAAATTAATGGTAAGCTGTTTACTATACAATTGGCTGCCAGTCATAAAGTAGAAGATATCAACAGGTTTAAGAACCAAAACAAATGGTTATCTCAGGCAAAAGTTAGACATTTTACCAATGCGAAAGGCAGTTGGTACATATTAACTGTCGGTGAATATGAGAGTAGAAATCAAGCTTTGTTGAATATAAAAAAACTACCAGGAGAATTAGCCAAGCTCAATCCTTGGATACGCTCTGTAGAGGGGCTTTCCAACATTGGTTAGAATAAGAGAATCGGTTTGTGTATAGTTGTGGGCTATTTACTGATCCTGGGAAAATAGGCTTAAATCTGCTAATCTTAACTTAGCTATCAGAATTTTAAGGAGAAAATGATGTATAAAAGGGTTTTGTTTGCTACTGACTTTGATGAGGTTGGGGTGCGAGCAGCTGAGAAAGCTAAAAAAATTGCTGACGAGAATGGTGCTGATCTGATCTTGGTTCATGTTGTTGAGCCTATTCCCGCTTATGCTTACCCAGGTTTTGCAGGATTTGCTGAAGTAGAAATGTCTATTCGTGAGCAAGCTGAAAAAGAGCTGAATGAATTGGCAGAAAAACTGGGTGTCGATGAAAAGCATCGTTTTATAGAGTTTGGTTCAACTAAAAACGAAATCTTAAGGGTAGCGAAAGAACATAAAATTGATTTAATTGTGACAGGAAGTCATGGAAAACATGGCCTTTCTTTATTATTAGGTTCAACCGCTAATGCAATCCTGCATGGTGCTGAATGCGACGTCTTAATTGTAAGACCCAAAATAAGCCACTAAGAACACCGCTAATTCAAGAAGCCTGTATTACCTTTGGGTAGTACGGGCAATGCTTTATAGATTTCTCAATATCTCAGAAAACCAGTATACTATGTGTTTTTTATTCTTCTGATTAAAACGATTAATGAAATTGTTACGTGGTTCTAATCATTTTGCTTTATTTGATAAGGGTGCAGTTGCCACTATTGGTAATTTTGATGGCGTGCATTTAGGCCATCAGCATTTGATTAAGGTGCTAAGAGCAAAGGCTGATGAGATGAACTTGCCTTTAGTTATTTTATTGTTTGAGCCTCAGCCCAAAGAGTATTTCCAAAGAGAAAATGCACCAGCCCGACTTTCTACCCTGAGAGAAAAGATAGATGTCTTGAACTTATGTCAGGTGGATTACATCTATTGTGTTAAGTTTGATGCAAGACTGGCTCAAACTACTGCCTTCAATTTTGCGCAATTTTATTTATTTGAAGCATTGAAAATACGCTACCTTCTGGTTGGCCAGGATTTTCGTTTTGGTAAAAACAGAGAAGGTGATGTTAATTTACTCAAAACTCTAGGTGCCCATTATTCATGTGAAGTGACAGTGCAATCGGATTTTCTTATAGAAAATGAAAAGATTAGTTCGACGAGAATTAGAGAAGCGTTGCAAGAGGGGAATTTGCATTTCGCAGCCAAGTTGTTGGGAAGACCATACAGCATGTGTGGACGGGTCATAAAAGGTGATGGTCGTGGCCGTCAATGGGGGATACCGACAGCAAACCTTGGCATGCATCGTTTATCGATTCCTTTGCAAGGCGTTTATGTGGTGCAAGTCCATATCAATTCGAAGGCCTATTTTGGCGTTGCAAATATTGGGAAGAGGCCAACAGTAGCTGGATCCAAAAATATTTTGGAAGTCCATTTATTTGATTTTCATGGATCTCTTTATGGTCAGTTATTGCAAGTAATTTTCTTGCACAAACTTCGAGATGAAGTTAAATTCTCAAGTGTGGAGTCGTTAATCACTCAGATTAATAGTGATATCCTGTTGGCAAAGACCTATTTAAAACAGAATTGGCTTCATAGTGAGATTGACTCATCGAATGATGTTGTGAATGGAATCAGTGATACAGTGTAATTTACCTATAATCGGGGTATTTTTTTGTAAGCTCCCTTTGGCTGTGTAGATGAAACAGAATAAGGGCATTTAAAATTATCAAAAACTTAATGATTTGGCAGAGTAGGCACCTATGGCAGAATACAAAGATACTTTAAACCTTCCAAATACTGCATTTCCGATGAAAGCAAGTTTGTCAGTGCGAGAACCTGAAATGTTGGCAGATTGGCAAGCAAAAGGAATTTATCAGAAAATTCGTAAAGCTCGTGTTGGAAGTAAACGCTTTATTTTGCATGATGGTCCGCCCTATGCCAACGGGCATCTTCATTGTGGACATGCGCTCAATAAAATTCTTAAAGATATTATTATTAAATCAAAAACGTTTAGTGGTTTTGATGCTCCTTTTGTCCCCGGTTGGGATTGTCATGGCTTGCCTATAGAGTTGAATGTAGAAAAAAAGGTAGGTAAAGCCGGAATCAAAATTACACCCAGGGAGTTTCGTGCCAAATGTCGAGAATATGCTGCAAGTCAAATTGATATACAAAGAGAAGAGTTTCAACGTTTGGGAGTCTTGGGAGACTGGTATAATCCTTATGTGACTATGGATTATCATTATGAGGCCAATATAGTACGAGCCTTGGGCTTAATGATTAAAAATGGTCATTTACAACAGGGTTTTAAACCTGTTCATTGGTGTATCGATTGCGGATCTGCGTTGGCTGAAGCTGAAGTGGACTATGAGGATAAAACCTCTCCATCCATTGATGTGGCATTCGTAGCAGTAAATCCATCAGAGTTCCTTAAGTGCTTTGGAGCTCAGTCAGCGCTGAAACCATTAATTCTGCCTATTTGGACCACGACTCCATGGACATTACCAGCTAACGAAGCAGTTTGTTTGCATCCTGAAATTGATTATTCACTGATTGATGCTGGTAACACCTATTATATCGTGGCCACTGATTTAGTTGAATCGGTTATGGCGCGTTATGGAATCAGCCATTACAAAACATCGGGTTCCACCAAGGGGCGAGTTTTTGAGCATTTTAAACTTCAACACCCATTTTATAAGCGTCAGGTTCCCGTAGTTCTTGCCGAGCATGTGACAACAGAGTCAGGTACAGGTTGTGTGCATACAGCACCAGCTCATGGCCCCGATGATTATTTGGTAGGTCAGTCATATCATTTGCCGTTAATAAATCCTGTCATGGCCAATGGATGTTTTGCTGAGGATGTAGAGTTATTTGCGGGTCTTTCCGTATTGAAGGCCAATGAGAATATTCTAACAGTTTTATCGGAGCGGAGTGTTTTGTTAGCTAATGAATCTATCAGACACAGTTATCCGCATTGTTGGCGACATAAATCGCCAATGATATTTCTGGCAACTCCCCAGTGGTTTATCTCAATGGATAAATCCAATTTGAGGCAAGCAATAATCAATGAGATCGATAAGGTTAACTGGGTACCTGACTGGGGTAAGGCTCGCATTAGCAATATGGTTGAAAATAGGCCTGACTGGTGCATATCAAGACAGCGATCTTGGGGAACACCTATGCCATTGTTTGTACATAAAACCACCAGAGAATTGCATCCTGACACTCTGGAGTTAATAGAGAAAGTGGCTGTAATGATTGAAAAATCAGGTATAGATGCCTGGTTTGATCTGGATGGTTCTGAATTGCTTGGCGATGATGCCAAATACTACGATAAAGTCACAGACACCATGGACGTGTGGCTAGATTCCGGAATATCACATTTTAGTGTTTTAAAGCATAATAAAGATTTGGATTTTCCGGCAGATGTCTATTTTGAAGGATCCGACCAGCACAGAGGTTGGTTTAATTCCTCATTAACAACTGCAGTCGCAATGTATGGAGTTGCTCCCTACAAAACCGTATTGACTCATGGATATACCGTTGATGCCGAGGGGAAAAAACTATCAAAGTCTAAAGGAAATTATGTCGCTTTGGATAAATTAGTAAACCAGCATGGTGCCGATATTTTAAGATTATGGGTAGCATCAACTGATTATCGTCATGAGGTCAGTATTTCTGAGGAAATCATTAAACGCAATGCGGATGCTTATCGAAGAATTCGTAATACAGCGCGATTTTTATTAGCTAATTTATTTGACTTTAATCCAGCCAGCGATTGTATTGACGCCAAAGAATTGTTAGAACTGGACAGGTGGGCTCTAAAGCGTTGCCAACTTTTACAAGAAGAAATAATTGCTGCCTATGAAAATTATCACTTCCATTTGATTTACCAGAAAATCCACAATTTCTGTGCAGTGGATATGGGTAGTTTTTATTTGGATTTGATAAAGGACAGGCAATACACCACAGCAAAAGACAGTATAGCAAGACGCTCTTGCCAGACAGCGATGTATCATATGGTCAAAGCTTTCACTATTTGGTTAGCGCCTATCTTATCTTTTACTGCTGAAGAAATATGGCAAACAATACCTGGAAACAATAATGAATCTGTTTTTATTGAGCATTGGTATGATGCTTGGCCGACTATTGACGCAGTGAATATGGATGATTGGGAACAACTGCATATCATTCGTGATGAAGTGAACAAGGCTCTGGAAGAAACCAGACAAAGAGGTGAAATTGGTTCTGCTTTGGCAGCCGAGGTAACTGTTTATGCCGATGCCAAGGTATTACCTAAGTTAACGCGTTTAGGCGAGGAATTGCGGTTTTTATTGATTACCTCAGGAGCAAAAGCGTGCCCAATCAATCAATCTCCCAAAGGATTATCTGTTACCGATTGTGGGGTATCAATACAGGTTATAGCCAGTGTTCATGAAAAGTGTGCGCGATGTTGGCATAGAAGGGCAGATGTTGGTCAAAATCAAGAGCATCCTGAACTATGTCTGCGCTGTGTAGGCAATATCAGCGGATATCATGAAGAGAGGCGTTACATATGAAAAAATGGCCTTGGCTTACACTTAGTATTTTAGTAATTATCTGCGATCAGGTAAGCAAATATTGGGTTGGAGTCTGGTTAACTCCATATAAACCTATGCCTGTTATGCCTATGTTGAATTTTACTTTAGCCTTTAACACAGGAGCTGCTTTTAGTTTTTTAAGCGGTGCTGGTGATTGGCATAGGTGGTTTTTTGCAGGGTTTAGTTTTGTAATGAGTATTATTTTGCTGATCTGGTTAATACGTACTCCAGAACAGGCAAGATTTCAATCTCTTGGGATAAGTCTTATTCTGGGGGGGGCTTTAGGCAACTTGATTGACAGAGGGCTTTATGGTTATGTGATTGATTTTATTGATGTTTATTATAAACACCACCATTTCGCTACTTTCAATCTGGCCGATAGTTCTATTTGTATAGGAGCTGCAATTTTAGTTCTGGATTTGTTGATTCGTAGGGAATAGAATGCCAGAGACTGGTTAGTAAATAATAGAGCTGGAGGAGAGGTTTAATTTCTTAACCCTGTTTTGAGTCAAAATGACACACAATTATTTGTCATGTGTTAATGGAAAACTTTGCTTTCAGGTTTGAGTCAATTTATTTTCAGATAATTGATTGTCCTAACCTTGCTAATCCATTCAGTTGCTTTTGATCAGGGTTATGGATAATTACTGCTGCTACAGATGGCAAATTTAGGAAAAATTCGGCTTCATTCCATTCAATTTCAGCAGGGAACAAATTTAATCCTGGCAAATATTTGCTGAGAGCATTACAAAATGCCAGATTGGCAGGGTATGGACGTACTTGTTTAAATCCAATATTCGCTGCCGCCATGGCTTCTGAAATAGTAGCCACACCTGGGAAATAACACATCGAATAAACACTTGCTGTTTGAGCAATAGCGGTTAAAAAGCCGGGGCTGGATGCAAAATATACACCCGCTTGATAGCATTGCTCTAGTTGTTGAGTATCAATTATGCCACCGGCCCCAATTTTTAGAGATGGGTATTGGGTTTTAATATTTACCAATAAATTGGTATCGGCTGAATTGATCTCTACCAAATCAAAATCGGAACTTGCAATTTGATCGAGCCTGTCAAATAAAAAATTATCGATATCCAGTGATATGATCACAGATTGATTACCTAACATTTTTTCAACAATCATGTTTATTCCGAAGATTCTGCAATAATCTTTCAATGTTAGAAGACTTGTTGATTGTTGGCAAGTATATTGATAAGAAAAACAACAATTTGTTTGATGATGATAGGGGATTTTTAGAGCACCCTGAATTATGATTTTCATATAATCCAGGGTAGGGAGATGATAGATAATTCAACCTTATGAGGTTTTGAATGGAGATAAAGAAGGAGTCGGGTTAAATCGTTGCTCAAGGACCTCATCTGTTTTGCTTCTTATAGAAGTAACACTGGGTTTAGTAGTGTCTACCCCATATTGTTCCAGAGTTTGCAGCATGCGTTGCATGGTTTGAAACGGAATTGATCCAGAGCGTGGTACTTCCTTGAGTAGTTCACCAGTAAAATAAGTACGTGCTTTTGGATCGGCAATTTTGATACTGAGAGCTAGAAGATCATTAAAGGTCACTTTAACGTCTTCATTTTTTCTCATTTCATCTATCTTCGTCTTGAAAAAAGTAGTCACTGACGCCAAGCTTGGGGTTGGTTTCGGTGAAACCGTTGTACTTCCTCCTGAAGGTGTTAAAACAGGTGATTCGGTATCTAAAGTTGGTTGGTTTAGTTGATTTAAAGCAGCTCCAACGGTAGATTGAAGTCTACTTAAATCATTGGCTATTTCCGTTTTTTCTTTTGCATGGTCTTCCAATTGTTGCTTCGTCTCTTCAATTCGTTCTTTATGAACGGTTGTTTCCAAGCCTTTATTATGATGTACTAATTTTTTCACTGTCATTGGTGTTTCATACTGAAGTCTATGAAAATCATGTTCAGCCTTTTTTTGTTTTTCCGGGCTATCTTTGATAGATTCCCAGTCTTCACCTTGTTTTAAAAGATAAAATTTGCCATCTTTTTCAAGTATTTTTTGTTCTTTATGGATAGGATAGAATTTACCACCTAAATTAAACAGTTGTTGATCTTTGCCTATCACGTAATGTGCATCATTTAATGAGTCCACTTTCTCCCCTTTCTCATTGAAAAAGGATTTTTCCCTTTTATGTACTGAGAGCATATCGTGCAGATTTGCCAATTTTAAATTTAAGCCATTATGCTTATGCAGTAATTTGGTAGCTTCCTCATTATCTTTTGGATCTGGGCTCATCACAAGATCGTTTATTTTTTCCAATTGTTTTTCCATTTCCAAACTAAGCTTATGAATTAGTGCCTCCATCTTGATGGCTGCGAGATCTTGTTTAGACTGGCTATAATCTTGTTGTGCTTTTTCTAACGCTGCGGGATCCTTTTTAATGGCATCCCATTGGCCTTTTTGTATGAGATAAAATTGACCTTCATGTTCTACTACTTCCTGGTTTTTATTAATGGCCAGTTGAGCGTCTTTTAATGAATTAACCGGTTTACCTTTTTCATTAACATAGGATTTTTCACCTGTATGAGCGTCATGCAATACTTGCAGGTTAGCCATCTTTGCTTTTATGTCTTGATGTTCACGCATTAAGGATTGAACAGTTTTCTCATCGCCTTTATGCTTTTCCATCAGTTGTGTGAGTTTCTCACTGTCTTTGTTGAATGCTTCCATTTTTTCTTTAATTTCGGAAAGTGATAACTCTTCAGAAGAAGTGAGAAGTTTATCAAACCCTTCCAGGTTTTCTTCATAAGTATTGTATTTGTCTTCAAGATCTTTGCCTTGACGTTCCAGTTTATCCAGCTTTTTCTCTAATTCTTCGCCTTTCTTAATATGTTCTTGGGCACGTTGAATAGCTTTCTCATATTCATCCAGCATTTTCTGAAATTCTTGATTGGCTTGTGAAGTGGATGACGTGGATTGTTGAGTTGGCTTGCTTGCTTTCTCAGCATTTTTTATGGCTTTTTCATTGTATTCGCGAATAACTTCTTTAACTTTTTCTGCAGCATGGGATTTTTTGGATAAATACCAAAGGAACAAAGCGGCCATTAATTGGCGTTTAAAAAGCTCATGAGCCATTCTGTCCTGTTGATTTTGCAAATTGATGTTTCTTTGCAAGGCCATTTGGGCACCTATCTCAGCCATTACGTCTTTACCTGCTGGAGATAAAAGAAACTTTTTCACTTGAACGGCATTTTTTAATCCTTCACGACCTAGGTTGATGGTGGAACCACGGTCTTCCTTAGCCTGTGGGTCAAGTAAACTGGATTCTATCCATTTCTCAAATGACGTTTTAAAGGGCTTGACTGGCTCATTGGGTTTAGGCTCTTTTTTACTGGTGGACATTGAGAGTTTGTCTTCTTTTTTATTATCTTCAACCCGCATTTTTTCAACAACAGTTTCCTTTTCCTTGGTTTTTACGGATTCGACACTCTCTTCTGATGTTTTAACTTGATGTGATTTTTTATCTTTTGCCATAAATAGGATCCTTAATCAATCGCCCCCAGTTATCTTATATTATACACAATATTGACCAATAAAACATCAGTTTATTCATGTTTTAACAAGATTATGCCATTTACAATCTTTGCCATCGTTAGTTTAAAATACGCTCATGATCAGTGCCGGCTTCTTTACTGGTTATTAATATTTCATCTTAGAAGCAAGTTTCATAATTTGCAAACAAAAAACCATGGCATTAATGTGATAAGTAATGAAAGTACTTAGATAGTCAGTGTATGTTTTTGAGGTATTGTGTCCGATGCTTGTGTGACGTCATGAAACAGGCCTGGAAAATTCGGTTGTTGGGATTCTTGATTGTCTCTGGCTTTATTGAGGGAATGACTTTCGTCCAGTAATAAATTACGTAGCAGGCAGTGACTGTCTGAATGGGGAATTAATTCGCAACGTCTGGGATCATTGAAATAGTATTGATTATCATGCACTGTTTTGTGTGCCAGTATATCCTCATCATGGAATGCCCATTGATATATTTTTCCTCGATTTATTTCTATTAAGGAAAGCAAATATTGTTTTAATTCACCTGCTTTGATATCTATGTGGTTACATAAGGTAGTCAGTCCATAAGCGCTTGCTGAGAACAAAATTCCTGCTGAGTGATCCCAAATCTGTCCAAAGTGATAAAGGATAGTGCCGGTAGAATAAGCAGTTAGTCGGGAAATTGGATTGATAACAGATAAACTTATTCTGATTGTTAGTGAAAGAGTATCTATTAGAGGGAGAATCAAAATATTTTTAATCAACTGAAGTGGGGGTAAAAAAATCAACCTTATGCTGTTAATGCCTAAGTTTGTGATTGGATTATTAGAGAAATTGCCAAATGGTGAAGTAAATCCATAAAGAGGGGAAAGTGTAAATTCAGATATGAAGTTATTTGTGGAGGGACGTTCTGCTATATCGATGAGTAATTTTCCAATAGCACTGAAATTACCTAATACCGACAGTGATTTGCGGAAAAAATTGGTAATTCCTCTAAAAGGGACGTGAATTAAAAGCGAACTGGCCTCAAGTAAAGGGATAGTTAAAATAGCTAAAATAAGATCAACACCTGCGGCCAATGTTTGTTTACCCAGTTGTTTTATCAATTTGCCACTTTTTTTCCAGCCGTTAATAAATCCATCAAAAAAACCATAGTAAAAACCTTCAAAAAAAGGTGCAACCAATAATTTTCCAATATTGATAATATTCTTGCAAAACCACTTGCAAGTCCCAAGGAACCAGTCATCACCCGGATGCATAATGGTGTCATAAATAGCCGCTCCTCCTTTACCGCCAAGAGCCGCGTAGTTGGTATAGGGGAAGTCGCCCATTTCATGTTGTAGTGAAGGAATCGCCTTTGTTAAACCATAACCAAGGCTAAGCGCTAAAGAAACAATGATAGCAATTTCTGCCGGATCCTCTTTCAGGACAGAGACCGCATCGACAAAAAACTTATCCAAATTACCACTAACCACCATACCTTGCCAGAGGGTTGCGGAGGCAGAAATAGCTTCTGAAGTTTTCCCATGATTCATTAAGCGAGCTAATTTTTGAACAGGCTCAATTCCATAAATCAAGCCGCTTAAGTGCAGCTTTTTTAAAATGTCAGTGAGAACATTGGGCGCAAGTACTGCGCCTGCGCCATAGACATAAGCTGCCATAGCAAGAGTTCCAATCATAGGGTTGCGTTCGCTAGTGTCTATAAAAAATCCTGCTAAATGACGTACTACATCCAAAGCTCTGTGTAAGGGATTTTCATAAGTATGCAAGGTAGGGGGATGATTCGCTCTTGCAATGACATAGGGGCTGTTGTTGATCTGATCACTAATGAATTCTTCCAAGGTTTGGCCATTCGCGAGGAGACCTTGATTTTGTAGGGCTTCATGCAGAGAGGTACGTTTAATTTTCTTGGATTTTGGATGTTGATCCATTTTTGAAAGATGTTGCTTCGGAGCATGAGTGGCATGCACATGATTAAAAAACTCTTCATGCAGGTCATGTACAATGAATTGACTCATACTTTTGTAAAAACCTTTAAAAAAATCAGGTATACGGGAAATAAAAGCCTTGAACCGTAGGCTGACTCTTTCAGGCAGGTAAAGATGTCTTTTGCTAATTTGACTTAAAATGTATAAATCCTCTCCATCTGGTAAAGGATAAAAGAGTTGATCATGAATAAAATATTTGAGATGAACCAGTTTATTTTCGAGTCTTAACAGGACAGTATTTTTTGTGGGCACAATAACCCAGTTACCATTAGGTAAGTGGCTTAGTAATCTTTTCGCTTCTTTTATACTGCTTACTTCAGCCTGTTGATCGGCCTTATCTACTAAATGGTTTACCATTGCAGCCAGATTGTTATAACCTCGTTGAGGAAGTCCTTTGAGTTTGTAGTAAGGCGTTATTTTGGTAATGGATACTCCATCAGAGCGTTTTTGTATTTCAGTTTTATGACCAGGTTTTATTGTGATTGCCAGATAATTAATCCAATCGTGACCGTCATGCCAGAGTTTACTAATGAATCGTTCCAGTTTTGCAAAACGATTGGCCGGGATATCGTTTAACGCTGGTGCAGGGCAGAGTTGGTATTGCTGGCAGATTACCCTAAGCGCATCGTCAAGATCTTTACTACTGTGCCCGATATGGATTTCACTATCCCAAACAAAACAAGGAGTAACCGGTTTTCCAAGCTGCGTCTTGGTCACTTTGGTAAAGTCCATTTGATCCTGGCGAGAAACAGAAAAGACCCGATTAAATCGATAATGCTGTGCTGTTTTGTGCGCATCATACAGCATATAACCAAAACTTCCTTCTGAAACAACAGGATTATTGGCGATCATTCGATTTTCATTCTGGCAGTGTTCAATTATGGAAATGACTTTTCTTCTTAATTCCTCTTGTCCAGCATGATCATGAGGTTTTAATTGTCTTTCTTTTTTCAAGAGATGGCTTAGGGAACGTATGCAAGCATTAGCCAGGTTAATTTTTTCTTGCTGCTCCGGACTTAGAGGTTTTTTATAGCTTTGAGCTTGAATTTTATAGCGGTTAACTTGATTTATGACATCGGCAACTAGTGAGGATAGCCTTTCTCCCGGAAGAGTTTTTAACAGTTCGGGGTTATGGGTGAAAAGCATCAGTTGAACTGTTTTCTTGTTGTGGTTGGCTATCAAGCGCAGTCTGTCTCCTCCAGGAAGGAGGTATTCCATATTATAATTACCATAAAATACTGTTCCAGCTTCGTGGCTGAAAATACTTCCGGTGATAGTTGGCATCGCTTTGTGTGTGTGCGGAGTAACTCTTAGTGGAATAATAACTTGAGTTTGGCCATCAGTAATTTCAAAATCAGGCATAAAGATTTATTTGGTTTAAAATAGGGTAAAAGGACACTGTCATTAATTTTTAGTGATTTTTTATCGCTTAAGTTGGTGGCTGAAAAAAAGTAAAGTCCACTTAAGCTAAAATAAAACAAAATCGTTTAATTTAATGCCATTAATGCACAGGGTACTCGAATTGGAACAGAAATAGCAAGTCTATTTAATGAAAAATTTGGTATCTCTGGAAGTTTTATGATATGGCTGTTAGAATGTTTTAAAAATAAACAGGAATCAAGATTAATGAGTAGTTATTGTGGCTATATTGCTTTAGTTGGCAGGCCAAATGTTGGCAAATCAACCTTATTGAATCGTATTTTGCAGCAAAAATTAAGTATTACCTCCAGAAAACCACAAACCACGCGCCATAGTATTTTAGGAATTCGTACAGCGGGTGAATTTCAGTTTGTTTATGTAGATACCCCAGGTATTCATCAGAGTAATACGAAAGCAATTAATCGCATGATGAATAAAACAGCGATTAGTGTATTACGTGATGTGGATGTGATTGCATTTCTGGTTGATGGAACGCATTGGAAAGATGAAGATGAGTATGTATTGAATTTAATCCAACAAGCTAAAGTTCCATGCATTCTGGTAGTTAACAAGGTGGACAAGATAACTGATAAAGCACAACTTTTGCCCTGGATAGAGCAAATAAGCCAGCGATATCAATTTGCAGCTATTATTCCTTTATCGGCGAAAACTGGTTTGCAGGTGGATGAATTGGAAGGCAAATTAAAGACTTATTTGCCAGAAGGACCTCATTTGTTTCCGGACGATCAATTCACTGACCGATCTACGAAATTTTTATGTGCCGAATTGCTTCGTGAAAAAATTTTCCGTTTTTGTGGACAAGAATTGCCTTATTCTGTAACAGTAGATATAGAATCATTTAAGGATGAGGGCAATTTAATTCGTATTCATGCCTTAATTTTAGTAGATAAGGATAATCACAAGCGCATGATCATTGGGGATAAGGGTCAAAAATTAAAAGAAATGGCAACCAATGCCCGCTTGGACATGGAAAAAATGTTAGATAAAAAGGTTTTTTTACAATGCTGGTGTAAAGTAAAGTCAGGCTGGTCTGATGATGAGAGAATACTGAAGCAATTGGGATATGACCACTAAATCGCTGAATGCCTGGGTGATTCATAAGCAATGGTCTGGAGATACCAGTGCCAGACTAAAGCTTTTTACTAAAGAACTGGGATTAATTAGTTGCCTTTGCAAGGGCGGGCGAACTCCGAAGAAACAGTCGTTACTTCAGGCTTTTATTCCTCTATGGATTAGTATTGAAGAGCGGTATGATCAATATTACGCACGAAACATTGAAAGTACTTCTTCCAGATTGGATCTTGAGGGACATTCTCTTTTTTCAGGCCTGTACATCAATGAGTTGCTCTATTATACGCTGAGTCCGGATTTTCCTGATCCGGATTTATTTGATGCTTATTTGTTCACCTTAAATGGTATAGCCCTGGCTAGAGAAAGAGAGGTAATAGAAGCTTTGCTGCGTCGCTTTGAATGGTCTTTGCTTAAGGCTTGTGGATACACCTTTTCATTTCTTCATGAAGCGCGAACGGGAGAGTTAATTGTCCCCGGTTCTCGTTACCAATTTGTAGCTGGAGAGGGATTTATTTTAGGTGGCGATAAAAAAATACTGGGTGAACATTTGCTTGCTATTGCAGCAGATAATTTAAGTGAAGCAGCCTATCTAAAATCAGCAAAATTCATTATGCGTCAGGCAATAGATCATCTTTTGGGGGGACGAGAAATCAAGGCCCGGGCCTTGTACGGACCAAGCTGAGATAGCGGTATGAGCCTTAAATATTTCTTTGCATCAAATCAGTTTAGACTTTATTCGAACTCTATTATGTGATGTTGGGACGGGATAGATTCTCGATTTCTGCCTCAGGATTTTGTTCCTGGATTTTAATAAATCCAATCTGTGCTTTCAAAGTACCCTTAGGATTAAGCTTATTACCCAATGAAGCGGCAAGATTATCTAATCTATCAACCAAAGTGTTTGAAGTAGTGTAATTACCTGCATCAATTTCCTTAACAATGTCATCAACCACTTTGACATGGTGTCTATTCCAATGAAAGGTGAAAATTCGTTTGAATTTGGCCCACCAGGTGTTTCCCCCTTTAGTATAATCATCTAGGACAGCTCTAATAGCATGAATTTTTTTGTATTCCATATCATCTCTGTGGAGCTGATGGCGAGGGTTATTCATAATCTCTTGAAAAGCATTTCGCCATAATTCATGATAAGCAGCAAAATTTCTGGGGATTGTCGCAGAAACAGGTCTTCGTGTATTAGGACGTTGGTTCTCTGCGCGTACTTCTTGCCTGTCAGTTCGCGCAGGTGTACCAGTATAGGGGGTTAGCTGGCCTGTTCGAGTGGAAGTAAGACTCTCGTCAAGAGCTGACTGATAATTCACTGTGGCGGGAAAAAGGCTGCGATTATAAGCAAATTGCTCTTTGGGAACTGCCAAGGCTTGTTCAGGAGGATGTCCCATGCCAACGGCCCAAGGATCAACGATTAATGTTCCCATTGGAAACGTCTCAGCGGTTAATTGTTGTGGAGGTTGAGGGAGTCTGCTTCCTTTAGGAACGAGCAAGGTAATGTTATGTAGATACCGTCCATTACTGTACATACTTCCTATAACAGCAACATCATACTGAGCTCTTATTTGCGGATCATCTAACAATACTCCTGCAGCATGGTAAGCAAAATTGCTGCATTCGGAGACACGAACTGCCTCACCATCAATTTTAAAACTTGATTTTTTATTTCTTTGCTGAGCAAATTTAATATATTCCTGAGCTGATTTAGGAGTTAAGAGTTGTGGAACTCCCCATTGACTAAAAGGTGGTGTTCTGGATAAGGGGTTTGTACTGTATTTTTGGTATCTTTGTCCGCTAGCTATGCCTTCAGGAGTCCGAGCAAGGCAGTGTGGAAAATTCCCAATGTCAGCAACAACAAATTTTTGATATTGTTCTTGCTTCAGTCTCTCTTGTATCTGTTGGGGGGCAATAGCCATAAATTACTCCAATAACTGATTTGAGCTTGTTGTGGCGGTTATTTCTTAACCATGATTTCTTTAAATTAAATATAGCACCCTTCTTATAGGGTTGATTAAAAATTAACCTTTTGGGTTGTTGTTTTTACTTAATATTCATCATGATAATCATGCTTTCATGATTAATTCGGTGCTTTATTTAAGTCTTTATCGCTTTCTGGTGTCTCTTGACAATTTGACATACAACTGAGAAAAGTAAATTTTTGCAAAAACTTAAATACACTATGGGGACTTGCGAATTTCTTAGAATGATTTAGTTCATCTGTTTCTTGCACTTCAATCGGATTACCGATTAAATCGAGGTCCGTTATCCTGGCATTGGTTTCAAGTATTTTTTTACCTTTTGCTGTAATTTGGTTACCGCCGAGATGAAGAACACTTAGAGAAGTATTGTTAGCAAAATGAGGTGTTGCTTTATCGCTTATCGCGTTTTTTCCCAGAATAAGTAAAGTAAGTTGATTTTTTTGGGCTAATTCAATAGCTCCAACATCAGAGATATCGCAAGCACTTGCAATCAGTTCTTTCAGGTTTATGCTGGCTGCTAATGCTATCGCCCCCTCATCTTCCAGACTATTGAAGCAGAGATCGATTTTTTTAAGATTGGATTGAGCAAGATAGCCTGCCCCTACTTTGGTAATCTTATTATAAAGTGCATAGAGGGTTATCAGTTTTGCGTTGGTAGCTAAAGCCTTAATTCCATCGTCACCAATGTTGTTAAAACTCACATCTAAAGTAGTAATGTGACTATCTTCTGATAACGATTGAGCACCTTCCTGGCCAATATTATTATGACTAATGTTAAGGAATGAAACCGATGTTTTATTAACAAAAAGCTTTACACCGCTGGCTGTAATATCATTATGCGATAGGTCAAGACTGGTTATGGCAGGATGATTCTGAAGAAATTCGCATAGCAGAGGGATGTCATTATCTGTAAGATTTAAAAAGGATAGTGTGAGTTGATTATGATTTTTATCATAGCCTTTTTCTAACTCCGATAATGTTAACATCCTACACCATGTTCAATTATAATTAAAATTGTTTAATATTTTACTTAAATCAGAGAAAGTTATCAAGATTTATATTCACCTTATGATGATTTAGGGAAATGTGATCTGCGCCTATTATTCAGATATCAGTTTGACTTCAATATCATAATTTCTTTAAAGTGGTAGTGAAAAAGTAAAGTATAGAAAGTATGGTTAAATGCTTTACGTGGTAACGTTTAAACGGATTGAAACAAGGTAACGTGAATGGCAGTTTGTTAAGAACTGCATTATACTCTTCATTTTATATTTTTTGGTGCAAAATGAATAAAGAGTTATTGTTAGGTGTTAATATTGATCATATAGCAACCCTACGGCAAGCACGCGGAACTCGTTACCCTGATCCCGTGCAGGCAGCAATGGATGCTGAAGAAGCAGGGGCAGATGGAATCACTTTGCATATGCGCGAGGACTTACGGCATATTCAGGCACGTGATGTCCGATTGATTAAACAGGTTCTGCAAACACGTATGAATCTTGAGTTGGCGGTTACAGAAGCCATGCTGGATTTTGCTGAGGAAATTTCTCCTGAGCATGCTTGTTTAGTGCCCGAAAAACGGGAAGAATTAACTACAGAAGGTGGATTGGATATTTTGACTCACCGGAAAGTGGTGGAAAGGGCAGTGCGTCGCTTACAATTAATAGGAAGTGAGGTTTCTTTATTTATTGACCCGGATAAAGAGCAAATAAAAGCAGCCGTTGATGTTGGTGCACCGGTTATCGAATTGCACACAGGCTGTTATGCTGATGCCACTTCAGAGGAAAAACGGCATTATGAATTACAACGAATTAAAGAGGCGGCTGAATTTGCCGCCAGTTTGAATTTGGTAGTGAATGCCGGTCATGGGTTGCACTATCATAATGTTAAACCAATTGCAGCAATTAAAGAGTTAAATGAACTTAACATAGGACATGCCATTATTGCCAGAGCTTTATTTTGTGGATTAAAAGAGGCAGTAAGACACATGCGCCAATTAATGCAGGAAGCGAGACTTTATGTCAACAACTGATGTCATTGTTATCCGTATCACTGGCGATTCTGGTGACGGAGTACAATTGGTAGGGGAACAGTTAACCATTAGTGCGGCTCTGACAGGACGTGATGTGCGGACTATGCCTGATTTCCCAGCGGAAATACGAGCTCCTGCTGGAACTGTAGCCGGCGTCTCGGGGTTTCAGTTGGCGATGGCGGAAAGAGCTATTTTTACTGCTGGAGAGTCATTGGATGTTTTGGTGGCTTTAAATCCTGCCGCATTAAAAAACTCGCTTCAACATTTGAACCAAGGCGGTTTATTGATCATTAATGAGGACAGTTTTCAGGAAAGAGATTGGCAAAAAGCAGGTATCGATAAGAGCTTCCTGGATAATTGCCGAGAACATTATCACATTGTGGCTTTCCCATTAATTACTCAAACGGTACAGGCAGTTGAATCAATTAACCTTACAAAGCCACAGGCTGTCAAAACCAAGAATTTTTATATCTTAGGTTTGGTTTTATGGTTGTTTGACTTGTCCACAGACACTTGCCAGACTTTTATCGCAAAAAAATTCAAAACAAATCAGGCTATAGCCAAAGCTAATGAATTGGCTTTGTTAGCAGGATACAATTATGCCATGACTTTGGAGCTCGCCCGTCGCGATTATATGCTGGGGGAGGTCAACAGACAGTCAGGTGAGTACAGGCAAATCACTGGAGTTGAAGCAGTAGGGTTAGCTCTGGCAACCCTGGCTACTCAAACTCAAATTCCTTTGTTGGTGTCAGGTTATCCTATAACACCAGCTTCTGCTATTTTACATGAATGTGCTCGATTATCTGATTATGGTGTTCAGTTAATACAAGCTGAAGATGAAATTGCCGCCATTTGCTCTTGCATAGGTGCTGCTTATGGTGGTCGTTTGGCTCTGACCTGTACTTCAGGACCTGGCCTTGATTTAAAATGTGAAAGTCTTGGCCTGGCTGTAGTGACAGAGCTGCCCTTGGTGTTGGTGGATGTGCAAAGAGCAGGTGCTTCAACAGGATTGCCTACAAAAACCAGCCAGAGTGATTTAAAGCAAGCTTTGTACGGTCGCCATGGTGAGGCTCCTTTACCAGTGATTGCAGCTCAATCTCCTGCTGATTGTTTTAATACAATTATTGAAGCGTTCAGGATAGCCATCAAGTACATGACTCCGGTTATTGTCTTACTTGACGCCTATTTGGCGAATGCGGCGGAACCCTGGGAAATTCCTGCTTTGGATTCGCTTAACATGCCAAAACTTGAGTTTAATCGTTTTACCAAACCTTATCATCGGGATGAATTTTTAAGTCGAAGCTGGAATGTTCCAGGTACTTCAGGCTTTATTCATCAAATTGGAGGCTTGGAAAAACAAGGCGATGAAGGACGAGTAAGTTATGATGCGGAGAATCATCAAAAAATGGTGACTACGCGTGCTGAGAAAATAAAGGGTATTGCAAGAGATTATCCTGCCTTGGTTGTTGAGGGTGAGACTACTGCTTCCATGCTTGTTATAGGTTGGGGTAGTACTTTTGGCAGTTTAAAGTCTGCTGTGCAACAGTGTCTTGAACAGGGATTACCGCTTGCCTATCTGCATCTGCGCCATCTTAACCCTTTGCCTGATGATTTGGGCTCTTTACTGAAAAAGTATGACAAGGTATTGGTTGCTGAATTAAATTCTGGCCAATTATGTCAACTCATCCGGGCAGTTTATCTGGTCGATGCCCAATCGATTAGCCAATCCAATGGTCAACCTTTTAGTGTTAATCATTTGGTAAGTGCCATTAAAGCGGAAGCCAACTATGAACAGCAATTATAAACGTGAAGATTTTGTCAATGAAACAGAAGTTCGCTGGTGTCCAGGCTGTGGTGATTATGCCATTTTGGCTGCTTTGCAAAGAGTACTTCCTGAGTTAGGCTTGCCTCCTGAGCAACATGTCTTTGTCTCAGGCATAGGTTGTGCAGGACGGCTTCCCTATTATATGAACACTTATGGATTTCATACTATCCATGGTAGGGCTACAGCAGTAGCAACTGGTTTAAAGGCGATGCGAGAGGATTTATGTGTCTGGGTTATCACTGGAGATGGGGATGCACTAAGTATAGGCGGCAATCACTTGCTGCATATTTTAAGGCGTAATGTCAATGTCAATATCCTTCTGTTTAATAATCAGGTTTATGGATTAACCAAGGGGCAATTTTCACCAACTTCTCAGAAGGGACAAGTGACTAAAACATCACCCAAAGGAGTGACAAGCGAGCCAATTAATCCAATCATGATCGCGTTGGCTTCCGGAGCCAGTTTTGTAGCCAGAGCAGTTGATAAAGATCCTGTCCATTTGGCTTCAGTGCTTAAAAAGGCTTATGAGCATAAGGGATGCTCTTTTGTTGAAATATATCAAGATTGCAATATTTTTAATCATGGTGCTTTTGATGATTTTGCAGTTAAAAGTAACCGGGCTGAAAACACCATCATATTAGAGGATGGTCAACCACTTATGTTTGGCGCTCAAAAAGAAAAAGCGCTACAGTTGGATGGTGAGCAATTTGTTCAAGTTTCAATTGAGGAAAAAACACTTTATAAGCATGATGAGAAAAATGTAATTAGTGCCATGCGGTTAGCGCGATTGACGTTCCCTGATTACCCAGTGCCTCTGGGAGTCTATTATCAAAAGGAACGCGAGCTTTTTACTCTGAATCAGGAAGTAAAGAAAAAACCGGAAGATTTGCCAGAACTTTTTAAAGCCAAGGCAAGTTGGAAACAAAGTTAATTTCATATCGATTGATAATACCTCTGGATTTTACATTCTAATTATTAGTAACTGCTCACGCGGTATGAGAGTTTTTCTGCTTGCAAGCCTATTCATTTGAGTTGTCTTTCGCCTTCGCCGGAAAAGACAGAGGACTGCATATACCTGAATTACATACCCCGTGAACCGTTACAATTGAATGGCAGAGGTTGTCCCAGTTAATTACTTTAGTACTTTATAGATAAATTGCCTTGTACCTGATCAGCGCCTCCATGTTGAAATGTTCTGTCACATTTCACACTTAACAATTGATCGATAAAAAAATCCCGGCATACAGCCGGGACTCAGGTAGAGGAGACGATATTGATTAGTCGCGACCTGAAAAAGCGCTTAACAGGTTCAGCAGGCTAACAAATAAATTATAAATGGAAACAAACAAACCAATTGTTGCCATGATGTAATTGGTTTCTCCTTCATGAATAATGGCGCTGGTTTGTAACAGAATCAGTCCAGATGAAATCAGTACAAAAGCAGCAGAAATCACCAATTGCAAGGCTGGTATTTGTATGAATATTCCAGCGATCATCGCCAATAAGGCAACCATAACACCAACAAACAGGAACCCTCCCAGGTAGCTAAAATCTTTTTTCGTTGTAAGAGCATATCCTGATAGAGCAAAAAAGATCATTCCTGTGCCACCTAAAGCAGTTGCGACTATTTGCGGGCCATTTGAAAAGCCTGTTATGTAATAGTTAAGTAATGGGCCAATGGTGTATCCTAAAAACCCTGTAAAAGCAAAGACACTTACCAATCCCCAAACGCTATTTCTTAGGGCTTGAGTTAGAAACATCAAACCATAAACGCCAACTATCATTAATAGTGGATTCATTGGGCGAGCTCCACTAATAAAGGCAAAATAGGCAGTTAATGCGCTAAATATGAAGGTTAAACTTAGCAGTAAATACGTGTTGCGCAATACCTTATTGGTTGCGAGCACAGATTCTCTTTGTTGACCAAGTATGGTGATATCATTTCGGTTCATTGTTCAGAACTCCAGTTATTTATTATCAGTTTAGCATATCTATGGCCAAATTTCCTATTTTTCAAGCCGCATCACTTGAAAATTATGTAATAAAATTTACATATAGACCTGTAGACAATTTATTATTAAAGCGAAAGGGCTGTCATGTCAATTTTGTTTTGGGCTTATGTCTAACGATATAGTAAGATGAAAATTATGAATGTCATTTAGGAAAAAGGATGAATCGAGTAGCGCTTATACAAATGGTATCATCAGCCAAAATAGCAGATAATTTACAACTCATCGAACAATATTTAATTCAAGCCAGGGAACAGGAAGCCAGTTTGGTTGTACTACCTGAGAATTTTGCTTTCATGGGGATGAATGAGCGAGAGAAGTTGCACATTGCCGAACATTATGGTCAAGGTCCTATACAACAAAAAATGAGTGAGCTGGCGAGAGATCTAAGGTTATGGATAATTGCGGGAACAATCCCCTTGAAAAGTATGGGTTCAAAGGTAAAAGCAAGTTGTATAGTTTATGATGATGAAGGCTTAAATGTTGCCCGCTATGATAAAATCCATTTATTTGATGTTAGAGTTTCTGAACAGGAAAAACACCAGGAATCGTTAACCATAGAAGCAGGAACAGATATAGCGCTTGTGGATACCCCAGTGGGGAAAGTTGGGTTAACTGTCTGTTATGACTTACGTTTCCCGGAATTGTACCAATATTTAATGCAAAGAGGCGCACAATTATTTTCAGTTCCCTCTGCTTTTACTGCGATAACTGGAGCTGCGCATTGGGAGGTTTTACTCAGAGCAAGAGCAATCGAAAACTTATGTTATGTATTAGCTCCCAATCAGGGTGGAATTCATGAAAATGGGCGTCATACTTACGGACATAGTATGGTGGTGGAACCATGGGGTAAGGTGTTGGCTCAAAAAGAAGAGGGGCAGGGAGTAATTCTCACAGATATTGATTTAGAGAGATTGTTGCAGTTGAGAAAACAATTTCCGTGTGTTGAACATCATGTTTTAATGTAAAAGGTATATAAATGATAAAATCTCTTGCGATAGCGAAAAATATTTTATTGACACCAGCTTCCCTGGATGAAGTCGGCATAGAAAAATTATTCAAGACCATGTTTAATCGTAACGTCGATGATGCTGATCTTTATTTCCAAAGTTGTAGTTATGAATCCTGGTATCTGGAAGATTCAGAGGTTAAAAGCGGTAATTTTTCTCTGGATAAGGGGGTAGGGATAAGGGCTGTAAGCGGTGATAAAACCGGCTTTGCCTATTGTGATGATATCTTGCTGCCTTCCATGCTTCGTGCTGCTGATGCAGCTCGTTCCATAGCCCTTTCTGGTTCAAAAACAGTACCTGCCGTCAAGGTATTAAAGGCTCCTGTAAATCGATATGACAATTTAAATCCTTTGGAAGGAATGAGTAAACAGGAAAAAATCGCTTTATTGGAAGCCATTGACAAAGAAGCGCGTAGTCTTGATCCCCGGGTGATACAGGTTAATGCTTCCTTAACTGGTTGCTATGAAGTAGTGATGGTTGCCAATATGAACGGGCAGATGATGGCTGATGTAAGGCCATTGGTTAGCATTAATGTCAGTGTTATTGTTGAAGACAGTCATGGTAGAAGAGAATCGGCACGATCGGGCGGTGGTGGACGAGTAGCCTATTCCTATTTTACCGAGAAGGAAAATGCATTGAGTTATGCGCGTGAAGCTGTACGGGAAGCATTAACCAATTTGCAAGCGGAACCTGCTCCTGCCGGAACTATGCCAGTTGTTTTGGGCCCAGGATGGCCAGGGGTACTTCTTCATGAAGCCGTTGGACATGGTTTAGAGGGTGATTTTAACCGCAAAGGATTATCCGCTTTTTCAGGTAGATTGGGTCAGCAGGTTGCTGCTGCGGGCGTTACAGTAGTAGACGATGGTACTTTAGAGAGTCGACGTGGTTCTCTGACTATAGACGATGAAGGGACGCCTTCACAATGCACCACTTTAATTGATAATGGAATTTTAGTGAATTATATGCAGGACAAGTTGAATGCCAAACTTATGGGAATGCAATCAACAGGTAATTGTCGCCGTGAATCCTATGCTCATGTTCCTATGCCGAGAATGACCAATACTTATATGCTGGCAGGGCAGTATGACCCTCAGGAAATTATCCGGACTGTAAAGAAAGGATTGTATGCAGTGAATTTTGGAGGTGGGCAAGTTGATATTACCTCAGGCCAGTTTGTGTTTTCTGCGAGTGAGGCTTATTTAATAGAGAATGGCAAGATTACAAAACCTGTGAAAGGTGCCACTTTGATTGGCAATGGTCCTGATGTGATGAAAAAAATAAGCATGATTGGTAATGACTTGGCATTGGATAGAGGGATTGGTGTGTGTGGCAAAGAAGGACAGTCTGTTCCTGTTGGCGTAGGACAACCTACCTTGAAAATTGATGCTTTGACGGTTGGCGGGACCAAGTAAGAAAATACCAGTTTGGCATTGTACTTCATTTGATTTTTGGATTTAGTGACCTCCCATGCCAAACAACAGGAAGTGGATTAATTTAATGAGAGCGTAACCAACTATTTACAGGAGTTATTCTTGACAGATCAATACCCTAAAATTGGTTTGGCTTTAGGAAGTGGATCAGCACGAGGCTGGGCTCATATCGGCGTAATTAAAATGCTCAAGCGATTGGGGGTAAGGATTGATTGTGTCGCAGGATGTTCAATAGGCGCATTGGTTGGCGCTATTTATGCCTGTGACACTTTAGACCTGTTTGAACAATGGGTGTTAAAGCTTAATAAAAGAGAAATGGCTAAACTCATTGATGTGAGTTTTTCAGGTGGCGGAGTTATCTCTGGCAGTAAGTTGATGACTTTTTTCAAGGATTTTGGCCTTGAAAAAAATATTGAGGAGCTCCCGTTAACTTTTAGTTCAGTTGCTACTGATTTGAGTACAGGACGTGAGATATGGCTCAGTAAAGGTTCTCTTGAGCTTGCAATTCGCTCATCCATGTCTTTACCTGGTTTATTTACCCCACAGCATTATAAGGATTGCTGGTTAGTCGATGGAGGTTTAGTTAATCCCGTCCCTATTACGTTGTGTCGAGCTATGGGGGCAGATGTTGTAATCGCTGTCAATTTAAATCATGATTTGTTAAGAGTACCTCCAAGCACAACAGAACACCCGGGTTTTTTTTCAGTTCTTTCAGGTCAGTTTGATAAAATGATAAAAAAAATAATGGGAATCAGTGATGGGCCTGGATATTATGATGTCTTGACCAGAAGCATCAAAATAATGCAGGACCGGATAACACGGGCAAGAGCGGCAGGTGATCCTGCTGATTTGACTTTGGTTCCTCAATTAGGAAACATCATGCTTTACGATTTTCATAAAGCAAAAGAGGCGATTTATGAGGGTGAAAATTGTGTTTTGCGAGAAAAAAGTAATATTTTACAACTAGTTGGTCTAGAATAGTAGTTAAACAAGCTTAAGGAAGAGCCATGCAAAAAGAATCCAATTCCAATTCATTATTTGACTTACTGTTGAAAAATGAAAGAAATGCGGCAGATCGAGTGTATTTAAGACAACCAAAAAATGGAGTTTGGCATGAATACACCTGGTCGGCAGTCATGCTGCAGGCCAGAAAAGTAGCTGGTTTTTTACACCATCTGGGGTTAAAAAAAGGCGACCACATTTCCATCATTTCCAAGAATTGCGCAGAATGGTTTATCACAGATTTTGGAATTCATATTGCTGGCATGGTCAACGTTCCACTATTTGCCAATCAAAATGAGGAAAGTGCGCATTATGTTTTAGAGCACGGGGATGTGAAACTGGTTTTTGTGGGCAAACTGGATGATCATCAGCGAGTCAGACAGTTTATCCCTAAGAGTTATCGCACAATTGGTTTTGATTACCATAAAGATTTGCAGGTCGATTACGAATGGTCTGATGTTCTGAAAAGTGAACCTATGATTAACCTGGTGGAACCAGAGCCAGATGCATTATACACCATTATTTATTCATCCGGGACTTCAGGGGCGCCTAAAGGGGCTATGTATACTAATCAATCCATAGCCAATTATTTGACAGTTTTCCCCAAAGACTTACTTAGAATAAGAGAATTGGAACATTATAAATTAATATCCTATCTTCCCTTGGCTCATGTCTATGAACGCTCTGCAATCCAATTAGGCAGTGTTACCATTAATGCAACGGTATCTTTTGTTGAAAGTCTGGAGAAATTTGCAGAGAACTTAAGAGAAGTCAGTCCCACCTTTTTTACTGCAGTTCCACGCATTTGGGGGGTATTTAAGCAAAAAATCGAACAAAAATTGCCACCAGCCAAATTGAATTTGTTATTAAAAATTCCTCTTATATCCAGTTTGATAAAAAGAAAAATCATTCATAGTTTAGGATTAAGTGAGTGTACTAATTGTTTTAGCGGAGCATCTCATCTGCCAATATCCATCATTGATTTTTTTGAAAAACTGGGAATTTATATTCAGGAAGGATATGGTCAATCTGAGAACTTGGCTTATGCTACCTTATCGATGTTAAATGAGAGAAAACGTGGTTACGTAGGTACTCCAAGGTTGGAAGTTGAGATAAAAGTAGGCGAAGAGAATGAGTTGCTTATGAAATGCCCTTGCCTAATGACAGGTTATTATAAAAATGAACAAGCGACTAAAAATGCTTTTACAGAAGAGGGTTGGTTGCGAACTGGTGATGTCGTTGATGTTGATCATGAAGACAGAGTTAAAATATTAGGCAGACTTTCTGAGAACTTTAAAAATCAGACAGGGGAATTCATTGCCCCTTCACCAATAGAAAAACTGTTTTCAGTGAATCCTATGTTAGAACAACTGTGCCTGGTGGGTAGAGAGTTACCTAGTAACGTTTTGTTGGTCACCTTGAATGAAGGAGTGCGTTTGGCTATGCCAAAAGAGGAAATTACTCACTCATTGCAGGAAACATTAAAGCAAGTCAATTCCAGGCTGGTTAAATACGAAAAAGTCAGTCACATCCTTGTGCTAAAAGATGCCTGGACTACTGAAAACGATAAATTAACTCCTACATTGAAAGTAAAGAGAAGGGTAGTTGAAAAGGATTATGCTGATTTAATCCAAAAGGCACTACAGCAATCTCAGTCAATCGTTTGGGAGTGAGGAGACAGTTTATTTAATAAAGAACTGATTTCAAATATTCGTTCCTCTGATGACGTACTGTCTAAAGTAAAACGCAGACGTTGCGGTCCTTCCATTTGATAGCGTTTGGCGTGTACTTGTATGAGGCTGATTAGTGTTCCTGGGTCAATCGATGGTTTTTCACTAAAATCCAATTTACCTTGTTGAGCACTGGCACTTATTTTTTGAATGCCGAGCTGTTCTGCTTTTAATTTTAATTCAGTAATCAAAAACAGATGTTTAACTGGTTGGGGGAGTAAACCAAACCGGTCTATCAGTTCTATTTGTAGTTCTCTAAGTTGTTGAGGGGTTTTTGCATTAGCAATTCTTTTATACATTATGAGTCTATTGTGTATATCACCTATGTAATCTTCAGGAATGATCGCACTAATTCTCAAGTCAATTTCTGGCCCTTGATGCATGGGTGCTGATAATTCCGGAGTTTTGCCCGCCTTTAAATCATTAACGGCGCGGTCAAGCATTTCCATAAATAAATTAAATCCTATGGCATGCATATTACCACTTTGCTCTTCACCAAGGAGTTCTCCTGCTCCACGAATTTCCAGGTCGTGAGTTGCCAAGGTGAATCCTGCTCCCAAATCTTCTAGAGACACAATGGCTTCAAGGCGTTTCACTGCGTCTGGCGTTAATAGTTTTTCATTTGGAGTTAACAAGTAAGCGTAGGCTTGGTGATGAGAGCGTCCAACGCGGCCACGTAATTGATGGAGCTGGGCTAATCCAAATTTATCCGCGCGATCAATAATAATAGTATTGGCTGTAGGAATATCGATCCCTGTTTCAATGATCGTTGTGCAAACCAGGACATTAAATCGGTGATGATAAAAATCAGACATGATGCGCTCTAATTGCCTTTCCCGCATTTGCCCATGTGCGCTTTGAATTTTTGCTTCGGGCACTAAAGCTTCCAGATCCTGGCAAACTCTCTCTATCGTTTGGACATTATTGTGCAGGTAAAATACTTGTCCTCCCCTTAATATTTCACGCAGTATGGCTTCTCGTATGGTGAGATCATTTTTTTCTTGCCAAAATGTTTTAATCGCCAAACGCTTGGCTGGTGGTGTTGCAATAAGTGAAATATCTCTGATTCCTGCCATGGCCATGTTCAAGGTTCTGGGAATTGGGGTAGCAGTCATGGATAAAATATCAACATGAGTGCGTAGCGATTTAATATGTTCCTTCTGTTTCACTCCAAATCGATGCTCTTCATCAATAATCAATAATCCCAGATTTTTGAAAGAAATGTTGTTTTGGAATAATTTATGGGTTCCAATCACAATATCTACTTTACCTGATTGTAATGCGGCAAGGACTGCTTCGGACTCTTTATTACTGCGAAAGCGTGATAATAATTCAATGTTAACCGGAAACTCTGCAAATCTATCACGAAATGACTCAAAATGTTGTCCTGCAAGCAGTGTGGTTGGAGCAAGGATACAGACTTGTTTTCCATTTTGTACCGCTACGAAGGCAGCACGCATGGCGACTTCTGTTTTACCAAATCCTACATCACCACAGATTAGGCGATCCATCGGTCTTGGCGATTGCATGTCCTTAATAATTTGTTCAATTGCCTGAAGTTGATCTGGGGTTTCTGTGAAGGGGAAGCCACTGGCGAATTTTATATATTCGGATTGATTGAAATCATATTGGTGTCCTGGTTGAGCTTCCCTTTTAGCATAGAGATCCAATAATTCAATAGCAACATCATGAATTTTCTCGGCTGCTTTCTTTTTTTCCTTTTGCCATTGATCAGAACCCAGTTTATGCAAAGGGGCATGCTCACTATCAACACCAGTGTAGCGGCTTATCATATGCAGAGAAGTGACCGGCACGTAGATTTTGTCATCACCTGCATAAGCAAGGACCAGGAATTCACTGGGGGTACCATTGGAGTCAATGTATTGCAACCCTTGATAGCGTCCCACGCCAAATTGAAGATGTACCACCGGAGCGCCTAATCGGAGTTCGGCCATATCTCGTATGATTAAATCTGGGTCAACTGATTTTTGAGTACTTCGGCGTTGGGGGGTGCTTTGTTCACCAAATAATTGCGATTCGACAATGATGACAATTTGTCTGTCCGTTAATTCACAGCCATAAATCAATGGGCCAGTAGTTATGTTGATAGAGGACTCATCCTGAATGAAGTCTAACCAGGAGTTTTGTACTTTTGGAATAATATGACTTGATTTAAGGAGATCCAGTAATACTTCGCGACGCCCGGCGCTTTCAACGACAATAAGATAGCGGCGGGTTGGATCAGAACAGTATTCACTTAATTGATGCAATGGTTCAGTATTTTTTCTGTCAATGGGTAGTTGCGGAGCTTTGGAGATATTGAAATTTAAGGCGCCTTTTTTTTCTGAAGGTTTATGACACAGGCGTACTTGTTCATAATGGTTTGCTTTGGTTAATAACTCGGTCGGATTAATAAAGCAATGATCTGGAGGTAATATAGGACGGCTGACATCATAACGCCGTTGTTCATAGCGCTCATTTAATTCTCGCCAGAATTTCTCAGCATTCTCCTGGATTTCTTCAATTAAACAAATTTTGGCATTGGTTGGTAGATAATCAAAAAAGGTAACCGTTTTATCAAAAAATAAGGGCAGGTAATATTCTATGCCAGATGGAAATTGACTGTTACTAATTGCTTCGTATATTGGGCAATTACTCGGATTTCCAGGAAAAGACTCTCTGAAAGCTCGTCGGAAGTGTAATTGACTTTGTTCATTTAATGGGAATTCACGAGCGGGTAACAAATGGATTTGATTGATTTTTTCTATCGTGCGTTGTGTTTCCGGATCAAATTCTCTGAGGCTTTCAATTTCATCATCAAATAGCTCAATACGAAAGGGCAAGCCACTACCCATAGGATACACGTCAATAATGGAGCCGCGGAGAGCGTATTCACCATGTTCAAGTACTTTATTAACACAATGGTATCCAGCTTGTTGCAATTGATTCCTGAAAGAAATCAGATCGAGCTTTTGTCCTTCTTTAAGCATTAAAGCGTATTGATTTAAAAATTCTGGTGGAGAAAGCCTATGCATTAAAGTGCTGGCTGAAGAAATGATGACGCCATTGGTAATTTGTTGAACTCTGCTTAATGTATAGAGTCTTTCTGAAATAATATCCTGATGAGGAGAGAACTGATCGTAAGGCAAGGTTTCCCAGTCGGGGAAAAATAATAATTCCTGGGCACTTTGGTTTGGATTCAGAAAAAATTGTAACTCATCCTGCAACTGACTGGCACATAGATTGTCTTGCGTAATAAGTAATTTGATCCCGGGTGTATGTTGGCAATATTCGGCTAAAGCCAGTGCCAGACTGCTACCATAGAGTTGTCCCCAAATTTGTTTGTTTTTTGTGGGTTGGTAAAGTAGCGTTTTTGTGTTCATTGGAATTTTATAATTAAAACTGAAAACCGCTTAGTATATAGCTAAATCGGGGATTCTGCACCATAAAGATGTTATTTTAGATGGATTCAGACTCAACCAATTCCAATTGAGCAACTTCCGGTTCGTCCAATTCGATATCGACGGATTCAATCTTTTGAAATCTGGAAGTGATCTTTTTGGCTGAGGTATTGACCTCATTGACGTCCTGGTGTGCCAAGTCTATGTGTTTGGATAATTTATCCATTCTTTTTTCAAAGCGTTGAAAATCATTGGCCAAGGCTTGAAGATGCTTTTGAATGATATGAACTTGTTTGCGAGTGGCATCATCTTTAAGTACTGCCCTTGCTGTAGTCAGTACAGCCATTAATGTGCTTGGGGATACCAGCCAGACTTTTAGCTTTTGAGACATGGCAATTAAATCAGGATAGTTCGCATGAATTTCAGCAAATATGGATTCTGCAGGAATAAACATCATAGCGCCATCTGTTGTTTCATTGGGCACAATATATTTTTCAGCGATGTCCTTGATATGTTTTTGAATGTCTTGACGAAATTGTTGTTGTAATGACTTTCGATCAGTTGATAGGGCATCACTGTTGATTAATCGTTGATAAGTTTCCAGAGGGAACTTGGCATCTATAACAATATTTCCAGTGGGCTCGGGTAAGAACAAAATACAATCAGCCCGTTTTTGGTTACTGAGGGTATATTGCATTTGATAACTTGCGTTGGGAAGCATATTGCTAATGAGTGTGGATAATTGTACTTCCCCAAAGGCACCGCGAGCTTTTTTGTCCACCAATACGTCTTGAAGGCTGACCACATGACTGGAGAGTTCGGTGATTTTCTTTTGTGCCTCATCAATGATAGTTAATCGTTTGACCACGTCAATAAAAGTAGACGAAGTTTTCTCAAAACCTTCAGTCAATTTGTGGTTAACTTGCTGAGTTAGTGTGTTTAAATGATTACGAATTTCCTCAGTAAGTAACTGCAAGTGTGAAGTAAGGGAATTCGCATGGTGTTTGAAACTATGAGTCATTTGCTCTCTGACGTCAGTCATTTGTTTTTGTATGGCATCACTAATAAGTTGTTGAGTGGTCAGTTGTCCTTGAGCTATCTTTTCATTAATAAATTGCTGGCTTGTTTGATAAGATTGGTTTAAATCGATATGTAACTGGTGAAGCTGGGTGATGAGAGTTTGCTGTATTCTTTCACCAAATTGTTCGGTTAGTTTTTTTTGCTGCGATTGTTTCACTAAAACCCAGAGAAGCAATAAGAATTGAAGGGCGATAGCCAGCGCCATGCCCTCAAACAAAGTGACAGAAGAAAATACTGACATTCATTAATCCACTAATTGGCTAAGTTTGACAGGTTGGTTGTATTGATAAACAGTTTTTAATTGCCCATAGTCTATCAAGCGTAAATAACCCAAAAAGAGGTTATCCTCCGATAATTGATTATGATTGTCAAAGGTAAATTGCAAAACATGCTTACCTGGTTCAAGCCATTGTGCTCTTTGCGAGGTCTGAATAGGTCTGGTTTCTCCCTTGCCGTCTTTTTGGAACAATACACTTTGTAAAGCATAACGGCTTGCAGTTGCAACGTCTACTGTGACAACAAAAGTCAATGGTTTAGAAGACAGCTTTTTTACATTCATAAGACTGGCTGAGGGAATGGAATATGAAAAGGCTGTATGGCCAGAGCGTCTGATGATTTCTTGTCCGTATTCTGTTTGAACATCAGTTTCTAAATACCAGTTTTCTCCGCGATCATTTAACTCAGAATCCAATGTGGCGATTCCTTCAAAAACATTGGATTTTAACTTGGTCAGATTGAGCGGAATGATTTGACCTTTAGGGCCTACAAGACGAGCATCAACGTCATTGACATCATACTCGGTAATATCATTGTGAAGCGATATGGTCGCTTTTAACTTATCTCCATACTGATAATGGAGAGAATCAGTTTCAACCTCCAGGTAAGTAACAGAAAACTTATCAAGTATACTAATCATATAAGCATCAGCATTTTTGGTATTAATGTCTTTGCTTTTTAGTATGAATTTTCCATACCCCAGTTCAGGTTTTATTTGTAGCATAGCCTGGTGTTTGGTAATGGCTAAAGGATTATTGCCAACTTCGTCGTCTTGATTATAGAGAGAGGAGGCTTCTTTCAGGGGCAAGAGTTGGTTCTTTGGTGTTTTAATAAATAATTCTGGAATGGATTTATTTTGCAAAGGGGTAATGCGAACGACGGCGCCAGGAGCCAAGGTTGAAATAATAACTCCTCGCTGTAATTGCTCCAGAGAAATGCGTTCTTTGTAACCATAGCTTCTCCGAACGTTACTGATGTTGTTGTTTAATGATTCATTGGCAATATCCCATTTATCGTGAAGATTTTCATGTGATAATTGACTGCAATTCTCACATTCATAAGATTTGGTTGGTTGTCTTGGTAATGTATACGCATGAGCTTGGGCAATACAAAATGCGGATATCCATATAAGGTGAGCAGTTTTCATTTTACAACTCCTTCATTAACTAGGGCACTGATAAGTATTTGATCCAAACCAAAACAAGAATGTCGACTTTGATTATGGCTTAAAGGCAAATTGTAATCAGTTTTGTCTATATCATAGAACCATACTTCTCCTGCTTGAGCTTGTGACTCACAATCCAGAAAGCCATCAGCACACTGATTAAGATAGAGTTTGGCGATTTTTAGCCCGCTATTTAGCATGTATCCATTGCAATAGCTGGATGTTGAAAATGGTGAGGCATAGACATCAGTACCGACTATGACTTTAAACGGAATAGATAGAGAGGGTCGACCTTTGCTTCCCAATAGCAATTCTTCGTTATAGATAAGCATGTCGCCTACACGTTGTTGTTTGACTGCATCTGAAAGATAACCAAGTAACCAGGCCAAACTCGTTTCAAATATGCCTCCATTTAATACTTCATCAGCAAGAGGAGTTCCTCCGCTGGAAGGTGCAATGGCAATAACTTGAGTGATTTTGCGTTTGAGAGCCATATATCGACCATCATAAGTTGGATTTGAAAGAATCCAACGCATGATATTAGCGCCGTCAGAATGGGTGTAGACTGTAAGAGAACTCACATTTTTGTCATTGATAAATTCCAGAAGTTGATTGGCAACGCAATTGGCGGCATCTTCATGCCACATATATTGGCTAAAATCACAATGAACTACGTAGTGATTTTCAGGTTTTGTCAGGGTTTGGGAGATACTCTGAATAAAATCAATTTTCCAATACCCTCCATAGGCATCTTCTCTGTGATCTCGAGTACCATGTACAAAAGCAATGCCTTGATTAGAATTGGATTCGGAATGAGAATGGATAAGGGTTGAAAACAATAAAACAATAAGAGCGGATAAAATGCGTAGAAGTTCCATTTTCTAAATATCTCCTTCAATACAGAGACGTATCTATATCATGGTTCTGGCAAAAGATTCAAGAGATGGGATTGATATGCTTTGAGGTATCTAAAAAAGATTTTGTCTTGAATGATGAAACCACTCGTATTTTAAAGGGATAAAAAAATGATAAACTGTTGTTTTTATTTTGGGATTCTTCATTAATGAGTGATCAAGGGATTAAGGAAACGATAGAAGCGCTTAAAGAGCAAGTAAGAAAATACGATTATCACTATTATGTTTTAGATGAACCTTTGGTTCCTGACGCGGAATATGATCGATGTTTCAAGGCATTGCAACAGCTTGAAGCGCAATATCCCCAATTTTTATCACCAGATTCTCCGACACAGAGAGTCGGCGGTACTCCTTCAGATGCTTTTATGCCGGTAGCCCATAAGCAACCTATGTTGTCTTTGTCTAACGTATTTACTGCTGATGAATTAAAAGCATTCATTAAGCGAGCAATTGAGAAATTGGATGCACCAAACCAAAAATTGGTATTTGCTTGTGAGCCAAAGCTGGATGGGTTGGCAGTGAACATGACTTATCAAGATGGAGTCTTGACTCATGCCGCGACTCGTGGGGATGGTGCTGTAGGAGAAAACATCACGGCAAATATCAAGACTATTGCTTCAGTTCCATTACGATTAAGGGTGAATAATCCTCCAAAACTGATCGAAGTGCGGGGTGAAGTGTATATCCCTAAAGCCGATTTTGAGGCCTACAACGCAAGGGCTAGAGAGCTGGGTGAAAAAACTTTTGCCAATCCGAGAAATGCTGCTGCAGGCAGTTTAAGACAATTAAATCCTGAGATTTCAGCCAACCGCCCACTTGCTATTTATTGTTATGGTATAGGGGCTTGTCAGGGTTATAAGTTACCTAACAGCCATTTGGAACAATTGAATTTATTAAAGGAATTTGGATTCAGAGTATCTCTGGAAACGAGGAAAGAGATTGGAATAGAAGGTTGTTTAAATTATTACCATCATATGTTAGCGAAACGGAATCAGTTGCCTTTTGAAATTGATGGGGTTGTTTATAAGATTGATAGTATCCCCTTGCAACAGCAATTAGGCTATGTTTCTCGTGCACCAAGATTTGCGTGTGCCCATAAGTTTCCCGCCACAGAAGAAATGACTCGTCTAATAGCTGTGGATTTCCAGGTCGGCAGAACAGGTGCTGTGACGCCTGTTGCGCGTTTGGAGCCAGTCAGTGTTGGCGGCGTTACAGTGAGTAATGCGACTTTGCATAATTTTGATGAAATTACCCGAAAAGACATTCGTATTGGTGATACAGTTGTTATTCGTCGTGCCGGTGATGTGATCCCTGAAGTGGTTTCTGTAGTTTTGGAAAAACGTCCTGATAATGCCAGGAAAATTGAGCTTCCAAAAAATTGCCCTGTTTGTGGTTCTGAAGTCGTAAGGGAAGAAGATGAGGCAATTGCCCGTTGTGTTGGAGGTTTATATTGTAAAGCCCAATTAAAAAGGATGATGTGGCATTTTGCTTCTCGAAAAGCAATGTACATTGAGGGACTTGGCAGTGTTTTAATTGATCAGTTAGTTGATGAGGGTATTGTCCACCATTTGGCAGATCTTTATGAGCTCGATTTGCAAACCTTGGCTAACCTGCCCAGAATGGGAGAGAAATCAGCAAAAAATTTGTTATCCGCTTTGGAAAAAAGTAAAAAAACAACATTTAATCGCTTTCTTTATGCTTTGGGAATCAGAGAAATCGGTGAAGCAGGAGCAAGGGTTTTAGCAGAGCATTACCTTGATGTGGAGAGCTTGAAAGCGGCAACGATTGAGGAATTAATGACTCTGAATGACATAGGCCCAGTAGCGGCTTCTCATATAGTCCATTTCTTTGCCCAACCGCATAATCTTGAAGTGATTAACCGCCTTCTTGAGTTGGGTATTCATTGGCCTAAGCCTGAAAAGGCACAAGTTAATCCACAAAATCCATTTTATGGAAAAACAGTGGTATTAACTGGAACCCTGAGTAATATGGGGCGAGAAGAGGCAAAGGCAAAATTGTTGGCTTTAGGCGCAAAAGTAAGTGGAAGTGTGTCTTCCAAAACAGATTATGTGATAGCAGGGAGTGAAGCCGGTACAAAGCTAATTAAAGCGACAGAACTGGGAATAGCGATTATAGAGGAAGACGAGTTTTTAAAACGGGTCAATTCATGAGTAGCCAGATCTTCGTCATTTAGTTTATGATGGAACTAAATAAATCAGGTAAAGTGGTTATTTTGAACTTGTAACATTGGCTGGTTGGCACGAGGGAATTAAGTGCGGCGATATTTGTTAATTCAATTCATGTTATTTTTAATGCCCTGCTGTGTCAATTTGGCTTACAGTAGTTCTTGGGTATTCAATAATCCTTACCCTGAGAGCGAAGCCAATGAAAATATTTATTATTCTTCTTTTAATGAACAGCCAAAAACCCTGGATCCGGCACGCTCCTATTCTTCCAATGAATATCTTTTCATAGCCCAAATCTATGAGCCGCTGCTGGAGTATGATTACTATAAAAGACCCTATGAATTAATACCATTAACAGCTACCTGGTTACCCAGGATTCGATATTTGGATGCCCAGGGAAATCCTGTTCCGGCAGGGGATAATACGAAACCAGCTTACAGTGTCTATACTATTCAGATAAAAAAAGGGATTTTATATCAACCTCATCCTGCTTTGGCCCGGAAGAAAGATGGTTCTTATCGATATCATCACTTATCAGAAGATTATTTGGAAGAGCATGATATTAGCAAGTTGTCAGATTTTAAATACACTGGCACAAGGGAGCTGATCATTGATGATTACATTTATCAAATTAAAAGATTGGCTACCCCAGCTGTGAGCTCTCCTATATATGGATTGATGAGTCACTACATTCTTGGCTTCAAGGAGTATGGCGATAGTCTTCCTAAAGGAGCGACCAATAAAAATTCTTTTATAGATTTACGTAAGTATCCTTTGAAGGGGATTAAAAAATTAGATGATTACACCTTTGAAATTACATTGAAGGGGCAATATACACAATTTTTGTTTTGGTTAGCCATGCCTTTTTTTGCTCCAGTCCCTTGGGAAGCGGATTTATTTTATTCCCAAAAAGATATGGATGATAAAAACTTATCTTTTGGTTGGTATCCTTTAGGTACAGGGCCTTTTATGCTGACGGAAAATAATCCTAACAGAAGTATGGTCTTGGAGAAAAATCCCAATTTCAGAGAAGTATATTTCCCTGTCCATGGCTCAGATGCCGATAGACGGGCAGGTTATTTAACCAATCAGGGAAGGCGCTTACCATTAATTGATAAAGCTGTTTATACCCTTGAAAAGGAATCCATACCTCGATGGAATAAGTTTTTGCAAGGTTACTATGATATGTCAGGAATAAGTGCTGACAGTTTTGATCAGGCTATCCATATTAATCGCTTTGGAGAGCCTATTCTCAGTAAGGAAATGAAAGATAAAAAAATATATTTAAGACAAACCCTGGAACCATCTGTCTATTATCTTGGCTTTAATATGCTTGACACTGTCGTTGGAGGCAATAATAAAAGAGCACGAAAATTACGTCAGGCGATTTCTATCGCGGTGAATTTTGATGAAAATATTGCCATATTTTTTAATGGACGAGGTATACCGGCACAAGGTCCTATTCCACCCGGTATCTTTGGATATAAGGAAGGTAAAGAGGGTATTAACCCCTATGTTTATCAATGGGTAAACAATACCAGGAAACGAAGACCCTTAAGGGATGCGCAGAAATTAATGGTTGAGGCAGGGTACCCGGGAGGGATTGATCCGAAAACTGGTAAACATTTAATTCTTCATTATGATGTGATGACAACAGGAGGGCCTGATGATAAGGCAAGGCTTGACTGGATGCGAAAGCAATTTGCAAGTATAGGGATTGACCTGAATATTAGAGCAACCCTTTATAATCGTTTCCAGGAAAAGATGCGGATAGGGCATGCTCAAATATTTAGTTGGGGTTGGAATGCCGATTATCCTGATCCCGAAAATTTTTTATTTTTGCTTTATGGAAAAAATGGAAAAGTCAAATATGGTGGCGAAAATGCATCGAATTATGAAAATCCTGAATTTGATAGATTGTTTAATTTGATGAAGAATCGTCCAAATGACCAACAAAGACAAAAACTAATTGATAAGATGTTAGCAATTGTCCGGCATGATGCTCCATGGATATGGGGTATGCATTCTGAAGATTTTATTTTATCGCAAGATTGGGTATCTAATGTAAAATCCAATACGATTTCTCTCAATACTCTAAAATATGTTTCTGTTAATGTTCCTGAACGTAACCAGTTGCGACGAATCTGGAATAAACCAGTATTCTGGCCTTTAGGCGTGCTGTTTGGAGTATTACTTGCTTTGGTAATCCCCCTTTTCATCGCTTATTTAAAGAAAGAAAAACAACCGGCAGAAAGAGTTAAATTAAAATGATTAAATACATGCTGCGCAGAGTTTTATATGCGATTCCAATTTTGTTTGGTATTAATCTTATTACTTTTGCATTGTTTTTCATGGTGAATTCTCCAGATGATATGGCTCGTATGCATTTAGGTAATAAACATGTGGAGCAAAAAGCCATTGATGATTGGAAGGCTGTTCATGGCTACGATTTACCATTATTTTATAATGCAGATCAAACCGGATTGAATCAATTTAGACAGACTTTGTTTTATGAAAAATCGCTTACTTTGTTTACTTTTAATTTTGGTGTTTCAGATGCCGGAAGGGATATCAGTCATGATATATCCTACAGAATGTGGCCAAGTCTTGCCATTGCCTTACCCACGCTATTATTTGCGGTTTTGGTGAATATCATTTTTGCTATGGCTATGGCATTTTTTCGTTCGACTTATCTTGATTTATCGGGGGTGATTATTTGTATTATCCTGATGTCCATATCCAGTTTGTTTTACATCATTGGCGGGCAATATCTTTTTGGGAAAATATTAAAATGGTTCCCCATCTCAGGCTATGATGACGGCCTTGATGCTTTGAAATTTACAATTTTGCCAGTCCTGGTGGCTGTTTTGGGACAGTTAGGGGCTGGGGCACGCTGGTATCGAACCTTGGTTTTGGAAGAAATTAATAAAGATTATGTAAAAACTGCAAGAGCAAAGGGACTCTCTGAGCAAAGGATTTTATTTAAGCATGTATTAAAAAATGCCATGTTACCTATTTTAACCGGAATTGTAGTAATCATACCTACTTTGTTTATGGGAAGTTTGGTTTTAGAGTCATTTTTTGGTGTTCCGGGCTTGGGTAGTTATATTATTGATGCGATACAACAGCAAGATTTTGCTATTGTAAGGGCTATGGTTTTTTTGGGGTCGGTTCTTTATATCATAGGGTTGGTTCTGACTGATTTTTCATACATTCTCGTTGATCCTCGAGTGCGATTATCCTGATAACCAAGGAGCATGTGGCAAAAATGACATTTGAATTGCTTTGGACAGACAAATGTTTTCTTACTCTACTGATGGTGGTTTTATTAACTGTTTTGCTGAGTCTTAGAAAACAACACATCAAATTGTCATTTGCAATCATTTTACACAGGCCATTGGCAATCAGTGCTGGGATTGTGTTGCTGTTGTTTTTAACAATCGGAGTATTGGACTCTATTCATATCAAGTCTGGCAATGATAAAACAGAAAAAACTCAGTCTCTTTTGGATAAAGTTCTCGCACCCATAGGAAGTACCTATGAGAAAACCTATTCAGCGCCTTTGGCTTTAAATCAATTTATGAGTGAAACGAAGTTAATTAATGGTGTAACGACTCAGGTTTATCCTCGTTTGAAATATCCACCAGCCACTATCAAGAATGAAAAAGACAAATCGTTGATTATCAAGTCGGTAATAATCAAAGGCTTAACCTATAGCACTTTGATGATTTTAGGTGGGTGGTTATTACTGGTTTTAATAAAGTTTAGTTTTGGATACAAAAATATTTTTATTTTAAGTTCTACTCAAGTTAGTGTCATAGTAACAGTGGCCATACTTACTTTAGCCCTAACCATTGGTTATGGATTATCAAGGTATTTTCATGTGTTGGGTACCGGACAAATTGGTCAAGATATTTTTTATTTCAGTTTAAAAAGTATTCGAACCGGTCTAATCATTGGCTTTTTAACAACTCTATTCATGTTGCCACTGGCTTTGTTCCTGGGGATCGCGGCAGGGTATTTTGGTGGTCTTGTCGATGATATTATCCAGTATGTTTATACTACTTTAAGCTCTATTCCTGGCGTTTTATTAATCACTGCTTCGGTATTGTCTTTGCAAACCTATATAGCAAACCACCCCGAGCAATTTACTACTCTGGCCAAGAGTGCCGATGCTCGTTTATTGGCGCTTTGCCTGATTCTTGGAGTGACCAGTTGGACAAGTCTGTGTCGCCTTTTGAGAGCAGAAACTTTGAAATTGCGGGAAATTGATTATGTTTTGGCTGCGCGCGCTTTAGGCAGTAGTTGGTTTACAATCGTTCGCAAACATTTGGTGCCCAATGTGATGCATATCGTTATCATTACCTTGGTGTTGGATTTCAGTTTTTTAGTATTGGCAGAGGCTGTATTGACCTATGTGGGAGTAGGGGTTTCTCCCATGACTATCAGTTGGGGGAATATGATTAATGGGGCACGGCTTGAATTGGCGCGTGATCCTGTTGTATGGTGGCCTATGTTTGCGGCTTTTTTATTAATGTTTATATTGGTTTTGGCAATGAACTTGTTTGCAGATGCAGTGCGGGATGCCTTTGACCCGCATCAATCTCATTTATAGACAATGTCTGTTAGTTTCCTATTTCCGGGATTTAGGGTAAAGTTTCCCAATTATCGTGAATGGTTTAATCCTCTATGCGACAACGATTTGTTCATTTAAGAGTACATACAGAATTTTCATTAGTCGATGGTTTAGTGCAGATTAAACCTTTGATGAAGGCTTTACCTGCAAGGGGTATGAGCTCAGTTGCTGTAACAGATTTTTGTAATTTATTTGCCGCTGTCAAAGTATTTAAAAGTGCGACAGAGGCGGGAATCAAGCCCATTATCGGCAGTGATTTACCGTGCCATGATTTGGAAACCCCGGATACTATTTTTTCTTTGGTTTTATTATGTCAAGACACTAAAGGTTATAAAAATTTAACTTGTCTGGTTTCCAAAGCTTATCAAGAAGGGCAATACCATGGCCAACCCAGAGTGCAATTACAATGGATTCCAGAGTTTTCTCATGGTTTAATCGCTCTGTCTGGGGGAAAGTTCGGTGATATTGGCCAAGCATTACTGGCAAACGATGATGCTCTGGCAAGAAAACGTGCTTTGCATTGGATGAATTTATTTCCGAATCGTTTTTATCTGGAAATTCAGCGGACCGGAAGAGCTGATGAGCTGCATTATAATGAGAAGTTGGTCGCGTTAGCAGATGAATTGCAATTACCCCTTGTTGCAACCAACGATGTCAGGTTCATCAATGAGGATGATTTTGATGCTCATGAAGCTCGAGTATGTATACATGAAGGCTATACATTGGCTGATCCCAGGAGGGTTCAACAATACAGTTCCCAACAGTATCTGCGTTCAGCAGATGAAATGGAACTTTTATTTTCCGATCTTCCCAGCGCATTACAAAATACGGTAGAAATCAGTAAACGCTGTAATGTAAAACTCGAGCTGGGCCATAATTATCTCCCTAATTTCCCAATACCCGATGGCTCAACTGTTGAAGCGTATTTATCACATCTTTCTGAAATTGGTTTGGAAGAGCGTTTAAAACAATTATTCAAAGACAAGTCTGAGAAGGAGTTGCTTGTTGCCAGAGAAGCGTATGACAAACGTCTTAAAATTGAGCTGGATGTTATTAATAACATGGGTTTCGCTGGCTATTTTCTGATTGTTGCCGACTTTATTCAATGGGCTAAGCAAAATGGGGTACCAGTAGGACCAGGCCGAGGTTCCGGTGCTGGCTCTCTGGTCGCTTATGCCCTTAAGATTACCGATTTGGATCCTTTAGAGTACGAGCTGCTTTTTGAACGATTCTTAAATCCAGAACGTGTTTCCATGCCTGATTTTGATATTGATTTTTGCATGGAAGGCCGTGACCGGGTCATTGAATATGTGGCAGAAAAATATGGCAGGCAAAGCGTTTCCCAAATTATCACTTTTGGAACTATGGCCGCAAAAGCGGTAGTGAGAGATGTTGGGCGTGTTTTAGGCCATCCTTATGGTTTTGTTGATAAGCTGGCAAAATTGATTCCGTTTGAGTTAGGTATTACTTTAAGTAAAGCGATGGAGCAGGAAGAAGAGCTTCGCCGACGATATGAAGAAGAGGAAGAAGTAAAGGAGTTATTTGATCTTGCTCTGAAGCTGGAGGGAATTACTCGTAACGCAGGCAAGCATGCTGGAGGAGTAGTTATTGCACCTTCTCAGCTGACTGATTTCACGGCGATTTACTGTGAAGAAGGATCAACACAAATAGTCAGCCAATTTGATAAAGACGATGTCGAGGCGGTTGGACTAGTCAAGTTTGATTTTCTAGGACTAAGAACATTAACTATTATCGATTGGGCCCTGGATACAGTTAATAAACAATGCAAAAATGCCGGACTGTCACTAATTGATATTAGTCAAATCCCAACGAATGATGAGGCTACTTTTGAGTTATTAAAGGCATGTAAGACCACTGCTGTATTTCAGCTGGAATCTCGGGGTATGAAGGAGTTGATTAGCCGGCTTCAACCCGATTGTTTTGAGGACATTATTGCTTTGGTGGCTTTATTCAGACCAGGTCCGCTGCAGTCAGGGATGGTGGATGATTTTATCGACAGGAAGCATGGCAGGGCTCGAGTTGACTACCCACATCCAGACTTGGAACCCATTCTTAAGCCAACTTATGGGGTTATCCTTTATCAAGAACAAGTAATGCAAATCGCCCAGGTTCTGGCTAATTACACGCTTGGCTCTGCTGATTTGTTAAGACGAGCCATGGGGAAGAAAAAACCGGAAGAAATGGCAAAGCAAAGGGAAATTTTTACCCAGGGCGCTGTTGCAAGAGGAGTGGATGAGCAGGTAGCAACCCATATTTTTGATTTAATGGAGAAATTCGCAGGATATGGTTTTAATAAATCACATTCTGCAGCTTACGCTTTGGTAGCTTATCAAACCGCTTGGTTAAAAGCACATTACCCCGCAGCTTTTATGGCTGCGGTGATGTCTTCTGATATGGATAACACGGATAAGGTGGTTACTTTTATTGATGAATGCGCGCACATGAAATTACAAGTGTTGCCTCCTTCTATTAATAACTCCATGTATCATTTTACTGTATCAGATGACAAGACGATTATTTATGGTCTCGGAGCAATAAAGGGAGTTGGCGAGTCTGCGATTGAGTGTATTATTCAGGAGAGGAACCAGAATGGACCTTATTTGGATTTGTTTGGTTTTTGTCAAAGATTAGATTTACGCAAAGTCAACAGACGAGTGATTGAAGCGTTGATCAAAAGCGGAGCTTTCGATGTTTGGAAAGTGGAAAGGGCTGTATTAACTGCGTCATTGGAAAAAGCGTTAAAAGTTGCAGAAAAAGAACATCAAAACCAATCGAGTGGGCAATTTGATTTATTCTCCCTTTTAGAGGACAAAGCGGATGAACAAAATTATGTAGAGAGTAAATCCTGGTCGGAAGCTCAACGATTAGAAGGTGAAAGAGAAGTATTAGGTTTTTATCTTACCGGTCACCCTGCTGATCAATACAGGCGTGAATTGGGAGATTTTATTATTCCTGTTAGCCAATTAAATCCGTCCTTACATAAAAAAGCGATTATTTGTGCTCAGGTTGTAGCGATTAGAAAAATAATAACCAAACGTGGTAAGAAATTAGTGATTATCGGAATGGATGATGCAACTGCCAGGATTGATGCTGTAGTTTTTGGTGAGATTTTTGAACAATTTTCTGAACCATTAATGACGGGCAACATGCTGGTGATTGAGGGGGAAGTTGCAATTGATGATTACAATGGTGGGGTTAAAATGACAGCCAACCAACTTTTAAGTATTGCTTCAGCCCGAACAAAATTCGCTCGTTGCATGGAGTTGCGTTTAAATCAAAACAATGTTGCGGTACTGCCTTCCATCCAATCCTTACTAAAGACTTATTCTGGGCGTTGTGCAGTGCAACTGGCTTATTCCAATGATGTTGCCAAAGCTAATTTAAATCTTGGCCAACAATGGTGTGTGACCCCTAGCGATGAATTAATCGAGCTATTGAGCAATCTTTTAGGGGAAGAACAAGTGGTAATGCGTTATTAGATGTTCTTTTGATGGTGGTACTTGTGGAGTTGAGCATTTAGCTCAGCTCAACCCACACCGACACTTTGAAACTTTTTAATCATTAAAGTGTTGTAAGCAACGTGGAAGTTGAAGAATCTTCTTCAGTAACTTTTTTCTCTTGTAACTTCAATTGAGCCTTTAATTCATTAATTAACTCAAGAGGAAGTTGAACTCCACCGTCAGGAATAGTAACTTCTTTTCCATTGATAAGGAGTTTCCCTTCTTCGGTAATTTCAACTGTTTGTTGTCCTTCTTCAGTTTTTAAATCAGAGTTTGGAGTGTATTCAATCACTATGCCATTAATGATGGATTTGCCATCAGCAATACGAATACCTGTCATCTGAGAGGTATTAGGGTAGCTGCTGTAGTAATTTATGATAGTGGCACTGGCTTTCCATAGAAGTCTATAGGCATAGTCCAAAGGTAACCCGATACCCATACCTACGCCCTGTCCAAGAATACCCATGGTTGTTCCTAAAACATGAGCCAAACTGATACTGAAAAAAGCAGTAACTAATTTGCTTGCTATGACCTGAGAGAACAATGCGACACCCATAGGCCCGGTTGTACCAAGCATCAACAGGGTACTTCCTACCATGGTCGTAATTTGCAATTTGGTTGACATTGCTTTGGAGGATTGACTAATGACATCTCCCCCAAGATAACCAATTGTTGCTCCCGTGTAAGAAAAAGCAGCTCCAAACATCGGTTGGGTAATGGATGTGATGGGGTAGTCTTTGTAAGGATTGGTAGATACTTTTTTTATACTCACACTGGCAACAAATTTTGAAAACTCACTCCATTCCTGTTCAGTAAATGGGGGTAAATCTTTGACGTTGGCTTTACGTATAGCAGCATTAGCATCACTAAAAGCGGATAAAGAGGAATTAATCACTCGATTAGCGGCTAAAAAGCATATTTCCTTGTCTTCTTCATCTAAATAGTTAGTATCCGTAATGCCTAAATCTTTATTAATTAAATTATATAATTTTGAGTTGCTTTTGGGGGATGAAATTTGCGACTGTACGTATAAACAAGCTGCGATTACTACTCTTGAGGCAGTTAAATTTGCTTCCCATTGTTCGGGAGTAGTGATCTCTTCCTCTTTCGCCAGATTTGCTCGAAGAACGAGAATCATTTTTTTTATAAATTTGGTTTGTTTGTCTCTGGATATGACATCAGTGCCTCCAAAAAAAGTAGGCACTCCAATTAAAGAGGGGGGTTGATCCAAATCCACCTGTTTTTCTGTTTTATAGTCTTGGCGTAAAAAGTTAAGGCTGGTAAGAGCTCCTGCTGGCAGTATATAGCGCATAATAACCTCATATCCATTGAAAATTTATTTGTGTATTTTTTATCTTACCGATTCAATGGTTAAATGCAATCTGATTTGATTAATTTTTACTAAATTGTTGCAATCAGGTAATGCAACAGATTTTATTTATGATTTAACTCTTTGAAATGATCATTTTTTTGCGATTATACTATTTTTAGCCTTGAGTTAGATATGTTACTCTTATAGGGTGTTAGGGCAAAATCATACTTTGATTATATAATGCAAAATTTGAGTCATTCCGCACAGGCGGGACTGACAAAAACAGGCTCAAATTTATAAAGTATCACGGCACATAATCAACTTAAATTGGTATGATCTTGCCCTTATAGGGTATAAATTAATTTAAACTGAAAACAAATCCATGTCCTGTAGCCTGATTGAGGCAGTCATTAATACTTTGATTAGAAATGACAGAACTGTTTTAGCTGTTTTTGAGAGAAGGGTAGATTTGTATGATGGAATTGGCAAATAAAATCATCAGGGTAAGTTACATGGATAAGTTATACCAATATCTTTTACTTCTTCGTTTATCGCATTGGAGTAAAGCAATTTTTGTTATGCTTGGTTTCATTTATACTCCTGTTCCAGGGTATTTGTTCCCGGCAATAATGGCCTCATTTTCTTTCTGTCTTATTGCAAGCGCTGTTTATATTTATAATGATATTCAGGATAGAACTGAAGACAGTTTACATCCTTTTAAATGTAACAGGCCTATTGCCAGCGAGCAGGTTACTTTATTTGACGCGATCATTGTAATGCTATTATTGATGGTTATTGGACTTGCGCTGGGTTGGCTTATTTCAAAAATATTAGTGGTCATTTTAATTGTTTATTTGATAATCAATCTTGCCTATAACCATGTTTTAAAATTAATTCCAGTTTTTGATGTTGCTTGTATTGCTCTGGGATTTATGCTCAGAGTTTTGGCCGGGACAATAGGAATTGATTTGGCTATATCGGGCTGGTTAATTGTTGCGGCGACTTTGCTGAGTTTATTTATTGCGCTCAATAAAAGACAACTGGAAATGCAGTTGGGATTGAAAAATTCAACTCGCAAGGTTCTACGTCGATATAATCCGGTCTTACTGCAAAGACTTATCGTTATTACCGGAATAGCCTGCTTTATTACTTATCTGTTTTACACTATTTATGCCAGGGCAGAATCGTTTTTTTTCATTTTAACCTTACCTTTTGCTGCTATTGCACTATGGCGTTTTGGCTGGCTTGCCACTCAGGATGTAGAGAATGATGATCCAGTCAATGTTTTTTTAAGTGACCGATTATCTCGAATAAATCTTTGGTGCTTTGCTATCTTGACTTTCATGGCATTGAATTGATGAGTGTGAAGTGGCGCTGGTATGACAGCCTGTTTATCCTTTTGTTTGTTTATTTGCTGGTTTTACAAATCCAGGCCATTTGGCCGTTCACCATTGATGACATGTATATTTCTTTGCGGTATGCCAAAAACTGGGCTGCAGGAAATGGTTTATTATGGAATTTAAACGCTGAGCCGGTGGAGGGCTATTCCAATTTCAGCTTTGTTGTTTTGGGGGCGATATCCATTATTCTACACATTAATCCGGTTCTTACCCTAAAAATCGCCGGGTTTGCTGGATTACTTGTAACCTGTCTTTTTATCTTTCTTATCAGTCGATTTTGGTTTGCCAAACGCGAGTCTCTTATCCCTTGTATTTGGCTTTTACTATACAAGGGTCAAATTATTTGGTCAGTTAGCGGCTTCGAAATGACTGTTTATCAAGCGCTGATTAGTGGTTCAGTCTATTTTGCCTTTCGTGGGTTGGGATACCATTTTTATCCTGCTCCTCGAGGCGCATTTAAGACAAGTGGTTTTATCATGTCAGGGTTGTTCCTTTCATTCGCAGGAATGACAAGGCCTGAAACACCAGCTTTAATGCTTCTCTTTTTTCTGTTAATCAGTTGGGATAAGAATAAATTATCAGGTAATAGGCCATGGAGAGGGGTAGCATATTTTGTGGCTACTATCTTATTGGTCTTTGCGCCTTATTTTCTCTGGCGCTGGAACTATTACGGGTTATTGTTCCCTAACTCAGTGTATTGCAAAGGCTTTAATGGAATATCCTATTCATTGGATTTGAATTATCTCAAATTAATTTGGCCATTCGCTATCCTGGCTTCCCCAGCCTGTTTTTATGCTCAGGACAGAAGGCATTATTTTTTATGGTCTCCCAGTATTATCTATTTATTAATGCTTTCAAACGCAGATCCCATTGTTGCTTTTGACAATCGATTGTTCTTGCCAGCGTTTGCTCTTATGTTGCCTCTGACTTGGCAGGGTATAAGTCATCTTTTATTAAGATATTTCAAAAAACAAGATCATTACTTTAAAGCGGCATTGTATGTGAGCGCTTTTTTTCTGGGATTGCTATTTATACCTAAAATGTCTCTTGGTGATTATCGCTATTTTAGCCAGAATCCGGTACATGGGGAGCAATTACGAATAAGTGTTGTTCAATGGTTAAATACTCATGCCAGAAATCAAGATAAAGTAGTATTGGCAGATTCTGGTTTGATTCCATTTTTAAGTGAATTGACTTTTATTGATTCCTACTGTTTGAATAATAAAAAAATGGCTCAATTTCCTATTGTGAATAGATATGAATTATTTTGTCATCAGATTTTAGAAGACCCCCCCCCGATAATTATCTTGACTTCACTTATTGATAAAGGAGAAGTCATTTATACACCTGGTGATACTTGTTTAAAGTCATTTCTTGATGATAATAAAAAATACAAATTGAGTGGGGTTTTTTCTTTTGGTAACACTGATTCACAATACCGATATGAATTGTTTGCTAATTTTTGATGCGGGAAACTGTAACATAGTGTACCATCTTTCCTTTATAAAGGATTACAGACTGTGGTTTTTATAATGCAAAAAATAATCATATTGACAAAAAAAATCATTGCAAAACTACCAGTAATTTTGTTTGATGTGGCTGCAATACCGGTTGCCTGGTATGCTGCTTACTGGTTGCGCTATAATATGCAGCCATATCCTAGCAGTCTGACGTCCACCCATTCTTTTATTGCTTTGGCTTTATTATCAATTGTTCAGATTAGTTGTTACTATTATTTTAAGATTTACAGAGGATTATGGCGTTTTTCCTCTCTCAACGATGTCATCAGAATATTGAAGGCTACTATTACAGCGATGGTTTTGGTAATCCCTGTTTTTTACTTAACCTCAATTCTTCAGCACCTGCCCAGATCAGTATTACCTTTGTATTGTATTATCCTGGCTACCATTCTTTGCGGGGGAAGATTGGTGATCCGCCTACATTGGGATAAGCCTGGCAGAGGAAACAGAGAACTGGATACTAAAAGAGTTTTGGTGGTTGGTGCCGGGCAAGCAGGGGAAGGCTTGGTACGTGATTTGAAAAGAAGCAGTTATTATCAGCCAATAGGCTTTGTAGATGATAATAAAAGTAAGAAGGGATTAGAGGTTCATGGAGTGCGAGTGCTAGGAACGACTAATCAAATTACCGAGTTAGTCAATCAATATGAAGTGGATTTGATCTTCATTGCCATCCCCTCCGCTAAATCGGCAACCATGCGAAGAATTGTAACGCTTTGTGAGCAAAGTCATGTGCCTTTTAGTACTTTGCCCAGTATTTCAGCTTTGGCTTCAGGCCGAGTTGAAGTGAATGCATTGAGACCGGTGAACATTGAGGATTTGTTGGGCAGGGATCAAGTGACGCTCGAATGGGAAAAAATTGCTCGTTCAATCGCTGGAAGACGTGTATTGATTACAGGTGGTGGTGGGTCAATCGGTTCTGAGTTGTGCCGCCAGGTTATGGCTTTAGAGCCTGCAAGTATAGCAATCGTTGAGAATAGTGAGTTTAACCTTTATCAAATTGAACAGGAGTTATTAAAGAATTTTCCAGGTATCCCTATTGAATTAAGTTTGGTCAGTGTGACAGATGAAATTGCGATCAATCACTTATTTCGTCGTTTTCAACCTGAAATCGTATTTCATGCGGCTGCTTACAAGCATGTTCCCATGCTTCAGCATCAAGTACGGGTTGCTGTGTTTAATAATGTCATAGGTACTCAGGTTGTAGCCAAAGCCAGTGTGACATTCGGAACTGAGAAATTCATTTTAATTTCCACTGATAAAGCAGTGAACCCTACGAATATAATGGGAACTACCAAAAGAGTCGCTGAAATTTACTGTCAGAATTTAAATACACGAGTTAAAACCCAGTTTATTACAGTTCGTTTTGGAAATGTCCTGGGTTCAGCTGGTAGTGTGGTGCCTTTGTTCCAAAAACAGTTGCAGGAAGGTGGCCCACTGACTGTGACCCATCCCGATATGCAAAGGTATTTCATGACTATACCCGAAGCCTGCCAGTTAATTTTGCAAGCTATGGTGAATGGGGAGGGTGGTGAAATTTTTGTCCTGGATATGGGGGAACCTGTTAAAATCAGTTATCTTGCAGAACAAATGATTCGCTTGGCAGGCAAAGAGCCAGGAAGGGACATCATGATCGAATACACAGGGTTACGTCCTGGTGAAAAAATGTATGAAGAGTTGTTTCATGAGACTGAGCAGTTAACCTCAACAAAACATGAAAAATTATTCAAAGCAAGATTTCGTGAACTGGATTGGAATGATTTGACACAAACCATACGAATGTTACAGGTGGCCTGTATTGAGCACCAGGATGAGGAATTGCTTGTTCTGTTAAAAAGTTTAGTGCCTGAGTTTCAATTGGAACCTATGGTTGAAGCTTAAGCAATAGACCTAATGTAGTCAATCAAGATCATGTGTTATGGCAATTACTTATGATGATTTTGAAACTCCATTTTCTCCTAAACCTTCCTGTGTCCTAGTTTTAGAACCTGGGGCCGTGATTTGGTTCTTCCAGTTTCTCTGCATGTATTAAATTTGTGGCTGCATCACGAAATGCCAGCTTAGCTTGATTAAAAGCTTGTATGCAACGCTCAGACTCAGGCAGGCACTTAGCCACTTCTATAGTTTTATATTCTGCTCCCTCGTGGATCGTGTGTTGAAAATCTTCCCATGCCGAACCAGATTGTCCAGAAGTAAGAGAACCAAGTTCTTTATTTGCAGCAGCTACAATACTCTGCCTTGTGGGTTCCAATTTTTTTTCTAATACATCAAGCGCAAAATCAACGTAGTCATCTATTGTTAAACCCATTTCGTCCTCGAAGCGCTCATCGAATTCATCTTGTGTTTCGTTAGGCCGGATCTTTATCCCGCTTGATTTTATTATAGCTTGCTTCATATCTTCATCTATTGGAGTTTCACTCAGCAATGCTCTTGCTTTGTCGTGTACGTCCATCATTGCCATACAATACTCTCTCCTTGCAATAAGATATTCTTCCTCCAGTTGTTCACTATTTGATCTTGTCATGATACCTACCCACTCATATACTCATATTTAAAAGGTAGCATTTGATTTAAAATTATTCAAAATGCGATAAATAATAACATTTGGGTTGTGGTGTATACTAAGTCAACATCATTGAACATTTAATCTTGAACTGAGCACAGATTTTTAATTTCACCTCGAGGTGCTCTCTCCAGACCTAGGGGCTTTGGTAGTATGATGCTTTTCGCAGGAGATTGTTTGGGAGCGAGAGTAGAAAAATCTGTACTAATCTCACCTGACCCATTAAGTATATGATGCATAATCTAATCATAAAGAGCGCCCCGGACTAGAAGAAAGCTGTAATCCGGGGGAGCATATTTGATAATGGGTGTATTCCATGTTAAATATTTTTTTAATTTCGATTTAATCTTTCATTAAAGATTAAAGGCTTAGGCTTTCTTCCTGTCCTTTTTGCAAGCTTCCCAAGGTTTCTTCAAGTTTTACTTTAATTTTAGTGATTTCATCGGATACCTGATCAACACAAGTTCTGGTTGGAGCCAAAAACTGTGGCGGAGTGTTGAAACCTATTAAACTAATCGCCCAACGGGCAATGGCTGTCAAAATATCGGCTATTTTTGTCAATACTGGACGATTGTCAGCTAGCTTTTCAGCTGCTTTTGAACCGTATTGACTGCAGTGATTAAAAAATTTCTCTACATCCTGTGGAGCAATGTCTTCAATCAGTTTATTGCCCAACAATTCATTTTTTGCTTTTTTTATATTCGTGTAAAACTCCTGTGCTATAGCCAGAGTTTTATTATCCTGAGATTGGGATAGATCGGTCATAAGTGTCTCAACTCCCTTGAAGGTCGGAATTTCAAAGCCCATAAAAGTTAATAACTCAACTCGTTCAGGAATTTTGTCCAGGATTGATTTCGTTTTGATTCGAATATATCCATTGATTTGTTCCATACTCATCTTGGCAAAAAGATGGGTTTGTTTATCCATGGTTCTCCCAAGGAGCTGATACAATTCAGAGGCGGCTTGTAGTTGAATTTTCTCATTGGGATCAACTTGTTTAAAAACTTCTGTCTTGATGATTCGATAAATTAGTTCTTTGCTATGAATGATTTCAGCAATAGCATTGGCTTCTTTATTCGATATGGATTCAGCAATGTACTGTTCAGAATCAGGAAAAGCCATGCATAACAATCGCGCATCACATCTTTGAGCGGTATATTGCAAAGCATTTTGTGGTGATATTTCCAGTGCTTGAGAATAAATCTCTTCAATTTCCCTAATATCGAGGTCAAATTCACCTAATTTGACTGTGCTCAAAGCATTTAATTTTGCGTTTTCTTCAATAATCCTATCGATGCTGTCAAGTAATGTTTTTGTTAATAAACCCGGATTGGTCAGTGCGGATAATTTATCTTGTAAGGCTTTGTTTGAAAGCTTTGGGATGCAAATCTCTATTATAGTTTTGACTATATTTTTCTGCTCTTCAGAGGGTAAAATGCCTTCAAAAGGTGATTCTTCAGGCTGATCTTTTACATACCCTTTAAATAAGAGATATTGCTCATCTATCTTTTCGTTACCCATGGCGAGCAAGTGCAATCCCTGTTTAAACAACAGGTTGATGCGGTCATTATTTTCTGTAATTCCATGTTGGGCTATCTGCATTTGCAATGCAGAGGTCAGTGCTCTTAGAAAATGATTTTTAGGGGTAGACTCAGCATTTTTGATGTAGTCTATTAATCGAGTAAGCTCATTGAGTTTGCTATAACAGTCGCTTTTCCATAAATTCGTATGGCTTTTCATCTTTTCATATTCAGACTCAATCAGGTCCAATTTCATTTTAAAGGGACTAATTAATGAAACAAGCCGCTGCAATTCTTGCAATATCAAAGAGCGTCGACTTAATGCATCCAAATCATTAGGGCATTTTCCTGATTTACTGGCTTCCAATATTTCTTCAAAACGATAATTTTTCTCTGCCCATACCAACACATCCTGGTAATCTTCCTTTATTTTTTTCAGATTATTTTCAGGATCTATGTTTTGCATGCATCTGGCGATATATCCAATTTTGCCAACTACTTGACTGTGATATTGTTCGCTGGTTAATCCACCCATGTTTATATCTACCTTTCTGAAAGACAATAAATTGCCCAAATAGTATCAATAATGTGTAAAAAACTCAAGGTGTAGCCATTAAAAAGTTTCCATTTAGTAAATTATGTATGGATTTTGTTAAGACAACTGGATGTTTTTGAATATAACTTAACGGTTTCAATCACAATAAGCAGATTCATTTTAAAAGGATTTTTTAAGAAAACAGATTTGCAATTTACTAGAGCAGTTTTTGAAGATAATAAAATTAACTTCATGAATAAAGTTTTTATCAATTCAAGAATTAATTTCCATTAAGTAAACAGAAGTATCATGAATCCCTTAAATTTACCTTTAAGAAAAAAGTATACTCAAGTAATTCACAAAAAGTCTTGACTGAATAATTTCAATACCAAATAATGAATTGATTGAAGCATATTTTGATCAGTTTGCTATCTTTGATTTCTTTATGATTGCAGGGATTTCTTACAATAAGGAGGGGTATTATGGTAAGTCTGGAGCATATACAAAAACTTATTTCGGAATGTAGGAAGTTGGGTGAAGGTGGTCTTGATAATGGTATTAATGGGTTAATTCCTGAGTTGGAAATTGATGTTGTCCCTCCCAGTGAGTTTTTAGGAGTCGGTAATAATCCGGCAATTTTTGTAAATTCTAAAACATATAAGTTAATGCATACAACTCATGAAAAGTGGGTTGAAAATAGAACAATAGTTTTTAAAAGTTATTTACTATTGCAGCCGGCAATCAAAATTATCGGGGCTATTGTTCATGAAACTGGCCATGCTTTTAATGTCGCAGCCAAAATTCCTAATACTGAAGCCAATGCCTGTATTTTTGAAATCGAAGTCTTAATGAGATTGTTTCAAGTTAAAAGTCCCTTGTTGTTGGGGTGTACAGAACTGGATATGCAATCCTATTTTAAATCGCGATTAACTGATTACAACAAATGTGTGAAAGACTGCCAATGTCTAACTGATATGGTCAAATTGATTACTCATCAATTTAAGCTAGACGAGGTATCCATTTCAGAAAAAGAAAATCAACCACCACTTCTACCCATTTCAAATAAATGGCCAGGTTTATTTGCAAAGAAACCGATTGTTCCTGACAAGGGTAAGTTATTGACCTCTCCCGCAACTATCACACCAGAGGTTAAAATCATATTTTATCAATTGATCAAAGAGCGTTTTGATTCTCATGAAACTGCGATTAAGCTTGGTATATAGTAGGGTTATTGGTGCTGGTTACTGTGATTTAATGAATGGGGGCGTGCAAAATGAGTTTTGGCACGCCCGAGAATACTTCCAAAAGTAATGTTCAATTTACTGTGGTGGAAATAAATCCTGGAATTTGACCCGGCTTTTCACATGCAATGCTTTTTTCCTAACCTTGGATAAATCAAATACCTTATAGATGATAACAGGTATAATGAAGCTGACCACACCAATGATAAATGATAATTTATAAATGGGATCTTTATTTAGCAGTAAGAAAAATAAGGATCCAACCATTAAAATAACAGCAAGAATTCCAGTATAAGGTGAATAAGGTGTTACATAACGGAGATCTTTAATGGAGTAACCGGCTTTATACAAACGATTTCTAAAGCTGATTTGTGCAATACATAAAGAAAGCCAAGCCAAAGTACCAGTAAAGCCTGATACTAATAATAAAGCAATATAGAGTTTCGTTTGACCAAAAAAGTAACCCACGCCTAAAAGAATCCAAACCCCAATCAGTGTAGCAATCACAGCATTTTGAGGAACCGAATTCTGATTAAATTTGGCGAGGACATGTGGAGCCATACCATCACGCGCCAAAGCATTTAAAGAACGCACGGCACCATAGAATCCTGAGTTCGCGCAGGATAAGGTTGCAGAAAGAGTGACAAAACTGGTTACGGCTCCTGCCCATTTCAATCCGTAGAAATTAAGTGCATCAGCAAAGACAGAGTTGGATAGCCCTGCTTTTTGCCATGGAAAAATTAAAACCAGGCAAAATACTGGAATGATGTAGAGAAACAGAATTCTGAAAGTAACGTTGCGGATAGCATGAGGGATCATACGGGCAGGGTTTTCTGATTCTCCTGCTGCAAGCCCTATGATTTCAGATCCTTGATAATTAACCAGCAAAAGTACCATGGCTGTCAATAACGACATTGCCCCATTAGGTAATAACCCTCCATCACCTAGCAGATACTTGAATCCTATTATGCCGGGTGGTTCTGAGCCATGTATGAGGCCAAAGAAAATGAGTATTGCTAGGAAAACAAAGGCTAGTAATGAGATAATTTTAATTAAGGCAAGCCAGAATTCAATTTCACCAAACGTATCGACTTTGGCGAGGTTAATATAGGTAATGATTAATCCAAAACATATCACCCATATATAGCCACTTACCCCTGTAAACAATTCCATTATGATCCCCCCGGCAACACATTCAGCGGGGATATAGGCAACCCAGGTAATCCAATATGACCACCCGACGCCACAAGCGACAGTTGGGGATATAAAATCAGAAGTGTAAGTAACAAAAGAGCCGGAAATTGGTATAGCAACTGCTAATTCACCCATACATAACATGGTTAGGTAAATTATTAACCCACCAAGTAAATAGGCAATAAAAACAGAGGGACCAACAAGATTAATTACTTCACCGGTTCCCAAAAAATATCCTGAGCCGATAATTCCACCTAGTGCAATCAGTTGGACATGACGATCCTTTAAACCGCGTCTGTAACCACTGTCTTTAATGGGTTTTGATAGGGTTGGAATATTAGTCTTCACGGGCTGTTTTTTCTCACTATGTTAGTAAAAATAATAGAGCTAATGTTATATTTATCCATATAAATTTAAAACTGCTCCGGATTAAAAAATATTTTCATCTAATTGATAACTATCATTTTTGTTACATGGAAATAACAGAAATGTTGCTCCAAAATGAAAAATTTCGCGTTTATAGCATAAATTTTGAACTTTTAAAAGAAACAATTTCATTAATTTTTAATTTTTTATCTATCTTCATTTTGATCGAAAAACTGAGTATCACATTGATATGGATATCCAGGTGTTTCACTTTTATTTGAAAATTCAGTTCCCGTTTTGACCAAAAAAGCCAATTAATGTAGGATAAATGCGTTATTTGATGTGAATTAAGGAAAGACTATGTTTCGATGGATCGTGTTAATTTATATCTCTTTATTTCTGCCGTTATCTACTTACGCAGACAAATCCGATTGTATCAATCATCATTGCATTGCCGTAATTGATGCTGGAAGTTCCAGTTCAAGATTACATATTTACGCCTATGATTTGGATGAAACAAACACACCCATTGCAATTAGAGAGATTTGGAACCGAAAAGCTGTTCCTGGATTGTCTACAATCGAGCATGAGAACAAATCGGTGTCGGCTTATATGGAGAAGTTGTTTTCGGATGCTCCAGCTGTTTTAATGCCTGTTTATTTTTATTCCACGGCCGGCATGAGATTGTTGCCTAAAACTCACCACAGAAACATCAATCAATTGGTAGCCGATTGGTTTGACAGGCAATATTATTGGCGACTTGTGACTGCAAGAACCATTTCTGGTACAGAGGAAGGTATTCTTGCCTGGCTTGCAACCAATTATCAACTAAACCTGTTTCAACAAGAGTCGCAACCTTTGGCTGGCGTGATGGATATTGGCGGAGCTTCTGTTCAGATTGTTATTCCTGTTTTAAATCCATCTTTGGTGGATCATGAGCATACAACCACAATTCGTCTCTACGGCAGAGAGTATACGGTTTTCTCTCATAGTTTTCTTGGTCTTGGTCAGAATGAAATGGGTCACCAGTTTTTTGATTTAAAATTCTGTTTTCCAGAGGAATACGAATTACCCAGTGGGCGGCAAGCTCGAGGAGATGCCTATGCTTGCAAAGATGAGATTGCCATTTTGGTCAATAGCGTTCATTCTGTGAGCCGAAAGATTAAATCGGTTTTAGCCGCTAACCCTATTGAGAAATGGTATATTTTGGGCGGCATTACCTTTATGCTGAATGACAAACTGTTTTCTCTGGACAATCAATATTTTACCAATCGTGATCTTATTTCCTTTGCAGATCAAAGTATTTGCCATCAAAAATGGTCAACTCTTGAAGAGCTCTATCCTGATAACCTCATGGTGTTCAACTACTGCATGCTGCCTTCCTACCTTTATGCTTTGTTAGTTCACGGCTATGGACTTAAGAGTTACCAGAAAGTTAATTTCATGCCGAATAGCAAGTATATCGATTGGACCTTAGGAGTGGTATTGCAACATAAGCAATCTTAAGTATACTTTTCTTTATGCCGTTGTAGCTCAGTTGGTAGAGCAATTGATTCGTAATCAAGAGGTCGGAGGTTCGACTCCTCTCAGCGGCATGGTAAAATCAATGAGTTACAAATAGAAAGTTAAAAATTGAAAAAATTTGGTACCGTTTTTGGTACCAGTTTTGAAATGTAATTAATAGACATTAATTGATATCAAAATAACATTAGGTATTCTGGTTCTTTCCCAATTAGGAGCAGCTTTAATCATTCGCAGAACACCCTAACACGAACCCTATAATTTTCTAAAACCATAAGTTCGGTTTAAATGAGAACAAAATACAATATAAATGATCATTTTGTGAGTTTATATAGATCATAGTGTAAAAAAACACTCCTTAATATGATTGTCTTGATCAAATAATAAAATTATAATCCAATACTGTTATTCAAGGATATTAATTAGGAGATGTTATGAACGTATATTATTCTAATAGAATTGATACCGACGAAGATAAGGATGAATATATGCCTTGGTAAATAAAGGAGATATAAGTATCTCCTTTTATAGTTTTATATTGATATGAAATTAGTTTTTAACAATGATGTTCTAGCGGTCATTGATGATTTCCTGGAGCAACCATCTTTTGAAAAAATTTGGAATTTTATTCAAACTGAAAAATTCAAGTTTGTTCACTCTTCTAAATGGGTAAATGCTTTTAGTCTCGAGGATGGATCTCCTCTATGGAGCAGCGTTACTATTTCTCATCCTAGGCCGGAAGCTTGCACAACAGAGAAAGTTTACCCTACAAACTCAACCATTGATTTATTTATAAATGAATTAATTGCAAGATCCTCTGATTATTCTCATTTAATTGGTTTCAAGGATAGAGATTGGGATTTTTTCTATGCGAGACCTTATCTATATCCTAGAGGATCAGGACTTTCTTGGCATACTGATGGTAAGTATAAAATTTCAGGAGCCTATGTATATTACTGCCATCCAATTTGGGACATAAATTGGGGAGCTGAATTACTAATAAATCCTACTCCTCAACTTGATTTCGATTATCCTGAAGTGACGTTAATCAATGATAAGAAGAAAAAAGTAGGGTACCATCTAAATAGCGCTGAATTGAATAAATATGCTGATGATGGAGTTGGATATTATATTGTCCCAAAACCCAATAGGTTGGTTATTTTTAAAAATAATATTCTGCACTGCATAAAAAAAGTAGAAAAGGCAGCTGGTAATCATGTAAGAGCATCAATAACGGGTTTTTTTATGAGCAATGAGAAAATACATGAAACGAAAGAGGCGGAAAAAGAACATTCAATCTAACAATTATTTTAATTAGTTTAGCCCCACCAAATTATAGATAACTAATCTGAATATGCTTGGAATTATGAAATGAACTTAGTGCATCAAATCACACCTACACTAGCTCAGGAAAAAGTAAATTTTGTTATCTCAATACCCCATTCTGACGAGGCAGCTTTATCTAATTTTAAACTTAGAGTAGAGGATATTCCTTATAATGAACAACCAAGCCATTATCAATTTAAAAAATGGTCTTCTTGGTGTTCGGCTCATTTCTCTTCCTATTACTACTACATTAAGTATAAAAATGCTCTCTTAAGATGTAAGCAATTTTTGTATGACTTTGGACCTTTATCAACATTAGATCACGCTGCTCTTTACGATCATTGGGTTTGGGAAATGAAACCCCACGTATTGAATCAGGAAAATATTTGTTGGATTGGTTATGACTATTCAAAATCGAAAACATTAAGTTTTTTATCTCATGGAACTAATATTGAACTTCGTCTTCTTGAAGGAAATTTGAGCGATGAAGAGTTCTTGGAACTTTGTAAATTTTTTTCTCCTCTTTCATCATCAAGTGAAATCTTAGAAAAGAGTTTTTTTGAACTATCCTATTGGTCACGTTACCGCAACTGCATAGAAAATGCGTGCATTAATAGAAATGAATATAAACCTCCCTCAAGCATATGGAATTTAAGATGGCCAATGCATAATATCTTTAGAGGCAGCAAGCCGGATTGCTATATCAAGTACTCAAACCAACTTAACTTAGACTTTATTCCAGATAGCCAAATTATTTATGGTAACGAAAATCAAATAGAAGAAATTCAATTTGTCCTGTTTCCGAAGAATGGAAAGAAAAATCAAATGGCATGGTTTCGTGTTTTCAATAAAGCCTCTTTTCCAATAAAGAAGCCAGCCCTCTCTAGATTGCCTAGTATGAATTCATTTAGTGGCTATAGTAATTTTAATTTAACCGTCTTAAGTCCGAAGAGTAGTATGATTGCGAGCAATATATACATTGCAAGTCTTAATAATTGTTATGGACCACATGATGCCCTTTGGTGGGATAATGAAAATGCTTATCTACTGCAACTAAGCGCTAGCGCTAATAACTCTATAGCGTATTTGAAGGGAATTCTTTGTCAACTTATAGAAGACAAATGATCAATAGATTTATGCACTTTTAGTATGGATATATTAAGCTAGCGCCCAAAGCCACTAGGAAGGCTCCAATCCACTGATATTGGGAAATCTTTTCACCAATAAAATAAGCAAATATTTGTGCAAATACCACGGAGGTATTACGAAGAGTAAGGGCTAGTCCAGCTTCAGAATGACGCAATCCGATTAAAAATAGCAAGAAGGACAATGCACTTATAATTCCTCCTAGAGAAGTTATTTTCCAATTGGATTTAATTTGCTCTTTGAATACTTGTTTTTGTTCTTTGTTCATCAAAAGATAAACACAAGGTAAAGCAATCCATAAAGCTGCAGAAAAGAGTGCAGCTGGGTTTGCCCCATATGCTAAAGAACGACCGTAGCATAAATGATAACCAGCAATGCAGATGCCACATAAAACCGGAAATAATAATTGCCTTGATTGATCGGGGTTAAAAGTTTGGCTTGTAAGTATCAATCCAAAAAGAACTGATGATACACCTATGATATTAGATAAATTTATATTTTCACCAAGGAAACATGCCGAAATAAACCATACAATTATCATGGCGCTTCCTCGCATAATAATGTAGGCCTTCCCAAGTGAATACTGACTAAGACAAATAGCTAGTGTGATTATATAACCTCCTTCAAATAAACCAGAGGTTAGTGCCCATAAAAAGGAATCAGATGTTTTAAATAATGGACCTGAGAAAAAAGGAATAAATACAAGCGAGAATATAGTTGCAAAACTCATAATTCCCAATACTTCGTAATAGGGTGTTGAATTGCGTTTGGCAAATGTATTCCATGCTGCATGGAGGATTGCGGATAAAATTATAAATACACCAGAACCCATTTCAGTTCATTTCGAGATAAATAATCGATTATTGTAACATTGGACCAACAGCCTATAACATAAAATTTTTAAAACCTAATAGAAGTTGCAAAGTGATTTTAGAGTTTAAAGTATTAAAAAAGATGCCCCAAAGAGGGGCTTAATAGTTCGCAAAAATATATGCCTGTCCACCAAACTCTACCGAACAATAATCACTAATAAAAAGATCCCGAGCAAAAGCTTCAAAATCAAAATAGCAGATCAAATTATCCGGCATTTGATGGGCATAACAGTCATCAAATAACTGCCTAGAAAAATCAACCTCTGAATCATAACAACCTTGGTAATGATCCTCCAACATGGTTTGTGCATCATCTACCGAATAATCGCAGAGAAGAGCTAAGCCTAGCTCTCCGTGTTCTTTAATAAATGAAGCATACTCCACAATATTACTTATTGACTCATACTCATGGATTTTGATGCTGCCGAATCCTTCATAATCGTGTATGGCATATTCTTCAGCATTGGGTTCAGAGCTGTTATCCAGCATTTCCCAGATTTCTTCCATAATGTCATCTTCGCTTTGTGTGGCATCTATCCAAACACCATGCAGGATGGCACTGTTGTATGAGGCTAAACACGCGACGTAGATTGAAGGGGTGTCCATGGGATTATCTCCTTGTATAAAGGGAGCAATCCCACACGGGAGCTTGCTCCCGTGGTAGGGTATGATTAAAACGGAATTTCTTCTGAATCGGTTTGCAACATTTCACGCATTTGCACCATGTGGTGCTCTGCGGTCTTGTTGCTAGATTCATCAGCAGATTTGAAGTGACTAAGTAGCTGGATATGATTGACGACGACGCTTAAGGTTTGATGTGTCTTACCTTCATTGTCAGTCCATTGATTAGAACGCAGTTTACCTTCAAGGTATACTTGCGAACCTTTCTTTAAATATTCAGCTACTTTGGTAAGTTTTCCAAAAAGCACCAGTTGATGCCATTCCACTCTGGTTTGCCATTCATCATTCTTCTTGAATGATTCATTAGTTGCCAAAGTAGCGGTGACAAAAGATTGTCCGTCTTTCCCAGTGATGTTTTTGGGATCAGCACCAAGATTGCCAATTAATTGAACCTGGTTTAAAGATGCGGTCATTGTATTCTCCTGTTATTGTTAAATGTGAACGGCATAACAGAAAAACATCCGCATAGGCAGATGATTTTCTGTTATGCGGATAAGACTTAATTTGCTTCAATTAACAAGCAATCCGTTGAGTATCAAACTGTTTGACAAATGAAATCAGGGACTCCAGTTTGTGCAAACTTAACTCTGCTTGCTGAATGTCATAGGGATTAATTTGCAGTCGGTGACGACTTAAATCATTGACACAACAATTCAGTTCAAATAGCAAATGTTCAATTTCAAGTTGCGCTGGTTCCTGCTGTTGCATGGTATGCTCCTTAGGTCTAAAGAGGATTAGCCCCAAAGGGACTATGAATCCCAATTGGGTTATGCAAAAAAGATCACCGAAACTTCGGTTGATTTACCTGGTTATTAATGATGATGTGCTCGAAGCACTCCTCGGGCGTAAAGCCGTAAAGACAACTCCTGATAGGGCTTCCCTGCTAAACGCTTTGCCATGGAATTAGGGAACAAGATGGCATATCACAAGACCTGGTGGTTTCGTCAGAATTGCACTGACTCATCAGTTGTGTTGCTTTCAGATTATCAAGCCAGTATTAGAACGCAAGCGTTTTTTACTGTTGATATTAAATGAACGTATTTGAATCAGTCACCTAAATAGATAGGCATATGAATTTGTTCTATAATTGATCAATATAATTATTACCTGTTAGGTGAATTATGTCTGATCATAGAAAAACAAGGTTAGCGTTTTATTTTCTTTGTGAGAAAGAGGCTTGCTCAGAGAGCTTTTCCTTAGATGAGCTGGAGCAGGCTGCTGAGTGGAGTGCATCGACTGTAGATACATATCTGAGTAAGAAATGGAAGCATATAGTTAGCAGGTCTGCGGATGGTCTTTATACCTGTGCTGGTATATGTAAAATGTCTCTAAATGAGTTCGTAAATTTGCAAAAACAAACTGCTTAGCTTGGCATGAAAACAGTTTTTTTAGAGGGATTGAAGTTTTTTATGGCCACCATTTAAGGAAAGCAGTTCCTTCTTAACCGAGGTAACTTTTGGTTATAGATATTCTGGAGTGGCCGAGGTCTCTACTTATAATTTCACGAGCTTCTCTGTCTATGGCTTTTTCTGATTGAGATAAATATTTAGATGTTTTTCCACCTTCAATGGGACATTTGAATGGTTGTTTATCAGGCGATAACTGCCTGGTTAAATCGTGGTATCTTCTTTGAGCATAAGCATGACGCAGACCATGACAATTTTTCAACCCTAACTTTTCTGTCTCAGTTTGATATTGCCTCAGATACTGTTTATAAGTTTTATTTTTGGGGATCAATGAATGGCCAGGAGAGATTTGTTTTATTGTTTTTTCTAGCCATTCTTTTTGTTCCTTGCTTGTAATATCTATGGCTCTTCCAATTCCGCCTTTAGTCCAGCTTGATTTTAATATCAAACGTTCGCCAAACCAAGCTTCGCTTATAACCAATTTCATCGACTCTTCACGACGTAAACCAAAGAGGTATTGAGCCTCAAGAGATAAGCGTATCATTGGATTTTCGCATTTTGAGAAGTCTATATTAGTGATAGCTTTATTGTATGTGGGTACATAATTTCGGTTATCAATTTGATAATAGTCATTGCTAGGTTTGATTATCTCTGGTTTATTAAGCCAGATGGATAATTTCCTGAGTTTAGACATGTAATTTTTGATAGTGGCCGGATTTTTACCCTGTTTTTTCCAGTACTCTACTAACACATGGATGTGCTTTGATTTTAGTCCCTTGATATGAGCTACCATAAAACCTTGCTCATGCAGATCCTTGATGCAACGATTCAATATATGGCGTGTATCAGCTTTACTGGCATGGGAATATACACTTAGTTCTTTGATACATTCGTTGATAGAAAATAGTGCGCTTTTAAGTTTTGATTTACTCATGCAGGTATGTCCATAGTGTGTTGCGAGATTTTATTCCAAGTTCATCCTGTAATATCAAACAGGTTTGATAGTTACCTAATATTGGCAGTAAGTATTGATACATTTGTTTTGCATATAGATAACGCCAGGACTTTTTTACGGGTACGTCAAAAGCCATGAGGGTATGATTCCAGCTAAGTTTGACTTGTTTATAACCAAAAAATTGTACCAAACTTTGTCTATTAGTTAGTTTTTCTAAGTCAGATACGACGTTTTTTTGAATTTCATTTCTGAAAGGGATCGTTCTGTCCACCGAGTTAAAAGTGATTTCTCTCGTGAGCGAAAGTTTATGCTCTTTGATATGGATTCCAGGTTTAATCTGTATTGCTTCACTAAAGGTCAAACCAAACTCTGTTTGTAAGGCCATAATAATGCGTGATGTCATTTCAGAGAACGATTCCCAGAGATTGGGTTGCCATTTTAATCGTTGGGGTTTTAGTATTTTTCGATGCAATTGCAGAGACTTGTTGTCTATATTCTGTATTGGACAATTAATGCTTAGTAAATAATTTCTAATAATTGTCATATAACGCATAATTGTTGCATCTTTAACATGGTTTCTTTTCCAATATCCAACCAGTTTTTGAATATGCTCTGATTTCATGTTTTGCCATGAAGTAGGAACATCTCCAATACGGAATAGATCATCAATCATCTTTTGTATGACGTATGCGCGTTTTTTCTTTTCTTGGTAGCTGCCTCGGTTATCAAGTTGAAAGTACCGGTTTGCAGCTTGTCTTAAGGAATTTTTTCTCATCATCCAATCCGAAAATTCATTTGCCCTGTCTCTGGTTTAGTGTTGGTCGAGCGGCTCACTCAAAGATGAAACCTGGCAAAAGCCATAAAGCTCGAAGTGGGGGGCAAAACAATCGTTATAAGGCAAACGATCTCGCCGATTTACAACAGTTTTTCTGGTTATTTCCTCCTTGTGTTGTTGATTAATAAAAACGACAAAACGATGGGCTTTGTCACAAGTCCATGGTCAAATTGAAATAAATTGACTTAAACTCCCGAGGGAGTTGCCCTGTCGGATGACAGAGATTCCTAGATGATTTTCCCGACTGAACGTCCAGCCACAGAGTTAGGGAATAAAGTGGCTTTGCACAAGACGTTGGATTACGTTTCGCTGGAATCGCGCCAGCTCTTCAGTTGTGCTTCATTAAAAAATATCAAAGTGGTGCTTGCTGTGCAAGGGTTAAAAGAGAACAATTTTGTCCTGACGCCAGTCTGGCGTCAGGACAAAATACAGTAATGTGTTGATTTTACGAAGTAAAATCAAGGGTTGTGTTCTGCGTCACTGCACATAAATTGCAGTGACGCAGAAAAAATGCATTGTCACAGATGATGAATGGACATCCAATGTGCTATATTTTTATATAATTGTCGGGGCTAATGGAGTAGTGATGAAGAAATCGCAATTATCAAGAAACCATATCATCACAGACCCAATTCATGGTGTTATGTCTTTTAGCAAAGACGAGAAGGAATTAATTAAGCAATTTATTGATAAACCGATTTTTCAAAGATTAAAAAGGATTAAGCAACTGGGTTGTGCTGATATGGTTTTTCCCGGAGCAGTTCATACTAGGTTTAGCCATTCTCTTGGGGCTTGTTATATAGGTAAGTTGGTTTGTGACCAATTAGACATAAATAATGGTGATAGAAAAATTATAATGGGGGCTGCTTTACTGCATGATATTGGCCATGGGCCTTTTTCTCACGCTTTTGAGTCCATTTTTAAAGGGTTCGGTGAGGGAAAAATATCACATGATAAACAATGGACTCCTAAGTTTATTGATTCCTTTGAATGTGACTTAAAGGAAGATATTCTTAATGTTTTTATTGATCCTAATCATCATGAGTATTATGACCCATTGATTGCCTCACAGTTAGATGTAGATAGATTAGATTATTTGCTGCGAGACAGTCATTTTTGCGGAGTTCCATACGGCAATATTGACTTGCAATGGATTATATCCTGTATGAAACAACAAGAAATCAATGGTGACACAGTAATTTGTATTACTCCTAAAGGTATCGGAGCAATTGAGCATTATATTTTGTCAAGAAGATTGATGACAAAATACATATACTATCATGGGAAGAAAAACTCATCAGAATATTTAATTTCAACTTTTTTAAAGAATTTAGAAGGTCATTTAGATATAGCAGAATTAGCTCAATCGCCATTATTTTTGTTTATGAAGAATTACTTTGAATACAAGCGAATAATAAATAAAAATACTGACAACAATGAATCTAATAGAAATGATTTTGTTGATAATTCTTTTAATTATTATAAAGAAATCACCGATGATGATATTTGGATAGTTTTGAGAAGATTGTCAAACGAAGATTCAATTGCTGGACGAGTGGCGCACAAGATTTGTAACAGAGAGTTGCCAAACAGTTTTCTAATAAATCCTTCCCGAAGATTTGATGCAAAAAAAATAATTGAACGATATAAAGATCAAGAAGATGAAGATAATAAATGGCGTATATATTTTGATGAATTAAATTTTGAATCTTATGGCAGTAAAAAGATACCTATTTATGTTTCTGATCACAATACGGTTACAGATCTATATCACAGCTCAAATATGCTTAATCAGATTTCAGACAAGCCTGAGCCAACATATTATGTATATATAGATGCAAAACATCCAAAAGAAGAAGAGTTATTGTGCGAGCTCAGTTCCTATCATTGCCTTGTTTCCCCTTATTTTAAATCAGGCTAGAAAGTAATTTTAGAACCTACTCCAGTTTTGCATCTATTTTGTAATAATAGTTTTTTTATTTTCCTTGCTTGTTATATTTTGGTTGGAATTTCGATATTTGTTTGGCTTCACTTTTGCGAGCTTCTTGTATCGATGAAAATTGCTTTATTTTAACCTGAGCTCCAGGAATAGTGCCAATATGTTCGGCAATCCTGCCTGTTACCCTGCCTCTTTTAGCTGTGCCTATATAATTTTTATTGCCACCTGCTGTTTGAATTTCATATACGACAGGCTTGTTATTTGGTAATTGGTTGATTAAATTAGAGCTATATTTTGTTGTTTTCATGTTACACTCCGTTGCTAAATCATGAGATCTCATATTGACAAAAATGATCAAAAAATGCAACAAGTTATGTATAAAAAATTGATTAATAATGAGGGTAGGTTCATATGGCATTTGCTTGCAAAGAGATGGGGGATTTTGATGTTAAATACTGTGTATTATTGGGCAATGGAATTCTAATTTTAAACAGTTCGCCTCCATTAATTAGAATAAATGCCTGTCCTTTTGGCAAAGAAATAATATCATCTACCCCAATCATTGGTACAGAAGAAGTTTGAACCCGATCCTCATTAGTCGTATTAAAATAAACCCCATCGTCCCCATGAGGTGTATCGTTAACCATAGAAACCTGCGTATGTCCAACAACACCAACTTGAGGTAGCACTTTAACCAGTAAATTGGCTGTTTCTTCATTTTTAATACGAAGCATAATCAGGGTATTAAAATTTCCTTCGGATACTTCTGCTTTAGCCCTGGAGCCGAGTGCAACTTCCATATCCTGAATAGTCTGAGCATAAGCGGTGACTTGAAACCCAGCACCACCTGCTTTATTGAGAATCTTCACAAAAGAGTCCTGGATAATCTCTGACAACTCATCACAATGCAGATTTAAAGTATATCGTGCGTTGGGTTCTTTATAGATTTTACCAGCTGTAGACACCAGATCAGACAAAAAGGCTTTTCCTACTGCTTGGGCAATATTGGGATTGGTTAGGCTATCTAAGCCGATATAAAGAACTTTCTTATTTTTAATTACATCCATCAATTCAATTTCACCTGGTTGAGCTTTTGACGATAGGATTTTTGAGGCATTACTTTTATTGATTTCAGACAGTACAGGACCGACACTGGCGGTGATTTTGTCGTAATAGTGTTTATCCATAATGGCTGCATCGTAGAGGTCGATTAGTATTTGATCGTGCAGAGCTTCAGCATTGTTGTTTTTGATCGTTTTATTGATGTGGTCTTTGACATATTGAATGACTGCTTGGTGGCGTTCCATAGGGGATTTTGTCTTATTATTTTTGCCTATTTTACTATCATGCTCATCGATGATTTCATCTATCTCTTGATGGTAATTTGGGTAGTGGTTAGGAAGAATCTTATCAGCATAGGACATTAATAATTGTTCTAGTCGGCTGATATAGAAGGCTATTGTTTGGTAGGTAAGGGGTTGATTCATTTCTTCTAGGCATATAGCCACGATATTGACGTATTTCCAGGCGAAGGCTGCGAACTGTTTTCCTTCTCCCTCTGCGGAGATTGCATCGGTGATACGTGTTGCAACCTCACTGATTTGGTCGAAATTTTTTAAGGGGTTGTATTGTGCAGATTGTTCTGGAAAGCCTAAGTGTACGATTTTGAAGTCTTCTGTTCGGCCTGATACTTTACAGGCTGCCATCATGTCTCTAACCAGGTCTTGATCGCCTTTTGGATCTACAACGATAACCGCATCCCCATTTCGGATGTCTTGGTTAATTAGAATACTGGCCAACCGTGTTTTTCCTACTCTGGTTGTACCGACTACGAAGGTATGACCGACACGTACATCTTGAGGGATGTATACAGGTTTATCTTCTTCGCCTACACCATGCAAGAATGGACTACCGCCAACAGGTGGATCAGGTCGAAAAGGGTTTAGTTTAGAATTTGTATTTAACCATTTGGCTAGCTTTGTATGTTCATGATTTTGGCAGAATCTTCTGGCAAGTTGGTAGCAAGAGCTTCGTTGCATGAACTTTTCATTTTTGACCTGTTTAATTTGATGCAGCTTTTGAGTGTGGCTTGGTCGCCAGCGAAAGCCTTTGCCCAAGAACAACCAGTTTTTGGATAAAGGTATTTCTGTGGTGGATAGGGCATAAGTGGGCATGGCTAATAATCTTCGGTGATAGCGTTTTACTTTAATTGCTTGCCAGGCTCTATAAATTCCAGGGATTAACAATGCGAGCGCAGCGTATAATCCCATAGTTTGTGTTAGTAAAAACAAATGCGGTTGAGTATATGCCAGCAAGGCTAGAGACAAACAGGTAATGGCTGACCAGGCTTCTGTTGGTTCTCTTAATAGGTTATTAATGGGGTAATTGCTCATAGTTTGCCTCCAATCATCAAAATATCAATAAATACAAAAATACCCAGCAGATACCACCGAGTTTTTAAAGCGGTGTTCAGCTGCTCTGTGGTTATTTGGTGTTGATTCTGTAGGCGTAAAATTAGCCTTGGCCATAATAAGACAAGGGATAAATAGAGTACTCCATGCAGACCAAGAAATAATGGTTGAATGGTAGTGAAGGTGCTTTGCCAGCGAGTCAGTAGATTGCTATTAATGAACCAGGGCGCAATTGCTAATAAGGCAATGATTGGTAAAACGGTTTGAATTAATACTATAATGGATGAACGGATATAATGTTTAATCATAGGGATAGCTCCAAATGAGAAAGGTATTTCGGTTGTTGGCAGTTGTTCTTGATGCCATTGTTGGAGTGGCAGAGGATAAACCTGCCAAATGCTACATGTCTGTTTATGAGGCTCAAGATAAGCTTGATAATGGCTTGATCACTATTCGTGAATACAATGAAGCCTTTGAACGTAAAGATGTGCTTTAACATATTCATTGAATTCCTTTTGAAATAATTTTTACTCCTGTCTTGGCTACCTGCATACCGGATTGCGCCATGCTTTCGCTTTGCCTATCTGCACCATTGACCAAATCCATAAGACCCGCCCCAGCGTCACCGCCAAAATGACTTGATAATCTCAACAATAAAACAGGTGCAACAAAGTAAAACATCACAGCCATATTCTTCATGGCAGAAATCGCATCGTTTTCACCTAATGGATCAAGCACAGAGCGTTCTAGAAATCCTACTAAATGCCAGAGGTACTGAAGAAAAATAGCCATGATAAATAAGGCGCATAAACTGCCTAATGCTCTGGTGCTGTAGCAGCTTAAAGACAAAACCATTGGAGTGAGAATGATTAAAAAGAATATGAAAAACGCCTGCATGACGGGCAATGTTTGCATGATTGCTTCTCTTTTTAATGGGGTGGATGTCCATGATTTTGTCCATTGTCCGACATTGACCAGGCTATGGGTAATGGCAGATGCGACCTTTCCATTGTTATTATCCATGAGGTTTTGCACAGAACTGGTCTGCATGTCTTTGCTTTCTTGCAAGAGCATTTTCGCAATAAAATCTTCTGCGCTGATGTCTGCTTTCCAGGCTTTTGGGTGTTTCACTTTATATTGGCGAACCCTATCAAGCATGGCGTAGTAATTTAAGTGTTTATTAAAAACACTGGCCTGATTAGAGACTTCAACCAGGTCAGTTTTGATTTTGTTCCACCATTGCTGACAGCTGGGATAACCATCTTCTGGCAATCGTTCGGGTGGGATATCGCCACGATTAGCTGCCTTTTCAAGATTACGATTAGGGGCTTGATGAAAGGTAAATCCTGGCACGGGTTGGCGAGCATGAAGTTTGCTGTAATACATTTTTTGCAGGATTTTAGAACCCATCCAGTTTAAGTCATCTTCACCGCCATAGCGTTTGAGCATAGGGTCTAATTCACTGGCTTCATGCTTTTCACTATTGAATTGAGTTCTGGCTTCAATAAAACATTGTCTATGAAAATCCAATGCCTGCTTGCGAACGCTCTGGGGGAGATAGGTTGATACCAAATCTCCTTGAATGGATTGCAAACTATCTGTGCAACCCGTCACCTTCATAAGGCTATAGGTAAAGCTCGATATAAAATTCTGGATGATGGCAAAGCCTATAGGAATTTTGACCTGGTTAGTCAGTAGATCTGCAAAGGCTTCATCATAAGTTGTGCCGCTGTCGCCAATGACCGCAGTCGTTGGGTTTTTCAGTCCGCATAAGGGTTTAAATTGTAGGGCTTTGGTTTCCAACGGTACACAAGGATAGACAAATAAGCTGCATATCAGGAAAGTTATTGCCAATTCATAAAGAAAATTATTTAAAGCATGTTCAACCGCATAGAACGCGCCAGCTGGATTGAGCACATTTTTAAGAAAGCGATAACCAATGGCCAAAAAGCCAAGATACAACAGCCCTGTTTGCCACAGGGCGTTGAATAGAACCTCATACTGTTGCCAGCCTAGATAGGTGGTATAGAGAGATAAAGGATTAAAGACAATCATGATTAAGCTCCTTTATTTTCTTTAACGTAGATTGCGCCGTTTTTAACAGCAGGCTGTTCGTGATCCTGGCCTGGCATATTTTGGCTTTGGGCTTGATGGCGAATGTCCATGATGGTTCCCAAAGTCTCAGTCATCATTTTTTTGCGGACATCGTTTTCAAAGGACAAAGAATGAATGTCATCGTCTAGTTTTTTCAGGGCAAACAAGACCATATTCATAGCAGGTTTTAAATTCTGTACTTCTTGCACTTGTAATCCTGCTTGTAAGATGCGGCGCATCATTAAGGCTTTATCCAGCATATTTTGAACAGCGATTTCTTCTGCCAGTTTTGAGATAGTAAGCATTTGTTCTTCACGGGGCAGGTGCTGAATAGTAGTAATGACTTCATCAGTAATCAGTAAATTGGAGGCACTGACTTTACTCAGATTTTCTTCAGTAAGCGTCCAAGTACCATTGACTAAATTCCATAAGGCCTTGGCAATGTTCTGGCTACAGGTATTGGCGTTCGCGCAGCTTTGCAATAAAGCTGATAAACCAATCCCTGCTTTAGCATCATGGCTTTGTTTGTTTTCACTGCTGCTGACCTGGATATCGCCAAGAACCTTAACTGCCCAATTAGCAGCATCGGTAGGTGTTGGCCAGCTTTGTACCATAGGAATTTTGGTGCTTGGTTTTTCCAAAGAATCTAAAGGTTTTCTCTCTAAAAGAATGTTGTAGCCCGCAATGACTACATCATTAATTACCTTAATGGGGCGTTGAAACTTACCGCCCGCATTGCCTTTATTGCTGCCTATCCAGGGTAGACCATATTCATCTCGCTTTTGAGCGATGCTTTTTGATGTTTCGGTCACATCGACGTTTTCCTTTTTAGCTCGTTTGGCAGCATCAAGCCATCCTTGACTATCGGATACTGATAATATGCCTTCCATTGGAGATTGGTTTTGTTCCAGTGCTTGTTTGACTTCCTGACAATCTTTAACCTTGAGGGTAAATTCGTTTTGTGCACTGGATGCAGCGTTTTGTAGAACATTGTATAAAGCAGGCATGGACTGTTGCAGCTTATAAAGAGGGAATCCTGCGACTGAACCTTTTAAGTTATCAATGACACCACCAGGGATATTTAACGCTGATTTTTTTAAATCCTGAAAGGTATTGGTAATGGATACGACAGGATTAAAACCGCTACAAGAGAATCCCATACGGCCATCAATATCTGCACCAATAACCAGCGTTTGATCTTTATTAACAGGTGGTATAAATAAATTGGAGGTTCCTCCTAATTCATAATAGTAATCTGATTGGCTGGGCATAAAGTTTCCGGCATGGGTTAGGTGCGGAATAAGTAAGGTTAATAATAGATATTTATTCATGTTGATGTCCTATCGTTTTTGAGGTTGTCCAACTTTTGGGAAAGTGAGAAAGTTCACGAGTTTGCCTTTGTTCTGAATACAGCCGCGATATTTGCGCCAAAGGACAAACACGTAATTGCCATTTCCGGCTTTTTCGTCTTCAATGCCGAAATCCTGTGCATCGCCTGGGTGGATATTGCGATTTAAAGGATAGATTTCCTGCCAGATGACTTTATTGTTTTGTGGGTCGTAAATGGCATTAGCCACCACACAATTTTTACCGCAGGAATTATTGGTTGACTTGGTGACATGCAAAGGATTTTTATTGGTGACAATATCTACGGCGTGCATGGCTGCAACAACTGAAGCTCTGTAGTTATAAGGTTGTGTTACGCGCATCAACCTGGGAATTTCAGAACCCCAATGTTGTGTTAATGTGCCAATTTCATGATTAATTAACAGATGAGGATGCGTTCCCATATATAACAATTCAGCTGCTTCTGTTCTATCCATGACTGCATCAGCTTCGGCCAGATAATAAGGAACGCCAAAACCAGTTTCCGGCCTGTGTGATAGATAAGGGATACGGTAAAATGCAGCAGGGCTGCCGATCACATCAACAATGCGCGTCCGCTCATCATTGATGTGAAGATCTGTGGTTTGACCGCTGTCATTGCCAAATCCTAACGCTGAACCAGTCGCAGCTTTATAGGCTTGTTGGTACATCGTTCTTGCTGCTTTATTTTCATAAAGCGTTCGAGCTTCAAGCCAGGGATTTTCTTCTGGTTTATTGCTGACGGTAATCACTAAATCAGGTAAAAACTGTTCAACCGCAGGAGTGACTTCAAGTCTTGGCGGTAAACGTCCCACCGTCCAAGTGCAAGAACCAATGACTTTGTAATGACTGTTTTGAAACAGTTTTTGCAAAACCCGTGTAGCGATTGTGAAGGTATTCACAGGATGAGGTGGGCTTGTGCTTTCTAAAGCAAGGGCAGTGTTAGTCATAAAAATAAGCCCTGTTATGAGTAGTTGCCTTTGGTTGTTCGAGTTTCTTAGCCATGATTTCAGCGGCGACCAGGACATCATGTTCTTTCTCCAGGAGGTGGCGTTGTGCTTTTTCTGATTTCTCAGTCATTAATAAGGCAAGCAGGTAGCGAGGTGGAATGACGCGAAACAATCCCTGATAGCGTGAGCCTAATAAAACTGCTTCTGCATACAAACCTTTTTGCGAATCAATATCTCTGATTAAGGTTTCCTGTTGCGGTGTTAAGGATTTAAAGCGTTTCACATCAGTGATTTCTTTTTCATCCAGCCCCAACAAAATCCAGGTTTCAATTAGCGATAAAATCTTTGCAGCCTTTTCAGAATTCATGTCGGTGACGTTTTGGGTAATTGCAACCAGCCAAAGCCCGAGCTTTCTGGCTACTTTGGCCACTAATAGGCACACCGTTACCACAGAAGGAATTTGAAATTGCAGATGGGATTCATCAATAAAAAGAAAGGTTGGCCTATTGTCGTTTTGAGTAGCCTCTGCCATGGCCAGTATTCTTGGCAACAAAGAAACCATAACCAAAGCCAGTTTTCCGGTGTCATCTTTAATGGCAGAAATATCAATATGAAAGATATCAAAATCACCTAAAGGTTCTGTTGGCACATTAAAGAAGCGTGATTTTGCGCTGTTAATGACATAACTGTTTAATCGGTCGTGCATATCCAGAATTCGGTCTTTCTTGCGAGATACCGTTTCTTTATCCAATCGCCGTTGAAATGCACTCACAATATGCTCAGTCAGCATTTGTGGTATGCCATCGTTAAATGAAGTTAGAATGGCATCAATTAATACTTCGATTAGCAGCGTTTCATCAGCCAGGGTAAATTGTTCTTCTTCCATGGCATTGGCTTCCGTAATCATGGTACGCAAAGCCAAGGCAAGCTCTGCAAGATATGCACGAGAACCATCACCACAAGCTAAATCTTCTGAGTGAGCAGGATCTTTAAGATCCATGATTTTTTGAGCTATTAAAGCAGCTTGTTCTGCGCTTAAATTATCTGTTATTTCTGGAATTGCTTTATACGCTTCACAAAATGGATTTAATGGAACAGCTTCCTCTTTTTTATTGCTTAATAATAACTGCTTGGTTTTTTTACCATGAGCTTTGGCATGAACGAGCATCCGATCAAACGAGTTTCCCATTTCAAAAAGTACTACACGGGCGTTTTTCATGGCGAGTAGTGATTGAATCATCCAACCTGTTAAAACTGACTTACCACCACCAGAGTTGGCGAAAATCGCGCAATGCGAATTTTGACTAATAAAATCATGGTGTAGTAAGTCAAAGAAAACGGGTTCGCCTAAGCGGTTGAAAAAGGGAAAGCAGGGTAAATGCCTTGCACCTTGGTTTCGGCCATAGACTGGAAGCAAGGCAGCAAGTTCTGTAGCAAACATCAGACGATCAAAACATAAGTACTTACGGGCATAGTGAGGATCGAAATTAAACGGCAACGCATTGAGCCAGGAATTTAAAGGGTGAATATCATAGCTGGAATGAATTAATGGCATCTTGGCGTCGTTGAAAATGGTATGCAGGTTTTTTTCTATGACTTGTGCTTGTTGTTCATCCTCTGCTTGATAAAAAACAGCCTGATTAACCCAGAACAGACGATTGCCAGTGCTTAATTCATTTCGGGCAGTTTTTATATCATCTCTTACTTCCTGTGGTTTTAAGCTGGTTCCCACAATTCCCTTTTCTAATCGTGTGAGATGATAATCCAGATTTTCATCATGGCTAAAGACGACTTGAATGGTGTAGATACTTCCTTCTGGCAAGGTATCCAAAAGCGCATAGCGGTGTTTCGGATTGGCTTGTTGTCTTTCTCGGGAGACTAAACCAATAATGGGTGCTTCTTTTAAGCCATCAACATACAGGATTCTTTGTTTTCGGCCTTCAAAAATAAATCCTTGCTCATCGCTCTCAGGCGGGGAAAAGAATATATTTTGCGTCAGATTAAAACCTGCGGGCATGGGATTAGGGTAGGGATATTGTTCCAAGATCTCATCGGCTGATTTCGGATTAAACCAGCGTATCCACCACTGATAATAATCCTGACCTTTAAGGCGTTTGATTTCTAAACCTGGTGAGCGTAGTTTGGTTTCAATCTGGCTGATGACTTCTTGATGTTCGAGAAGAATTTGTTCTCTGGTTAAAGTGGTTTGATGTAGTTGCCTATAAAATAACACTCTGATTCGTCGTCTTCGTCCTCGATAGGGCGCATCTGTTTTAGGATCGAGAAATAAACCTTCTGGCCTGGTCATTTTATTGTAGAGATCGTGCAGGCGTTGTAAGTAATCTTGCGTTAATGGGCTGTCAATAAACTGTTGTGGAATTTGGGCTTTAATATGGTCGATAACTGGATCAAGGCAATATTCGTCTTGAACAAACATTTGCATAACCCAAGGGTCTATTGCATGGAGGGGAACCACCGTTGCAAAGGTATCGCGGATTTTATTAAAGACGGCTTGCAAGTATTCGGGGGAGGCAGCTTCGGCTTGGATATCTCCTAGCTCAAACCCTGATCCCAAACTTTTTCCATCGGCAAATAAAAACACCTGTTCTTGTTCGTTGAAATCAACAATAGCCAGTCTGTCAGCAAAAGAGGGCAACGGATTGGCATATTGCTTTTTAATCATTTGTTCTTTGATAGCCTGGGGATTCATTTCCCCAAGCAACCAGTTAGATAATCGTTTCATCACACCTCCTTAATACAACTCTGATGCCAGGGCATATTGATTTTGCTTATAAAGAAAAAAGCGTGTGGTATAGGCTGGTTTGATGATTTGTTCATCGCCAAGCTGAGCCACATGAGCAAAAATATGGATAGGCACTTCGGAATTCGGCAGCTGCTTAAATTCTTCGCCTGAATCCTCAAACCGTACCTGTTGAACAACAGCCTTTTGTATAGGCTGTTGCATGCTTTGTTGATAAAGCTGACTGACTGTTAATCCCTGCTCAGGAATGGCGCTTTGCGATATATTGGCGGTTGAACAAGCGCTCAAAGCCAGACTAGCGCAAAGCATTGTCAAAGTTCTTTTGTTGATGGTAACCATAATCTAATACCCTCCCTTGGTGTTCTTTATCAATTGCTATTGTTTGACTGAAATGAAGACTGAATTGGTTTGGTATAAAACCTGAGTGACTGCGGATGCTGGCAGGAACAAAAACCATATCGAAGCTGCCTTGTATTCTTTTCTCAAGCCAATCAGTAATTTTTTGGCTGCCCTCGTTAATAGCACCGCCAGCTGCAAAATGTGCTAAATCACCCGTAGGCGTGGCAATCGCAGAACCACCTTCGGCTTGATAACTCATTTGCCATTTGGATAAAGCATTGCCAGCCCCCTGAATACCGCCAGCAGCCATGAAAGCGGCTAAAACTCTGGGGGCATTAGTGATGTACTGTCCTTTGATGCAAGGATTGCCGAATTGAGTAGTCAGATAACCAATGCTGTCATTGTTCACCATCTCCGCAGAGCTTTTCATTTGCTCTTGGCCGATACTGACAAAATGCCCATCCTCAAAGACAAATAAAGCGGCAGTGACATACGCGCGAACGCAGCTGATGTTATCGAGAAAAGAACCTACGCCAATGGAGTAACCACTGATTTTCATACCGATAATTTCTTCCGGCAATTGCATCCCATTGGCTGTCATTAAGTCTCCACGGCTGACCATTGCGGTAAAGGGAAACAAGGGCTGCATCAGTTTGCCTTCAACAGGTACTTCACCCATCAAGGCAGATAACAGCGTGACTTTACTGAAATCACTGCCTGCTGGAATGGTATAGAAGGGCGTTTTGGTTGGGGCTTCTTCTTTGGTTGAGGTGTCTTGTTCTGCAAAGACTTTACCCTCAATAGGAGCTTTATCCAGTAATCCATCCAGATCTTTGATTTGGCAAGATACAGGAGCTTGATTGCCCTCCATGGGGTATGATTGAGTTTGATGATCAGTAAGGGCTGAGAGCTTTTCTTTCAGCGTTTGCAATTCATCTTGTAGCGTATGGCTCGCTTCTTGTAGCGGTTGCTTTAATTGCTTTTGCAGCGATTTATTCTCCTTATGCATTTGTTCCAGTTTCTTTTCTGTTTCCAGAAGTCTTGCGGACACATCACGGATGTTGTCGTTGAATTGGCTGGTAATGGCTTCATGAAAATTGTTGGGATTAGGCGTATCATCATGAGCAGACGTAGTATGACGGCTATTGATAAGAATCATGACGACTGCGAACACCACCGATCCAGCTAAGATTTTAATGCCTTTATTTTTGTTCATCGGCTGTACCTCGCATGTTGAGTAAGTGCTGTGGCAAAGGGTTGATCTGAAACCAAAAAGACGGTGGTGCTTTCATGTTGATTTCGTGGAGGCAATTCCCCTTTGGGATAGAAACTTGCGGTTTGCCAATGTCCCATGAGTTTTGAAAATTGCAGTTTCACGGGTTGATTCAACAGGTTTTTCAAATCGACCGCAGTGACATAGAGACTACCGCCACGCCATGAAGCCAGAGGGTGCGCTTCAATGCTTGCACCATAAAATAAGGGAATGGTTTTGTTGGTTTGCATGGGCGAGCGATAAATACCCTCTGGAATATTTCTGACGCGTTCAGGCGAATACAAGGCTTGAATAGCAAATCGGGTAAGCTGGATGGCGTTATATTCGTATTGGCTTGCACCTGACTGATGAGTGGTTTTGGGATCATCAATCAGGATTTCAATAGGCGTGGTATTGACGGCTTTCTCATTGGCTTTAAGGTTCAGTATGATCACTTCACCTTCGGGTAAGAGCTGGACAATCAAACGTGCATCGTTGAAAGTGTCTTTGGCCTTTAAATACAAACTGCCTTTAACTTTTAGAATATCGAGGTTGGTACTGAGCTGTTGATCAATGATTTTAATGGCCTGGGGAAATTGAACCAGCCTTTCTTTATTGATAGGTAATTCAATCGTTAAAGGGACTTTTTCCCAAACCAGATGTTCGCTTTGCAGGGCGTAGCTCACTTGCGTGAGCATAAAGCCAAGCATTAATAAAATGTGTTTAATGCGTTTCATGGGATTCCTCCGTGTCGACCAATAAATCTTGTAAACGTTCTTCAGGACGGGTATAGCCATCGAGAGCGAGTTGGAAAGGGTTGTGTAAACGAGACAAATTGAGTTTGACTACACGCAGGTGATAGGCTACTACTTTGTCAGCAATCACCATGCCGCTGTTGTCTTTCAGTCTTTGAGTAATGCGCAGGATTAATTTCACCTCCCAAGTATCAGGAGCAATTTTTCTAATATCTTGGGGTTCCATGAAACGATAAAGACTGGCTACTTGGCTACGGTCAAAGAGCTGCGCGTTTTTATAAGCACCCAGCGTGTCTCTAAGTAATTGTTCATGACGAGTGGTAAAATAATAGTGAAAGGCTTTGATGTTTTGGTTAAATTCTTCTTTGCCTTTATTAGACCAGGTATATAGCGTTGGCATTAATGAGGACACAAATCCTTGTACATATTCATTAGGGATATCGTTTGCTTTCATTAAGCCGCCATTGGCTGCCATATTAGGGCTTAGCCAAAACTCATAGCGTTTGGGCATGGTCATGAGGTTAATGATTAAGGCCAAAACGATGACTGATAACAGGCCGATAAAAGCCAGTAATAAACGGTTATGGTGTTGTAGGTTGTCGATTTTTTTCCAATATTCAAACATGAGGCTCTCCAACAGATTTATTCTTTTGCCACTGTCCTTGATAATGAATCCAGGGCGAGTGTTTGAGCCTTAATCGCACCATCCATAGAATGGTTTTCTTCATCACATAACCATAAGGTTTGCCTGCTTTGATACGGGCGACTCCTTTTGGCCACACGGTAATGGAGAGGATGAATCCAATCACAAAACCGATGCAGCCAGCGGCCAGTGGATACCCTGCCATTGTTCCTAAAAGGATAAAAAACAAGGTGGTTACTGGTGTTGTAGTGATGACAATCCAAAATAATTCACGCAGACTTAAGCCTTTCCAGGCTGGGAAGTCATGTGATAGATGGCGCGAAGAAGGCTGACTCATAATTTCACCTCCTATATTTTGAACTTGGTAATCATGGTATAACCCACATAACCAGAAGCGATGCTAATGGCTAAATAGGTGATTCCCATTACGGCAAAAGTACCGAAGGCCACCATGGAACCTTCGTTCTTTTTGGATTCTTCAATACCGTGTTGCACCGTGGTAATGAACTTGATAAAGGTCACGACTGCGGTAATGAACAGCAATAAGCCAAGACCCTGTTTGACGTAATTGCCTGTTACCGACATCATGCTTTTGGAACCGTCACCAATGTTGTCCGCATCAGAAATTTTAGGGAACCAGTTATCTGCCAATAACACAGGGGCGTAAAAAAGATTGACAGCTCCCAGGTAGAGCGTGCGAAGCGTTGTTTTCATGTTGTCTCCTTAACGAATAACACTAAAATGAAAATCATCAGGCCAATGACAAGCCTGACCATTCGAGAGCCGAAATTCAGCAAGTATCCTTGTTGCTGTTTTTCCTCGGTTCCCATCATGTGGTTGACGCACCACATCACCGCTAAAATCACCAGGCTTATGGCAATAAAACGGATACTGCTGGAAAAGACTTGGGCTGAGATGTTGTTGCTGGCTTGTTTGAATGTTGAAGCAAACATTCTCGCTATTTCGTCTTTACTCATTAGGGTTTCCTCACAAAATCCATTTCTAATGGTTTAATTTTTCGAGGGGCAATGATGGGCTGGTTGATGTAGTCAATCAGGCCGTTTCGAATGTTTAGCAAGTCTTCTCTCAATCCGGAGTGATGCTGGCCTTGGAGATCTTCAAATCCTTCGATTTGCAATTGGATACGGGCATTTGGTGTTATCTGTGTTTGCGCTTCATCAAGCAAAGGCATGATGGCGTTAATCTGATTAATGATACGTACCAGCGTTTCATTCAAATCAGGGTTATTCGCAGAGCATTGCAGGCTTATTATCATTAAGGTGAGGCATAGTATTCGTTTCATGGTTTCTCCCTATAAGTATTTCTTAAAGCGGCTGGCCGTCATGGCTACCATTAATCCCATCAACAAACTGACAGGCACAAAGACATAAGCAGGGGTGATGCTAACGGGCAGGGCAAGCCACAGTATGAGTAAAATCACCAGTCCTTTTTTCAAATAGTGATTAAGCCTGTGGAACACGTAAGAGGATTCACGACCTAAACAAGCAGTGCGTATCGCTCTTTGATTTAGACCGTCAACCAGACCTGCAATCATGGTCAAAGCAAATAAGGGCATGGCAGCGAATAGGATAATGAGTTTTATTAAAAGGCACTGGCTGCTTAATAAAAGGATCTGCACGAATTGCTGTGATTTTTCGATTAAATCCTTGGCAAGATCATTGATGGCCAATTTGTTGAAATAAGGAATGGTAAATACCCAATCTGGTTTGGCATTTAAAGGAAGTACTACCAGCAATGAGCCTTGATAAACAGGGGTGATGGCCTCTCTTTGTGTGTTTACAAGGATATTCACTTTTTCAAAAGCAAAGGAGTAGCCATGCAACAGCCATTGACTTAACGCCCAGATAATAATCGCCAACCAACCTAAAAATAGTACTATGGTTAACTGCATGGTCATTTGTCTTGAATATTGTTTTACTGCCATAAAGCCCCCTCAGCAATGATTAAGGGGTAATGTTGTTCGTGAAGGTATGCAAGCAAGGGATCAACATTAACGGGCAGTAACGGTAGTTTGAATTTTTCTTGCAAAGCGACAATGGTTTCAAAGTCATTGACGTTGGTAATGAATCCTGTGGCTTGCATGAATTTTAATTCTTCTTGATGCTGTTCCAACCATTGAATCGATGCTTTATCTGCACCTATGACAAACAAAGGCATGTTTAATAAAGTGGTATCCAATGTTTTGCGGCTGACTTTGCCTGCGGTAGCTTTGCTTTTGGCTGGTACGCCTATTGGGCTGGACAAATTTAATTTTAATGACGTATCACTTTGTGACAGGGTTAAAGGAATGACGTTCATGCTATGAACATTCAACGCGACCGACAGTAAAAGTAGAATCCTAATCATTAAAATCTTCCTAAATCGACAACTTGCGAGGTTTTACCATTGGCTATTAACAGTAATGGGGTTTGTTTCTTGGCAAGTGCTAAGCCTTCAAATTGTTGGTTGCCAGGGGTTAGCGTGATTTGCTGATTGGTCACTAATTGAATGGGGATTTGATGTCGATTCGCCCACAGTTGTATGGCGTTATTGTTCATATCCAGAAACAGCAGGTTAAGTTTTGTATTGGGAGTGCGGTTAATCGCGTCAATCAGTTGCAGTACAATGGTGGTAACCGCATCGTCAGGTTTTATAAATAAATAGAGTGTTTCACCCTCTTTTAATTGAATAGGTTGATGAGCATAGGGTGAGTAAGGGGAGGGATCAAAATCGCCAACCACGGGTACGTCTTTAAATAGTTCGTTATAGGCCTTATAAAAAGCATTGTTCCAAGCGATATTTTGCGCCACTTTTTGTGCTTCCTGGCGAGCAGCAAGGCTTGCAAAATGTTCACGTTCCGCATCATCTCTGGCGTTAAGTCCAAGAATATCAATCGGTGTCATGCGCAAGTCTTTATAATACACACCGCTTCTGCTTTGCATTAATTGCAGATAGCGTTTTTCTTCTTTTTCATTCAATCCCCAGATTTTAGCTTCTTGCTTTTGAACATCATTCAGTAGGAAATCCTTTTCTTCGATCACTTCATCATGAAACTCAGTAAGACCTGCTTTTGCTAGGGCATTGTCGGCTTGTTGCATGGGTGAGGTGGCAATGCCAGGGATATACAAACCTGCGATGGCTTGCTGGCCTAATAACAGGCATAGAGTGATGGTAGACAATTTATTCATTGCCCACCTCTTGTTGAGTCAAATGCATCAGAACATGGGCTTTATCTGCGTTCTCAAATTCGATAGTTTGCTTGGCAAAATTGATATCTAGGATTTTCCATCCGGCTAGGGAATCCCCTTTCTCTAGGGCTTGGGTTTTATAATCGTAAGCAACCGATGCGACTGAAATTTCCTGTACGCTGTCTATGCTTAAAACTCTAAAAGGAAGTTCGCTTGCTGGCAGCATTTTAATAGGCTGCTTTTGGCTATCTAAATGCTTCAGCAATTCTTTAATGCCATCGAGCTGGTTTTTAATAGCAGCTTGTTCGGTTGAAAAAAGATCACCTAATTGATGGTCGTCTTTGTTTTGCATTTGTTGGATGAAATCCCCAAGCTGTTTGATATTGTCAGTAATAGGGGAAAGATCGGGTTGTTGGTTAGGTTTATTTAATTGCGATTGAATAGTTATAAGTTTTTGTTCCAGACCATTCAGATTGTTATTATTGATGGATGAAGATTGGTGTTTTACACACACAAACACAATCACCAGAACATTTAAAACAACCAGGCCAAGCCATTTGGCATCCAGAAATTTCTTCATTGTGCTCTCCTTGCATTAAGACTGAAATTGATTTCTCTTAAGAGGTCATCCTGCTTGAGGCTAAACAGGGTTTTCCCAACCAATACCGTGAGCCCGTCGGCTATAGTTAAAGGACCAAGGTTTCTGGTGACTTGGGGTAGGGGTTGTTGGAAGATTTGTTTAAGGCTTTCGTTTTGCTTATCCTGGGGAGCAAGATGGTAACCTGAATAACGAAGCCAATACTCAACCGCTTCACCTATCGTTTGAACTGAGCTTGGGAAATGAATCTGCTGGACTGTTTTAAGCGGATTTATCTGTGCTGCCAGGGGTTGATTATTCACGGTAGCATAACGTCCAACCTGGGTGATATTAGCAGCTTGTATTTGCAGGCTGCTTAGGGCTAAAAGGCCAATAATGGTTGTTCTCAACATAACTATCCCTATCCTTGATTTGACTTGTTTTCTTGGTCTAATTTTTGAATGTATTTGCGGATAAAGACTTCTTTGCGATCGATATCGATTTCGCTGGGTGCTCTGACACCAATTCCTATCAGGCCATTTTTTTCATAAAGAACAGTGATTTTGATTTTGCCTTTATTGATATAGATTTCTTCACCAATTTTGCGGTCTAGGATCAGCATGATTTTTTCTCCTTAACTGAGGGACTGGTTAGCTTTTCCATCATCTCTTTGATGTGGGATTTAACGATTTGTGGGTCGGTTCTTTTATGGTTTTCGGGTTTAGCCCGCAGAGCTTCTTCTCTTGCCTTAATACTTTTTTGAATGCTGATGCAAAGTTCTACAAAGACAGGAATAACGGGAGGGCGTTGTTGCGTTCTTTTTATTTTTTCCACCGCAAAGGTTAAGACCTGGCTATCAAATTCTTTGATGCTGTCAGCCCATTCCAGCTTGGCAGCTTCAAGGGCTTTTTCATTGTTATAGGCAGAAAGCCATAAGGCACCATAAATGGCATTAAATCTTAAGAACAAAGTATCAACCCGTTTGTCATACGCTTCTTGTTGAATTGAAGTGGAGGACGTTGTTTCCTGTTTGGGGTTTATCTTCAAAGTTGATGCTGAAGCTGGATTCTTTGCAGGATTCAGCGAGAATATCTGCGGCTGATTTTTTTCTATAACTTGTTTGAATGTTTGCATGGCCTTGCTCCTGTTTTCTTATGGGTAAAAGTTCATCATTCCAGCATTGTTGGGCTAGCCAATTGGCTGGAAACTTCCATTTAGGAACCCACTCGCCACAGAGCTCCATGTCTAAACGGTTTTCAATTTGTTCTTGCAGAGCATCCATCATCTGTCTAAACAGCGTTTCATCGGGCTTGAGTTTATAAAACTCCTGGAATGCCCTGGTCTCATCTTGCTTCTGTGGATAAAGTTCCCAAAATTTTTGAAATTGGGCGCGCACATACACACACAAATTTTCTGAGTTATGAGGTGTGTCGGGTTTTGTGTTTTCAACTGTGTTGGATTTTTTAGAAAAATCATCGTAACTTGATGATTTGTAATTCTTTTTGATGTTCGGGTTTGTGTCGGGTTGCTGTGTCGGGTTTGTGTCGGGTTTATTTTGGACAGAAATATCCGTATCAGCTAAAAGGCATTTTACAATCAGGTTCATGCCTATGGACTCAATCTTGATTAAACCAGCTCTCTCCAGCGCATAGATGATTCTTCGCAATTGTTGACGACTAGGACTACCGGATTGTTGAAAGCCTTGATGAGGCTCAATATATAAAGCCTCAGCGAGTTGCTGATAACTGATTTTTCGTTTAACCCCAACCAGAAAGGTTTCCCTATCCATATAAGGTCGAATCCCCAGCAAGTAGGTCGATTGCTGGATATAAGGCAATCCCATCAGTGCGGATAATTCGTTAGTAGTAACAAACAAAAATCCCATTTTCTTATTCATCCATCTAAAAACACTGTTCCAAATTCAGTGTTTGCAATATCAAATAATTTCATTTAGTATCAATCAATAACACGAAACGTGTTGTTGATAACCCATTGTAAATAAGCACTTTTTAGTGTCAATGGGCTATTTCCGTTTGATATCAAATGAACCTAAATGAACATGAAAAAAATTATAGGTAGTAGGATTACGCAGGCTAGAAAAGCAAATGGGTTGACGATTAAGATATTGGCAGAGAGAACAGGATTTGGCGCTGCCAGGATTGGGAATTGGGAGCAGGGTACGAGAAGCCCAGGACCTGAAGAGGCTTTAGTTCTGTCCAAAGAGTTGGTTGTTGCTGCTTCTTGGTTGCTTGGTATTTCTAATGACCCACATGGAGAGTGGATGGATCATGTTATATTTGAATATTAAGATCGCTTTTAATGCAATCTGAGTTTGGCAAAGTTGAAGGCAATCAACGACGTCTTCTAGATATTGGCGATAGCCATTCGGGGCTCGTTGTGGTGTCTCAATCAAACCGTAGCGTTCATACAGACGAATGGCAAACAGGATAAATCATTATGCTAGGCCTAACCCCTGTGAATTCACAATCCATCAAAGATCTTTATGAATTTACTGTGACTCCAAACGGAACAAACAGTGTTTTCCCATCGATTTGCACTTGGGCGAACATTTTAATAAATCCTACTTTGTTAGGTTTTATATGAAATAGCAATTCAGGTCCTCCTCGTTCCGTATTATTTGTAGGTTCCTTGCCCATTGGATGAACATGAGTTACTGTTTTAAAGTCCTCATTAAAACCAACGATGTGGGCATAAGCACCCATAATGGGTTCTAGGGTATGAACTGGGTTTTCCTTTGCATCGGTGATGTCAATTTTGCCCATGACTGCTTGACCGACGTGCAATGGTGTTTTATCAAAAGACAATTTAAAATGGTAGCCATCAACACTACTTTCAAATAATGGTTGTCGATGAATAGGATTTTCCAATTTCTTTTTTGTCTTTGGGTAAGGTAAATCAGCAACTACATATTCTTGGGTTTTTGTATTAGTCGGTATAAGATCAGCCCATGCTCGATAGGAGGCACTCTTAAGCGTAGGCTGCCATTCAAATTGATAGATGCCTGGTATCGTTGTTTCGACTGGATGGACATGACTGTAGTCAAGAAGTGTATCATCGATAATCAACAAATGAATCTTTTGTGTATGTGCTTCAATAAGATCGTTTAAGGTGATTGGTTTATTGCTTTTGGTGTCAATTAATTTGATTAATACCAGTTTCTTGTCCTTTTTATCCATTATCTCTTGAATAGATAATTGCAAGGTATTTTTTGATTTCAAAGAATGTGTCGATTGATTGTTCATCATGCGTTGATTAGGTTTTTCGGAGAAAGCAGTAGGATAATATGAGTTAATGAATATCAAGCTCATTAGGGTGATGGCAAATTTCTTCACAATATTTTCGTCTCCAAGAAAACCAATAGGTTTTAAAATAGTTTCTTATAGTTATATTTTGTATGCTATTTATTTTAATCAGTAAATAGAATGATATCATGATTGTCTTTTTAAGACAGGCATTAAATATAAGTAGAGGTACCCTAAATGTTGGTTAGGATCGTCAGCGATGGTTCTTTGTTGGGATGACGAAATGGATGTGATACGTGTCAATTAATTAGTTTAATATTTCAAAAAACTAACTCAAATTTTGAATCGGTTTAGGATACGAAAAAAGTGAGCTAAAAACAATTCAACTATCATTCAATTAATTCAAAACAAAGGGACAAAGTTTTCTTTTGCACGTAAATTTTTTTAGGTTTTTTTGAGGACACATCAAGACATTTTAATTGAGCTTCTCAAAGGTTATTCCTAGCTAATTGTTCGTCAAAGCATAGAACACTTTGTTTTGACTTATCCATACCAAAGAGTCTATATTGTAATTATTTCCTTTAAAATCAAGGATAGAAATTATCATGAAACAAAGTCATTGGATGGTTTTGGCGTGTTGTTTAGTCCTTACTGCGTGCATGAGCAGTGGCACGAGTAGTAAGTACACTAAAAGTCTCGAAGAGCATGTCGCTCAAGGTCATGTTGGCCATGGTGGCGGTGGTGGTCGCTAACACTAAAATCTTTATTACTCAATCCTAAAGATTCATATGAGCGCTCATCCTATAAAGTCTAAGAACTATTAATCTATTCGGGCACTAAAAATTGAGATAAAATGATGCGCACCACATCATAGTGGACGGGCGAATGCAAAGGATGGCTGTCATGGCAGAACAATGGCACGAAAAAGCACCTGCAGATATGGTGTTGTTGTTTCAAACCGACTTATCTTTAGGACTATCTGAAAAAGTAGCAGAACAGCGGCTAAAAGAAGTAGGACCTAACCTGCTGAGTCAACAGAAAAAAACATCCCCTTTCGTCATTTTTTTGCAGCAATTTGCAAGTGTGGTGATTTGGGTACTTTTAGGTGCTGTTGTTGTGTCTTTTTTGTTGGATGAAAAAGCCGATGCCATTGCCATTTTGGCCATTGTCATTTTAAATGCCATCATCGGATTTTTTTTGGAATATCGCGCTGATAGGGCAATGCTTGCGCTTCAGCAAATGGCTGCTCCCAAAGCAACAGTGCTTCGCGATGGCCATGCGAAGGTGATAGCCGCTTCTGATATCGTACCAGGTGATATTCTTCTTTTTGAAAGCGGTGATTTAATCGCTGCCGATGCTCGCCTTTTTGAATTATCAGCGCTTAAGGTTAATGAGGCGCCACTCACGGGTGAGTCGATACCCGTTGCTAAAAATCTGGATGTTTGCACTGCCGAGACGCCTCTAGCCGATCGTAAAAACATGGTGTTTATGGGCACCTCTATAGCCGATGGCACCGGTCGCGCGCTTGTCGTGGCGACTGGTATGCAAACGGAAATGGGGCACATTGCCAAAATGCTGGGTGAAGCGTCTCGTGATGAAACGCCTTTGCAGAAAAAACTCAATCAAGTGGGTTCTCGTCTATTGTGGCTTTGCTTTTTCATTATCATTGCCATTTTTGGCTTAGGTCTTTTACGTAATATCTCTCTATTCAGCTTATTCATGAGTTCAGTCAGTCTTGCAGTGGCTGCAATTCCTGAAGGCTTGCCTGCCGTAGTAACGGTGGCTTTAGCACTCGGCGTGCAACGTATGGTACGGCGTGCCGTACTGGTAAGGCGATTATCGGCGGTTGAAACACTCGGCTGTTTACAAGTCATTTGCACGGATAAAACAGGAACATTAACCGTGGGTGAAATGACCGCACGTCAGCTTGTGACAGCAAGTGATGTTTATAGTATTCATGGAGAAGGCTATAACCTCTCGGGAGGATTTACTCTTCAAGGTCAAGAAATTAATGTGTCAGAAGACCCGTTGTTGCAAGCTACTTTGCATGCGATGGTGGCTTGCAATAACGCGAGTTTTGAGAGCCAAGATGGACAGGTAGCTACTGTGGGAGACCCAACTGAAGTGGCCCTTTTGGTTGCAGCAGCCAAAGGAGGCGTTTGGCAAGGGGAACTGCAAGCCTCTTATCCTCGCATCAAAGAGTTACCCTTTAGCTCCGAACGCAAACGCATGACGGTCGTGTGTCGACAAGACCATGAACACATCGCTTTTGTGAAGGGGGCACCAGAAATTATCTTGGAGCGCTGCACCCATATTTTAACCAAAACAGGCATTAAAAAAGTAACGCCGAATGATAAGGCGCGCATGAAACAATCCTGTGAACTCATGGCCAGCGAAGCATTGCGACTGTTAGCTTTTGCGAAGCGCCAATTAGAGCCTACAACTTTAGAAGAAGAGGAAGAGATTGAACATAACCTGGTGTTTTTAGGTCTTATTGGTCTTCAGGACCCACCTCATGCGAGTAGCAAGGAATCCATCAGTCGCTGTAAAAAGGCTGGTATTAAACCAGTGATGATTACAGGAGACCATCCTGATACGGCAAGAGCCATTGCCAAAGAGCTTGGCATTTTGGAGGCAGGTGACCGATTGCTCACTGGCAATGAACTTGAAAACATGTCGGAGGAAGAATTTAACCATTGCGTCAAAGACATTGCTGTCTATGCTCGTGTGACTGCGGAGCATAAATTAAAAATCGTACGGGCCTGGAAAAAACAACAAATGGTGGTGGCGATGACAGGCGATGGGGTGAATGATGCGCCTGCTTTAAGAGAAGCTTCGGTGGGCATTGCCATGGGGAAAACAGGGACTGCTGTAACTAAGGAAGCCTCTGACATCATCGTCATGGACAATAACTTCACCTCGATTGTGGCAGGTATTGAAGAAGGTCGCACGATTTACGATAACATTGCCAAAACGCTTGCCTATTTATTAGCAGGCAATAGTGGGGAGTTACTGGTTGTGTTTGTAGCACTTTTAATCGGCTGGCCATTGCCGTTGCTTCCTATCCAATTATTATGGATTAACTTAGTAACCGATGGTTTGCCGGCCATTGGCTTAGCTACCGATATGTCAGAGCCAGGGATTTTGAATCGTCCACCCAGAGCCACGCAAAAATCCATGATGGATATGGCGTTTTTCAAACGAGTAACCTTTGTGGGTTGTTTAAAGGCTTTAGTAATCCTTAGTGTGTTTGCTTATGAATATTTAATCGATAAGGATTTAATTCAAGCCCAAGATGCGGCCTTTTCTGTTTTAGTAACCGCCGAGCTTTTATGGGCCTTTGGAGCGCGAAGCGACACCAAAAATATTTGGCAAGTAGGATTGTTTTCCAATTTAAGACTCTTTTTTATTGTGAGCATCAGTTTTTCCCTGCAGGTCTTGATTCATCATATCCCGGTATTGCGCGAATTATTTGGGATACAACCGGTCTCATTCACCCAATGCCTGGTTTGGATTCTATTAGGCATGGTGCCTTTGTTAGTGATAGAAGCTCAGAAACGGCTAAGGAAGGCACCCAATGAAGCATTTTAGTGCTAAAAAAATGATTTGGACTATTCTCTTAGGTTTCTGTTGTTTTGCAGGGCCAGTATCTTATGCCAAGACACCGCCTGCTTTATCGCAGCTAATCAATGAGGCCACTCAAAACAACCCTCAAATTCGTGCGGCACGCGACCGACTACTGGCAGCAATCCATGTGATTCCACAGGCAAAAGCGTTACCCGATCCGAAGCTTAATGCAGGGTACATCAACATGTCTGAGAATATCCCTATGGATGTGGATCCAAGACGCGAGCAAATGTTGGGTGGCCAACAAGAAATTCCTTTTCCTGGCAAACTCATTGTGCGAGGAAGGATAGCAACGCTCGAGGCCAAAAGAGCGGAAGCAGAATACCAAGCCACTAGTTTCGCCGTCATTGCTGAATTAAAACGGCTCTATTACGATCTTTATTTTGTCAATAAATCCATCGAGATCGTACAAAGAAACCAGGAACTTCTTCATGAAATGGAAAAGAGTTCCGAAGCCAATTACAGTGTAGGGAAAACACCCCAACAAGATATTTATCGTGCCCAAACTGAGATTTCTCGTCTACTGATGCGTTTAGTCATCTTAAAGCAACAACGGGGATCCCTGCAGGCGGATATCAATCGCCTTTTAAATCGTTCCTTAGAAATTACAATCCATACACCAGCAGTGCTTCCTGTAACGCCAATGGGGCATAATTTAGAGTATTTTTACACGCTCGTTAAGAGCCGAGCACCGCAATTAATCATGCAGCAACGTGCTGTTCAAAAAGGACGACAAGCCATCCGCTTAAGTAAAATGGAGTATTTCCCGGATGTGGAAATCGAAGGGGGACGACTTCATGATACGGGAATGCACACCAAAGGCTATCAAGTGTTGTTAAAAGCAACGGTTCCACTTTATTTCATGCAAAAGCAAAATCATGCCGTGCGCGAATCACTTGCGCGGTATAATGCGGATATTGAGGATTTGCAGACCACCTATCGTATGCTTTCCTTTCAAGTGAAAAATGCCTATTTGTTGGCAGAGCGCTCGGCAAAACTCATTCATCTGATTCAACATACCATCATTCCACAAGCCACTTTAACATTTACTTCATCGCAAGCCACCTACGGCGTGGGTAAAGTGGATTTCTTAACGATGCTGAATAATTTATTGACGCTGCAAGAAAATGAATTGGAATGGCACGGTGAACTTGCTGAACATGAAAAAGCGATCGCGCAAATCGAAGAAAGCACAGGGACGTTCTTATGAATTTTAAGTTAATAATCAAGAGTGCGGTTATTTTGAGTTTACTTTCGTTGTTGCAGGTAACTCAGGCGCAACAGGCCATGGATAATCATGGCAAGATGGACATGAAACAGTCCACTCAAGGAAATGAGATTGTGATTGATCCGGCTCGTTTACAAGCCATTGGCATTACGTCAGAGCCGGTGCGTCGCCAAGTGGTTGAAAAAATAATCCGTACCGTGGGGCGTGTTGAAGCCGATGAGCGGCGTGTTGCCCATATTCATGTACGCTTTGATGGGTGGATTGAGAACTTATTCATTAATTTTACCGGAGAAAAAGTCAAAGCAGACCAAGCTCTTTTTACCGTTTACAGTCCTGAATTGGTCGCCACCCAGCAAGAATATTTGCTCGCCCTTAATGCCCAAAAAATATTAAGCAAAAATACGACATCGAGTGCGGCTCGTGGTGCGCAGTCTGCTTTTCAAGCAGCCCACCAAAGGTTGTTGCTGTGGGGGATTTCCGAAAAAGACATTGAGCAATTAAGACGTACGGGCAAAATCACTCGGACGATGACGATTCATTCCCCCATCCAAGGTACGGTTCTTAAAAAAATGGCGCTGGTGGGCATGCGCATTGAGCCAGGAGATGAACTCTATACCATTGCTGATTTATCACGCTTGTGGGTTTTAGGGGACATTTACGAATATGAGCTTCCTTATATTCGTCTTGGTCAAATGGCTGATTTGACCCTTACCTACTTGCCCAATGAATTATTTAAGGCCAAGCTTGATTTTATCTACCCTACGATTGACATGAAAACACGTACAGCCAAGGTTCGCTTTGAAGTGGACAACCAGAAGGAGCAATTAAAACCGGGCATGTATGTGAATCTGGAACTCAAAGTACCTTTGGGTGAACGTCTTGTGGTCCCTAAAAATGCTGTTCTACTCACAGGTGAGCGCGCAGTGGTGTTTATTTACCATGGCAATGGCAAAATTGAATGGCGGGACGTGACCTTAGGGGTTAGGGCAGGGGATTTGCTTGAGATAATCAAAGGGGTTAAAGAGGGCGATCAAATTATTACGTCTGCCAATTTCCTCATTGACTCAGAGAGCCAGTTGAAAGCGGCCATGGGAGGTATGCAACATCAATAGACTTTCTTACCGAGCCTCTACAATAGGAAAGAAGCTCTAATAAAGAGGCGTGATTTGGCCTTGGAATAAAGGGATTTTATGGTTGAACGGATTATTGAGTTTTGTGCACGCAATCGTTTTATTGTGTTGCTTTTTGTGCTCGGGTTTTCTTTCATGGGCTATATGGCCTTGAAGAATACCCGTATGGACGCATTGCCTGACATTTCAGACACTCAGGTCATTGTGTATACGACCTGGATGGGACGTTCGCCCGATCTCATCGAAGATCAAGTCACGTATCCTATTGTAACTGCATTGTTGTCAGCACCAAAAGTAGTAGCTGTGCGGGGATTTTCTGATTTTGGCTTTTCTTATGTCTACATCATTTTTGAGGATGGTACGGATATTTATTGGGCGCGAAGTCGGGTCTTGGAATACATGAGTCAGCTGTCTGGAAAATTGCCCGAAGGAGTGACTCCTCAATTGGGCCCTGATGCGACACCGGTGGGTTGGATTTATCAATACGGCTTGGTGGATGACAATGGCAAGCATAACCTGGCTGAGTTACGCACATTTCAGGATTGGTATTTGCGCTATTGGTTAAGAGCGGTTCCTGGGGTGTCTGAAGTAGCCAGTGTGGGAGGTTTTGTCAAGCAATACCAAGTCAATTTGGATCCAGTCAAAGTCCTTGCCTACAACCTATCGGTTCCTGAGATTGTTGAAAAAATTCGTATGAGTAATAACGACACCGGTGGTCGAGTCATTGAGTTTTCGGGCGTGGAGTACATGATTCGTGGTCGCGGATACATTAAGTCTACTGAGGATATTGAAAAAATTGCCGTGGGCACCAATGCCAATGGCACACCGATTTTATTACGTGATGTAGCGACTGTTCAGCTTGGCTCGGACATGCGCCGCGGGGTGGTCGATTTAAATGGCCAAGGCGAAGCCGTGGGTGGCATTGTCATCATGCGCTTTGGTGAAGACGTGCTGCAAGTGATTGGTCGCATCAAGGATAAATTGAAAGAATTAGCTTCGGCAATCCCGGAAGGGATAAAAATGGTTCCTGTGTATGACCGAAGTCATTTAATCCGGGAAGCGATTTCCACGGCCAATTGGAACTTGATTGAAGAACTGGTGGTGGTTGGGTTACTCATTATTGTGTTTTTAGGGCATTTTCGCTCGGCATTGATTCCTATTATTACTTTGCCGCTGGCGATTTTGATTTCGTTTATCCCCATTTATTTCTTACATGTCGGACTGAATATCATGTCCATCGGAGGCATTATTGTCGCCATTGGCGATATGGTCGATGCGGCCATCATCATGGTCGATAATGCCCATAAACGCTTAGCGGATTGGGAAGCAAAAGGAAGCCCAGGTGATCGCACCCAGGTGTTAATCGATTCGGCGAAAGAGGTGGGGCCTGCCATTTTTTCATCCCTTTTGGTCATTGCCATCTCCTTCATGCCCGTTTTTACCTTGGAAGCTCAAGAAGGGCGGCTGTTTTCGCCCTTGGCTTATACTAAGAATTTGGCCATTTTCATGAGTGCTTTACTTGCCATCACCTTAATTCCTGTCCTATTGCCTCTTTTGGTGCGTGGTCGAATTATCCCTGAACAAAAACATCCGATTACTCGCTTGATGCAAACCATGTACGCGCCCGTGTTGAAGCTTGCTTTGAGGTATCGCAAGTTCGTAATGGGAATTGCCATTGTATTGGCTATGGCCACCATTCCTCTTTATAAACTCATTGGCTCTGAATTCATGCCCCCTCTTTATGAAGGGACGATTTTGTATATGCCGGTTACTTTACCGGGTATTTCGGTGACGCAAGCGACGGCTTTGCTTCAAGAAATGGATAAGAAATTAAAAGCATTTCCAGAGGTGGCACACGTTTTTGGCAAGACGGGAAGAGCCGAAACGTCTACCGACCCTTCTCCATTTAATATGATGGAGGTGATTGTGGAGTTAAAGCCTAAAGAATTTTGGCGCAAAGGAGTGACTTATGAAAGCCTGGTGAAAGAGATGGATGAAGCGTTGCAATTCCCAGGTGTGAGTAATGCTTGGACCATGCCCATTAAAGCGCGTAATGACATGCTCACCACAGGAATTCGGACTGCTGTAGGAATAAAAATTTTTGGCCCCGACATTAAAAAAATTGAAGCCATTGGCAAAGAAATTGAAATGGTGGCCAAAGAAGTAAAGGGCACCAGTACGGTTTATGCCGAGCGGGTGGCTGGAGGCTACTTCCTTGATTTTCAAATTAATCGGGACCAGTTGGCTCGCTATGGTTTAACCATTATGGACGTTAATCGCATCATTGAATCGGCCGTGGGTGGTGAAAACATTGCCACCACGATCGAGGGGCGTGAGCGCTACCCAGTGAATGTGCGTTATTTGCGAGAATTGCGCGATGACCCCGACAAGCTCAATCGTATTTTAGTCAAAACACCCAGTGGTGCGGAGGTACCCATCGCGCAATTGGTGACGCTAACTTTTCGTTCAGGACCTGCCATGGTTCGCGATGAGAATGGCATGTTGGCGGGTTATGTCTTCATTGACATCAGCGGCCGAGACATTGGCGGCTATGTGGAGGAGCTAAAGCAAGCAGTCAAAGTCAAAGTGAAATTGCCTCCAGGTTATACATTGGCCTGGTCGGGACAATATGAGTTCATGCAACGGGTTTATGAGCGACTTAAAATTTTTGTGCCACTGACCTTAGCTATTATTTTTGTTTTATTTTACTTTACCTTCCGCACCATCACTGAGACTTTAATGGTGATGCTAGGCGTTCCCTTTGCTTTATTTGGCGGCTTTTTACTGCTTTATGTATTAGGGTATAACATGAGTATTGCGGTTTGGGTAGGGATGATAGCGCTTGCAGGAGTTGCTGCTGAAACCAGTGCTGTGATGCTCGCTTACCTTGATTCCGATTACCATGAACAAAAGGAAAAAGGGGGGCTCAGAACCTTGTCCGATTTGATTCAGATGGTGCAACAATGTGCAGTCTCCCGCATTCGTCCCATGGCTATGGCGGGTCTTGCTAACATCATTGGCCTATTACCGGTGATGTGGGCTACAGGCATTGGAGCCGATGTGATGAAGCGTCTTGCCGCTCCTATGGTCGGTGGGGTTTTTTCAGCGCTACTGCTGACCTTAATTGTGATTCCTGTGGTTTATGTGATGTGGCGGGGCCAAATGGATTTGAAAAAAACAGCAGACTTAACGGAGGCAAGATGAAATTAACTTTTTTAGGAGCAACTGAGACGGTTACTGGTTCTAAATATCTTTTGACCGTCGGTTCTAAAAAAATCCTGATTGATTGCGGTCTTTTTCAAGGCTATAAAGAATTACGATTACGCAACTGGGCTCCTTTACCTATTGACCCCCATGATATCGATGCGGTGATTATCACTCATGCGCATATTGACCATACGGGTTATCTTCCCTTGCTCGTCAAAAATGGATTCCAAGGCAAAATTTATGCAACACCGGGTACCAAAGCACTGTGTTCCATTTTGTTACCCGACAGTGGTCATCTGCAGGAAGAAGAAGCCCGCTTGGCCAATAAGTATGGATTCTCCAAACACCAACCTGCTCTTCCTCTTTATACTGAAAAAGAAGCTCATACTGCATTGCAGTATTTTGAAACCATTGATTTTGATACCCCGCATCAATTATTCCATGATTTCAGTTTTGTGTATCATCGTGCTGGTCACATTGTGGGTGCGGCCATGGTCAAAATAAAAACCCAAAAAGGTTCCATTGTATTTACTGGAGACATTGGCCGTCCTTATGATCCCGTTATGAAAGCCCCTGCCTTCATTCAAGAAACGGATTATCTGGTGATGGAGTCCACCTATGGTGACCGATTGCATGATGCCACAGATCCTTTGCCTCAAATGGCTCAGGTGATTAATCAAACCGTTAAACGAGGGGGCTCAGTCGTTATTCCTGCGTTTGCAGTAGGGCGTGCGCAAAGTCTTCTTTATTTTATTTATGAACTGAAACGACAAGGGCAAATTACCAAAGACCTTCCTGTCTTTTTAGACAGCCCCATGGCCATTGATGCCACTCATTTACTCTGCACTTATAAAGAAGACCACCATTTAACTGCAGAACAATGTCGTGGACTATGCCATGTTGCCACCTATGTGAACACACCTGAGGAGTCCAAGGAGATTGACCGTCATCACATGCCGCAAATCATCATAGCGGCCAGCGGCATGGCGCAAGGCGGCCGCATTCTGCATCATTTAAAAGCCTTTGCGCCTAATCCTAAAAATACCCTACTTTTTACTGGCTTTCAGGCGGGTGGCACTCGTGGTGCTCGAATTGTGAATGGGGAGAAGCAAGTCAAAATTCACGGGAGTTTTATTCCGATACAAGCTAAGGTCGTAGTCATGAGCAGTACATCGGCTCATGCCGACTACCCGGAATTGTTAGAATGGCTAACTCATTTGACTAATCCGCCTAAAAAGGTTTTTATCACCCATGGGGAGCCTCACAGCGCCCAATCGCTAAAACAGAAGATTGAGAAGCAATTAGGTTTTTCTTGCACCATTCCTTCTTATCTGCAAACGGAGGAATTGTGGTGAGTAAGCAAACCTCTCATGGGCTTCGGTTAAAACATTTAGGGATTAAAACCTATCACGAAGCTATTATTTACATGCGCGAGGATTGTCATGTTTGTCATTCGGAAGGATTCGAAGTACAGACCCGTATCCAAGTGACTTTAGGTCAGCGCTCTATTATAGCCACTCTTAATGTGGTGACCTCAGAGCTACTTCAGCCTGGTGAGGCTGGTTTGTCGGATTACGCCTGGGAGTCTTTACATGCCAAAGAAGGCGATGAAATTCAGGTCTCCCATCCAAAACCCTTGGAATCCTTAAGCTATGTGCATACCAAGATTTATGGCAAAGAACTGTCTTATGAACAAATGAAGGTCATCATTGATGATGTGTTAAGCGGTCGTCTTTCTGATGTACAAATCTCCGCTTTTCTAGCGGCAAGTGCCTCAGGACGTCTAACCAGTACGGAAGTGATGAAGCTCACCAAAGCCATGATTGATAGTGGTGATCGCTTATCTTGGCCTTCACCTCTGGTCGTTGATAAACATTGTGTGGGAGGATTGCCTGGAAATCGCACCACTCTGATTGTGGTTCCCATCGTGGCTGCCTTTGGGTTGATGATACCTAAAACGTCGTCGCGTGCCATTACATCACCTGCGGGGACTGCGGATACCATGGAGACTTTAGCTCCAGTCCACTTAAGTCCCCAAAAGATGCGCCAAGTGGTTGAACAAGAAAACGGCTGTATCGTATGGGGTGGGGCTGTGAGTTTAAGTCCTGCTGATGACGTGCTCATCCGTGTGGAACGAGCTATTGATTTAGATAGTGAAGGGCAATTAGTAGCTTCCATTCTTTCTAAAAAAATTGCAACAGGTGCTACACATGCGGTCATTGATATTCCCGTAGGACCTACTGCCAAAGTCAGGAATCAGTCTATGGCGCTCCTTCTGAAACAATTGCTTGAGGAGGTAGGTAACGAGTTAGGGCTTGTTGTCCATACTTTATTGACCGATGGTTCACAACCGGTAGGATATGGCATTGGCCCATCATTAGAAGCTCGCGATGTATTGGCGGTGTTGCAAGGATTGCCTGATGCACCCAATGATTTGCGTGAACGAGCGTTGACGCTTGCGGGTGCTGCGTTAGAGTGTTCTTCGAAAGTACAACCGGGTTTAGGGAAATCCATTGCGAAGCAATTATTGGAAAGTGGACAAGCCTTTAAGAAATTTCAGGCCATTTGTGAGGCTCAGGGTGGGATGAGGGAATTGACAAAGGCACGTTTTACTCATCCTGTTGTGGCTGCAAAGGCAGGAAAAGTCTCCCTCATTGATAATCGAAAGCTTGCAAAAATTGCCAAGCTTGCTGGTGCGCCAAAATCGAAATCGGCGGGTATTGACCTCCATGTCCATGTCGGCGAATCCGTTGAACAAGGTGAGCCTTTGTTTACAATTCATTCGGAGTCTTCAGGGGAGCTCCATTACGCCTGTGATGTTTTACGTGACAAACAAGACGTAATTCTTTTAGGAGAAAGCCCTTGAAGCCCTTATTATTTTCATTATTTGACTCATCAGAAATCGCCAGACGATTACAAGAAGTTCTGCAAGTGGACGTGGGGGATGTGACTTTTCATCGCTTTCCAGACACGGAGTGGTACTTAAAAATCAATTCAGAGGTTAATAATCGCAGTCTTATGGTGGTGGACAGCTTAAACGAGCCGGATGAAAAAATACTCCCTTTGTTGTTTTTTGCCAAAACGGCTAAAGAGTTAGGGGCTCGAAAAGTTGGCTTGATTGCTCCTTATCTTTCCTATCTACGTCAAGATAAACGCTTTCATCAGGGTGAGGGGATTACTTCACGTTATTTTGCACAGATGTTATCCAGTTCATTCGATTGGTTGATGAGCATTGATCCGCATTTACACCGTTATCACTCGTTAGATGAAATCTACTCGATCCCCACTTTTGTTTTGCATGCCACATCGATGATTGCTACATGGATTAAACATCATGTTCCTAAGCCAATTCTAATTGGTCCTGATATGGAAAGTGAACAGTGGGTTGCCGATATTGCAGAAAAAGGTCGTTTTCCCTATGTGATTTTGGAAAAGATTCGGCGTGGTGACAAAGAAGTGACTATTTCAGTACCCACTATTCCTGAACTCGAATCCTCGACACTCGTGCTTGTCGATGACATCATTTCCACCGCTAGAACCATGGTAGAGACGGTGAAGCAGTTACAACAAGCAGGGGGCAAGTCCATCGTTTGTATTGGTGTGCATGCGCTGTTTGCAGAAGATGCTTATTCTTTATTATCTGAGATGAAAGGGGTGCAAGTTATCACGTGTAATACCATTCATCATGTCACCAATGCGATTGATGTGAGTGATTTGGCTGTGGAAGTTCTAGTCAAAAACAAACTGGCCGCTTTAAAAAGTAAGCTAAATAAGTTGATTATTAACAAGGAGTAATCCATGTTTAAAGCCTTTAGAATGATTGCAGTGCTTATTGGGTTAATCGGAGGACTATTCTTTTTGAGTTCCTGCGATGGAGCAGTGAAGCATGGCTCCCAAGAGGTCGATGGCGGCTATGGAGGACACAGCGCGGGCGGGCATGGTGGTCATGGCGGCGCTGGCCATTAAGCCTGTTCGCTGTCTCGGTAAATCAAGTCAAAGCGTACTCACACATAACAGGTAGGGCAAACCATGAAACACGACCATCACCAAGGGCATACCCATACTGACAAAGAACCTGCTTGCTTTCACAAAGAGCATGGCCTCCACAAGCGGCAAGACACGGCTTCTAAAACCGATGGTGCCGTTATCTATACGTGTCCCATGCATCCAGAAATTCGCCAATCAAACCCTGGCATTTGCCCGATTTGTGGTATGACTTTAGAACCGGAATCGATAACTACTGAGGAGGGAGCGAGCCCTGAGTACCTCGACATGAGATGGCGATTTTGGGTAGGGTTGGTTCTTACTTTTCCTATTGTATTGTTGGAAATGGGAGCCCATGGATTTGGGCATTTCATCTCGGCCAATATCTCAAACTGGATTCAATTGCTATTAGCCACACCTGTGGTATTGTGGGGTGGTTGGCCTTTTTTTGTGCGTGGTTGGCACTCTCTAAAAACGCGCCAATTAAACATGTTTACTCTAATTGCCATGGGCATTGGGGTGGCTTGGGCTTATAGTGTAGTGGCTGTTCTGTTTCCTGGGATATTTCCCCTTGCCTTTCGCAGTCAATTCGGCACAGTGGCTGTTTATTTTGAGGCGGCGGCGGTGATTACGACTCTGGTCTTATTAGGGCAGGTGCTGGAATTAAAAGCACGAGAACAAACTGGCAGCGCCATCCGTGCCTTGCTGAAATTAGCTCCTGAAAGTGCCCATCGCATTAAAGAGGATGGCAGCGAAGAAGAGGTATCTCTTGATAAGGTGCACGTTGGCGATAAGCTTCGTGTTCGTCCTGGTGAAAAAATACCGGTGGATGGGGAAGTGCTGGAAGGACGAAGTTTTATCGATGAATCCATGGTGACCGGCGAGCCTATTCCTGTTACAAAAGAAGCGGGCGCCAAAGTGATTGGTGCAACAATCAATCAGACAGGCAGTTTTATCATGAAAGCCATGCATGTGGGCAGTGATACCATGCTGGCACGCATTGTCCAAATGGTCAGTGAGGCGCAACGAAGCCGTGCGCCGATTCAGCGATTGGCGGATACCGTCTCAGGTTGGTTTGTGCCGGCGGTGATTTTGGTTGCGGTGTTGTCTTTCATTCTGTGGGCACTGTTCGGCCCGCAGCCAGCCTTTAGCTATGGATTAATCGCTGCCGTTTCCGTACTCATCATTGCGTGTCCTTGCGCGTTAGGCTTAGCAACACCGATGTCCATCATGGTCGGAGTGGGAAAAGGCGCTCAGAGTGGCGTTTTGATTAAAAATGCTGAAAGCTTGGAGCGCATGGAAAAGGTCAATACGTTAGTGGTTGATAAAACAGGTACCCTAACGGAGGGGCGTCCTAAACTGACGCGTATTGTCACTGATGATGAGTTTGATGAAGAGGCCATTTTGACGTTTGCGGCGAGCATCGAACATCAAAGTGAGCATCCGCTCGCCACTGCCATTGTCATGGCAGCAAAAGAAAAACAATTGTCATTGGGGACGGTTGAAGATTTTGAAGCACCTACTGGAAAGGGAGTGATAGGTAAAGTAAATGGCCATCGTATTGCCGTTGGTAATGCACGATTAATGCAAGAGTATGGCAGTGATAAGCTTGCCCTTTTTGAAAAAGCCGATGAACTTCGCAGCAAAGGCGCATCAGTCATGTTCATGGCAGTGGATGGTAAAACGGTTGCTCTTTTGGTGGTGGAAGACCCCATTAAATCGACTACTCCTGAAACAATACGTGAGTTGCAGCAAAGCGGCATCGAAATGGTTATGCTCACCGGAGATAGTAAGAAAACAGCAGAAGCGGTGGCAGGTACCCTTGGTATTAAAAAAGTAGTGGCTGAAATCATGCCTGAAGATAAAAGCCGCATCGTGAGTGAATTAAGAGACAAAGGTTTAGTGGTTGCTATGGCGGGTGATGGGGTCAATGATGCCCCGGCCTTGGCAAAGGCGGACATTGGTATTGCCATGGGAACGGGTACTGATGTGGCCATCGAAAGCGCTGGTATTACCTTGTTACATGGGGATTTGCGTGGCATCGTTAAAGCGCGTCGTTTGTCAGAAATGACCATGAGCAACATTCGTCAAAATCTTTTCTTTGCATTTATTTATAATGTACTGGGTGTGCCCTTAGCTGCGGGGGTTTTATACCCACTAACTGGCTTACTCTTAAGTCCGATTATTGCAGCAGCAGCGATGGCACTGTCTTCTGTTTCGGTCATTGTTAATGCGCTGAGACTACGACGGATAAGGCTATGAACAAAAGATGAAAAAAACGGTTGTTAATAGAAAAAAAACAAAAGAGATCTATACTAATAGGAAGCAGTCGGTTGTTCATAAGGCAAAATCATGGTGTTCCCAGCTATTATGATTGTGGTTGGTATTGTCTTTCTAATCGGTGGTGCCTATTTAATTAAAAGCGTACTGCAACAAACGAGCCATTATCGTTGGCAGTGGCTCGTTTATCTTGTTTTTATTGGCGCATTTATTCTAAGTTATTCGGCCAGTATTTTTTATGGTCTCTTGGTTGATCCCCATTGTCTTAATTATTTTTATGGCAGTGTGTTTTTATTAGGCGCTACCTATGTTTATTTGTCTTGTCGTCTTATGACTAAGACCATTCAAAAGATGGAAGTAATGGATGATTTAAAAAATCGCTATGAACTATTAAGGCATCATGTCAAATACGATTCGCTGACTGGTTGCCATAACAGAGAGACTCTTTTTGAAATGTTGAACACACGGTTTCAGCAAATTAAGAGCAGTGATGGATGGGTTATTGTCCTTTTTATTGATATGGATAAATTTAAGGCGGTTAACGATCGTTATGGTCATGATGTGGGAGACAACACGTTGGCAGCATTTGGACAACTCCTAAGGCAGCGATTGCGAAAGGATGATATTGTGGCTCGTTATGGTGGTGATGAGTTCATCGCTGTGATGGAACACATCTCCTTGGATGAAGCGAAAAAGATTGCAGAAAATCTTATTACAGTAGCTAAGCAATCCTTCAAAAAAGGTATTTTATCGAAGCTTAATCTAGGCTGCTCCATTGGCATCACTCAGATGAATCCTCACTCGGCTTCAGTGAATAGCGTGATTAAAGAAGCGGATTTGGCGTGTTATGCGGCAAAGCAAAGAAAAATCAATGGTTCCGTTTGTGTCTATAATCCGATGCTTGCAACAAGGAACGATACGATTGATTTGGGTATTCATCAAATTGCCGAATAAAAAATGAAAACACACAAAACAGTCGTCTTACTGCAGTGCATTAAGCACGCTATTAGCGTGCTTTTCTGTTTTTTTGTTCTACCTCGTCAATTAATATACCACTCTTGTTTAATGGCATTGGGTGGGAGATACTAGAGAATAAAATAATAAAAAGAAGGGATTAATTCATGATTCATTTTCAGATGAAACGCACCATCCTATTGATGGTTTCTGTACTCCTTGTGGGCTGTTCTTATAATGCCAAGTTAACTCCTGAGGGAGAAAAAGTGACCCTTCTCCAATCAGGTAAGCCTTCCAAAGCCTGTGCTTTTTTAGGGGAAGTCAGAGCCTCCGATCGTAATGGCATGAGCCAATCCTATCAATCCCATGATCATTTGATTAAGGATGAATTAAATATCTTAAGAAATGAAGCAGCTCTATTAGGTGCTAACAGGGTTTTAGTGACTCAACATCAGCAAACTTATGAAGGCAATCCCAAAAATGATTTCGTAGCGGACCATTGGATGGTAGGTCGAGCATACCGATGTAAGACGAATTAAAAGTTATTTTGAATCTTATTATTTATGGAAATTAATTCTATGAAGTGGTTTTTTGGTTGGGTGATGCTTCTATTACTGTGTTCCTCTCTGGCTACAGCAGGCAACGTATTAACCCTTCAAGAAATAACTCAAATTGCTCTAGCGAACAACAAGGATTTAAAAGCAGCCCGTTATACTGTTTCTATCGCCAAGGCGCGTTTAATCCAAGCAGGTCTTTGGCCTAATCCAAGTCTTAATCTTTCCAATAACGACGATCGCTTATTTAATGACGAAGGGGAATATTCACGCAGTGCTGGTTTTAGCCAAGCATTTCCTATTTCAGGACGTATTGCAAAACAAAAGACAGTGGCGCGCTTGGATGTGTTAAAAGCCATGGCAGAAATTAGGGAAGCAGAGCGTCAATTAAGTAGCAAAGTAGCGAATGCGTATTATGCTGCTGTGATTACCGAGCGTCGCATGCAACAGGTGAATTACTTATTACGGATAAACCACGAGCTTGTTGATGTGATTCATAACCGTTATCACGCGGCTGAAATTTCAAAGCTGGATGACAATGCAGCACGCATTGAGTATCTGAGGATTGGACAAGAAAAACATCTTTTGCATAGTTTTAGTATCAGTCAATATGCCCTACTGAATCAATTGATGGGGCGGAAAGCCAATTCTCCTTTATCTCTTAAGAGGGATGTCATCACAGGTAAAAAACTTCCTGAGTTAGCCTTCTTAAAAACATTAGCCCTTAAAAATCGTCCTGATCGTCAGGCCATCGCTTTATCGATTCATCGTGCCAATGCCGACAGGCGTTTGGCAAAAGCCGAGCGTTTTGCGGATTGGACGGTAGGGCTTGGTGTTCAACAAGATAAAATTGTGGTGGAAGAGGGACCACCCCAACCCGCTGATCGCACCTTGGGGGTCACGCTTTCTGTGCCTCTTCCTCTTTTAAATCGTAATCAGGGGCGAATTTTAGAAGCCAGTCACACAGGAACTCAAGCGATGATGGCATTACGTGCCTTGGATTTAGTTATTGAAACTGAAATAGCCAGTAACTATGCCCAACTGAAAGCACTTCAAATGAGTCTTAGGGAAACGCAAACTGTTTCTCTTAAATTAGCAGTTGAGAATGTCAAACTGGCACGTGATTCTTATGAGAGCGGACAAATTTCTTTTTTGAATGTATTGCAAGTGCAAAAACAACAAAATGATTTGCAAACAACATATCTCAATACTTTAGAAAAGTATTTGCAAGTGTATGTGGCTTTATGTACGGCTATTGGTCCAGGTAAAACCAATGGGTTTTGCTCTTATTTAGCGTATCAAAGGAATGGGGATAGCAAATGAGATGGTGGCAGCAAATGAGAAGGATGGCATTAATTAGTCTGTTTCTTAGTCTACTCTTTCCTATTCAAGGGTGTTTTGCCCATGGAGAAGAAATTGAAGTGAGCGAGGGAGGAGCCAAAGGCCCCGTTCATTTAACACCAGCACAAACTAAAATGCTTGACATCAAGGTGGTGGAAGCAACCAATCGCCCCATGGCGCAAATGCTTGGTTTAAATGGCCAAATTCAATTGTTACCTGATGCCCAAGCCGATGTCAGTATTCGGATTAGTGGGAGCGTGACCGCCATTGATGTGAATTTAGGGGATAGCGTCAAGGCAGGGCAACGTTTGGCCACAGTACAGTCAAGGTTAGTAGGTAATCCTCCTCCAAGTGTCGCCGTCACAGCCCCCATTGCGGGTATTATTGATGCGAGAAATATCAATTTAGGTCAAGCGGTTGAGCCGAACACGGTTCTTTTTCACATCAGTAATCGCGATAAATTATTAGTCGTAGCCCAAGTGTATGAAGAAGATTTAGGTAAGGTTAAGGTAGGGCAAGAAGTGACTATTCATGCCTTAAGTTACCCAAAGAAGGTTTTTGCAGGACAAGTAACTTTAATTGAACCCAATCTTGACTCCTTAACTCGTACCGTGAATGTGCGCATCACCTTGGATAATGAAGAGAAACTCCTAAAGCCCGGGATGTTTGTACGCGCCAACGTCATTTTAGCTCGTAATGAGGCAGCACTTGCCGTACCTAACGCGGCTCTTTTACAGGCGGATAATCAGCAATTTGTTTTTGTGCAAAATGGGGATACTTACGAGCGAGTGGATGTTCAAGTCGGTGCTGTGGATGATGACTTCTCAGAAATTACCGATGGCTTGGTTCCTGGCGACCTCGTTGTCACTCAAGGCAATCGTGAGCTTTATACATTATGGCTTAGTGGTGGTAGTAAATTTCAATCCGGCAGTCATGAGGAGCCCCAATAAATGTTTACTCGCCTCATTGCCTGGTCTTTACATAATCGCCCTTTGATTTTGGCGTTAACGATTATTCTTTGTTTACTGGGTGGTTATACCCTAAAACGAATGCCGGTGGATGTTTTTCCTGAATTTGCACCACCGCAAGTGGTAGTTCAAACCCAAGCGCCTGGCATGGCAACCCAAGATGTGGAAACCCTGGTGACTTACCCTTTGGAAAGCGCTATTAATGGAACACCAGGGGTAGCTAGTGTTCGCTCAAAAACCTCCGTTGGATTATCGACGATTACCGTGGTATTTGATGATAAAACGGACATCTACCGCAATCGCCAACTGGTTAATGAACGTATTCAACAAGTAGTAAACCGCCTTCCTCCGGGGGTTTCATCACCGGTGATGCTGCCCGTCACCTCAGCGGTCGGGTGGTTGCTTAAATATGCTTTGGTGAGTGGCAGCGCAAGCCCAGAAACACTGCGAACCATTTCTGACTGGACTATTCGTCCGCGCCTCTTAGCTTTAGGCGGGGTGGCTTCTGTAGTTTCCTTAGGCGGGGAAGTCAAGCAATATCAAGTGCGGCTTATTCCTTCGCGCATGCTGGCCTATGGCATCACGGTTGAAGAAGTGCGCCAAGCGTTGACAACAGGAAATCAAAATGTGCCTGGTGCTTTTGTCCATCAAGCCGGTACTGAATTCGTAGTGAGCACCATTGGGCGGATTAAAACGCTTAAAGATATTAAAAAAACACTGATTGTAGTCCGTAATGGGGTTCCTATTACCATTGATAACGTGGCTGCAGTCGCTTTCGGTGGTGAAATTAAACGGGGTGATGCGTCTTATAATGCAGAACATGCGGTGATTGGTACTGTTTCTAAAATTTATGGCGCCGACACATTAACCACGACACATAAAGTGGAACAAGCTTTAGCGGATATCAAAAAATCGTTGCCAGCAGGGATTGAATTAATCACCGAGGTGTTTCGTCAAGCCAATTTTATTGAATCGGCTATTCATAACTTAACGAAAGCCCTGATTGAAGGAGCAATTATCGTCATTGCAGTATTGTTTCTTTTTTTAATGAATTGGCGAGCTTCTTTTATTACGTTTTTGTCCATGCCGGTTTCTTTTATTGTCGGCATCCTGGTGCTTCATTATTTTGGTTTTGGTATCAATTCGATGACCTTGGGTGGGATGGCGATTGCGATTGGGGAAGTGGTTGACGATGGCATCATCACCGTTGAAAACGTGGTCCATCGCTTAAGGCTTAATCGCATGAGCGATAAACCGTTACCCGCGATTGAAATTGTTTTTGATGCGGTTTTGGAAATTCGAAGTTCCGTAGTTTATGCGACCATTATTATTAGCCTCGTGTTTTTGCCCATTTTCTTTCTATCAGGAATCCCTGAGCGGATTTTTAGTCCTTTAGCCATTGCTTATATCGCATCAGTCTTAGGTTCTCTTGTTGTCTCTATTACTATGGTGCCGGCCCTTTGTTATCTCCTTTTAGTGCGAAAAAGTGAAAAACAGCAAGAGAATAAAGTGGTGATGCATGCTTTATCTCAAGAGGAACGTTATCATTTGACGGAAGAAGAAGCAGCCAAACAATCTCAAGCGGAAACTCGTTTTGTGATTTGGCTAAAAAAACATTTTTTAATGGGGTTAAATTGGTCATTGGACCATTGTAAAACGGTCGTGACTATCGCGATTGGCGCATTTGTTTTTGCTTTAGCTTTACTTCCTTTTTTTGGGACTTCCTTCTTACCTGAGTTTCATGAGGGCAATTTTATTATTGTGATGAGTACGTTGCCAGGAACTTCGCTGGATGAATCCATGCGCTTAGGCAATCAAGTCAGTAAAACCTTGTTGAAGTATCCGCAAGTGATTTCCATTGCTCAACGGGCAGGCCGCAGTGAATTGGACGAAGATGCCCTACCACCCAACATCAGTGAGTTCGATGTGCGCCTGGATTTTGGCAAAGACAAGAGCATATCTCCGGATGAATTATTGCAACGCATTCGAGCGGATTTGGCAAACATCCCAGGAGCGCTGTTTAATGTAGGTCAATTTATTGCCCATCGTATGGATGAAGTGCTGTCGGGGGTCAGAGCACAAGTCGCGGTAAAACTCTTTGGTGATAATCTTGCGACATTAAACGAACTGGGTCAATCAGTCGAAGCCCTATTAAAAACCGTACCAGGAATAGTGGATGTTAACAAAGAGCAACAAATTAATGTACCCCAGTTGGTCATTACCATTGACCGAGAAAAAGCCGCGCGTTATGGCATTAATGTGGGGCAAATTTCTGAGGATGTTCAAGTTCTTTTGAATGGCGTAACCGTGTCGAGTATTCTCGAAGGGCAGCGAACGTTTGATTTGTATTTGCGCATGAGTGAAACAGGACGAGATAGTGTTAAAGCCATTCAAAACATGCTGATTGACGCTCATGGAACGGAGAATCAGAAAACTAAAATTCCTTTGCGTGCGGTAGCTGATATTCGCCTAGAACCCCAGCCTTTTGCAATTAATCGGGAAAATGTGCAGCGTGTTTTGGTGATTGCTTTTAATGTGCAAGAGAGGGATTTAGGTAGTGTGATTCAAGAAGTGCAACAACGGGTTAAGGAAAAGGTGACCTTGCCCAGCGGTTATTTCATCCAATACGGCGGTCAGTTTGAAAGTCAGCAGCAAGCCTCTCGCGTGATTATTCTTTTTGGTGCACTTGCTGTTTTTATCATGTTAATCCTGCTTCATAAGGCTTTCGGAACATTTCGTGAGGCACTGCTTGTGATGTTCAATTTGCCTTTGGCTTTGATTGGTGGGGTCATTTCTTTGTTTCTTGCCGGTGCTAACATGAGTGTGGCGGCTATGATTGGTTTTATCACCTTATTTGGAATCGCGGCACGTAATGGGATTATTTTAGTGAGCCACTACAATCAATTGCGTGTCCAGGGACAACCACGTGAGCAAGTGGTCATTCAAGGAACCCTCGATCGCTTAGTGCCCGTACTCATGACCGCCGCAACAGCAGCGCTTGGCTTAATTCCTCTGTTATGGGGTTCGCCTGCAGGAAAGGAACTGGAGCGTCCTTTAGCTCAGGTGCTTTTGGGAGGATTATTTACTTCTACTGTACTCAATATGTTTGTAGTACCTACGGTGTATAATGCTATTGAAGTATGGCGAGAACAGCGGATGCAATTCAATAAAACGGAACAAGGAGAAACAACATGAAGCACGTTACTTTGAAACAAAAAAGTCATTTTTGGTTAGGGCTTATCACCAGTGTTTTGTTGGTTTGTGGGTATTCTCAAGCAATGGCTGATTCTACTGAAGAGTCAACACAATCCATTCCCAAAACGATTCCAGCCATTTGGGAGGCTGTAGATAAGCATGCGGCATCCATTAATCAAGTGCTTAGTAGTGATGATTTAACGACAATACACCAGCATGCATTTGCCATTCGTGATTTAGTCAACGCATTACCTGCATTAAGCAAAGATTTGTCAGAGGAGCAGAAAAAAACACTGCAGCAAAATCTAAGCTATGTCAGTCAATTGGCCACTCGTCTTGATAAATCAGGCGATGCCAATGATAAAAAAGGGACACAAGTCAACTGGCAAAAATTACAAAAAGTGTTGGCGCAGCTGCGTTCTTTGTATCCTTCGGATGCCCCTAATTAATTAAGGCATCGGTTGTAATATATCCTGTGATTCGCAGTTTATTACTGATTCACATTTGTCCTATATAGCCAAACAGGTGCAAATGCGTTTTGCCCAGAGGGATATTGCAGTTGCTAAAATGAGATCAGACTTGTCAAGTATCCGTTCCCCATTACTGAGGAGTGGTTACTTGACTAAATATATTGATGTAAAATAACGTGCGCGGCATATTTGTTTCGTCTCTTCTGCAAAGATAGCTAAAAAATAGGCTTATGCAAAACAATAAATTAGGATAAGCATACATGACTCAGGTGATGAAAGAGAACAATAGAGTTAACGCAAGTTTAACAGCGCTTTCCGTGATGAGCAGTTATATTCAATCTATAAATAAGCCATTAATACCTTCTGAATTTTATATCGAACTATGTTTAGCCCAACACATCATTTCATCAGTGGTTGATTTCGAATCTTATGGCTGCTCTTATGGAGATGAAAACAGTCTAAAAAAACTGTTACATTATTTACAACATAATTTTTTTAATAAAACAGTTACTCCTGGTTATCACTCCATGATATTAGCTAGAAAACTAATGCTGAAACACAAGGTAGAAATGGGTATTTTATCTAACGGTGTAAGACAAGTTATTTTTCTAGGTGGTGGCTATGATGTACGAGCGTTTATCTCATCAATAAAATTTCCAAACGTTCAGTTTTATGAATTGGATAGGGGACAAACTCGTCAAATAAAACTGAAAGCACTCTTGAATATTCCAAAGGAAATTGGAATCCGACAAACACCAGTTGATATAAGAATTAACCATACCCACATTTTTAATGAAAATTTCTTTTGTGTAGACTGTGATTTTTTAGAAGATAATTTAGAAGAAGTTCTGTGTGCTAATGGATTTAAGAAAGGAAGCAAAACATTAGTAATCGCAGAAGGTCTTACGATGTATTTAAATGAAAAGGGAGTAATGCAGTTATTAGCAGGGTTGGCTAATCTTCTTGAGGAGCATGATGAATTCATATTGAGTTTTATTCCTAAAATAATTAATTCTTTTTCAGAAGACATGCCAATTGAATCTAGAGAACTGCATTGTTTTTCTTTACCGCCTGACGAGGTTAGTCGATTTGTAACAGCTTATGGTTTTGAGGTGATTCATAAAAATTTATTTAAAGATCTTCTGATGCTCATGGGGGATATAAACAATGCGAAAAAACATGAAAACAACCTAATTTTAAAACAAGAGCATTATTATACATTGAGAAAATGCACTCATTTACTTAAAGCAAGCAGCAAGACGATTCATGAGATTCCTGATTATCAATTTTCAATTCCATTCAATTGCTGTGCATAAGTGACAATATTGGTAGGCAGTGTTTGCAAAATGGCATTAGGCCATATCAACTTCTTCCTCTAGTAGTTCGCCAAACCATTTTTTTACGGTTTCTTCTCCTAGATGGTCATAAATATAGAATAAATATCGACTGAAATCGACTTCAAATTCATTGTTAGGTATTGGCTCGTTGTCTGAAGCGGGTGTATGATGTACATACTTTCCAAAAAATTGATCACAAAAAGCCATATAATCCTTTGTAAAAAGAAGGAAAGTATGCCACATGTCATCAATATCCAACATGTCAGGGTATATTCCACAGGAGAACTTTAATTCGTCATTTTCTGGAAAATGACATAAATCTTCTTTATGTTTTTGAGAAATCCATAAGTATTTCAATAACTCTGGAAAGGCTTCTTCGGCTTTTAATTTATTATTGGGATAATCTTTTTTATACCTATTTAATACTTGTGTGTTTTTATATTCTAATAATTTATCAATTGGCGTTGTCATAACAATGACCTCTTAATAAGATAAATACCATTCACCTAAGTCATGAGGTGAATGGTATCTTTTTATAATACTGGTATTACCAACAACAAAGATTACGTCCTTTAGTATTTTTCATTTTTTTTGTAACAATTGTCCTTATGAGATCTGACTTATTCATTTTAGCTCCTTTTAAATGACATGAGATGGAATGATTTTTAACATTCCGACATTACAATATTATGCTAGCTAATTGAAGTCAAGTACGGTGCTTTTGTATAGTTAACGAGTCGAATGGTGCGATAAATGGTGTTAACAACCTTGATTTAGGGTTAATAGAAATACTAGGACAGGTTGATTTTTGTTGCGTAGCCTGCTTTGAAGTAATAGTGAGGTAGGGGAGAATCTCAGGTTCTCTATCTTATCACTCTAGCAGGTACTGTGATGGAGCCGGTGTATAAGTCTGATACTTGTCTGGATAGAAATGTTCTAAAAATCATCATAAACTTCTTTTCGATGTTTTATTGCAATAATAACGACGGTATTTGTTTCTGCTTCGATGCGGTAAACAATCCTATAATCACTAACTCGCAAACGTCTATGTCCTTTAAGGCTATATCGCAGTGGCTTACCGAAACCGATAGGATCAGCCATCAAACGCTCTTCGATGGCTTTTTTTATGAGCTTTTTGGCTGAAGTTGACAAACTAGGCATGTCGTTTTTAACAACATCTTCTATATATTCAATTTGATACAGTTTACTTCCAGGCGTCATCATGCTTCACTCTTTTTACTGTAGCATGATCACGAAATTCAGCAATGGCAGACAATACTTTATCTTCACGTCTTTCCAATGCCTCCATGATAAGTTCTTTAGCCAAGCCTGAAATCGATTTATGTTCTAGCTCTGCAAGGTAGGCAAGTAACCCTGCTGTTGATTCCTCAAAAGTAATATTTATTCTTGGATTTTTAGTAGGCATGATATTGCTCCTAAATTGGTGCCTAATATAAGTGTAACACTTTTGCATCACCTGTCAAATAGTAATACTAATAGAAACATTTGATTGAGTTACATATCATTCTATATAACTCGGGATAAATTTTTTAATCGAGAATCTACCACTATTTATTATGGAAATTGCTATCAAACTTCCTTCAACGTTAAGTTTTTTCTTTTATTACCTAACTCAAATTTTTTATTAGTATTTTTTTCGTTGCCACAAAAGATAAACCACTGGAATAACAATCAGAGTGAGTATGGTGGCACTAGCCATCCCGCCAACCATCGGTGCAGCAATACGTCGCATCACTTCAGAGCCCGTGCCGCTTAATAGCATAATCGGCAATAAACCTCCAATAATGGCAGTCACTGTCATGATTTTGGGCCGTAGGCGCAGGAGTGCTCCTTCGACTACGGCGGTATACACATTATCTTTGGTAAGAGCACGCTGCTCTTGCTTCGCTTGCCGCTGTTGCTTTTCCAAGGCTTGATTAAGAAATACCAGCATGATGACCCCTGTTTCAGCGGCAACGCCCGCCAAAGCAATAAAGCCAACTCCTACGGCAACGGATAAATGATATCCCAATAAATAAAGTAGCCAAATGCCGCCGATTAATGCCAAGGGCAGGGTTGCTAAAATAATGATGACTTCACCTAAGCGACGAAAATTAAGATACAATAGAAAGGCAATAATAGCTATTGTTAAAGGAACAACAAGGGATAAACGCTCTTTGGCACGCTCTAGGTATTCATATTGCCCGGACCATGCCAACGAATAACCTGCGGGTAATTTTACCTGTTGCCTAATAATATTCTGAGCTTCTTTCACATAAGAACCTAAATCGCGTCCTGCAATATCCACATAAACCCAACCATTGAGTCTGGCGTTCTCACTGCGAATCATATCAGGTCCTTCGGTAATCGTAACGGTGGCCACTTCACTTAAAGGAATAGTGGCTCCTGTTGGAGTGACAATAGGTAGTGAACGTAAGTTTTCCAAAGAATCGCGAATCTCACGAGGATAACGCAAGTTAACCGGATAACGTTCCCGCCCTTCAATCGTTTGTGTCACATTCATTCCACCCACGGCTGTTTCAACAATTTGCTGAATGTCTTCAATATTTAACCCATAACGTGCCGCTTTGACGCGGTTGATATCTACTGTCACATAACGGCTACTAGCTACTCGTTCAGCAAAAACAGACGTTGTGCCCGGTACTTTCTTCAATACAGTTTCAATTTGTTGACCAATAGATTGAATGGTTTTTAAATCAGGTCCTGCAACTTTAATCCCTACTGGCGTTTTAATCCCAGTTGCTAACATGTCAATGCGAGTTTTAATGGGCATCACCCACGCGTTGGAAAGCCCTGGCAACTTGAGACCTGACTCCAGTTCATCACGCAATTTATTCATAGTCATTCCGGGACGCCATTCATTTTTAGGTTTGAATTGGATGGTGGTTTCTATCATCGATAAGGGAGCCGGGTCCGTTGCTGTTTCAGCACGCCCAATCTTACCAAATACTGTTTTAACCTCAGGGACAGTTGCAATCAATTTATCAGTTTGTTGTAAAAGTTGCTGTGCTTTACCTGCCGAAATGCCTGGAAAAGTGGTTGGCATGTAGAGTAAGTCCCCCTCATCCAGTTCTGGCATAAATTCACCACCAAGATAAGAGACAGGCCAAAATCCAATAAGCATGATGAAGGCTGTGATTGTTAATGTTGTTTTGGGTGTTTTCAAACTCGCTTGTAGAATCGGTCGATAAACAGCCATTAAGGCACGATTGATTGGATTTTCTTGCTCCGCCTTTATTTTGCCACGGATAAGATAACCCATTAACACGGGTACTAAGGTAATTGAAAGTGCTGCAGCAGCTGCCATCGCATAGGTTTTGGTATATGCAAGCGGTGCAAACAACCGTCCTTCTTGAGCTTGTAAGGTAAAAACCGGTAAGAAACTCACGGTAATGATAAGTAAAGAGAAAAATAAAGGTGGCCCCACTTCAAGAGCTGCTTGTTGCATCATTGGCCAGCGATTTTCTGAAGTAATGGCATTATGCTCTATGTGCTTGTGGGCATTTTCAATCATGACAATGGCCGCATCCACCATGGCGCCAATGGCAATAGCAATACCCCCTAAGGACATAATATTGGCATTAATCCCTTGCACATGCATGATTATCAATGCGAGCAAAATAGCAATAGGTAAGCTAATCACAATGATTAATGAAGAGCGAAAATGGAATAAAAAAACCACACAAATTAGAGAAACAACAATAAATTCTTCAATTAACTTATCCCTTAAAGTATTAATCGCTCGTTGGATTAAACTTGAGCGATCATAGGTAGTAATGATTTCCACGCCTTTAGGAAGACTTGCTTGCAATTGATTGAGTTTTGCTCTGACACTGGCAATGGTTTGCATGGCATTTTGGCCTGAGCGCATGACAATAATGCCCCCCACTACTTCCCCTTCGCCATTTAATTCGGTCATACCGCGTCGTATTTGTGGACCTAGTTGTATATGAGCGATTTCTTTTAGCAAAATGGGTATGCCATTTTTACCTAAACCTACTGGAATTTGCTCAATGTCCTGAATGGATTGCAAATAGCCTTTGGCTCTTATCATGTATTCTGCTTCGCCCATTTCAATGGTGGCGCCTCCTGCTTCACGATTACCTCGCTGCACCGCTTGCTTGACCTGGTCGAGAGTCAAACCGTAGGCGCGTAATCGGTTGGGATCTAAAGTAATTTGATATTGCTTCACCATGCCACCTGCGGTAGCTACTTCAGCAACACCAGGTACTTTTTGTAATTCAAATTTGAGAACCCAGTTTTGTAAACTGGTGAGTTGCGACAAATCATGTTGGCCTGTGCGATCAACAAGCGCGTATTCATAGACCCATCCAACACCTGTTGCATCAGGCCCTAAAGCTACTTTTGCCCCAGGTGGTAATTGATTGGCAATTTGGCTTAAGTATTCCAGAACCCGGGAACGTGCCCAATACAGATCAACGCCATCTTTAAAAATGATATACACATAAGATACTCCAAAACCTGACTCACCTCTTACTGTAACAGCACCGGGTACTGCTAACATGGCGGTGGTTAAGGGATAAGTCACCTGATCTTCAACCACTTGTGGTGCTTGTCCGGGAAATTCTGTTTTAATAATCACTTGGACATCCGATAAATCGGGAATGGCATCAACAACGGTGTTATTGATGGTGTAGAGGCCTCCTACTATCATCATTACAGTGACGAGTATCACTAGAAAACGGTTGTTAATTGACCAACGAATGATGCTTGCAATCATGGTTTTTGTCCTTTGGGGTTCGTGGATTTCATCCCTGAGGATTTGGCTTTTTCATTTTCTTCAGGTGTTTCCAAGCGCTCCAAACCCGCTTTTAAATTCGACTCGGAATCAAGCAGAAATTGTCCGGAAACAACGACGTTTTCTCCTACCTTAAGGCCCGAAAGAATTTCGACTCGATCACCCGATTCCATACCTGCTTTGACTTGGCGAACTTGAAAACGTCCCTTGCCTAAGGCCACTATCACTCGATCACCTTGTGGACTTCGAATCAAAGCCTCAAGAGGAATACTCAGTACATTGGATTTCGGATTGACCAGGATAGAAATGCTGGCATACATATTAGGTTTTAATTGATTATCGGGATTATCAAAACGAAATCTTACTTTGACGGTGCGAGTCATGGGCTCTAATCGAGGGTAAATGTATTCTACCCTACCTTTCCATTGTTTTTGTGGGAACGCTGATATTCGAGCTTCGGCTTGGTCACCTATCTTGACCCAATTGGCTTGTTCTTCAAAAATTTGGGCAATCATCCAAACGTTGGCAAGATCAACTAAACTCATTATTTCCACATCCGGTGTAACTCGCATACCTTCCCGAATATTAAGAGCGGCAACAATGCCATCTTGTGGAGCATAAACAGCTACTAATTGATTCGATTGATGATTTTTTTTGATGTCTTCAATTTGTTGTTCAGAGATGTGTAAGGCTTGTAATCGTTTATAAGACGCTGTAATTAAGGATTGATTATTGCCTTCTAAGGCGATTAGATATTCTTCTTGGGCAGTTACTAATTGGGGTGAGTAATATTGCAACAGCAATTGGCCTTTTTTAACAGAATCACCTACTGCCTTGACCACCAGATTTTTCACCCAGCCATCAGCATAAGTATGAATATGACTGATTTGATTTTCATTAGGCTCTACAAACCCCACTGTGTCTATATGTCTTGCTAATGTTGTTTGTATCACTGGAACGGTACGTACACCAAGATTATTGACTACAGATGGTGAGATTTGAACTGTTGCTTTTTCACCTTTTTCTTGGTTGTCGTCTGGATAGACCGGAACAAGTTCCATGCCCATGCGCGATTTTCCGGGTCCTGGGTAATGAATCATTGGCTCCATGGGATCAATCCAATAGAGTGGTTTTTTGTTGGTTGCCTCTTGTGAAGCTTTTCCAGTAATGATGTTAGTTGTCCAACGCCCCAGGAACACTCCCAAAATAATGGAGATTACGATTATGAGTACTAATTTCTTGTTCATAGGGCAACTCCTTCTAAATACAGTAGTGTTGCACGGGATTTCAGGCGCTCAACTTGTATCTGTACTTGTTCCAGTTGAATGGTTAATTGGCTGCTGTAGGCGCGTAGCACGGTGGTTAATTCAGTGGTTGCACTTTGATAAGCCAATAAAGCCGCTTTGGCATTTTGTTTTGCTTCAGGAAGCAATTGCTTTTCATAGATGACCTCACGTTCTGAAAGACGCTGCCATGTCGCATATTGCGCACTGAGTGCCTGAAGCAAATCTCGATAATGTGTTTGTCTTTCAAAGTGGCTCGCATTGAGTCGGTTGTAACTGGCATTTAATTGCTTATCTTGTCGATTAGCAGTAAAAACAGGCAGATCCATTGTAACTTGAGCGGTCAACATATCCGAGCGAGGCATCCTGTCTGGCATGACTCCTTGCCTGAAGCCATAACTCACACCAAGTAACCAACCTGGTTTATATTGTTCTTTGGCATACGCGACCTCATAGCGGGAGGCTTTCACATTGGAGGCATCGGCTTGTAACAAAGGATGCTTTGGTAATCGGGCTTTTAACTGATTCAATGGTGGTGGCCGAGACCACGCAGGCATTGAAAGAGCTAATGGGCGATTGACAGGATTAATCCCAATCCATCGACCTAGTTGTGCGCGTAAAATATCAAGTTGCTGCTGAATTTGAATGGCCTGATCATTGAGTCGTGATAATTCCAATTCCACTTGAATCACATCGGATTGATTAATTTTACCGTTACTGTATTGAGATTGCGTGACCTTCAGTAAATCCTTATATAACAACCGATTGGCGTGAAGAACCTGCAAGGCTTTCGTCCAATAATACAGATCTAACCAAGTTTCTCGTACGTTACGTAACAAGGTGATGACTTGATCAAAGGCTTTTTTAAGCTCTACTTTCGCTAACGCTTGTGTTTGTTGGGATTTCATCTTTAAAGAGTGACCCCGTGGAAATTGCTGTTGCAAACCGACCTCTACCATGGTCATCATGTCTTGGGTAAAACTGAAGGTATCGGTAGGGACATTAATCGTACCTGCCAGTAATTGTGGGTCGGATAATTGGCCAACGGCGACGGCTTGCTGTTGTAACGCTCGACTGTTTGCTTGTAAACGTTTTAATTCAGGGGAGGTGGCAAGCGCTAAATGTTCTGCTTCGGTTAACGTCAGGGGTGTATTGGCAATTGCAAAGGCTAGCCCTCCCCAACATAGGCAAATCATGGTCATGATTCCTTGAAGAAAACAGGTTGTTTTCATACGATAACCTTTAAAAAATTAATGGAACTAAAGTTTGGTTCATCCAATGTCCATTTCGCATACTTAAGAATGAGAGACATCACAGTGCTTATCGATTGCGCTTGTTTGACTAATGAATCGGATAATCTAACCTATTGATTTATAGGATGCTCTTCTACCATTTTATATAAATATTAAATAGTATATTGTCGTAAATCCTTACTTATCACAATTTTTTATTGAGTTTTTTAATTTATTTTGTCGAGAAAGGGCAACCCGTACAATAAAAAATCAGCGGCAAACCCCTTGTGTTAGCTGTGAGAGAATTGGGTTTATTTATATTGCAAATAAAAAAGCAACAAGCAACATTTTTGGTTCTCATTTTCATTGGATAAAATTGGATTTTGTCCTATGTTGAGTGCAAACGGGCCAGGTAAAATGTTTATAAATTAATTTGGTTTTAAATCCAAAGTAATGACATCGTCTGCTTTCCCACTTTTGGGGATGATAGTCACTGTGCCTTTTGTAAAAGAGCCAACCTGGTAGCTTTCTTCTTCTAGGGTCACGGGGTTTCCTTTTTGATCCCGTGCGGAGGATAAATCCGCAACTTGTGCTAACTCTTCAAGACTAATCGAGGAGCCGCGATACAGGTGTTTCGTTTGGTTTGTAGTGTCAGTGGCTTCAGTGGTTCCATGACCCAAGGTCACAAAGGATATGGCGAGCATGGTTAATAAATACAATAGAAAATTGATTTTTTTCATGAGATTCATCCTAATCAAATGAGGTATTACCATAATAGATTATCTACGGCGCAACAACAAACGGTTACGACTGGATTATTTGTTATTTAATCTCCCTTAATCACTTCCTTGAGCAGTCGTTGACTTTAATAGGTCTTGTCCATATCAGTCATCCAATGGAGAGAAAATTTTTGTAAAAATCTTATCCCTAGTCCACAATAGATAAAGAGGTGGGTTATTCAGGATGGTGGTGATGCATGGGCAAGGAAAATACCGATTCGCCTTATCAAATGGGGCATGATTTTTTTTCTTATCAACTGGATTGTTGGCAGCGTTCTATTTTGTTTTGGAATACTTTGCGTGAACGCGCCAATAATATGATGGAGCACGAACAACAAGGGTTGCCACCACTGCTTAATTTCAAATATGAATTTGTTTTGGATGGGAAATCATTGGAGCCTAAAACGAATTATGCATTGGTTAAAATTCTTGAAGTCGGTGATGTGTGCTTTGAAGAATGTTTTGATCCTCATGCTCATCCAGTTATTATTGTGGATCCCAGATCAGGCCATGGGCCAGGGATTGGTGGTTTCAAACGGGACTCTGAAGTAGGCATCGCGTTACATAGTGGTCATCCTGTGTATTTTGTTATTTTTTATCCTAATCCGGTGTCTCATCAAACGCTCGCCGATGTCCTGATGACTTTGCGCCATTTTGTTGAAAAAGTCCAAGCCTGGCATGAAGGCAAAGCCCCCATTCTTTATGGCAATTGTCAAGCCGGTTGGATGCTGGCTTTATTGGTCTCTGATTGCGTGGGATCGGTTGGCTTGACGGTCATGAATGGCTCACCAGTTTCTTATTGGTCCAACAGCGAAGAAGAAGCCAATCCCATGCAGTTATTGGGTGGACTCTTGGGTGGTTCCTGGAGTGCCCGCTTCCTATCGGATTTAAAAGAAGGAATCTTTGATGGGGCCTGGTTGGTCTCTAATTTTGAGTTACTCAATCCCACCACGGCCATTTGGGATAAGTATTATGGCTTATTTGATGAAATTGATGGGGAGCGTGAGCGATTTTTGGAGTTTGAACGTTGGTGGAATGGTTTTTATCAATTCAGTCAAGAAGAGATAATGGCCACAGTGAATAATCTTTTTATTGGCAATCAACTAGAGCGTGGTGAAATGCGGATTCATAAAGGATGTGTTTACGATTTGAAACGCATTCAAAGCCCTCTTGTTCTCTTTGCTTCCCAAGGCGATCAAATTACCCCACCGAGGCAGGCTTTACATTGGATAAGAACCATTTATCCTACGACACAAGCCTTGAAGAAGGCCAAACAACGAGTGGTTTATCTGCTTCATCCTTCCGTTGGGCATTTAGGAATCTTTGTGTCGGCTAAGGTCGTTCGATTGCACCATCGTGCTATTTTAGAGCATAGTGATGCCATTGAGCAATTGCAGCCAGGGCTTTATGAAATGATAATCGTTAACCCAACGGGCGATCCCGATTGCAGTAAAGAACAATATCATGTGCGTTTTGAAGCGCGAGAACTTACAGAACTTTGCACAACGAGCTCCACGCAACCGTTTGACAAGGTTCGTCAAACATCCGAAGCCAATGACTCAATTTATCAAAAAGTTATCCAACCTTCTGTGCAGAGCTTAAGTAACCCTTTTTTATCCTGGTGGCTTGAGAAAACGCATCCCATGCGCCTAAGTCGCTATGTGTTTTCTGAAAAAGTGAATCCACTGATGAAAGCAATCGAACTATTAAGCCCACCCATTCAAGCCAATCGCCGCATGGCTACACAGAGCAATTGCTTTAAAAAAATAGAGCATGGTGTTGCGCAGATGATGAGGGATTCGTTGGAATCCTCCCGAATCATGCGTAATGAGGTGATGACCAATTGGTTTGAAGCCCTTTATAAGGATCCCGATTAACAGGCGAGGACGTTAATTCATAGAGCGTATGGCATCAAACTCCTCGTCAAGGTCCATTTCATTTTCTAAGTCCCTGGCTTCATGAACCTCTTTCTCATCAAAAAGAGATTTAGTTTCTCTAATTTTTTCTTCGTGGTCATTCTCTGCAAAACAATCCTTAGCGTTCATAACAATTCCTTCAAGATTATTGTTCTTGTTCTTGCCAACGACTAAAAACAACCCGGTTTATTGTTGCTATTTTTATCTCTGGCATTTAGCATAACGGATAACAATTCAATTGACAAAAATACTAAATAAGAAATAAAAAGGGGGTAACTGAATAGCCATTTGGCTATTTTTTTATAAGAAGAAACGAGGGAATAGGATGTTGGTTCCCCAAACTGGAATAAGAAACGCATCGACCATGATAGAAATTATCCCTAATTGGCACCCCATTTTTGTCCATTTTACCGTGGCCTTATTTTCTGTTTCGGTGATTCTTTATGCTTTAATCTATTTCGCCTCTAATACTCGATGGAAAATCAACCCGTTTATTGTCGAATTGGAAATCGTGGCGCGTTGGTGTTTATGGCTGGCCGCATTGAGCACGATTGCCACCGTGTCGGCTGGATTTTATGCCTTTTATACGGTAAAACATGGTGCTATGGTGCACGCCGTAAAAGTGATTCACCGCAACTGGGCACTAACTACCTCGAGTGCTATTGTACTTGTGGCTTTCTGGATGGTTTGGCGTTATATTAAACACCAAAAACCGACGCTGGTCTTCTTAATGGCGTTGCTCTTTGTCCAGGTGTTGCTGCTCACGACGGCTTGGTATGGAGCGGAATTAGTCTATCGGCATGGGTATGGTGTTCTGCCTGTCACAGCAGAAAAGACAGTATCACCGCATTAATACGATTTTTATGGAAGGATGGAAACATGTTACAAAAGGATTTGCGTTGTCTAATAAGGAATTATTGCTTTATTTTTTCCTTTTTACTGCTTAATTCTTCTGCTTTGTTTGCCCAGCATGAGCAACATGGTGCCTCAACACAACCGTTACCTTCTCCCAAGACTACATCGTCTCAATCGAAACCTGCACAATACAAAATGAAACAACCTATCGCTAAAAGCCAACCTGTTAGAACAGTGAAACCTCTCACTATGACAGGTGGAGCAAAGCGTACGGTTAATTTGGTGGTTGCTTATAAAACGGTGAATTTTGCAGGCAAACTAAGACGCGCTATTGCTGTTAATGGGCAAATTCCAGCACCGACGTTGCATTTTAAAGAAGGGGATGATGTCACCATCAATGTGTATAACCATTTGGATGAGGGAACGTCCATTCATTGGCATGGTCTTTTAGTCCCTTGGCAAATGGATGGGGTGGACGGGGTGAGTCAAAAACCAATTCCTCCGGGAGGCGTGTTCCATTATCGCTTTAAGCTTCACCAAAGGGGAACCTATTGGTACCACGCCCATGCCAAGGTTCAAGAACAAGAAGGGTTGTATGGTACTTTTATTATTGATCCACCCAATCCTCCAAGCTATCACTACACCAAAGATTATGTGGTGGTCTTATCCGATTGGAGCAACACTCGCGCCGAGCAAGTGCTTGCGAATTTAAAAAAAGACGGCGACTATTACGGTCCTCGATTTCCCCTACAACCCTCGCTTATGAAGTTTCTTCATGATTATCGTAAAGCTTCTCCTGAAGAGCGTAAAAAATTAATCGCTGATTATAAAATGATGCAACAAATGCGCATGAGTATCTATGATTTAAGTGACGTGGCTTATGATGCCTATTTATTAAATGGTCACCCAAAATCTCATCCTTGGACTGCCCCTGTGAAGGTAGGGGATAGGGTGCGACTGCGCTTCATTGGCGCAGGAGCAAGCACCATCTATCGTGTTAAAATTCCTGATGCCAAAGTGGAGATGGTGCACATTCAAGGAAATGATGTGAGCCCTTATCCCATTGAGGATTTTTGGATTGCACCAGGTGAAACCTATGATATCCTGGTGACCATTCAAAAAAACAAGCCTTACATTATTTATGCCGAGTCGATTGACACGCTGGGCAAAGCTTATGGGGCCTTAGTGACCCATCCTAATCAAGTCGTCAACTATCAGCACGTGACTCCTTTCCCTGAACCACTTCCTGTCACAAGAGAAATGATGGCCAACATGATGATGTCTATGAATGGCGGGGGAATGGGTGGAAATCAACAACACGCCTTGATGAACAAAAAAACATCATCAACGGCGATGAAACCCTCCATGACCATGCCTTCGCACTCTCAAGCAATGAGTTCGCAAAGTGCTAATCATTCGATGTCCTCTAAGACTATCCAAAAGAAAATGGACAAGGCATCCAATCATTCCGCTCACACCTCATCAATGAAGTCCAAATCCTCATCGACCTCGATGAACAAGAGTATGGACATGCCAGGTATGAATCATGGGGCAATGAGTCAGAATAAGACGTCTAACTCTGCTCAAATGAAATCTGACTCCTCGTCGACCTCAATGAACAAGAGCATGGCCATGCCAGGTATGAATCATGGGGCAATGAGTCAGAGTAAGACGTCTAACTCTGCTCAAATAAAATCTGACTCTTCGTCGACCTCAATGAACAAGAGCATGGCCATGCCGGACATGAATCATAGCGCAATGGGCCAGAATAAGACGTCTAACTCTGCTAATGACACGTCTATGAATAGGAACATGAAGTCTGACAGGCCTATGGAGCAGGGCATGTCGATGAATGGCTCCATGAACATGAAGATGCCCATTGAGCCGACCATCATAGGCGATAAAATAGAGCCACCTGATTCGGCAAAAGCCACCACCTTAGGAACCAAATACCAAGAGTTAAAAGGGGCAGTGAAAACCAATAATCCGAATAAACCAGTCGATGGGATTATTAAAATGGAATTGTTTGGCTACATGGACCGTTATATCTGGTTTATTAATGGTCTACCGGAATATAAGGCCAAACCGATTTTGATTGAGCCAGGAAAGCGTTATCGGATTATATTTACCAATAATTCGATGATGCGTCACCCCATGCATATTCACGGCCATTGGTTTATTTTACGCAATGGTCATGGGGCTTACGATCCGTTATTGCATACCATTGAAGTCCCTCCAGGAGCGACTGCCGTTGCCGATTTTGATACTGAAGCCAGCGGTCAATGGTTTTTCCATTGCCACCATCTTCTGCACATGACCGCGGGCATGGCGCGCGTATTTCAATACACCACCATCATTGAGATTGCCAACGGCACTCGAAAGCCAGACAATTACGCCTATCAGCAAGCCTACATCAATCGGCCGGTCGTACGAGAAGACGAAGTCATGCCACTGGATGCTTCTCTCATCAAACACCCTGCAGGACATCATCAAGGCTTCTATCGTTCAAGCTATATCGAGCTGGGCGAAGACCCTTTTCATAATGCTCAGGAAATGACGTTTAGAGGCCTCTATGGCCCAGATTACAATAAGCTCCAGTTGTATACTGAGGACGCTGAAATTTATAAAGGAACCGTTGAAAACGCAGACATCGATGTGTTCTATTGGCATTTGATTAGCCAATTTTGGGCGGTTAAAGGAGGAGTCAATTATTTTTATCGCCCGGGAGGCCCTTATTGGCAACCTGGTATTGGTATTGAAGGGTTAATGCCTTGGTATATTGATACCAACATTAGAACGTATTATCGTGATGGCAGTGTCAAGTTTGACATTCAGTTAGCACGGGCTAACCAGCTGACCAATAACTTCTTCTTCCTCACAGGAATTCGCAGCATTTTGGCCACTCATACCGTCGTCAAAAACGAGATTGGCAATGGCTTAAACCAAATGCGTTATATCCTGAGACCTTATTATCGTCTTAAGCCAGGACTTAATATTTTTTCAGAGTATGAGCATGATGTAGAGTATGGTGCTCTTAAGAGGATTCTTCGAAGTCAGGGAGAGCCTACCACTCAAGATACAATCACGTTAGGAGTTGCTGTTCTTTTTTAAAAAAGCCAAATATACATTGGAATTATTTTATGAATTCATAGGAATAAATAGTCACCTTCATGATATTAATCCATCCATGAGGAATATATCACCTATCAATGACCTTGTTCATTGGGGTGTTGAGCTTTCTCTTCCCAAGAAAATCCTTCCTCATGTCTTTAGGATGGGGACAATTTATCTGACAATACTGGGTTAAATTATCCTCAGTTTTGTAATTTAACCCAGGGTCCTGGATTTTTTAATGATTGATCTGCAGGTCATCATTTTCAAATAATGGAGTTTGCTTAATTTCTAAATTTCTTTGTTGTAATTGGTCAACTTTCACATGGGGACAGTAATAGGCATTAGCTATTACGGAATGGATATTAATAGTTGTTAAGTTTTTTGATCCCCTTACATATCTCTTATGAGCTTCACTTGGTGTATGGGTTACAAGAACGATAACATTTGCTCCTAACTTCGCACCTTCATTTTTTAAAAAATTATTATCATCTTTTTCTAGATCTTTTAAAGAGGTGCGGATATCCACAACTTCATGTACATTTGGGTTTTTAATAATCCCTAAGAAACGGCAATTTCCTGTAGGATAGGAAAAATATAAGTTAACATTTTTCGCATCTGCATTTACTTGACGTAATCCACCACAGCCCGAATTCAAAAGAAGAATCATAAAGCTAATTATTAAATAAACAATTTTCATATCTATAATTCCTTTTATTTAGCGTGCTTTTAACATACCCATATAAGACTATTACTTACTTTGATTATGAATAAAAGTATTAATTGTAAAAATATAAAATTAATGTCGCTTTCAATTGAGTAAAATAAATTTCGCCATTTTGTATAGTGATGGTTAAAATGCGTACCTGATTTGCGAGCTAAAGTCCCTTGTCACTTGCCATGATGTTTTCGGCTACTTCTTTCTCTTGTTTTTGATAGGTGGTAATAATCTGCTTAAAATAATTAATCCGCTGTTACTAATCATTGGTCGTTGTTGATGGGGCACAAGAGGCCAACAGAAGCATTTTGCTGAATAAGGCCATTACCCCAATAACGGCTTTAAAAAATCTCTGTTTTGGCATATATCCATGCTACTTGCAATGAAATAAAGTGATTGTGAAATCAATAGAAAAACAATCCATCTCATCTTATAAATCTTTCTTAATAATATAGCACCGTTTAGAAACAAGTAGTGTCAGTTATAACTACTTATTGAAAGAAAAATCAGCTGTCTTTAGGCATTTTAATTAATACGCCTAATCGAATCATTCGTCTCTATTAATTTTACCGGTATTGGCATCTACTCTTAATTTTACTATCGTATCTTCTTTGCCAAGGGCTTTCACTTCGTACTGGCTACCATGAGATTCTATTTTGTAAATAGAATGATAACCAGCCCCTTCAATTTTCTGGGCGGCTTCTAATAGGGATATTGGATATTTTTGAGTGTTTTGATTTTTGATGAGATCGCCCGTTTGTGGATTCATTCGTAATATTATCTGATTTCCTTGTTCATCAAGGGCTTCTACTTCATATAATCCGTCATCAAACTCAACTTCTTGTATAGTATGGTAACCCTTACTCAGCAAGTGTTGCAGGATTTGCGACATGGGCAATGACCGAGTTGGAATGTCATCAGCGATAGCAATTTGTGTCATACAGGATAAAATAAATCCACTGCAGACCGATGGAATAATCCGTTTTTTCATAGTTGCTCCTCCTTGATTAAAATGAGCGCAATGATGCTCGATGTGCTTTGATGACGCAAGTATCTCATGATTTAAGTTCTTCCGAGACCATTTTTTAGTCGAGTATATCTTAGCGATACCAGTAAAAAAACCATTATACTCAATAACTCGTATCAGTAATCTTTCCATTTGATGCCTCAGGATTTGGCTAAAAGCGTTTTAAATGCCACAATCAACAGACTGTCGCTTACTATTCAATAATCAAACTTAATAAAAAGGAAGAAAATACATGAAACACTTCACTTTAGTAAAAAAATTAATGGAAGTTCTTTTAGTTTGTTTATCCTTTTTATTGTTTTCCTGCAGCGCTTCCGTTTCTAAAGAGGACTCAAAAAGTAACACGCCGGTTAAGAAGCGATTTGGTGGCTATCATCCTCATGTCCATGGGCGTGGAACTCGTTAGAAAGGACCTAATTAACACTAATTAGTATAGACAATTAGTGCATGGGTATCGTATGAAAGTATTTGTTATACAAGGACAAGTAAATTCCATTTCTTTCAATTTGTTTTAGGGCTTGATTCATTTTGTTAATTAGCGCCATCGAATTTTTTTTAGCCATGATACCATAACCTATTCCAATCGGAATGGTGTCCCCAACTCCTTTAAATAACCGGTTGTTATTTGCTATCCAATAATCGGCAGAAAAATCATCCATAAGCAGAACATCCACTTCATATTGATTTAAGGCGGTTATTAATTTATCTGTCGAAGGGTATTCTTTAATCGAGTTGGATTTGAATTTCTGAGTAATTAATTGTTTAAAGAGAGAGTCCCTGATAATACCTGTTTTCTTATGGGTAAGCTTTTTAAGGCTCTTGAGCGAATTGTTTTTGGTGGTGACAAAACGTGCTTCACTGGCTAAATAGGGAAGACTAAAAAGAAAGGCTTGTTGTCGTTCGTCGGTAATAGTAATTGCTGCAATGGCGAGGTCAATTTTACCTGGCATTTAAGTCCGTAAACAGCGCGTTAAACAGCATGGGCTTGAAATTGACGCTGGATGTTGATTTGTTTGCACAATTCCGTCATGAGTTCGATATCAAATCCAAAAAAATGATTTTTATCTGCGCGTGAGTCGTTTGCTACAATCCCAATGGTTAATGATTGAGCCCTTAGTTCAGCGGTAACGAGTATTTATAAAATAAAGAATAATCGTATCACCATGGGATAAAATGACGAGGGACCATAAAACGCAGTGTATCTCAATTTGAGAAAAATTTCAGTGCATTAGCATCAGATTGTCTTGATTTTAGCAATAGGGTGTATCAAGACACGAAATCAAGGTACAATGAAACAATAAGGTTTGACATGGATTTTCTTAAAAGGTAAGGAATGCGTTATTTTTCACGTCTCGTCATTTTCATGATGATGTACTTCGTTGTTTGCGAAGTACTGGCGGCTACCCCCTTTACTTTTAAACAGGCTTTGGACACGGCTTATCGAAATAATCCTGAATTGCAAGCCGAAATGGACAAAGCAAGGGCCATGCGGGGTTACTTTATTCAAAGTGGCCTTTATCCCAATCCGCAACTGACTTTAACGGCGGAGAATTTCGGTGGCTCTGGCGCCTACTCCAGTTATGAATCTGCGGAAACCACGTTTTCAGTCACTCAACCGATTCCTTTAGGCCATCGACTTCAGTATTTGAAAAAAGCAACCTATGCAGACTATCTGGCGTCTCTTGCCAGCATCAGAGTTCAGCAAACAGCGCTGTATATGGCTGTGGGTGTGGCTTATGTGGATGCGCTATACGCCGGTCAATGGCATCAAGTGACCAAAAAACTGACTCGACTGAATCAGGATATTGTGGCGGCTATTGAGCGCCGGGTTAAGGCAGGTGCTGGGGCAGAGCTGGATTTGCGATTGGCGCAAGTACGATTGGGCGAGGCCAAAATCCAGGAAAATAAAGCAGCACGGGACGCTTTGTTGCAGCGAGCCAAGCTTGTGCGCTTGTTAGGTGATGGGTTAAGAGTGGATAGGCCTTTGGTGGATAAAGGGTTACCAGGTGTTTCAGTCAATTGGACTGAATTAGTAAAAAAATTACCGCAAAGCCCTCAGCTACTGCAAATGCAACTGCAATTGCAAGCCAAGCGCAAGACGATTACCGCCGTTAAAAAATCCGTTTGGCCGGATTTAAACATTCAATTGGGAGGTCGTCATTTTTCTGATGACGGCAGTAATGCGGCCGTTATGTCAGCTTTTGCAGAAGTGCCAGTATATAATCGAAATCAAGGCAAAATCATGACAGCAGAAGCGCAATACACCCAGACGGCCCATGAATTTCAAGGAACGCGTCTTGATGTGCGTCAAAGTGTCTATGCGGCCTTTTTACAAGCCCAGCAAAACCACTATGAAGCCAATTTGGTTACGGATTCCTTATTGCCTTTGGCACGTAAAGCGATAAAACTGGCTCAAGAGGGCTATCAAATGGGACGTTACACGTACATTGAATTATCAACCGCACTCAATTCTTTGTATGAAGAAGAGCGGCATTACCAGCAGGCTCATGCCGATTATCATAAAGCCTTAATTCAGATGACAGGACTTTTAGGACTGGATAATTCTAAGAAGGAGAGCAAATGACATTCCTAAAGCCATTTAAGCCATCCATTCTGCTTCTTATTCTTTGGTTTGTTATGGGGGTTTTTTCCTGGGCAGGGGAGGGCTCTCATGCTATGGAAGAAGGCAACCATCAAGAAATCATGGAAAAAGGCCCTCAAGGTGGTCGCTTATTCAAGGAAGGTGATGTAGCCCTTGAGCTTTTGATTTTTGAACGGGGTATGCCTCCTCATTTTCGTGGCTTTGTTTATGAGAAAGGTGAACTGATTATACCAACCAAGGCCCGTTTAGTTGTTTATCTCACCCGATTTAATGGTAAAAAAGAGACCATTACCTTCATTCCCGTTGAGAATTTTTTACAAAGTAATGAAGTGATTGGAGAACCCCACTCCTTTGATGTCACGATTCAATTGGAGCTAAAGGGCAAACGATTGTCCTGGCATTATTCCACCTATGAAGGACGAATCAAAATAGCACCGGCTATTTTAAAAGCGGCTGATATTCAAACTTCGGTTGCTGAAAGCCAAACGATTAAAACACAATTAAAAGTGGTCGGAAAGATTGCCCCCAATCGCGATACACTTGCTCCGATTTACCCTCGTTATTCTGGGATTATTAAAGCGTTGACTAAAAATTTAGGCGATGAGGTCACTAAGGGCGAAGTGTTGGTCACCATTGAAAGTAATGAAAGCCTGCAAAATTACAATATTACCGCACCCATAACGGGGACCATTGTACAAAAGTATGCTACCAATGGGGAGCAGGCGCAAAACACGAAACCCATTTATGAAGTGGCTAATTTAACTACTGTGTGGGCTGACTTTACCTTATACCGCAAAGAAACTCCTCGGGTAAAACAAGGAATGGAGGTTGTTGTGACAGGAGATGAGGGAAAACCAAAGTCCACCAGTGTCATTTCTTACATTGCGCCTTTGGGAATTGAAGACAGCCAAACCACTTTAGCACGTGCTGTACTTTCTAATGAAGAGCGTCTCTGGTTGCCAGGCATGTATGTGAATGGCGCGATTACCATTAAAGAAAAAACAGTTCCGGTTGCCGTTCTTCTTTCTGCAATACAGCGTTTGAATGATAAGGACATGATTTTTGTGCGGCAAGGTGATTATTTTGAAGCAACACCCGTCATTTTAGGCGAAAAGGATGAACAATGGGTGGAAGTGGTGTCAGGTCTTGATGTTGGTCAGCCTTATGTCAGCAAAAACAGCTTCTTTATGAAGGCAGAACTTGGCAAGGAAGGCGCAAGCCACGAGCACTAAGGATGGATGATGCTTGAGAAAATTATTCGTTTTTCCCTAAAACATCGTTGGTTTGTCTTATTATTTACGGCAGTGATTGCCGCTTTGGGTGTATACAATTTTCAGCGCTTGCCTATTGATGCGGTGCCTGATATCACCAACGTGCAAGTGCAAATTAATACCCAGGCTTCTGGCTACTCACCTTTTGAGGTGGAGCAGCGCATCACCTTTCCTATCGAGTTGGCGATGAGCGGCCTACCTAGTCTTGATTATACGCGTTCTTTATCGCGCTATGGCTTATCGCAAGTCACCGTGGTCTTTAAAGACGGCACTAACATTTATTTTGCAAGACAGCTCATTAATGAGCGTTTGCAGGAAGTAAAGGATAAATTACCTCCTGAGGCCGAAACAACGCTGGGGCCGATTTCAACAGGTCTCGGCGAGATTTTTATGTATACCGTGACGAATAAAACGAATGTGCCTGCCAGTCAACGCTACAATCCTATGGAGCTTCGCACCATTCAGGATTGGATAATTAAGCCACAACTGCGCAATGTCGAAGGTGTTGCGGAGGTCAATACCATTGGCGGCTATGAAAAACAATTCCACATCACACCTGATCCAATGAAACTCGTTCGATATCGTTTGAGTTTAAACGATATCGTGGAAGCATTAGAGCGCAATAATGCCAATGTCGGCGCGGGTTACATTGAATCCAATGGCGAACAACATTTAATCCGTGTTCCAGGACAGGTTAAAAACATCGCGGACATTGAAAATATTGTCATTGCCAGTTTTGAAGGAACGCCGGTTCGTATTCGGGATGTAGCAGAGGTGGCATTAGGTAAGGAATTGCGTACAGGGGCGGCTACTGAGAACAGTAAGGAAGTGGTTTTGGGTACGGTGTTTATGCTGATGGGGGAAAACAGCCGCACTGTGTCTGAGCGGGTGGCTGCCAAAATGAAAGAAATTAATAAAACACTGCCTGAAGGTGTTGAGGCAGTCACTGTGTATAATCGAACCTTGCTAGTGAATGCCACGATTAATACGGTAAAGAATAATCTGCTCGAAGGGGCGCTATTAGTTTGTGTCATTCTATTTTTGTTCTTAGGCAACGTTCGTGCCGCACTTATTACAGCCATGGTAATTCCCCTGTCCATGCTGTTGACCATTACCGGGATGGTCACTAATAAAATCAGTGCCAATTTGATGAGTTTGGGGGCCCTTGATTTTGGTTTGATTGTCGATGGCGCGGTCATTATCGTTGAAAACTGCATTAAACATTTAGGTGAACAGCAGCATGCATTATATCGTGTGTTAAATTTGGAAGAGCGTTTAAAGGTTATTGCGTATGCGACCACCGAAGTCATTAGGCCCAGTATTTTTGGAGTATTTATTATTACGGTGGTGTATTTACCAATTTTAACGCTCACCGGTGTGGAAGGAAAAATGTTTTTGCCTATGGCTGAAACAGTGATTATTGCGCTGCTCGCTTCCATGCTGTTTGCTTTGACGTTTGTTCCCGCAGCCGTCGCTATTTTTTTACGAGGTCGTGTGCAAGAAAAAGAAAACTGGTTAGTGCATTACCTCTCACTAGGTTATGCCAGAGTGTTGCGTCGCTGCTTTCACGCCCGTTTTCTTGTAATTAGTGCCGCGGTAGTTTTAGTGGTCGTTAGTCTTCTTGTTGCTTTTCGTTTAGGTGGGGAATTTATTCCGAGCCTTGATGAAGGGGATATTGCCATGCATGCGATGCGAATTCCTGGAACGAGCTTGACTCAAGCCATCACCATGCAGCATTTAGTGGAGGAGCGGGTAAGCCAATTTCCTGAAGTAAAGCGAGTCTTTGCAAAATTAGGGACAGCAGAAGTAGCCACCGACCCCATGCCACCTAATGTGGCTGATACGTTTATTATATTAAAACCTCGCAAGGATTGGCCTAATCCTAAAAAAACCAAACAAGAATTAGTGCAGGAAATGGAGCAAGCAGTAAAACAAATTCCTGGTAATAATTATGAGTTTACCCAGCCGATTCAAATGCGTTTTAATGAATTGATTTCAGGAGTACGCAGTGATGTGGCCGTCAAGGTATTCGGTGATAATATGGATACCTTACTGCAAGTGGCAGAGGCCATTAGTGCTCAATTAAAAAAAGTACCCGGGGCTGCTGATGTAAAAGTAGAGCAAGTCAGTGGCTTGCCGCTTCTGACCGTTGCGATTAATCGTGACGTTTTGGCGCGCTATGGGCTACAAATTGGTGCCGTACAAGATGCTATTGTCATTGCAACGGGTGGCAAAAGAGGTGGCGAGCTCTTTGAGGGCGATAAACGCTTTGATTTGGTAGTGCGATTGCCGGAGGCCTTGCGCTCAAACCCAAATGTGTTGCGCCAAGTCTTTATCCCTTTACCTCCTTCCAAAGACAACGAGCGGCATTTTATTCCTCTGAGTGAAGTGGCTACTTTAGTGCGCAGCGAAAGCCCCAATCAAATCAGTCGTGAAAGTGGCAAACGTCGTGTTGTAGTCAGTGCGAACGTACGAAATCGAGATTTAAGTTCTTTTGTGAATGAAGCAAAACAACGTATTGAACAAAACGTCAAAATTCCCACTGGCTATTGGGTGACTTGGGGTGGGCAATTTGAGCAGTTGCAATCGGCCTCCCAACGCTTGCAAATCGTAGTGCCTATCACTTTATTAGGCATTTTCCTGTTGCTGTTTATGAGTTTTGGCAGAGTAAGGGATGCTCTTTTGGTGTTTACTGGTATTCCTTTGGCATTAACTGGCGGAGTCTTTGCTTTGTGGTTCCGAGGCATTCCTTTGTCTATTTCAGCCGGTGTTGGGTTTATTGCTTTATCAGGGGTGGCTGTGTTAAATGGTCTTGTCATGATTACCTTTATTAATAAATTACGTGAGCAGAAACAAGTGTATTTGAAAGATGCGGTCTTACAAGGCTCGCTGGCGAGGCTTCGTCCTGTTTTAATGACGGCCTTGGTTGCCTCCTTAGGCTTTGTACCGATGGCCTTAGCGACAGGCACTGGTTCTGAGGTGCAGCGCCCTTTGGCGACCGTAGTGATTGGTGGAATCATCTCCTCTACTTTTCTCACTTTGTTAGTGTTGCCAGGTTTGTATTACGTCTTTCATGAGCGGCGTTACCGTAACAAATTACCTATTAAAAAAGCCGGCGAAGACACTTGATTAACATGGAGATGATCTCTATATTTTCTCGTTGGAATTAAGGCTTCCTGGGCAAGACATCCAGAAAGAGGACTATCACAAAGACCACTAAGGCCACAAAAGCAAGATAAAATCCTATGTTTGCAATGAGTTTCATGCGGTGAATAGAGCTTCCTTTGGCAAGAACTATCAAAACCAGTCCTATTGAAAAAATTATCCCCGCTGTAATAAGAAAATTATGGCTTGCCCAGTCGAGCATCGTTGTTTCTCACGATTTGATGGTATTTACTTAAGTATAGATGTCACTGGGTTCTTTTATGCAAGCAGTAATGAGTGGCTTCAGTGCTTATTGTTCTTTGACAATTCCTGCTAATGAACTATATTAACAGTTAAATACTTATCTAACTGTTTAATTATTAATTATGTTAACTCAAGACCAGATTATCAAGTTAAGTGACATTTTGCATTTAATGGGCGAAGTCAATCGCCTTAAACTTCTTATTGAGTGCTTAAAAGGGCCGAAATCGGTTTCGGATCTGGCAGAGCAATTGCAGCTCTCTGTCCCTTTAACCAGCCATCATTTGAGTCTGTTGCGCTCGGCACGGCTCTTGATGGCTAATCGCGAAGGCAAACACATTTATTACAGTATTTATGATGCGCATGTACGCTGTATTTTAGAGGACATGCTTAAACATTTTACTGAAGAGACGGAGAATTAACATGCGTTTGCTAAAACAAGAGGATTGGGGTCGTTATTCGGTGAGCCATGCTTCGATAGGAATGAATTGTCTGCGATGTCGAACTTCTCTTGCTCCGGGGGCATATTTTTACAGTCAATGTGGGAAATCATGATGACAGCTCCGCTCACCTTAACCACTTTTTTTGTTGCAGGACTTGATTGTCAGGCTGAAGAACAATTAATCAGGCGGCAATTGCAAGCTATCCCTGAAGTGGAAAAGATGGATTTTAATTTTATTGCTGAAGAAGTAACGGTTCATCATCGATTACCCACCATTGAACCTATACAACAGCAGATAGAAGCCTTAGGGATGAGCGTGCGCGCCAAACAAAGCACCCCTAGCGACAAGGTTCAGGAAAAACTTAAATTTGATGCCTCTTGGCAGATTCTTGCATTATCAGGTCTATTGGCTCTTTGCTCCGAAATAGCAGCTTATCTTTTGGCAACAGAGCAATCTCTATGGGCCATTATTCCTGCCTTACTGGCCATTATTCTCAGTGGACCTCCTACTTTTAAAAAAGGTTGGCTTGCTTTGCGCACAAAAGCCATGAACATTAACAGTCTAATGCTCATTGCCATAACAGGGGCTATCTTTATCGGTGATTGGCCTGAGGCGGCTATGGTTACTGTTTTGTTTGCATTGGCGGAACGAATAGAGCGTTATTCCTTAGACAAAGCACGTCTGGCTATTCGAAGCTTGATGCAGATTGTTCCTGATGTGGCTCAAGTGAAAACAGCTAATGGTCAATGGCAAACTTTACTGGTCGAGGAAGTGCCACTGGGTGCTGTTTTTAGAGTTAAGCCTGGTGAGCGTATTCCATTGGATGGTGAGGTGGTTTCAGGTCAAAGTACAGTCAACCAAGCTCCTATTACCGGGGAATCCATGCCAGTGAGTAAGCAGATAGGTGATTCTGTTTTTGCCGGCTCTTTAAATGAGCATGGGGCTTTTGAAGCGAAGGTGAGCAAAGCGTCAGGCGATACGCTGCTCGCTAAAATTGGTAAAGCGATTGAACAGGCGCAAGCTGAGCGGGCCCCAACGCAACGATTTGTTGACGAATTTGCAAGATACTATACGCCTATTATGGTATTGATTGCTGTTCTTGTCGCTTTAATTCCTCCTTTCGTGTTGGGATATTCTTTTTATGATTGGATCTATAAGGCGTTGACTTTATTAGTTATTGCCTGTCCTTGTGCCCTGGTCATTTCAACACCAGTAACAGTGGTGAGTGGCTTGGCTGCCTCTGCCAAACATGGGCTTCTCATCAAAGGAGGAAGCTATTTAGAGACGGGTTATCGCTTACAGTTAATTGCACTGGATAAAACTGGTACCTTAACAGAGGGCAAACCGGTGGTAACCGATTTTATTACTTATGATAAAAGTCAAACCAATGAACACTTGTTGTTGCTTGCTGCAAGTCTTGACAGCCACTCCGAGCACCCCGTAGCTCATGCCCTAGTGGCATATTGGCAGCAAGAGCATCCTGATAAATCATTGCTTTCAGTGGAACGGTTTTCAGCGCTTCCTGGGCGAGGCGTGAAAGGTGCCATCCAGGGGGAATTGTATTATGTAGGCAATCATCAATTAGCAGAAGACAACAAAGTCTGTTGTTTAGAGGTTGAGCAAGAATTGAAACGACTGGAAGAAGAAGGAAAAACTACTGTTATATTAAGCAATAGCACTACGGCCTTGGCTATTTTTGCAGTGGCAGATACGCTTCGAGCCAACAGTCGAGAGGCGATTGAATCATTGCATCGACAAAGGATAAAAACGGCGATGTTAACAGGTGATAATGCTCTAACCGCTCAAGCCATTGCCAAACAAGTCGGCATTGATGAAATCCAAGCTAATATATTACCAACAGAAAAAATGCAGGCTATCAATAAACTCTTAGAACAATATCAGGCTGTGGGCATGGTGGGAGATGGCATTAATGATGCACCTGCTTTAGCGAAAGCCACTATTAGCTTTGCGATGGGTAAGGGAACAGATACCGCTTTAGAGACAGCGGATGTGGTATTAATGAATGATAATTTAGCCATGCTTCCTCTGTACATTGACTTAAGCCGGAAGACAGTGCGAATTTTATGGCAAAACATTAGTCTATCCTTGGTTATTAAAACGGTGTTTTTTATTTTAGCACTTGGAGGAATGGCTACCCTTTGGATGGCGGTTTTTGCTGACATGGGGGCTAGTTTGATTGTGGTTATGAATGGGCTACGATTGTTGAATTCAAATAAAACGAAGAATCATTAATACAATCGCTTTGATTGCTTTTTCAATATGTTATGATGAGATAAACCACTGTTTTTGTATTTGTTGAAAGGGAGAGGTAGATGAATAATACTGGATTTAAGACAATTTCCTTTTTGATTGGAGTATTGTTTTAGGATGTAGCTTAATGTCCTGCACTAAAACCACCGCGACAGAAACGCATCCTGAAAGCGGTTACGAGGGAGGTTTTGGTGGTGATGGAGGGCATAGGCACCAAGAGCATTAAAACCTCTATAGTCAGATAAGGATAGATTATTATGGGAGTTAATACTTTGACTATAGTATTGCTATTGGCATTGATGGTATTATGCCTTGGCCTTCTTGCCTTTCTTTGGAAAAAAAAGAAAAATTTGCGCTTTGTTATAACCATATTAATCTTCCTTATCCTAGCTGCCATTTTTTTACATGGTGTTTCCTTCCAATTGCATTAGGTCTTTTTTATTCATTTTAGGAAATTATACGATGATAAAGATTAGTATAGGGGTTCTAAACGCTAACCGTCGAAATTTCCGTGCAATAATTAATCATCCCAAAATTCTTTAAATTTTACGGAAGCAATTTCTGTGTACCTTACGGTATGTTGAATATTTTTATGACCCAAATAATGTTGAATACTGCGAGTATCCCGACCGTCATTAGCTAGTTTGAAGCCTGTTGAGTGGCGAAGCATATGAGGGTATGTCGCCAAGCCAAGTTCTGCTTTTTCTCCTGCTCTTGCGATAATTTTTCTAAAAGTATCTGCAGTAATAGGTGCTTTACGCTCCGTCATAAAAACATAATCGGTTTCTGGGTAATCGCGTTTTAATTGACGCAGAGCCCGAATCTCTGGGCCAAAAAGAGGGTGACTGGCTGGGATTCCATTTTTTTTGCGAATCACATGAAGTAGACCTTGTTTTAAATCTATTTGAGACCAACGTAATGAGATCAATTCAGATACGCGTAGTTCATGTCGATAGGCAATTAAAATCATTGTAGAGTCACGTAAGCCATGCCGCCCCAATTGCTTTGCAGACGCAATAAGCTTATCCACCTCAGCTGGAGTAAGGTATTCTCGTGCTCTGCGCTCACTATTTTTTACTTTTTTAGGCGGTTTCATGATTCACTTTTATACACTTTCCCTAAAAGAGTTATTGGTGTCACTTCCAGGCATCCAAACAACATGTTTATTTATAAGACAATTCACGATTTAATTTTAGCAAACTTTCCGATAAAGGTATTCTTTAGGGAGAGTTTTTTAGTAACATATTGTCTCTTTTTTAATTAAGATTTTTTATCATGCGTGCAAGCAATGAAAGATTAACCATTTTATCTGAGGCAGAGCAAGCTGCTTTGTATGAGATCCCTGATTTTGATGATGTTCAGCGCTCGAACTATCTCAATCTCACCCCTGAAGAACAAATCTTGATGCGTAGCCGTGATAATTTATCAACTAAAGTCCATTGCGCTATTCAAATAGGTTACTTCAAGGCGAAACATCGGTTCTTTCCATTTAAGTGGGACGAGGTACAGGAAGATATTGATTTCATTATGCAGGAATATTTTCCTGAACAACAATTTCTTCCAACCCCTATCAGCAAACACCAATATTATGCACAATGCACTGCGATTACGACGCATTTTGGTTACCAGTCTTGGTCAAAAGAGTTTGAACCATTATTGACTGCCCAGGCACAACAGATTCTTCGCCGTGATGTTAGTCCACAATTTATCGTCATCGAATTACTAGCCTTTATGCAGAAAAAGAAAATCTTGCGTCCTGGATATACCACTTTGCAAACGATTGTGAGCAAAGTCTTAAATGCTGAACGCAATCGGCTAGAGGTAATTCTTAGAGAATCCCTGACGATAGATGATAAATCCGCTTTGCAAAAATTGTTGCTAGAAAAAGAAGCCCAAACGCTTTCTGGATTAGCAGATCTCAAGCAGGATACCAAGGATTTTAAAGCACGCATGATCAGTGCTGAGCGCGAAAAATCGATTTCGATAAAACCCCTGTATCAGTTAGCTAAATCGCTCTTGCCTACACTTAATCTTTCTCAGCAAAATATTCGCTACTACGCAAGTCTTGTTGATTATTATGATGTCTATGAATTACGGAAGAAATTAAAATCTGAGCAGACCTATCTTTATCTTCTGTGTTATCTCTCTTTACGATACCTTCAGTTGAATGATAATTTAATAGACGCTTTTTTCCTGAGCCTCAAGCAATTTGAAGCAGAGCTTAAAGAAAAAACAAAAGATGCCTATACGGACTACGCGGTAAGCAAACAAATTGATTCTTTTGTTATGCGTCGATTTGCACGGTTATTTATCAACCAAGAGCTACATGATCAACTCAGCTTTGGCGATGTACGCAAAAAAGCATTTGAAACCATTATCCCTGAAGAAGAGCTTCGCCATAAAATACCCGAAGAAAATGAGGAGGAGCTTAAGCCTATCGATTTTCAATGGAAACTGGTTGATACTTTATTTCATCGATGTCAGTTGCAGTTACGACCATTAATGATGGCCATTGATTTCTCAAGTACTGCAGATGAAAGTCCTTGGCTTAAGGCAATTACCTGGCTTAAGGAGCTATTTGGTGCCAACAAAACGATAAACCAATATCCAGTCACCGCAAACCCCGAAAAAACCAGGCAAAAACGCTTGGAAAAATACTTGTTTGATGCGAATGCCAAGGGTGAGAAAAAATTCCATGCCGATCGCTATGAATTTTGGATTTATCGTCAACTGAAGAAACGGCTTAAAGCAGGAGAATTCTATTTGGCAGACAGTGTACAGAATCGCTCGCTTTAACAAGAGCTTAATTCAGCCAATGACAAAGGGGCGCTAGTGGAACCCTTAGATATTCCAGCATTGAGAAAGCCTATTAAGGACTTACTAGACGAACGTTGTGCTGAATTGCGATCAGAATGGTTGAAATTTAATACTGATTTTACTCAAGGTAAGCTCAAGCATCTGTACCATGATGAACAAACTCAAACGCTCCATCTAAAAAAATCGAGTGATGACAAACGCGATGAAGATGCTCAACACCGTTTCTATGAACAATTGCCCTTGTGTGATATTACGGATGTACTTCGATTTGTTAATGAACGGAGTCGTTATTCATCTGCTTTTACCCTCATACAACCTCGCTATGTTAAATTGCTTGCCGATGAAAACACTCTGAATGCAGTGATTATCGCTCAAGCGTTGAATAACGGCAATCTTAATATGGCAGAAATTTCTGATATTCCTTATGCCAGTTTGTTGGACGTTTACCAATCCCGTGTGCGATTGCAAACATTAAAAAAAGCCAACGATATGATTGGGGATGATATTGCACAAATGCCTATTTTTCCTGATTACTCGTTGGATATGGCTATTCTTTATGGTGGTGTTGATGGCCAGAAATTTGAAGTGGCAAGACCTACACTGAAAGCAAGGCGTTCAAAAAAATATTTTAAAAAAGGGAAAGGCGTTGTGGCTTATACGCTGCTAGTCAACCATATCCCGCTGCAAACTGAACTGATTGGTGCTCATGAACATGAAAGTTATTTCACTTTTGACATTTGGTATAATAACACCAGCAGCGTCATACCTGATGCCATTACAGGTGATATGCATCTTATTAATAAAGCTAACTTTGCTGTGATGGACTGGTTTGGTGGTAAACTGTGCCTTAGATTTACCAATTTGCAAGCCCAGCTCAAGCATCTTTACTGTGATGATGATCTATCACAATATGCAGATTGGTTAATCAAGCCCGTAGACAAAATTGATCGCCAACTTATTGAGGATGAATGGCCTAATCTGGAACCGATTATCAAAGCGTTAGGCTGTAAAGAAATCACTCAAAGCATTCTGATTAAAAAATTATGCACGTACAGCGCCTCAAACAAAACCAGAAAGGCATTATTTGAATACGATAAATTGATCCGTAGCATCTATACCCTGAAATATTTGCAAAACAGAAAATTGCAACGAGACATACATCGTTCTCAAAATCGGGTAGAATCCTATCATCAACTACGTATGGCTATTGCAACCGCCTATGGTAAAAAGCAATTATCAGGCAGGGGAGATCGTGAAATTGAGATCAGCAACCAATGTGCCAGGCATTATTGCTAATGCCATTATTCATTATAATTCGGCAATTCTATCCAAGCTCAAACTCAAATATGAAGCTGAGGGAGATCATAAGGCATTAGCACTGTTGAAGAAAATTTCGCCTGTAGCTTGGCAACATATCCATTTTCAGGGACACTTTATTTTTTCTGGTGATAAAATCATTGATCTCGATGCAATAATAAACAAAGTTTTTTTGCATGGAGTAAAAAAGAAAAAAGTGGTTGAATTTAGTCCGGAAATTTCGACGGTTAGCGTTTAGAACCCCTTCAACGTCTTTAAAGTCCACATATTGCCGCTCCTTGTAAAAGAGCTGATTAAGCTACTCTAAATCCAATACTTATCTATTTAAGTATAGACAAGATAGCACTGAAGTTCATAAATTGATCAATTTATGAAATGATACCTGACTGGCGCAATCCTTTAGAAGGATGAACTATACTAATACAAATTACTGAGTCAAAGGAGTGCACATCATGTCGCCTGCATTTGGGCACCACCCGAAATCACCAAAACCACAAAAAGAGAAGGGCTTCTGGAGTTCTCCTTCCGGTCTAATGGCCATCATCATTATTGGGATTATTGGCTATTACTTGATTGTAGAGCATGGTGCTCACATAGCAAGCTTTTTAGGCGCTTCACCATTGGTGCTGTTAGTCTTACTCTGTCCATTGATGCATCTTTTTATGCATAGAGGACATGGGGGGCATGGAGAGAATCATCACCATAAATCGGATGACGAGGACAACGATTCTTCTGAGAATAAGGACTAATCGAAAATGGAACATACTTCTTATGCCTATGGTTTGTGGTTATTAGTCATTGTCAATTCGGCGATTTTCATTTTGTTTGCATACAGTTTTACCACCACGTTTAAAACAAGGCGAGATTGGCGCGCCTTTGGTGCATTTTCTGCGTTTGTTATCGCTTATTTTACCGAAATGTATGGTTTTCCTTTAACCATTTATTTGCTGTCAGGATGGCTTTCTAAATATTATCCTGGAATGGATTTATATGGTCATGACAGTGGCCATTTACTCCATACCTTGCTTGGCTTGAAAGGTGATCCCCATTTTGATGTCTTTCATATCTTAAGTTTTGTCTTCATTATCGGCGGTCTTTGGATGATTGCATCAGCCTGGGGTACTCTTTATCGTGCTCAAAAGGCGCATCAACTTGCAACCAGTGGGCTGTACGCCAAAATTCGTCATCCGCAATACGATGGGTTTATTCTGGTGATGATTGGTTTTTTATTGCAATGGCCAACCATTCTGACCTTAATCATGTTTCCTATATTAGTTTATATGTATGTTCGTCTCGCGCGTAGGGAAGAAAAAGAGGTTTTGGCGGAGTTTGGTGAGGAATATAAACACTATGCTGCAGTTACTCCTGGGTTTATACCTCGTATTAGTAAACAACAAGACAGCAAAGGAGGTGCACCATGATGTTTATGTTTCACAGTGCCGAGATGCTCGGCCTTATCGCAATAGCGCTTGGAATCATGTTGGTCGTCTGGGCATTACGTAATGAAGGAAAAAGTATTGGATTAGCCAAAATATTTGGATGGTTGATTGTCATTATCGGGATTCTAGGGGAGCTATGCAGTACTTATTATGCGATTAAATACTGGTATGCAGGCTATTTCCAGATGCCAATGATGTCAGGTGAAGCATTCTTATTTCATGTGGCTCAGATGTTGTCTCTTATTGCAATAGCATTGGGTATTATTTTGATAGCATGGGCGTCACATAACGAAGGACGTGGTATTTCGCTAGCAAAAGTCTTTGGTTGGTTCATCGTTCTCTTTGCGATTTTGGGCATGACTTGTAGTGCTTATTATGCCACTGTGTATTGGTATAAAGGATATATTCAAACACCTGCTGGTATGCCTATGTTGTTGCAACATCAAATACCGATGCAGAAACAGTCACCCAATCAATAGTCCTGGTAAGTGCCATAACAAATTGTTACGGCACCTATAAAATTTTCCGTTGTAGAGAAAGAGTCCCTCAATGATGCTTATAAAATCCAACTCCTTTAATATCAGTCCACAACGTGGTTTGGTGGCAAAGGAAACATTGATCGACACGGGCTTCATGCTCATGAGCCACTTTTTTTGAAATCATATTAAAATGTTCCATATAATGACTGGGTGGCGCTTGATGGCATTGAGCACAATCCATTGAACTCGGAGATGGGTGCCTAAATTCAGAGAGGCTCCAATGAGCCGTTTCATGACAAGCAGAACAATCGTCGCCAAATAACTTAAAGTGCTTGTCTTTGTTTTGATGGCAAGAGGCACAGCGTAAAGTCAGTTCTTGAGGTGATAAATGGGGGTTGACCAATACGGTTGGCCTATTGGATTCATTCTGCGCTAAAAAGAGCGTCACCTGATTAATAATCAACTGTTCTTCTTCATCATTTGCATTTGAAAAGGCACGAAGTTGCTGAAGTCCTAACGAAACCAAAGCATTGTGATCCATCTGCGTAATACGTGCCGTTCTGCCCTGGTGCTCTCTATGACATTCAACACAACTGCCTATGTTGGCATGAAAGGAGGTTGGCTGGCGTTTTAACAGAGATTCGTTGTTGGCATGGCAGACGATACAGTTCGCTGCCTCAACCCCTTTCACTGGAGTGTGACACGCAGTGCAGTTGTGACTTAAAAACGAGTGGGCTTTGGAAAGTTCTCCGGGGCTTGCCATTCTTTGCCACTCCGCCACGTTCGTCAAACTGCTCACCTCATCTCCATGAGAAGACAGATAATAGGCCATAAAAGACAGTGCCGCGATTACGGTAAGGGCAGCGAGGGTAGCCCATCTCAGCTTCATTGAAACCACCTTAATCCAAAATAAATTCCAGACCAAACGTGCAAACCCAGCAGAACATACAATACCAGTGCTGTAATAATGTGACAGGTTAACCATTTTTGAAACAGGCGCTTGAAGTGCTCGTGAAAACGTATGGCGTATTCCAGCTCAGAGATGGCATCTGCTAAACACAAAGCGCGTACTTCTGCCGACTTGATTAACTGACCATCCAGTGCGGTGTCTTCAAGCAGCCAGGAAAGAAAGCGAGCTGTCATAAGATGTAATTTCCCGATGTTTTGCTTGGAGCGTGCGCTTTCTTGTAATTCTTGAGCTACGATTTGGTATTGCTTTTGTAATCCCAAAAGGATAGTCTTTTTTTCATCGATTTCCTGAGTCATAAAGCCCATGAGATAACGGCCAATAAAACCACTGAGCGTGACAATGAGCGTCATAGCAGTCAAAGCAATACCTAAAGCGCTATTAAATTTATGCCCTGTATGAATCAAGACTAAAATCGAGCCGATAATACCTGTGTAAATATGCCACGACAACAGGGTATTCATGGACACATAGTGTGTTACCCAATTTTTCAAAAATGAAATACGTTTAATAAAGAGGTAGAGTAGCGGAATGAGCATCAATATCGAGCCACTCACGCCAAAAACGCCACCCCAAAAGCTCCCGGCAAAACGAGAAGATGTATGGACTGCAAAGCCTAGCCATGTGATAAGCATTAGAAGTACTAACCCCAAAACCATCATTCGTCCTTGCGCATTCATTAAGCATCCACCTCAATGTTTTGAGTCGCTTTGGCCTGACAGGCTAAGATAAGCCCCTGTTGTTTGTCTTCCTTTGAAAGCGCATCTTCACAAGCCATGGTCACTTCCCCTGACAGCAAGGTCACTTTACATAACCCGCATTGCCCGGTTCGGCACGCATTATCAATAGCAATCCCATTGGCTTCAGCGATTTCAAGAAGGGTACAGTCCGGCAGAATTGGAACCATTTTTTCAGATTTCCGAAAAGAAATCATCGCACGGGTTTCGGCTTTGATGGTGACTAAGTCTTCTTGAGCTATTTCTGGTTTCTTTTCTGGTCCAAATGCTTCTGTTAGAATCAAATCAGCGGGCACTTTAAGCTCTTTTAAGCTACCAAGGATGGCTTCCATCATCGCAGGAGGACCGCAAACGTGGATACGATGTGAGGCAATATCAGGGACAAGATGGCTGATAATATTCTTGGTAAATAGGCCTTGTAACCCCATCCAAATGGTTCCCTCTGAACGCAGCATCGACGCATACACATGGAGATTGAGGTATCTTTCTTGAAGTTGCTCTAATTCTTCGCGAAAGAGAAACTCACTGGTCGTGCGGCAACAGTACAGCAAATAAATGTCATTGTGCCATCCAATATCGGTGAGGTAGCGGATGATACTCATCATCGGGGTAATACCAACCCCGCCACAAATCAATACGATGCTCTTTGCCTCTTCACCAGTAAAAGTAAATTTACCATTAGGCCCCATCACCTCCAGTAAATCCCCTTCCTTAATTTCGTCATGCAAATAACGGGAAAACAAGCCTTGTTCTTCCCGCTTGACCGTAATGGCGCAATAATGCAATTGGGTTGGGGTGGAGGCCATGGTGTAACTGCGTCTTATCGTTTTACCATTAATTAAGGCGGTGAGCGTAATGAACTGGCCAGGATAATAGGTAAATGGCAAAGCCACCTCATGGGTTGATGCCAAATGATATGTTTTGATTCCTGGTGCTTCTTGAAAGATACGGCAAACACGAAGTTGTCCTTCCCATTTCTCTTCCGGTTCGGTGAGTGATCTCATGACCGGAAATTGCGGGACTGGACATTTATGAGCGGGGCAGGTAGGAGGCATAGTTGGGGCAGTTTCTGATGGCACTTTAGAAACTTGAGAGGATTTAATGGGCTCTACTGATGTTAAGGAAGGGGTTGGTTCAGGTGCTTTTGAGAATTGGGGTGGTGTCTGCGAAGATACAGCCGCATTTTGTTTGGTTAAGCGATCGAGCAGAGCAGCAGCTCTTCTCATTTTGAAAAAATACATCCAAATCATGACCAAAAAAAACAGACCAAATAGAGCGATAATCGTTAAATGAAAAAAAGGCCCACCTAAGACACTCTCGGCTTGCGGACTACTTGGAAGAAGATTCATTTCTCGTTTAAACCACTGCAAGGCGATGTCGCTTGGATTTTTTCCTTCAGACAGTGCGCGAAGTGCGGCCAGTGCACTCTCATATTGCGCAATCCCTTCCCGTAATTTCTCTAAAGCTTCTTGCATTTTAGCGTAATCGTTATTGTTGGATGCCAACAAAAGCTCGTTAAGTCCACCTTTCATGAGCGCCATGCCGGATGTGATGCGTTGATGTGCCTTTTGTTGAATTGCAAGGCGTTTTTCGGGGGATAATGTGGGTAAACTCATTAAAGAGGGGTAAAGTTCCTTAGAGGGAGTCCCTATATTTTTCATCATACCACTCATTCCCTCGCCTTCTTTTTCTCCTTGATGATGGGCAGCATGGTCTTGTGCTGTGAGTTGAGCAAAGGAAACAGAAGCCATCGCCAACAGGAAAGAAATAGATACTGCTTGAACCCATAGAAATAGGAAAAACTTTTTAATGTATTGAAACAGCATCCTTTCCCTCCAAAGCGCACTGAACAAGCTGAGATTATTTGTTTTCCTGCCTCTTATTAGTTTATCCCATATTCTGTAACAAATTTCCAATAACTTAAAAGGGTATGATTAGGAATTCATGCAGTCATTCATTCCATGGATTAGAAACTCAACCAAATCAGTACGTTATTTGCTCTATTTTGAGGTTCTGTCTATTCTATAATAGAAGCTTTTTTAAGAGATGTCCTATGTGGAATCTTAAAAAAGTGAAGGGACGGCACGCTTTGATACTTTACAGGGATCAATCGGTTAAGTGCTAATTCTGACATGGTAGTGAACATTATGATGCCAGGATGGAGGAATTTCCAATGGCGAAGCAGTGGATGGTTTTAATAGGGTGTGTGGTCTTGAGTTTATTGACGACTGCTTCGTTAGCACAATATCGAAATGGTGTTTTTTCAGTGGAGTACTCAAAGGCCTCCCCTATAAAAAATATCCCTCTTAAAAAAGCCACATTAATAATCAAAATCTACTATTATGGATATCCCAAAGGGCATTTCTCAGTGGTCACGGATGAAAAACAACATTTTATCATGGGTTATGATGATAAGTATCAAATCGCTCTCGAACTCATCGCCATTTCGGGACAGGAACAATATAAGGCCTTATGCCGTGGAGAATCGAAACCAGGGCAGTTGAAATTAATAGTCGTCTGTAACCCGTATAAGAAAAAGACCTTATAAAGAGGCGGTGTGACTTTTGCCTCATAGTGCTCTATGTGAACTCATGACCAATAATCGCTTGGGCGCTTTGCAAAATATTCTGAATTTCTTCCGTAATTTCTTCTTGGCGCATTAAATTAAGACGATGGTTTAATGCATTTTTTTTATTTTCTAACCGATCTAATGCCTGGTTTAAATGAAACAGTCTTTGATGATTCTCCGCAAAAAACGATTGATAAAAAATCGCATAACACATGGCCAGTAAATAATGCTCCACCAAGTCAGCGAAAAACTGGTCTTTGGAACCATTCAAAACAGGTGGCACAGAAAAAGGAGGCGCAGGACTTATATCCAACTCTTTAAAGGGCTGCCAGGTTTTTACTTGAATTTGATTGTGCTCTTCCTCATTGAAGAGAACAGTCCATTGCCAAGAGTGCCATGTCTTATTTCTTTGCAATAAGGCTCTTTCTAACGTGTGTAACACGTTTGAAATCACGGCTGGGATTTCTTCAATGGCATTGGGTCCATCGATTGTTGCCATGACACGAGAATCATTAGCCATTTTTAATGCTAGTTTATGCCCTACAAGAACGAGTGCTGGTTCCCATTCAGAATGTTGCTCGTTGTGCGCGTCTAACTGATGAAGTACATTATCATTAAAAGAACCACAAAAGCCGCGTTCTGAGCCAATAAGAATAGAAACTAAGGGAGGATTTTCTTGTTGATTCATGGGGGGCATGGGATAGAAACTTAAAAAATCATGGCTCACCTCACGAATGGTTTTAATGACGTTGTCCTGCATGGAAAGACATTGAGTGATTTTGCCCAGTTCAATGAAAGAAAGATTTTTCATGGCCGTCATAATGTGGCCAATTTCTTCTAAAGTATGAACATGTTCTTTGAGTTTGGTTCGTTTCGTCATGATACCATCCGGGTATTAAGTGATACTCATTGCTTTGGAGTGGATAATGAGTCCGTTCTATGCCATTAGCCATTCTTTTATCGCTTTTTTCCATTGTTCTCGTGGGCTTCCCAAGGATAAAGTGCTTTGTTTTATTTCTTCCTCTATTTTTTTGAGCATTTTGGGGATGTCTTCTAAATTCAATTCGTCAAAGAAACCCTCATTGTAAGCAATAAGCCATGCGAGTTGAAATTCAATGGGTAGTGGTGAAAAACGTTCTTGTTTTAGAATTTCTCTTAAAACTCGCCCTTTTTGAATCTGCTTTTGCATTTTGGCATCCAGTTTCGCCCCAAAGCGGGTGAACAGTTCCAAATCAAGAAATTGCAGGTAATCCAGTTTCATTCGACCGGATTCTTTTTTAATTTGCGGATGCTGCGCTTTACCACCGACTCGTGAGACCGATTTGGTGATATCAATGGCGGGAAGAAATCCAGAAGAGAATAAGGATTCATCAAAAAAGATTTGCCCATCAGTGATGGAGATGAGATTCGTTGGAATATAAGTGGCCATTTCACCTTCTTTGGTTTCGATAATAGGCAACGCCGTCATACTACCGCCGCCCAGAGCAGGGGAAAGACAGGTGGAGCGTTCTAATAAACGGGAATGCAGATAAAAAATGTCCGCAGGAAATGCCTCACGTCCAGGAGGTCTACGCAGTAAAAGGGACAGTTCACGATAACTATTGGCATGAGCACTCAAATCATCATAGATCACCAGGGCATCTAAGCCCTTTTTCATCCAGTGTTCGGCAATGGCGCACCCTGCAAAAGGAGCCAGATAAAGTAATCCTGGTAAGGCCGTCGCTTGGGCTACTACAACAGTCGTATAGTCCAATGCATTGGCTTCTTTTAATAATTGAATGGTAGAGCTTACCGTGGAACGTTTTTGGCCAATCAACACATAGACACAATACACTTTTTTATCTTTTTGATTCATCACAATGTCAAGGGCCAAAGCACTTTTACCAAGCCCATTATCCCCAATCAGTAACTCCCTTTGTCCTTTTCCAATGGGAATTAGATTATCAAGCATCTTATTTCCTGTGTACAATGGTCGATTCACAAAGTCACGGTGAAGAATAGGTGGGGACAGCCTATCCAGTAATCCTTGTTCTTCATGGGGCGGAATCTCACCGCCGTCTAATGGATGGCCTAGAGGATCAATCACTCGCCCAAGCAGTTTATCACCTACAGGAATACTCAATACGCGTTTCAGAGGAAAAATAGGGGTGCCTGCCTTTAATTTTTTGGTTTGTACCAGCATCACAGCGCCAACCAGCTCTTCGGTGAGGTGGAACACCATCGCGATACAGCACTCATCCTCTGAAATAAGAATTTCATCGATGGCAGCCCCTGGTAAGCCCTTAATCCAGATAATCCCATCTCCAACAGAAACCACCCGCCCTTGTTCGGATACCTTGATTTGAAATTGATAGCGCTCAAGGCGTTGTCGTTGCTTCTCAAGAAAAGAAGGGGTGTTAGACCAATTCATTTTTTGTCTCTATAAAGAATTTTAATTCATCACGAAGATTGGCTTGCAAGCACATGGGGCCCATTTGAAGGGTTAATCCCGCGAGAAGCTTTGGATTTTCCGTAAAAGAGACTGTAATTTTTTTAGGTGACAATTGTTCAATAACTTGCAAGAGATCCTGTTTCTGATGTTCTTGGATGGGGTAGGCCGTTTGTATTGAAACGGTTTCTTCTTCAGGCACAGTATGGAGCCATTGCCATTGTTCTGTCGGAATATGATGGAGCTCCTCAATGGTTTTTTTGATGATTTTCTCTTCAAGATGGGCATCCGCAAAAGGCATTAACAATTGTTCAGCAAATTTCCCAGCCAAAAGAAATGCTTCCTTGGCATTGTTTTCAATGATGGCTGCGGCTTTTTGCATTTCATGGGAAAAAATCTGCTCTTTTTCTTGATGCAATTGTTTTTCAAACTGGAGTCTTTCTTCTGATTTCCATCGTTCCATCGCCTCATGCCACTCGTTTTGTAGGGTCGCTTTCTCTTGTTGCCAATCGGCAAGACGATGTTCATAGGTTGTTTGCAATTGCGTTGCTTGCCTGTGCAGTGTTTGTGCAGTCTCTAATTGTTCTTGCACTCTTTTTTTTCGTTCTAATATGGTTTTTTGTATGGGCGCATAAAGAAAGCGTTTCAAAATCCAAATGAGAATAAGAAAATTAATGAGTTCTAATGAAAAAGTGGTCCAAGAGAGTTCCATTGGTTTTATCCCTGTTGCGTTACAAAATAAGACAATAATGGATTTCTAAAGAGGATAATCAAAACAATCACCAAACAATAAATGGCTAACGATTCGATCATGGCCAAACCAATAAATAAGGTTCTGGTGATGGATTTTTCGGCTTCAGGTTGCCTTGCCAAAGCATCTAAGGCGTGACTAATCGCGCGCCCCATGGCTAGAGCCGGCCCTATAGTTCCTATGGCAATGGCTATTGCTGCAATAACGGTTGACGCTAAACTAAACCAACTTATGTCATTCATAACGATTCTCCTTGGCTTTTAAGCTCATGGGCTTGAATGCCCCCAGCAATGTAAATTAAGGCCAGCATGCCAAAAATATACGCTTGGATGATGGCTTCAATAATATGTAAAATGAGTATTGGAATAGGGACTAAAAATCCGGCAATCATGAGGACAATCAGGGCGGTTAATTGCAAGCTCATGATATTACCAAACAAGCGGACGGCCAATGCTAAGGTTCGAGAGATTTCGCTGATTAAATGAAAAGGCAATAAAAAAGGAGTTGGCTTAATATAATGTTTCAAATACTCTCGCCACCCCTCGGCACGAATTCCAAACCAGTGTACCGATAAAAAAGTCATTATCGCAAGGGATGCCGTCACCGATAAATCCGCCGTTGGTGAATAAAATCCCGGAATAACACCAATTAAATTGGAAACAAGGATAAAAATCCACAAGGTGGCTACAAAAGGAAATATCAGCTCAACGTGGTCAGGCAATACTTCTTTTATCGCATCGTACATGGTGCTCAAAACACCCTCCCAAATGAGTTGGTACGTGCTTGGCTGTAGGAGAGAGCATTTGTAAGTGGTACTCCATGCCATGATGAATAAGGAGATCATAATGAACCACGTGGTTAAGACACTTTGTGTGATGGGTAATCCACCGATTGAAAAGGCAAAATGCGCTAAGAATCCTTCTTCTCCCACGGTTAGTCCTTAATTAAAAGATACACGTTAATGGCGCCAATAATCACCCCAAGGAGGATTAAATTGATGGTCCAACTCATGGAATACCCTTTTATTTTCTCATCGAGCCAAACCCCGAGATAGGCTCCTGCAATGATGGGTAACACAAAAACAAAGCCTAAAGTACCCAGGTAAACTGTTTGGGCTAATAACGTTGATTTTCCTTTTTTAGCTTTATTGATTTTGCGGACGTTTCGTTTCACTTGTTGTTCCAGTTCCTTGTTTGAATTTTTAAATTCCATAGCTGTTCTGCCGGTTTAATTCCCATAAACGCTTTAACATTTCTTCATCCAAACGATGCACGCTTTCTTTAGTGCGCAATAGGTTGTTTTCTTCCCAATGTAATTCTTCCTCCAGGACCCTTTGTATGGCTTGGTATTCTTGATGTCGCACATAATGTCTTGTCGCAATATGCAATTGATTGTCAATGAAATAAACCACGGCACCTGGTAAGGCTAAGTACTCCGTCTCTTGATTCTCATCACGAAACCAGGCCAAGCCGAATTTTAAGCACGTCATCATGCGGCTATGATGAGCTAAAATCCCAAATTGCCCAGAAGCATCCTCACCCACAAAACTGATGACCTTATCGATTTTTTCATATTGTGTGGCACTCTTAAGATGGATAGTAAAAAGCTCCATGTCCGTCGTTATCTCCCTTTATCCATGGCACCCCTCATGTAACACTCTTCTTCTGAAAATTCATCGTAATCGCCTCTTAGAAAGGATTCGCAATCAGTTAATGTGTGTTCTAATGAAACCGATTTCCCTTCCATTCCTGTTTGAAGCTTGGTGACATGAAAGGGTTGGCTAAGATAGCGTTGCAGTTTGCGTGCTCTTAACACAATAGCACGGTCTTTAGGAGAAAGCTCTTCAATCCCCATCATAGAAATCATGTCTTCTAATTCTTGATAACGTTCCAGGTGTTCTCGTACGGCTTGTGCAATGGAATAATGTCGCTCGCCCAATAGGATTTTATCCATAAATTGACTCTTGGAAGCTAAGGGATCCACGGCGGGATAAATGCCTTTGCCTGCTTGTGCGCGAGAGAGTACTATGATGGAATCCAAATGAGTAATAATCCCGGTCACCGCCGGATCGCTCATATCATCAGCCGGAACATAAACCGCTTGTACCGAAGTCACTGCTCCTTTTGCAGTCGATGTCATGCGCTCTTCAAGTTCCGCTATCTCAGTCATTAAGGTGGGTTGATAACCGACACTAGCCGGCATTCGGCCAAGTAACCCCGAAATTTCACTGCCGGCTTGCACAAAACGATAAATATTATCCACAAGAAAAAGAACCTCATGGCCCAACGTATCACGCAAATATTCCGCATAAGTTAATGCCGATAACCCTGTGCGAAAACGCACTCCCGGTGATTCGTCCATTTGACCAAACACCATGAGGGTTTTATCCATTACGCCTGCGGATTTCATCTCATGCCACAATTCATGTCCCTCCCGAATACGCTCACCAACACCAGCAAAGACGGAGGTTCCTTGATGCAATTGAATAATGGCATGCATCAATTCCATCAGGAGTACGGTTTTTCCAACTCCTGCACCACCAAACAATCCTGTTTTACATCCTCTGACGAAAGGGCAAAGTAAATCAATGACTTTAATTCCAGTCTCAAGAATGGTTTCTTGAGTGCTCGTCATTTCAAGTGGCGCGAAGTTGGCCAGAACATCACGATATTCATGGGTTTCTAATGGCGGGGCTCCGTCTAACGGCTCACCAAAAATATTTAAAAGGCGGCCCAAGCATTCTTTTGAAACGGGAATTCGTAAGGAAGTGCCTTGGTCATAAACTATTAAACCTCTTTGCAATCCTGAGGCACGGTGGAGCGTGATGGCTCTCACATGATGCTCATCAAGGTGCTGACACACTTCCAAAATGTATTCATCACTGTCCGTGTAAGTTTTAAGAGATTGATGCAAAGGAGGTAGTACATCACAATGTATCCGGACAACAGGGCCATTGATTTCGATTATCCTGCCGATGGGAGTTCCATGAGTTTGAGCAACAGCCGTGTTTTTATCCATCATTTTCCAATTGAATTCATGACCCATGAATTAGGTGTCGTCCTATTCTCTCTATTTTTACATCACTTTATGGAATTTTAATATAACAGAGTTTGAAAACAGATAGCAAAATGCTAATTAATAACAGCTCGCCTGAAAGTATCTAAAAAACAAACACTGTGTGAGATCTCATTAATCAGCTTCTACATAGGTCACTTTGCCACATGATACATCAAGCCACGCCTTTAAATAGAGTTCGACGAAATAGGTAGGTCCTGAATGGGGACAATCTTAATGAGCTACTGACCTATAATAGGGCTCATAGAAATCTCATAGAGCCCTGGTGATTGGTTTAAGTGCCCTAGCATAGGCCTCTTATAGAACATTTATTGGTTTTTCATCATGGGGCATCCCATCATTTGTCTATCCATCATCATCTGCATCATTTGCATCATCATTTGCATCATTTTCGTACGCTGCTCCATCGTTTCGGGTTGTTTAGCTGCATCATCCTGCATACTTTTCATCATCTTCATGCCTTTTTGCATCGCATGCATGCCTTCTTCCATCATGGGCATTTGTGTTTGCATCAACGATTTCTTTTCTTCCGTTGTTTTTGCATTCATAAGCTTATCATGCATCTCCTGCATTTGTTTTAGTGCTTCTTGCATTTGTTTCATTTCGTCTTGCAGTTGGGTTGACTGCTGATTAGAGCTTTGCATTCCCATGCTATTCGTATTATTCATTTGAGAACCAGAAGACATGTCTTCTGCAAAGAGTGGTGTGGCAACCAAACTGCAAGCAGTCAATAAAATGAATACATTCCGTTTTAACATAATGAAATCTCCTTATTATTTTTTCAATGAATTGTTTGGACTGAACATCCTACTATAGCACTACATGAACAGGGGATGAAAAGCAAAAAACATACCTGCTCAGGTTAGTGCCAACCTATTCCTCCCGTGTTGTGTCCTTCATAAGTATGAGAAACACGGTGTGAATTATTGGTCGTTGTTGATGGGGCGCAAGAGATCAACAAAAGTATCGCGCTCATTATCCCAATAACTGCTTTAATAAGCCTCTGCTTTGGCATATCCATGCTCCTTGCAATGAAATCATGTGATGGCTGAATCAATAGAAAAACAACTAACCTTATTTTATAAATCCTTTTTATAATATAGCACCGTTTAGAAATACGCAGTGCCAGTCATGACTACTTGTTGAAAAAATCAGTTGTCTTTCGGAATAGGGAATCTATACCTCGCCAAGCTTAATATAAGTTCAAATTATTATTTGAATTCACTGCCAAGGATGTGAATAGATGTTGGAGTTAAGGAATACGATAAGTAGGGTATTTAATTATTGCGAAGATTCTACCATTCTTTTATGAAGAAATTTTAAGATTATTCAAAAGGAAAAAATTTTTGGCTAAAAGTATTTTTAAATGCCACAATAAAAAAGACCATGTTCTTAACATCCAATAAATAAGCTCAAAAAGGGAAGAGAATAAGTATGAAGCATTCGACTTTAGTAAAAAAATCAATAGGGCTAATTTTCATTTGTTTGTTCTTTTTATTGTTTTCCTGCAGTTCCTACATTCCTAAAGAGGACTCAAAAGGTAACATGCCAGTTAAGAAGCGATTTGGTGGCTATCATGGCTATCATCACCACAGACATGGGCATTGACACCATTAGAAATGACCCAATGAACACTCATTATTAGTGATAATTAATGCCTGATATCGTATGAAAATATTGAGTATATGAAAACAAGTACTTTTGTTATAACTTTATTAATTTTCCTTATCCTGCAAGCATTTTTTACATGGGTTTTTATTTCAACGGCATTAAGAATTTCCCACTTCTTTATCAAGCATTAGATTAGCCCCTTACTCATTATGGTTTATGAGGCTGAGTTTTTAGTTATTTTCCTCTTGAAGCTCACATAAGTTGAGGGCGGGAACAACTCATTTGGTGTGACTTCTAATCCTTTAAGAATTTTTAGAAGATTTAAAATGGTTATATTGGCTTCGCCACGTTCCACAGTCCCGTAGTAACCCCGATTCATTTCGATGAAATTGGCAAAACCCTCTTGAGAAAAACCTTTCTCTTTTCTGATTTTGCGAATTTGTTTGCCTAGTACAATTAAGTCGGTTTGTTTTTTCATTCAAAAAGCATATGTGCTATGCTTCATATATAGCCACACGGTATGTCTATCATTTTTGAGTTTTGTTTAGGAAATGGTAAAAATAAAATCCTATTTTGTTATTTTTAACATTGTTAATTTTTAACACGGTAAATAATCGTTATTTGAACTATATTGATACGATTAGGAGAAGAAAATAATACCTGGCTCACTGGATAGTTATCAGGAATTAAAGTAGGTTAGAGTTCTTTAGTTAAATTGAGCGGACTCATGAGGAATTCATCTGTAGGTAAACCAATTTTAGTATTGAGAAATGACGTGCTACTTAATTAAAAGGGATTTAAAGATTTGTTTTATGCTGGAGACCATAGATGAAAGGTATCGTTTTTACCTCCTTAAATGACATGATTATAGAACAATTTGGCATAGAAACCTGGGACCAACTCGTATCCTCACTAGACCTTCCAAGTGGTGGAAGTTATACAGCAGGCGGCACTTACTCGGATACAGAATTTCAGCAATTGATTCAGGCCATTGCGAAGAGGACCAATCAGCACGCTTCTGTTTTTTTAGAGGCCTTTGGTGAATACATGTTTCCTATCTTATCAAGTAAGTACGCAATTTTTTTAAAAAAGGACATGACATTAAAAGAATTTTTAAAAAGTATTGATGGAACAATTCATGTGGAGGTAGAAAAGTTATACCCGGATGAAACGTTACCTACCATTAGTTATGAAGAGCCCACTGCAAACCAATTGGTTATGGTGTATCGATCGCATAGAAGACTCTGTCATTTTGCAATGGGGCTCATCCAGGGAGCAGCGCAACATTTTAAAAAGAAAATTACCATTAAGCAGACTCACTGCATGTTAAAAAAAGATGATCATTGTCGTTTGGAGATTACCTTTGAGTGATGAGAACAAAGCATTATTTGAGCGCTCTTATTATCGCGAAAGAAAAGCTCGCGAGGAAGCCGAATTATTATTGGAAAATAAGACAAGGGAACTTCATTTACTGAACCAGGATTTGGAAAAAAAGAATTCTGAACTGCTAAAAACGCTAAAAGACTTAGAAAGCGTACAAAAGAAATTATCGAAATTAGCCCATTTTGATGTATTAAGCCGATTACCCAATCGATTGCAGTTTGAACTGGATTTAAAACGTGAGATTGCTAGGTCAAAAAGATACGGTCGTCATCTGGCTCTGTTAAGCATCGATTTGGATTTTTTTTAAAAATGTGAATGATCGCTTTGGTCATGATGTCGGTGATGGTCTATTGCGTGAAGTAGCGAAGCGTCTTTGCTCAAGTCTTCGCGAAGAAGATTGTGTGGCTCGATTGGGAGGAGATGAGTTTGCAGTGATTCTGACAGAAATTAATAATCCACAACAGGCAAAATTAGTGGCCAATAATATGATTCAAACGATGGGTCAACCATTCCTTATTAAAGGCCATACCGTCATGATTGGACTAAGTATAGGAATTGCTTACTTTCCTGATGCTGGTGAGGAGGCAATAACCCTTCGTAAGAATGCCGATATTGCTTTATACAACGCCAAAGAATGTGGTCGAAATAATTGCCAAATCTTCACACCGTCTCTTAGAAAACAATATTCAAAACGCTTGGGAATAGGAACCGAGTTGCATCTTGCTTTGGAGCGACAAGAATTTTTTCTTGTTTATCAGCCCCGGGTTGACTTAAAAACGAATTCTATGGTTGGAATGGAGGTCTTATTACGTTGGCAACATCCCAAGCGGGGCGTTGTTTTTCCTGATGAATTCATTTCCGTTGCAGAGCATTTTAACTTGATTATTCCAATTGGTGAATGGGTCTTACGAACCGCGTGTAGGCAGTATGTGGATTGGAAAAAGAGTTACGCTCCTTTCAACTGCACCCTGGCGATTAATATTTCGCTTCATCAATTTCAACACAAAGGGTTTATTTCTTCTGTGAAGCACATTTTACAAGAATATCAAATGCCATCGGATTGGTTAGAGCTTGAAATTACGGAAGCAACGGCAGTCAATTTTTTGGGAAAGATTGAAGATACATTAAGTACGCTTCGCAATATGGGGGTAAAGCTTGCTTTTGATAATTTTGGCTCAGGCTATTCTTTTTTATCTCACTTAAAAAATTCACCAGTCCAATCCATCAAACTGAAACAAACCTTAATTGAAGATGCTCATCTCAGGGAAAATGATAATTTAATTATCAAATCGACGATTGCTTTGTCGCAAGAGTTAGGATTGAATGTGGTTGTGGGTGGTGTCGAAACAGAAGAACAACTCAATTTTTTACGGTCAAGTCACTGTTTCGAAGTGCAAGGCTATTACAGCAGTAAACCGTTAACAGTAGGACAGATGACGCAATTTATCGAGGAAAGGAACTCCAAAGGGCTGTAGCTTTATGTTGTTTCATTCCTATCAAAAAATAACACCAGTTAGGTTACCAAAAATAATTTAGCCTAAAATGGATAAGTTAATAAGCCCCGCTTTATTGACCAAAATCGATGGGTTAAATTTTGTGCTATGCTGTATTATATCGTGTTGATTATAGAGCATAATATCAGGGATGTCGGCCATGAAGGGACTAGAAAAACAATGCTGTCCTAAGAAAAGAATACTCACTCAGAGTCAAGAATTGCAAGAAGGGGTAGATTTCTCGTGTTGTGCACCGGCTGATAGAGGTACTTCCGATAACTTCTTTCCATTTTTCACTCGATTAGTGCAAGCCAACTTGGCTAAATGGACGGCAGGAATAAGTCCTGCTGCCATCGGTTCTTCTTATTCCACCTGGCTTTGGCAATTGGCCCAATCCCCTGGGGTTTTGTGGGAACTTGCTTTTTATCCGGTTTTTCATGCCAAGGATTGCATTAATAATATCGTTTGTGTTGAGCGTGCTGCGGATGGTAAAGACGTGCGTTTTAAAAAAGACAGTTGGCAGCCTATGCCTTGGCGTTTATTCGCCGAAGGGTTTTTGCAGATGGAAGATTGGTGGCGACGCGCCACAACGGACGTGCCAGGATTACCCAACCAAGTGGAACGTACTGTTTCATTCTGGGCGCGCCAATGCCTTGATGCCCTATCCCCTTCCAATTTTGTTTGGTCTAATCCTGATTTATTTCATGAAGCCATGCGCACTGGGGGACTTAATCTCATCCAAGGCGGCCAAATCGCGCTCGAAGATTGGTTAGAAAAGCTAACCGGTGCACCACCTACAGGTTCTGAACATTTTATCCCAGGGAAACAAGTAGCTATTACTCCAGGGCGGGTGGTCTTTCAAAATCATTTAATTGAGCTCATTCAATATGAAGCCCAAACGAAAACAGTCTATAAAGAGCCGATACTCATCTTACCAGCCTGGATTATGAAATATTATATTCTCGATTTATCATCACATAACTCCTTGGTGAAGTGGCTCGTAAGTCAGGGACACACCGTATTTATCATTTCTTGGCGAAATCCTGACAAAGAGGACCAGGATTTGGGGATGGATGATTATTATCGGCAAGGAGCTATGGCTGCATTTGATGCGGTATCGACTCTTTTTCCAGAAACTAAAATCAATCTGATGGGGTATTGTTTAGGAGGTACCTTGGCTATGATTACGGCAGCTGCGATGGGCAGAGACAAGGACGAGCGTTTAAACAGCTTGACACTCTTGGCAGCCCAAGGGGATTTTACTGAGGCTGGGGAATTAATGCTCTTTGTAACTGAAAGTCAAGTGGATTTTCTTAAAAGTATGATGCGGGAACAAGGGTATCTGGATACCAAGCAAATGGCTGGTTCTTTTCAGATGTTGCGTGCTTATGACTTAATTTGGTCCAAAATGGTTCAAGATTACATGCATGGAATGCGACGAGGGATGATTGATTTGACCGCTTGGAACGCAGATGCCACCCGGATGCCTTACAAAATGCACAGTGAATACCTTGAAAAACTCTTCTTAAGGAATGATTTTGCCGAAGGGCGTTATACAGTGGAAGGAAAGCCTGTGGCTGCTGAGAATATTAAGTTACCTGTTTTTGCGGTGAGCACTGAAAAAGACCATGTAGCACCCTGGCAATCCGTCTATAAAATCCATCTTATGACTGAAGGGGATGTGACCTTTGTTCTCACTGGTGGTGGGCATAATGCGGGCATCATCAGTGAGCCGGGTCACCCAGGACGCTCTTATCGTGTTCATGAGCAGAAACAAGGCGAGGCTTACTTAAATCCTGAGAGCTGGCTTGCGATGGCAGAGAGGCGGGAAGGTTCCTGGTGGCGAGAATGGAATGAGTGGCTAGTCCAGCAAAATACTAAAAAACGCATTGCATCATCGGTCATGAATCCCTCACTGCCAGAGGCACCAGGAACTTATGTGCTTCAGAAATAAAACGCTCTTCTTTGAACAATAGGAGCGCTGTATATTAGTAAGCGTCCGATCCAATAAAGCCGCATCCATTTGCTTAGCAAATCCTCTAGGTGGATGGCGGCCACCCTATCAATGTTTAAAATAACAGTGCTCAATGGACTTTTGAGTGAGTTACATGTATTGCCCACCATTAATATCAAAATTGGCACCAGTAATAAAACCACTTTGCTCCTCTGCAAGGAAGGCAACAACACGAGCAATTTCTTGGGGTTTGCCTAATCGTCCCACAGGAATTTGGGCAACAATCGCTTCTAAAATATCGTCCCTTAGAGAGGCGAGCATCTCAGTATTGATATAGCCAGGAGAGACGGTATTCACTGTAATGCCTTTTTTTGCGACTTCTTGTGCCAGACTTTTGGTAAAACCGTATAATGCGGATTTAGTGGCCGCGTAATTACACTGGCCGAATTGACCTTTGCGTCCATTCACAGAAGAAATGGTGATAATACGTCCATAACTATTATCCAACATATTGGATAACACGGTTTTCGTCATATTAAAGACACTATTCAAATTGGCATTGATGACATCCTGCCATTGTTCTTGAGTCATTTTTTTCAAAGTGGCATCGTGTGTCACACCGGCATTGTTCACTAGAATATCGATTTTGCCGTATTTTTCGATGACCAAGTCGGTCAGTTTCTCACAATCATTGAAGGAAGAAATATCGGCATAGACAATGTCGATATCAAATCCTTGCATGGCTTGTTTTTTCTGCCATTCTTTCGCTAAGTCATGATTGCCCTGTTTGAAATAACAGGCGATGACTTGATAATCTAACTTTTGCATTTCTTGGCAGATGGCAGTACCTATACCACCAGTACCACCTGTGACTAAAGCAACTCGTTGGTTCACTTCCTTCCTCCTTGATGGTTTTATGCAGAAAAAATAGTTTTATTGTTATTAGGATGGTATTAGCATAAGCCTAATGGCGTTATTTAATCACTTCTACTTCTTCAGCCTGAGGTCCTTTCTGTCCTTTTCCCATTTTAAAAAGAACGGTTGCCCCATCGGGAAGTGTTTTAAAGCCGTCACTTTGAATCGAACTAAAGTGGACAAAGTAGTCTTTGCCACTGCTTTCAATAAAACCAAAACCCTTGTCTTTATTAAACCATTTGACTTTACCACGAATTTTGTTAGTCATTTTTTGTTTATTTCCTTATAATCAAGTGGGTTATATAGTGTCATGCGACGCTGTTCTTTTTGTCAATACTTGCTAACCAGAAAGCTTTTAGTGGTTTAATGAGTGGAATCAGTGGCTTTTTCAGTGTTCCCCTCTACTTTTTTCAACGAAACCACTTTATCACATTGAATCTCAATGGTATTTGTTTTAGTAGCAGATACTCCCCAACATCGTATTCTTTTTCCCTCTTTCTCGATGAATAGCACGTGAATAACCAAATTTTTCCCATAAGTGTTGTCGATGGTGATGTCTTGAGTCTCATTCGTCTTTGTCAGGAGTCTTCCCAGTGAATTGCCATTCCGGTGGAACTCTATTAATACTTCAGTATTGGATAAGGATATATTATTTATTTTGGAGTTCTTGTGGTATTTGATGTGATAGGATTGCGTGCCGGCGCAGGCATTAAGTGTCGTGCACGAAAAAATTACCGCAAAAATAATTTTAAGAAGGACTATTTTTTTTATTTTAAATGACGTGATATCGTTCATGGGATTCCTATTCTTATTCTTGCTCATCTATTTTTACTATTTTGTCATAAAATTTTTACATGCCCAATCTTTAATAGCATAATTCCTTTTTGTCATAATAGAGCTCAGTCAACAGAATAACTTATTATGAGGTTGGAGACTCATTTTAGTTTTTATTAACGACTCTAACAAGGATTAGTTTAGTATGCGTTTACGTCTTGTCATCTTAGTTTTAGCCGCAATTATTATTGGTGTGGGAAGTTATTCTGGGATAGTGAATGTCATTAAAGAGCCCATAGAAAATGTGATAATAGGGTATAAAAGCCCATCAGCCTGGAATAATCGTGGTGTAGATTATGTGATTGGCAAAAGAGTAGCACAAAATGACTCTGAAGCTGTAAAATGGTTTTGCAAGGCAGCGAAACAAGGCGAAGTCATGGCCCAGCGCAACCTTGGCTTGATGTATGCTGCAGGCAAAGGGGTCCCTCAGGATAATGGCAAGGCTATGCAATGGTTTCGTAAAGCCGCTCTTCAAAATGATGCCGTGTCACAATTAAATCTTGGTGTCATGTATCAAAAAGGTATGGGTACTCAGCAAAACGATAGGGAAGCAATCAAGTGGATTCATAAAGCAGCCGCACAAGGATTTCCAGAGGCTGAACGTAGTCTTGGCATCCTATATTCCATTGCTGAAAATGGGCAACAAAATTATGTCGAAGCTTTTAAATGGCTTCACAAGGCAGCTGAGAAAGAAGATGCCATAGCCCAATATAATCTTGCAGTTATGTATGTCACAGGCAAGGGGGTTCGGCAAAATGATACGGAAGCAGTTAAGTGGTTTCGTAAAGCAGGCAAACATGGCGATCTCATGGCTCAACGAACACTTGGATTAATGTACGCAACGGGGAGCAATGTTCAACAGGATGATTTTCAAGCGATGAAATGGTTTCGTCTGGCCGCGAAACAAGGAGATGCTGTGGCTCAATATAATATAGGTATGGGCTTTCTTAACGGCAAAGGGGTGATTCGAAATCACACAAAAGCTCTGAAATGGTTTCATTTAGCTGCTAGTCAAGGATTGCCCCAAGCTCAATATGTGCTTGCTGCACTTTATCATGATGGAGTGAGTCTTCCTCAAAATAGCATGGAAGCAATAAAGTGGCTCCGAAAGGCTGCTGCGCAAGGTCACTTGCAAGCTCAAGAGCGCCTGCAGGCTCTGGTTAGACAGGATTAGCTGTGAGGCGGTTCCTCTTTCATTATCATACGAGTTAGTATTTATCCCCCTATGCTGAAAATAACGATTTGATTATTTCAATGAGAAATTATTTAAACATAATAATATTTTCGTTCACGATTTTGTAATGCTTATTTAATTGTAATGGGATAAGCACAGCTCGTCATTTCAGAGATTAACACCTTTACAGTCTGAGTTGTTATTTTCTATCTAGGTTCTAGATATAAGCCGTTTAAATTTCTGAAAATTCATTTAGGTTAAAATTGATACACCTAAAAGTTAGAATCTGCCTCATTTATTGGGAATATTTTTGCAACACTATCATTAAGTAATCTGAGCGGTACTTTTATCCGAAGCACATTGCCATGCGATGTTATTATTTTAGCCTTTAAGTGTCGTTAAAGAGCATCTCTTTTCAGGTTTTATGGTTCTGTAAATTATTATTATAAACATTGTTGCTATTAGCGTAAAAACTAAAATTGATGGTGACGATGCAACGCCGGTTTTTTTTACAAGTATCATAGAAAGTAATGGAGCGAGGCCAGCGGATAAACTTGCTGCAATGGAATATAGTATTGATAAAACACTACAACGTAATTTAATCGGGAACATTTCAGCTAACATTACTGGTACTGTTGCATAATATGCTCCTGCTGGAATAGCAATTAAAGCTTGACTCAAAATTAACTGATAAAATATTTTGTGCGATAAGAAGTTGAAAAAAGGTTGAGATAGAACTAGAAATCCTATACTTGCTGCAACTACGATTTTTTCTCTACTAATTTTATCAGATAGATTCCCAATCAGAGGAAATACTCCTAGAAGTACCATTAAAGAAATGATGTTGGAAATGATAATTTCATGGTTTTGAAAATTACCATATAAACGAGCTTGCATAGGACCATAAATGTAAATTTGAAATGTAGTTGTTACACCCAAACAACTTAAAATAAACACATAAAGAGATTGTATTTTATTGTTTTTGATATAGGTTACCGATTCAGAAAGTAAACTCTTAAATTTAGGCTTTGGTCTGTCTGCATAGTATACGATGTATTCCATACTCTCGGGGATACATAAACGGATGTATAAACCAATCGAAGATCCTAAAAGCGCAAGCACAAAAGGAACACGCCAGATCATCCAGTCCTGTTCAGGATAGTGACTGGTAAAATAAGTAACAATCAATACAACTAAAGACGCTATCAGCATCCCTGACATAGCGCCAAAGGATGCCCAGCTTCCTGAGTAGCCCTTTTTTGAGGCTTCGGCATTCTCAACTAGGTAAGCAGAGGAGTTTAAATATTCTGCACCACAGGAGAAGCTCTGAATAATTCTTAACACTAATAAGGTAATAGCAGAAAATGTACCTATAGTACTGTGAGGGGGGATAAACCCGATAAGGGTTGTTGATATGCCCATTGTTAGGATAGAACCTGCAAGGATAATTTTTCTGCCATAGATATCGGATAGTAAGCCCATTATCATAGCCCCAATAGGTCTGGCTAGGTATCCAGCAAAGAAAGTAAGAAAGACGAGAAACAAACCCTTGGAGACATCACCAATCAGGTATTTGGCAATGTAAACTGAGAGTAGGCCACAAATAGCCATGTCAAAGGATTCAATTAAATTACCCAGTGTACCTGCCAGAATGATTCGGGTTTGGTGCTTCATGCGATTATCCTTTACTTTGCATTGCCGATAGAGTGGTTAGTGAATCTTGATCTTCCACTCGGTCTAAAAATAAAAATCCATCCAGGTGATCAATTTCATGTTGAAGAATGCGGGCTTCTAAACCGGAAGCTTTTTTGGTAATTCTATTTCCATCTATGTCAAACCCTGAATATTCAATTTCCATGGCTCTTGGAACTTCACCCATTAATTCACCACAATTAAGGCAACCCTCGTAGCCAGTTTGAATTTCTTGAGATAGGATTTTTAATGAAGGATTAATTAAGGCTGTATCAGGAATTGGGTATTCTGGTTTTCTCCTTTTGGTGTAATCAGTACCAAATACAATAACTCGTTTGCTGATGCCAATTTGGGGGGCAGCTACGCCTACAGCCCCCTTGTCAGCCATTATGCCAAACATAGTCTTAATAAGCTCTTTTAACCAACTGCTACCAAATTCTGATTCAGAAATTGGATCAGCGGTTTGTCTTAAAATAGGGTTGTTTTTATCAAGGAGTGTGTTCATGGGGCACCTGATTGTTGATGATTAATGTCAGTTTGGGTTTTGTCGTCATGCAGGGCTGTTTGTCAGGGAAAATTAAATACTCTTGAATTCGCCTTAACGCAAATTTGCCCATGGCTAACAGTTTTTCGCAATGAATCGAGCTTTTGTTCTGGATATATGGATTTATCCGTTTTAATCCAAATGAAAAGATAGCTTTATAAGAATCATATTCAGTGGGGATGGAGATACCTGTTATAAGTCTAGGTTTTATTTGTTTGTATTTTACAATTGATTCTGTGCAGCCTATATGTGGTAGTTCGCTCCATAATTTCGGTTGATCCTGGCTGAGGAATTCTGGTTGATAGCAACCGTCAAATAGCCAGAGACTTTGCTCAATTAAATTTTGCTCTATGGCTGGGTTCGAGGATATGAAAAAGATCTGTCCTGCCTGGTTAATAAGGGCAATAGAAGCATAGTCAGTTTCTACTTGCCCTAGTACATCTGAAAACACCCTGCGTATTGTGACAAAGTGTTCAAACAGAAATTCCTTGGCTTTGGGGTGAAGCTTTACTTCCACAGCTGTTACATCCATATCTACAAGTTTTTTAAACTGCATGACTGTGCTTTTTTCTCTTTTCTTCATAAGAAGAAATTGAACCAATGGCCAAGTCAATGATTTTTAGTAAATTATTTTCCGAAGTGTCAATTGCTTTGACTTCTTTGATCAATCCTAACACAAAATCGGCGTAATCGTCATTACTTCCCTGAGAGATAGGGTATAAATGATGGCTTTGTTTCAAGATGTAATGAAGCAATTTTTCATCGACTTCATTCTTCTTCGTTGTTGCATTTTCGTCTTCCCCAAATAGTAACCAGCCTGGGTTTACTTGAAGATGGAAAGCCAGTTGTTTGACTTTTTCATAGTCTGGTAAAGCATCTCCTCGTATATAACGGCGGCAGATTTGTTCAGAGGCACCAGTAAACTCAGCCAGGGTTTTAATACAGATCCCATTTGGCGAGCGAGAGGCCGTATATCCTCTATCTTTGAGGGCGCTAATCAAGCGGTTAGCAAACGATTGATAGGGTCCCTTACTCATAAAATTATCCTTGTAATCGAACGTCATAAAAAATTATCATATAAAACGATATCATTCAATATCATATCGTATCTTAATATAAATTTCTTTAAAACACATATTGATAATAAAATTAATATTGTTTTAATATAAGTTTCGTCAAATGATTCTAAATGTTAATTTGACGTGAATTGGACTTTAGTACACATGATTTACAGGAGTATTTTTCATGTCCCATAATAATAAAATAGGTATTTACAAGGGGATTATCCAGTATTTGCTAGATGCAACTAACTATCCGTTGCAGCGAATTGCTAACTTATCTAACTCACCAATTGCATATTTGCAATTGATTTATCACCATAACCGATTGCTTCAAAATAGAAGTGTAGAGCTAAATTTGCTGAAATTATTCATTGTGTTTATCGATATGGAAATTAAACGAGAGCAGAAAGCTGAGAAGCTTTTTCCAGCTGACATGCATTAGGAGGCTTTAAGATGCAGTTTTCTGATAATAAAATGCCAAAACAGATTTTGTTTATTACTGATTTAGAGGAGCTTCTTGGTCGTAACCGTTTGACATTAAGGCGTTGGTGGACTAGCGGAAAATTTCCACAACCAGTTAAACTAAATGGCACAACACTGGCATGGCACTCTGAGACAGTTAATCATTGGATTCAACAAAACATGCGATTATCTTAGCATAATAGCCCATATTATGTGGGCTATTGAACTTCTTTCCACAATGGATGATCTAACCAGCTCCTTGGAATTCCCATGCTTTCATGCGCCCAATCATATTTTTCAATAATAGGCTGAATAAGTTTCTCGGATGATATTGCCCAATCTTTGCCATTACCCGCAGTGGTTAGTAATTTTCTGATGATCAACAAGATAATATATGAGCGATCATTTCTTGGTGTAATAGGAGGTAGCCAAAGTTCATTAATCGCATCAATTTTGGGTTTAATGGCTAAATCTTTATTCCAAAGGCGGCTATGATGAGCACATATATTTCTTACATAAGTTAGAAAGTATAGCCAATTGGCTAAAGTTTTTGGATGTAACTTATAACCCTCAGCAATTATCCTTTTGTCTTCATTTTTAAGCCCTTTAAATAAGACCGACAATGCACCAAAGGATAAAACCTCTATTGCCATCCATATTGGTAAGTTAGGATAGCCCAGATATTTATTTTTATAATGCTCAATAAAGTACTCTCTGGAACGCTCTATCTCGTTATTAATTTGTGCTAACCAGGTATTATGTTCAAATTGCTGATGGAAATTTTGAGGATTCGACAAAGCAAATGGTCCATAACTATGAGCAAGGTGATAAGCAATACTGGTTCTTACTGAAATTTCAATTCGCTCTAATCCATCCATTACTAACAATCTTAGTTTACGATCAAACTCATAGAGATCTATGACATTTTCAAATGTAACATTATCTTGAAATTGTTCGGTGATATTTCCTGTTGTATCTGAACGTTTAAAGGGTAAACAGTAGGCACTAAGCCGATAATAGTTGGTATTAGAAAGGCTTTGCAGGGCTGAAGGCCAATTATTTATAATAAGCCCTTTTGCTTGAAGTTTTTCCAGTTGATCTTGGAAACTCAGGGCTGGCTTTAGATATTTAATGAGAGGATTATTCATAGCAATACGCATAAAAAAACCGCCAAGGTTACGCAAGGACTAACATCCTCTAGGCGTGGCGGTTGTGTTAAGTTAATTATAGAGCAGTTCATATGATTTTTTCAATCCTTTGATGAGATTAATCTTGCAATATGGTTTGCCCAGGAATCCAATGCCTCTTTGCGTTGGGGTAGCATCTCATTTTTATTATAAGTAGCCATAATACGAGGCATTTTGTGGCCAAGACATTTTTCTATCACCACGGGATCAATATTTAGTGACTCACCCAATTGTGTCGCAAAGGTTCTTCTTAAGTCATGGGCAGTCCATTCAGGAATTCCCACCCGATTCTGAATTCTTTTAATTGCGCGTGGAAGGGCATCTTTGGACATAGGAACATCGATTGTTATGCCTGGAATTACAAAAGGGGAGACAGATTGTTCTTTAAACTGAAGTAGTAATTTTTTTGTAAGTTCACTCAAGTGTATTTTTACAGTTATTCCTCCTTTTGAATGCTCGGGAGGAATAGTCCATAAAGATTGCTCAAAATCAAATTGATGCCATTGTGCCAGTCGGATTTCACCTGTTCTAACACCAGTAAGTATAATAACTTTAATTGCTAACCTGGCTGATTCAGACATTTGGCTTTTATCGCTTTCAAGGAATTTCCATATTATTCTTATTTCTTCGGGCGATAGTACCCGCTCCCTGGGCTTTTCAATACCACCGATATCACGTGATCGTATATTGGTAGCTGGATTATATTGAATATAACCACGACTCACTGCATAGTTTAGAACTTGTTTAATAGTGCTGAGAATGCGATTCGCATGAATTGGCGCTCCTCGTTGTACTATTTTGTCAAGGGCGATTGTAATATCTTTGGTTTGTAACTTATCAAGTACAGTATCGCCTAGTAGAGGAATTATTTCTGAGTCAATCTGATATTTGATAGGGCGTGGTTGCTTTCTATTTTTAACGGCATAATTTTCGTACCAAGACTGTATTAATTTTGAAAAGGTATTGTCTTCTTTTAATTTTTCTAGCTTGGTATTTTCTATAGGATTTATACCTTGCTCTTTTAAACTTTGCGCTTTAGCAAGATATTCACGAGCCTGTTTTAGACTAATAGCTGGATATTTTCCTAAGGTCATTTTTTGACGTTTACCATTCATACTAAAACGGTAAAACCAAGATTTATTACCACTTGGCATTACTCTAATACCTAATCCAGAAGATTCTATTTTTTCAAACCAGGTGGTCTCTGGCGCGAGATTTTTAATATAGCTATCGATAAATTTCATCTACACAGTCCTTTTTATTTTGGTACCATTTTTGGTACCAAAATTTATGTATAGGTATATTATCAAATGATACTAATTGAATTGCTAAAACTCAATTATTTCTTATAAATAAAGGGTTTTTTGCTATTTTTGAAATTAAATGATATTGTTTGATATCGGTATAATAAAGTTTCGTAATCAATAGGTCCGCGGTTCGATTCCGCGCAACGGCATAGTAAAATCAATAGGTTATCGATATAAAAATTTAAAAAAATCTTTTTATGGGACACTAAAGGGACAGTAAGTGCCAGCTAAGCGTCTCCATCTTTCAGCTTTATAGGCTTCCAGTCTACAGCTTCATTTGAGTTAAAAATAAACAGCTCTCTTTCTTGAGCTGAATCATTTATATGAGCTAACTGTTTTATATTTTTTTTGAAATTCTCATTTGGCGCGCTGTAACACCCTACAAATATCCTCTTAATTTCTGATTCTTGTATGCTTTCAATGATGTGTTTATCTGACTTATCGTTTATGGAAAAACCAAGCAAGAAAAGATCACCCTTTAAATTTTTTAAGGCATCAAGACAATAGCGTAGATAGGAATGGCCACCAATTTTGTCAGCTTTGTGCGCAGAGCTACCTTCAAGAACGATTAATGGTTGCTGACCTGATATTAGCGAACTTTCTAATTGATCTAAAATATACCCTTCGTTGTTACTTTCAATTTTCAGATAAAAATCATCGATCTCAATAATGAATAAGCTTCCATGAAGATAGAATATTTGTTGTTCTCGATAGTTATGCTCAGGCTTCCATAGTAAAAGTCCATTTGTACTTTTACCTCGACTGAATCCATCATCAGTTGGTAACGTTGAAATATCAAAGTCTTTCAACTCAAATAAACTTAAAATTGGTGAGTTTCGCTCCATAATTATCCAGTAGAGAAGAAGATCATAATTAGTTGTAAAAATTTTACTGAATTTTGATAATAGCCTTAGGCATGAAACATAAGTTTGAAACTCAATAGAAGCTTTATATCTAGGATGTACAGAGCTAATAGTATTTAAGAATGAAGCAATTAAGTTTTTCCTGTCATTTTTGATTGTGGATAATAGTAATTTGCTGTTTGAATAATGTTTGGCAATTTCTATGGTAATATTTAAATGTGCTAACACCTTTTCAAAATCATCAGTATTGAGTGCGTCAAATATTTTTTTCATGTCATTACTTATTGGCTTGCCCTCTTTGCCTGATAACTCTTGCGATTTATTGTATAAGTTTTTGTAATTAAATTCCTCACATAAACTAATGCTAAAGCCATTGCCTAACAATATAGTTCTATTATTAGTTTTGTTTAATGCTTCCTCGAACGAAATAACTTTTAATTCGGCCATCCATTGCTCACCATAAATATGTTACATATGACTAATTATAGATCACATGGGTGGCATATATTTCATATTTATTTGGTAATTAAAGTTGGATTGTCCCTAATATGTCCCAACATTCTATAAAATTTTTATAACTATATGTATTTTAAATATAAAAAATATATGGCCAAATGATTTAGTATCAATGGTTGCTGTTTTTTATGCTTTGTTGTAGTCTCTGCGGGAAGGATGGATTGGTGGCGGCAACCACCAACCCTAATCAACATTAACCGTTACGGGGCTAATGGTGACTGATTACAACTATAGCATATCAGTTGCCGACCTCCATTAAGGAGTCAGCATGGCGACTATTGAAGAACGAACATCTAAAAGCGGTGAGAAAACATACCGTGTCAAAATCAGGCTTAAGGGCGAGAAGCCTCAGGAAGCTACATTTAAACGGAAATCTGACGCTAAAAAATGGGCTGGTAGCATCGAAGCAGCTATTAGAGAAGGCCGTCACTTTCGTTCTGTGGAGGCTAAACGCCGAACGTTATCCGAACTTATTGATAAGTATATCGATAATGTCCTGCCTCATAAGTCTGAATCAATGCAATCTGCTCAGAAGAACCAGCTGTTATGGTGGAAAGAAAAGGCTGGCTATTATTTGCTTGCTGATTTTACACCTCAAATTATTGGAACTCTGCGTGAAGAATTAGCGAAAGGCACAACAAATCGAGGTAAAAAGCGTACTACTGCGACCGTTAATCGTTACCTAGCTGCGCTGTCACACGTTTTAAGTACAGCAGTTAATGAATATGAATGGCTAGAAACAAATCCCCTGCTCAAAATTAAACGCCAGCCTGAAAGCCAAGGAAGGGTTCGCTACTTGGATGATGACGAGCGCAGCAGGCTTCTTTCAGCGTGCAAACAATCCAGCAATCAGCAGCTATATACCATTGTGGTACTTGCCTTATCTACAGGGATGCGCAAAGGAGAAATACTTAATTTAAAAAGGCGTGACGTATTTCTCAATGAAGGTTTTGTTGTTATTGATAAAACTAAAAACAAAGAGCGGAGGCGTGTGCCTATTATCAGCCATGCTTATGAGGTTTTATCTAATCAATTGAAAATTGTTCGACTGGATACTGATTATGTCTTTCCCAGCAAGGATGGCAAAAAGCCTATTGATATAAAACGACCTTGGGAGGTAGCCGTATCAGTCGCCAAGCTTGATGATTTTCGTTTTCATGATCTCCGTCATAGCTGTGCTAGTTATCTCGCCATGAATGGTGCTTCACAACGTGACTTAATGGAGGTGCTTGGGCATAAGACTGTTCAGATGACTAAACGATACTCACATCTCAGTGACAGCCATATTAGTTCTGTTGTTGGCAGTATGAATGAGAAAATATTTGGTGAGGTTGAACAATGAGGGGGCTTAAAAGCCGAGTAAAGGCTTTAGAAACGGATATCATGAGAAGAAAAATAGCAGTGCGTGCTAAACAGGTTATGGCACTTTATAGTCAAGTTTGTCTTGGTAATTCTTTCCAGATTAATGTGGCAAAAATAACAACGCCTGTTGAGCTAATAGATTTAGCCTGGGTTTTAGCAATTTGTTCTTTACGCACATTAAATTTTAAAAGCACAGCATTGATTGCTTTAAAAATAAATACATACAATAAATTAATGACTATGGTTAATGAGCTTCCATTAGAAAATAAACTGGAGCAGAAAATCGTTAATGAAGTTCAACTTCATGATAAAAATTCACTCCAAGAAATACGCAGTTACATCCTTCCTCCTGGGGCTGTCATTAAATTCTTGTCATTGGAGTCTGGTTTTATTGGTTTGTGTATTAACTTGGCATCAGAAAATACTTGCAAAGCATTAAAAGATGTAAAAGAAAAGACTTTGAACAGTAGCGTGACTAGTAAGCAGTTACCTGAAACTAACATTCAAACTAAAATATATGACGGCAGGCCATCTGACAAAAAAAGCTCAAAATGTGAATTTATAGTTAGAGAGCTTGAGGATATTGCAGAATCATTTGACATGAAAATTAATCGCGAAACCTTATGGAGTCAATTAAAAATAAAATGTAATGGTGAGTCAAGGTTTCAGATAGAGGGAAAAAAATATATCGTCGAAAAAGCGACTGAAAACAAATGGGATAGGGAAGGCTTAAAATACCATATGGATGATGTTATAGAATGGCACAAGCAGAATAATCCACAATTTTATTCATGAGCTGATTAAAAATTACCCGAAATATCAGAAAAGCTAGAAAAGTCAGAAATAATCCCCAATAAAAAACCCAAAAAAACATACTTCCTATCAGGCGACCGCGATAAAAAGCAGTCATTTTTAGTAACCAAACCTGAATGGTGAATTATGTTAAATCAAACTCAAATACCTTCTTTATCAACAGTCAAACAATTCTGCAATAAATACCCTGCGTTCACAGAAGGAGGACTCAGGGATCGGATTTTCTACGCTGATTCAAATGGCTTAAAAAAATCCGGCGCAATTTTGCGTAACGGTCGCCGTGTCTTAATTGATGAAGATAAGTTCTTCCAATGGTTACGGGGGAATCAAGCATGACTAATAAACATGTTGGAATAACATCCATGGTATTAAGGGCTTTGCTTGAAGGCCAAAGATTAAATCGAAAGGATTTTAATAATGGATCTTTGCATTCATGGATATCGACCATTCGAAACCAGAGGTATATACCTGTCGAGAGCATTGAAACAAGCGATCGTACTTTTGATTACTTCATGCTGTCAGAGGAAATTGAGCGCTACATTAATCCAGTCTTGCGTGAACAGCAGCGCAAAGAGATGAGGGAACATATATTCGGACGGAGACAACAACAGGCGAAGAAGAAGTTAGAGCAGACCAGTGTTGCTATCCAGACAGATAAAACTAAGGCCTGCAACGAGATTGTTAGTGAAGAGGTGGCAGCCTCAGAGCTAACAGGTGGTGGGTCTGATGAGTAATTTTATAACAATATTACATGCAATTGAAATCGCATCTTCTGTTCAGGGGGTGCGACAAACAGATCAATACACAAATATAAGCGGCGAGGACTTGTTAGCGAAGCTTTCATCGGTTGAGCATGGTGAAAAGGATGGAAGTCATTTTCTACGCACCGCTCTTGAGTATGATGATAATGGGCAGTGTATGCCTCGTGGTGATGGCAACACACATAGCTTGGCTAGGCTTCTCATTATCGATTGTGATAAACGAATAGATTGTAATGGGCAGGAACATGAGGGGGCGCCGGATCCATTACTTATTCATCAAGCTTTGAAGCGCAATAACATCGGACACATTATTTATGGGACGCATTCACATTACGCTGGTGGAAAAGGCAATCGATATCGCATTATATTGGGTACAGAGCAGCCATATGATAAGGAGCAATTGTCAGCCACATTAGAGGTGGTAATGCTGGTGATTAATAAAAACCTTGATAATGATTTGCTCGCACTAGCCAAAGAGAACAATACCTTTTCACAAGCTTGGTATTACCCACGAAAGCCGAGTGGCAGTGTGGTTTCTCCATTGTACTTTGAGTACCTAGAAGGCGATGTAGTCACAGTCTCTAATCCTCAAGAATTGCCACCAACAAGCCATGTAGTTCATTCTTGGAAGCAAGAGCAAGCTGATGAAATATCCCCAATAGCCGCATTTAATAAGCAAAATAAGCTGACCGATCTTTTGGTTCAATATGGCTATGTTCGCAAGTTAATAATCGGTGAACGTGAGAAATGGTTATCACCAAATTCATCGTCTGGAATTGCTGGTATCACCGTCAAAGCTGACAAATTTTTTAGTCATCACGATGATCAATTTAATAATGGCTATTGGCATGATGCGTTTGATTTAATGCGAGGTCATGAAGGGCTATCAGTCCATGATGCTGTTGCTAAGACTGCCCAGTCAATAACTGCGCCAGATGGGAGAACAATAGACCAGTACAACAAAAGCCTCTTTAAGCAAAAGGATAACAAGCCAGCAGCTAAGATTGAGTTTAATGAGTATCAGCCATTTAATGATGACTTATTACCAGTTGAAAGTGTGCCTTATGATGTTCTTCCTGAGGTTCTGGCTGATTTTATCAAAGATCAGTCTGATATTCGTGGGTGTCCTGATGATTTTATTTTGGTTTCGTTATTAGCAAGAATGGGTTGTGTTTTTTCTGGAAAAATCAGATTGGAGCTTACAAGAAATACGGGCTGGAGTGCCTCTCCAAATTTTTTTTGGGCGATGATTGGTGAACCTTCATCAGGTAAGTCCAACGCGCTAAGTGCTACCAGCAAGCCTATTCAGATACTTAGCGCAACTGCTAGGGACAATTATAGAAAAGAGTTAAAGACATACGCACAGCATAAGGAACTGCTTGAGAGTAAGATCTCTGCGGCTAAAAAAGGGATGGAACAAGAGGCTAAAAAACCAAAGCCTGATGGCTCGGTTGTTTCAAGGTTTGAGGAATCTTTTAAAGCATTACGAACAGAGCTAGATGAGCTTGAGGAGACCAAACCAACATTGAAAAGATACACCGTTACAAAAACCACGGTAGAAAAATTAATACTTATATTAGAAGAAAACCCTGATGGGGTAATGCTAGAAGTCGATGAGCTATCCTCTTCGTTTGTTAAGCTATCAAAGGATGAACACGCTGATGAGAGAGGTCTATATTTATCTGGTTTCACAGGCGATATTCAATACCCATATGACACGGTTAATCGAGGCACCGTATTTATTCCAAGGTTACTGCTGTCAATATTTGGCGGGATACAGCCAGCAAAGCTCAAACGCTTCCTTAACGATGCCAGAACAGGTTATCAAGATGATGGATTGATTCAGCGGTTTCAAGGGGTGGTTTATCCAGACAGAAAGGCTACATGCTTGAAGGACAAGGCGCCATCATCCCATTTAGTTAATGCCATTAATCAGATGTTTATTAATCTGGATAATATTCAAACAGGTGGTGTTCTTAGTTTTGATAATGATGCTCAGGTATTATTTGACGTATGGCGTACCAACATGACTGAAAGAGCACAAAATATGGGGCAGCCATTCGAAGCACACCTAGTTAAATCGTATGAATTTATAGCTTCATTATCAGTCTATCTTTATCTGGTTGAAAACAATGGCCAGTTAACGCAAGGGATGAAAATAACAGCAAAGCAAATCTTGAGTGCCATTAAGTTAGGAGAGTATTTTTTTAGTCATGCCAGACGGATGTATGGTTTGGTTTACAAAGACCACTTGCCAGCCCGTTCGCTATCAGAAAAGCTAGCCAAGCTTGTACTTTCTTCTACAAATACAGGGAACTTTGATCCTGTAATTGGACTTCACCATTTTACCCGCAGTCAAATTAGATCAAAGGGGTGGACTGATTTAACTACGAAGGAAGAAAGACGAGAAGCAGTTCAAGTATTGGTTAAGTACGGTCACATTTCAAAAGCACATGGGAATCGGCACTACCTAAATCCAAAGCTTTTGGAGGAGTGAATTTTAACAAATTTAAATAATTCAACCCTACATACCCTACAAATGAATAAAATATAGTCAAATGTAGGTTTTGTAGGTTTAGTTTTGGTGGATTAGGTTAATAACAACAAACTGAGGTGGTTATGAAAAATGTTACTTCGTCAAAAGCTGACCTTCAAGTTCCTAGCAACACGAATCATGGGGCAAATGAAAAATTTAACCAGCATATTGTTCATAGTAATGCCATTGCAACGAATGATATCAGGAAAGATACGTTTGATATGAACAAAGCTAAGGAGAAAAGTAAAGATGCTATGGTGGCTCTTGGAGCTGTTGGTGGTCTGCAATCAATGCTTACAGCTCAAATGCTTTCTATTCATGAGTTGCAACAAAGGACAATGGCCTATGCCAATGGTGTTGATCACCTTGAGTTGAAAAAATACTACACCAACGCAGCAGTTAAGTTGTCGAATTGCTTTGTTCAGCAGGCTAACGTCCTCGCAAAGTTACAAGGTGTGGGGGGGCAAAAAATAATTGTCGAGCACGTTGATGTACACCAAGGAGGTCAAGCAATTGTAGGTAATATTCAAGGGGGGCTGGGTAATAAGGAAAAAAAATGAAATCGACCTCAAGAACCGAGAAAAAACACTACGCTTTTGATAATGCCCCAAGATGTGGCGCAAGAACAAAATCGAATCATGGAAAACCTTGCCGATGTCCTGCAATTAAGGGCAAAGCCCGTTGTCGTGTTCATGGTGGCGCGAACGGCTCAGGAGCTAAGATAGGCAATATGAACTCATTGAAGCATGGTGAGTCGACTGCGGATGCCAAGGCGTTCAGGCGTGAGCTAAGGCAAGCTATACAATATAACAAGAAATTAATCCAAGAGCTTGACTAGTTGTTTCCGATTGAAAATATAGAAACCAAATCTCAATCTGGCTAAGGAGTGAGAGGGGGGGGGTGGGGTTTTGATGCTGTTAGCATAGTCCGGTGGCCCGTAACTTTCTGAGTAATCCTGCCAGTCCATTTGAATACAATAAAGTAATAACTAGATATGCCGACACAGTATTTATTAATTAACATATTGGCTTGTTTGTATGTGGAAATTTAAATGGATTTGGGTATTATTATTGTGTTTAGTAGGCTCAGGGATATTCATTGCAATTAAATATCAAATTAAAGGCAATGATTTAGTTGTAATGTTTTCATCATTTTCTGGTGCCTTATTGGCTTTTATTTTTAGTTATATCCTATATGGTATTAAAGCTGAATCGGAGAAAAAATTATCTGTACACAAAGCTAAATATCTAGTTGATAAAATTTCAAAATTCAACGTTCAGGTTTTGAAGCATATAAACAAACATATCGATCAAAGTCTCAAGGATTCAGATAAGCTAAAATGGGTTGAGATACCGCGCTATACAGATTTTTCCCCTCTACCAACCATTGATATGGTAAGCTTGATGTTTCTTGTTGATCAGAATGAACAGACATTAGATAAAATTCTTCTTGTAGATCTAGAGTATCAATCAATACTCCGTAATCTTGAGGATAGAAACAACCTTTGTTCATTATACCTTGGAAAAATTCAAGAATTTGAACAAAAAAATCTTCGAACATTAAGTACACAAGGCTCATTGAGTCCCTTGAAATTAAACACAGAACAATTAATTAGTATTGTTGGACCAAAATTATTTATGGAGGTGTTGAGTATTACTGAGTATCTAATAAGAAACGTAAATAATTTAGAAAAGGATAGCAAAGCAGCCTTAGCAGAAATAAATAAACTGTGACTTAGCAGTGGGACAATCAAGGGACACTTACCTACGAATAAAGCCAATTAATTACGAAAGTTGGCAACAAAGAAAAAACTACAATTCATTGATTTTATTATTGTTATTTGTCATGTATCATTGCCATTAATAGCGCGATCTGGGATTCGTAATCAAGAGGTCGGAGGTTCGACTCCTCTCAGCGGCATAGTAAAATCAATAAGTTACAAATTGCGATTTAAAAATTTAAAAAATTTGGTACCGTTTTTGCTACCATTTTTCAAATGTAATTGATAGACATTAATTGATATCAATACAACGGTTATTTTGGGGCATTCTCAAATATTAGTCGCATTTTATCAAGCCCAAAGTTTCTAAACACATAACCTCTTCGTTGAACGGGTCTTTCTAAATTTATTCGATCTAAATGAGAACAAAATATAATGTAAATAATCATTTTGTGAGTTTATTTGGATCATAGTGTAAAAAAATACTACTTAAGCCAATTGTTTTGGTGGAATAATAAAACTATAATCCGAAACTGTTATTCAAGGATATTAATAAGGAGATGTTATGAAAATATATAGTCATTTGAAATTTAATTGATCGTATTTAAAAGCAAAATCGACGGCCTCAGCAAGGGACGAAAATTGATGAATAAATTTTCTTATTTTGCTTTTAAGATTAGCCCAGATTTGCTCTATAGGATTGAAGTCTGGGGAGTAAGGCGGCAAGAATAATAGGGAACAACCAGCGTTTTTAATCAGTTCTTTTGCTTGTTCTGATTTATGAAAAGTAGCATTATCCATAATAATAATGTAGCCAGGACCGAGTGTTGGCAATAAAAAATTTGCTAGCCAAAAATTAAATAAATTAGTATGACAAGTACCTTGATAACACATGGGGGCAATAATTTTTTTGTTGACCAATGCGGCGACAAAACTTTCTCTAGCGTAGCGCTTGCCAGAGACTTCACCAAGAACTTTTTGTCCTCGAAGTCCCCAGCCGTACTGCCTTGAGATAAAGGTATCAATCCCGGATTCATCAACATACACAAGCTTCTCTGTGGAATACTGTTTTATTTCTTCAATGAAAATAGCCCTTTTTACTTCATCTCTTTCTGTATAGAGCGTGGACTTTTTTTTCGTGTGATTTTAAGGCGACTTAATGCTTTGGATATGCCTGAAGATGTAACGTTAAAGTGTGCAGCAATTTCATTGAGATAAGCATCAGGGTGCTGCCGAATATAGTTCTTTAGTTCATCATCATTAATTTTGTAGGGTGAATTTGGTCTTGGTTTACGCCCAACAGTACCCGTTGATTTTTTTGTATTTTTCCAGCGATAGATAGAGCAATGACTTATAGAAAATAGCTGACACGCCTCTTTTATTTTCCCGCCGAACTCTATAAAACTCAAAACTTTTTCACGAAAATCTGTTGAATAACTCATGAGGACAATGGAGATAGAATAAAATCAATATTATATCATTTAAATTTCAAATGACTATAATATCAAGGTGTCCCCTTTGTTCCACTTGTACCACTGAAATTAATTATGGGTTGCCCTCATTAAAGGTAAATGGAGTATAATTTAAATATGAAAACATCTTCAGAAACTAATTCTCTTTTTCAGGATAAAGAAAATCCCAATAATACAACCCTTGATGCTATAGAGGAGTTAGAAAGTGGTGGAGGAAAGAAGTTCTCATCTTTTAAATCAATGATTGATGATTTGGAAGATGATAATAATTGAATTGTTTGTGGATTAATCTAGATCTCGAATTAAATTAATAATTAACTGTATCATAATATCCTTCTGAGCTGGATCACTTTGTGCAACCAGCAGGGCAATAGCGACTAATGCATTGTCATTAATTTTAACATCTCCATTTCGTTTCAAATGATGTTGATTAAGCTGCAAGAACCAGACAAACATAAATGCACCAATTCTTTTGTTGCCATCGGAAAAAGGATGATTTTTTATAATAAAATACAATAAATGCGCAGCTTGCTCTTCAATGCTTGGGTATAAATACTCTCCGCCGAAACTTTGAACTATATTACCCAGAATACCTTCAAAGCTGTTGTCTTTAGGTTGACCAAATAATTCAGTTGCTTGTTGTTCTGATATTAAGTTCTTCTTTAAATCGTGGATTGCTTTTATTGCGGTAGGGTAATTTATTTCACAAGTTATATTGGTATTTAAATGACCCTCTGGAAAGTTACCAGTGTCATATTGATTTAGTAGAATGAAGCTATGATTGTAATTGGTTAATACAGCTAGTAATCCACTTGCCTCTGTTTGGTTCAGATCGGTTGATAATGCTTTTTGAAATAACGCTATTGTTTTCTCCAGCTCTTTGATTTGTTGCGTTTGCTTTTTTAATTTGTTTTGATTTAATGCATATCCTTTGAGAAGGTACTCTTTCAGTACTTTATTAGCCCAGATTCTAAATTGAGTCCCTTGTAGAGATTTCACCCGATATCCAACAGAAATAATGACATCTAGATTATAATGCTCAACATCACGTGATACCTTTCTTTTTCCTTCTTGTTGAACTATCCGGAATTTCCGGATGGTTGAACCTGATACAAGTTCATTTTCAAGAAATATATTTTGAATATGCTCGTTTATTGTACGTATGTCTTTTTTAAAAAGTTCAGACATCTGTCTTTGAGATAACCATACAGTTTCTTCTTCAAGAGGCACTTCAAATTGAAAACTGCCATCCTCTGCTTGGAATAGTAAAATTTCGCTCATAACCGCTTACTCTGAAATGAATAAAAAACTTTATCATGTTTAACTCACTAACCCAATTTATTTAAAAAAATTTAGTATTTATAAATCCCGAGAATTTTCTAAGGGCGCAATATACATTGCTCTGCAATGTATAAATATTGAACCATCTCCACATGAAAAAAATCCACTAAGCGTTATGCTATATTTATAAAATATTATGACACGGGGTAATCATGGATGATAAGTTTGTTAATTTATCCGTTGGATATTTATCGAATATTACAAAAATCAATTTACTTCTAGTTACTGCAAGCAGTATTTTTAGCCGTAACTTTGATTAAATAACTAAGTTATGCAATTGTTTGTTAATCAGAAACATAACGTTTTGCGTTATACTTGCTAATAATATGAATAAATTGGCATGGCAGAGTGATTAGCGATTTTAGCTGTAAGGAAACAAAAAAAATATATGATGGCACGGTGTCTTGAAAATTTCCGCAAGATATTCAACAACGTGCTAGAAGAAAGTTAAGAATGCTAAATAATGCCAAAGTTTTAGATGATTTAAGGATACCTCCAAGTAATCATCTTGAGAAATTAGTTGATGATCGGGCAGGGCAACATAGCATAAAGATAAACGATCAGTGGCGCATTTGTTTTGTTTGGCAAGATGGCATCGTAACTGAAGTTGAAATTGTTGACTACCATTAGGAGTATATGATGATGAAGTTACAAAATATCCATCCAGGTGAAATCTTATTAGAGGAATTTTTGCTACCAATGGGTATCAGCCAAAATAAGCTTGCTAATGATATTGGTGTTCCTCCAAGGCGTATTAATGAAATTGTTCATGGTAAGCGCTCTATCACAGCAGATACTGATTTAAGATTATCCCGTGCATTAGGAACGTCTGAAGGCTTTTGGTTGGGATTGCAAGCTGATTATGATTTAGAAGAAAAGAAAGCTAGTCTTAAAAGTAAGTTAGAAAAAATTAAGTCTTTGATTTCCTTTGAAGAGACTATTAGTAAATATGCTAGTTAACAAATAAAAACTTGAATTCATTTAGAGCACTCAACAAGTTAAGTGAATAAAAGTAGTTATTAAAAGGAAAGGGTTAAAATAAGCCGTAAGGTTTTGCATCCCAAAAACGGCGTGTTGTCTTTTCTATAACAACAGAAAGTCTATTGTTCTAGCTATGACGAAAGGTAGTTCTTTTCACCATCCCTAGGGCCAGATCTTGCTTTTTGTCAATTTTAAGACAGTAGGCAAAAAACAAGATTTGACCTCTAACTGCGATTTTTGAAGTTCCTGTTTGCAAGCAAACAGGCTGCCCTAGCTATGAAAATATTTTGATCAATGCTATTATCTGCTCATTTTTTAACCTTGAGTAGATAAAATAATGTTTATAATGATTCGAAAATTATTGATCATCCTTCTTAGTATGTCACTAACTGCATGTTCGGTGGTTATGGCAGCAAAAGGCAATGGTGTTAATCCGAAAGATTTGGGAAACTGCAAAACTCGTTCGTGTTTGATTGCTGCTGGAGCTATCCCAATTGATCATACCAAGGGTAAAAAAGGAAGACTCTCTTCTGAGAATTTTCGTGCAACTATGCCCACCGGATCGGCTGCTCGTGCAGCAATGCATGGTCTCCTTGATGTAGGTACATTAGGTCTTTGGGAAGTTGCAGGTACCCCAATTGAAGCTGTTAAAGGTAAAAAAACAGGCTATGTAGTTGCTGTTAAATATGATGAGGATGGTAGTACTATTAAACACATGTCTTTTCATTTCTAAGGGGTGACCCTTGAACGGCGAAAATGCTTAGGGTCAGATCTTGCTTTTTGCCAACTTCTAGTCAGAAGACAAAAAGCAAGGCCTGCCACGAGATATGCTCTTAATTCAGAATATGGAAATGCCAGGATGTTAGCCTTATTCAAAATTAGACAGTGATTAATAAAGCCATATTTTATTAATCATAATTATGCTATATTTTGATTAATAAAAAGAGAGGTTATTAATCATGAAATGGAATTGGCAGCTGGAGAATTGGCCTAATTTTACTTGGAACTCCGATAAATTAGTTGCGTATGAACAGTCTTTTACTGAGAGTGCGGGTATTATTATTGGCTCTTCCCAACATATATCTCAAGAAGGTAAGCAAAATTTATTTATTGATTTAATGTGTACTGATGCTTTGGATAGCTCTGAAATTGAAGGGGAGCATTTAAACAGAGACAGTGTTCAATCTTCTATTAAAAAAGAGTTAGGCTTGTCTACAGAAGCCCCTAGAGCCAGCTTGGCAGAGCGTGGGATCGCTAAAATGATGGTTAATTTATACCAAACGATTTCTAGTCCCCTAACACATCAGGTTTTATTTGAATGGCATCAATTTTTAATGGGTAATAGCCATCATTTGGAAAATATTGGTCAATATCGTAGCCATGAAGAAGCAATGCAAATTGTTTCTGGTCCTGATTATGATCGAAAAATCCATTTTGAAGCGCCTCCTTCAAAATGTGTTCCCGCTGAAATGGATCAATTTATTAATTGGTTCGAAAGGAGTTCTCCAACCAGTTCAGCGCCTTTACCCGCATTAACCCGAGCAGGAATAGCTCATTTATGGTTTGAGAGTATCCATCCTTTTGAAGATGGAAATGGAAGAATAGGGCGAGCTATAGCAGAAAAAGCTTTATCGCAAGGATTTTCAAAACCGATAATGACGGTATTGGCAAAAATATTATTAAAAAAGAGAAAGGAATATTATCAGCAATTAGGTTTGGCAAGTAAAACCTTAGACCTGACATCTTGGCTTTTATGGTTTGCTAACATTGCTCTGGAGGCGCAACAAAGCACTTATATGTATATTGATTTTCTTATTAAGAAATCTGTTATTTTAAGGGAAGCCGAAGGGAAAATTAATCCAAGGCAAGAAAAGGTGTTATTAAGATTATTTCATGCTGGGCCTGAGGGATTTGTAGGTGGTTTAAGTGCTAAAAATTATATGAGCATTACTGGTGCAACGATCGCTACAACAACCAGAGATCTAAATGACTTGGTTAAAAAAAATATTCTCAAAAGAACCGGTGAGCTTAAAGCGACTCGTTATTTTTTAAATCTCGAAAAGTTTTAAAAAGGATTTATTGAATTTGGTACGCAGTGCTTAACAAATCTAAAAATTACTATTATTAACAGCCGGTTTTTCTTAATTTAAACCTAATAAATCCATTCATAATGTCTTGGCATGAAATTTTTATATTTTTAATGAAGGATGTAGGACTGGAAATTTTACTTGCATTAGATGGTACGGAATATACAGAGGAAAATAGTTATTGGTATAAGATAGAAGTATTTTTAGTCGAGCCAACGGAAGAGAGGCCTCATGGTATTAGATATAATCTAACTCTTCATGATAATTACAATCAACGGATTCTGGAGTTTAATAATGCACATGGTATTAAAGTTAAAGGAAGTAGTCGATATTCGGGATGTATTATTAAGTATGATCACGTTCATACCTCAATAAATGATAAGGGAACTCCTTATGAGTTTGAAAGTGCTGAACAGCTTTTGAGAGATTTTTTTCAAGAAGTGAATTCCATTATTCAAAAATTGAATAATGGAGATAAAAAATGAAGACATTACAAGTTGGTATTATGTCACGAGATAAATTTCAAAGACGTGCTATTGAAATTGATTCTGGACACTATAAACCTAAGAAAAATGAACCTAAGATTTGGTTTAGTTCAATCAAATCATTATGTGAAGTATTAAATGAAAATAATATGAGGTTATTGAAAATAATCGATGAGAAAAAGCCTGAGTCAATTAAAGAGCTTGCTGCCTTAAGTAAACGTGAGCCTGGTAATTTGAGTCATACACTTAGCACAATGGCTCGCTACGGAATTATTGAAATGAAGAAAATTGGAAAAAATTCTAAACCAATTGCTAAGGCTTTAGATTTTAATATTCAATATAGTGCTGCTGGATAATATATATTCTTTAATTTTGAATTATCCAGAAGCTCAGGATATAACTACAACTATAAAGATATTTAATTATGACTACGAAAATAGCGTAAGCTCGAGTTTGTAGTAACCTGAAAGATGCTAGTGAAGAAAGCCTTAATCTGTTAGGTATAACTCCTTCTCAAACTATTAATGCATTGTATGAACAAATTGTTAAGTGTAACGGTTTGCTTTTTGAACTAAAACTGCCAAATAAATTATCTCGTGATGCAATTGAAGAGTTAGAAAAGGGTGGTGGCAAATCATTTTTATCTTTTAAATCAATGATTGAAGATATGAATGATAAGAATGCTTGAAATAGTTCTTCCAGAGCAGCTTAAATGATATCTTAAAAAATAATTAAATAAGCCAAAAGCAAGTGATATAAATTAAGAAACTCTATTTTTCTCTAAAGAAATTAATTCCCTTAATTGTTCAGGATGGTTTTTTAGTATGGTTAACAAAAGGCTAAAAGGTTTGGGAACAGGGTTAATTCCATTTTCATAGCGATTGAATGCATTTACCCCATCACCAAAAATATCGCTGGCTTCTTTTTGTTTTAATTTTAGTTTTTTACGTATTTGTTGAACCTCACCAGGGGTAAGGATACCGTCAATTTTGGCTTTATGGGTTTGGATTTCAGTCTGTACCGCTTTATTATCTTCTGGTGTTATGATGCCTTCACCACATGAATCACTCCCATACACTTCAAAACATCCTTAGTAACAACCTGCATCGGTTTTCGCAATCGCTCTAAGTCAACAATAGTATAGTCCGCAGTCATGTGTATTTAGGGGCAAGCACATAATACTTTTATTGCTCCAAAATAATCGATAAAGACATCTTGCTATTCATCTTCTTGATTTAAATGGATGAATTTGATTATAAATATACTAAAAAATAAAAACATGCTCATATTGGTATTATCTTGCCCATGTTTTGCTAAAATTACTTATATATGTCTTGAAAAACGCAATCACCAAGAGTCTATTCCATTGCTTCTAAAGCTATAGATGGAATCATAACAAAAAAACACTCAATAAGACCTAATAATTATTAATAGGAAATGTAATGAAAAAATATTTTATCTATACGAAACATCTTGGAATGCGATTTATCACAAAAAGAGATTCCAAGTATTTACAAATTATTGATAAGGATCCAGTGGTCAAAAAATTTTTTCCTGAAGGCACATTAACCGATGAAAAAATTAGTGAGTTCATCAATGAATGTATAGTTTCTTGCAAGAACGAACACTTGCCTTGTTTAGTCATTTTTCAGCTGAAAGATGATGACTTTGTTGGAGAAGCCTATTTTGGTCAGCTAGAAACAGGAGAGTTTAAAGTTGGTTATCTTCTTCATGAAAAATACTGGAATAAAGGTTACGCGACTGAAATATTGGAAGCGTTACTGACTTGGGCTAAAAATCATATCGATACAGAATATATTATTGCTTTTGCTGATATAGACAATACTGCTTCATTTCGTGTCATGGAAAAATGCGGAATGAAGTATTATAAAGATGGTCGTCATTTGAATATGGATTGTCATTATTATCGAATAAAAAATCGATAAATTTAAATCTTTTCATTAACCGTTAAATCTTCGCAGAAAAAAGTAATCACATTACGCAATACTTTTTCACAGATGTTGAGTTGCTCAATAGTGATAAATTCATTGGCACTATGCGCCTGTTCAATATTTCCAGGACCAAAAATAATTGTAGGAATTCGAGCATTTTGAAATATTCCTGCTTCTGTAGTATAAGAAACTTTAGACCGTTCCTCGATTCCAGTAACAACCCGCACTAACCTGGTAATTGATGATTCTTCTAATGCATTAAATCCTGGTGAATCTGAAATTTCATCAAAATAAATAGCTGCTTCTGAATAGGTTTCTCTCATTTCTAGTAATAAATCATTATTAATATAGTTTTCAATTTGGTTGCGAAAATTCTCAATCGGAAATTGGTCAATATAACGAAGCTCTAGAATAAATTCACACGTTCCTGGAACTATATTAGTTGCAGTTCCTCCACTTATTATGTTGGTAGTAATTGTAGTGAAAGGAAAATCGAAGTCATTATCAAATGGACCATTTTTTTCCATGTATTTTGCAAGCGTATTTATATAACAGATTAAACGACTCGCATATATAATCGCATTACACCCCTCGGAGGCAAGAGAAGAATGAACGGACTTTCCTTGTACTTGACAGTGATAAAGTCTTCTTCCTTTCTCACCAATGATTGGACGCAAATTAGATGGCTCCCCAACGATACACCCTTCAGGTCGGATTCCCATTTTTTGCAAATAATCCACTAAATAATCTACACCAATACACCCAATTTCTTCATCACAAGTAAAGGAAAAATGAATGGGTTTTAAGAGTTTTAATTTTTGCAAATCAGGGATAAAGGAGAGCAATACAGCTATAAATCCTTTCATATCACAAGTGCCACGCCCATAAATTTTACCGTCCTTTTCAGTAGCAACAAAAGGGTCTGTTTTCCATATTTGCCCTACAACAGGAACCACATCAGTATGACCTGTCAGTAAAATACCGCCTTCAGTACTTCCATTACTTGCGGGTATGGTGGCGAATAAATTAGCTTTTGATTTTACTTGTCCCGGAATAATTTTAGAATTAATATTATGTAATTTAAACCAATCCTCAATTGCCTTAATTAATTGCATATTTGAGTTGCTTGAAATGGTATTAAATGCTACGAGCTTCTCAAGCCATTGTAAGGTATTCATTTAATTCCACCATTTTCACCAATACATAGTAGTACGTTATCAATTAATAATAGATAGTATTAACCTAAGTTACAAATAAAGGCGGAGTAAAGGGGCAATTATAGGGAAATTTAAACCAGCGATTGTTAAGGAAATAAAATTGTGGATCAGTAAAAATTAAATCTCTAGTTTGAAATGCGTTTTGAAGTACTAGAAGTTATCTTATTGATTATTGCAACTGGTTTGACGATATCTTCCGGGAATGGCTTTGGAATAGTCGCTTTATTTGCAGTAGGTGTCGTCTTTTGTTTATGTAATAAATTTTGTTGTTACATTTGCTCATCAAAACAACTATCTTGCCCTGTTTGTGATATACCTCATTCTTATCACTCCGAAGAATCCATTCAAATACAGGAAAAGGAAGAAAATGAAGCAAAACAATTCATGAATAATGAAGGTGAAAATCAAACCAATAGGAAAAGATAGCCTATTCCTATATTAAAGAAAGTATTACATTCGATTGTCTAGTCTTTAATTTCGATTACTCATCAATTTGGGAGGGGACTCAAAAAAGCTACGTTCAAAAATTACAATTATCTAACAAACTAATTAGCCTCTGGTAGGGGGCATAAAATTAATGTATGGAATTAAGAATTTCATTTAACTTACGTAAGACATCTCTTATTGAGGAAAACCGGGTTTGTTTGGGGCTTGAGAAGGGTTTGCTGGCAAGTGTTCCACCTCTTCATAATTCTCCAAATACCTAATAATTTCTTGAAGAGATTCCCTTATTTGTTCATTTTCCATGATTTATCGACCATTACACCCATTCATTTAATTATAGATCAATAAAACAGCTTTTTGAACATAAATTAAGCTATAATTAAAGTATGAACTGTTTCTTTAAGGAAAGCCATCATGCTAGGAACAATTTTACTAATTCTGCTCATCCTGTTGCTTTTAGGTAGCGTACCGAGATGGGGATATAGCAGGAGCTGGGGATATACACCGATGGGTCTTATTGGACTTATACTGGTTATCTATCTGATACTTGTTCTACTAGGTAAAGTACCTATTGGGTTCTAATTGGAAATAGCCTTAAACAACCAGAATATGCCATATAATGAATAAATTTATAGGAAAGCAAAGTATCCAATAAGGAGAATAATGTGGTAAGGAGGTTGGGTTAAGCACAGATAATGAGGCTCTCATGTTTTTTGGTATTTTAAGCCTAACGCTTTGGGGATATGTTTTAGCAACTGTTGTTCTAACTCAAATCACTATTGCCGCGGTGACTCTTTATTTGCATCGTTATCAAACCCATCGTGCTTTAACCATGCATCCAATAGTAGTGATTTAGTGTCAGATCTTGCTTTTTGCTTTCTCTAAAATTCACCAAAACTACTTTTATAAGCACGAATTGTCAGTTGCAGATTAATATGATAACCCACTTAAAGAATGACTATAATTTAATTAATAAGTATGTATTAAAAATGAACGGAATTGTGAAAAAACAGATGAATAAAGACCTTCAGCGTCATATATACAAATATATTATGCCCAATAGATGGCGAAGTATAGCCGAAATTATGACAACCATCTTTTTACTCCTGTTAGGACTAACTGCTTTGAATTTTGCTATGCAAAACTCTATTTGGCTCTTATTCCTGATAATAGTCATACCCCTTGGCTTACTTTATTCCCGGCTTTTTATTTTGCAACATGATCTGGGGCATGGGAATCTTTTTAAAAAAAAGAAGTATAATGATGCAGTAGGTGTTTTCATCGGTATAGTGCTTCTTACACCTTATCATTTTTGGAAGAAAGCACATGCGATACATCATGTCAGCGGAGGAAATGCTGAAAGGCGTCCTTGGATTGGTGATATCGATTTATTAAGCGTCCAGGAATATAGAGAAAAAGTCCGGTGGGAAAAATTATTATACAGGCTATACCGCAACCCATTTATTATGTTTTTTTTGGGGAGTATATATGTTTTCATGATAGATCATCGTTTTTGCCGGAAAAGAAAAGGCTTTGGGAGAAAAGAGGCGCAAAGCGTTCTGACGACAAATATAGCTATTATTATTTTATATGGCTCAATAATTGCATTGATGGGGGTAAAATTTTATTTGTTAGCTATACTGCTACCACAATGGTTAGGCGGTGTTTTTGGTATTTATTTATTTTATATACAACATAATTTTAAAAACAGGTATTTTGTTTCTGCTAAATATTGGAATTTACAAGATTCAGCGTTGTTAGGAAGCACATTTTATGATTTCCCTCAGCCTATACGATGGTTGACAGCAAATATAGGTTATCACCATATTCATACGTTAATACCACGAATTCCATTTTACAGATTACCGCAATGCCACAAAGAAAACGTATTTTTTCATATCGTTCCTACGTTTCGATTAAAAGATATGACAAAAATGATTTCCTTAAAGCTCTATGATGAAAAAAAGAGCAAAATGATAACCTGGAAGGAATATAGAGAATTGAGGTGAATTTCTCATTATGATTCTGGTGCTATAAAATGTTAAATGAATATAGAAAAGTCATGCCCTAATATTGATAAATATGCATTCTTCTTTAATCAAAAGAATGCACATTAAATCAAAACTATTAATTACTTTTTGACTTCGCAAGTAATTTTGGTGCAATCACGACAATTTTCTGCAGCAAAAGAAAATGCTTTCGTTGCGGGGAGTGCAGTCGTTGACATTTGTTTGTCTGCAGCAATATCAGAGGCAACTTCACTGGTACTTGCATTAGTAGTACAAATCCAATTAGCTTCCATATCTGTTTTACTGGTCGCAAAACCATTAGCGGATACTATAATGAAACTACTACCAATTAAAGACAAGAGTATATTTTTCATTATTTATTCCTTTAAAAAAATTAGTTATTTTTTAATTTATCCTGGAGTTCCTTAATTATCTTTTCAGCTTCTTCTTTAGAATAGCCATAATACTGTTGCAACTTACCATAAATTTCCTGATGAGATCCTTCAATTTGTTTGAAATCATCATCAGTTAATTTACCCCATGTTTGTTTCATTTTTCCCTTTACTTCTTCCCACTTACCTTCAAAGATATCCTTATTCATTTTAAATCTCCATAATGAATTGAGAATGAAACTGTCCATTTGGAATATCAATTAAACATCCCAAAGTAACAATCCCTCATTTTTGTGAGCTAAAGAATCATTAACTTCAATTAACTGGCTTTTTTGTGTTAACTGGCTTTTTTGTGTTTAAGATAAAATTGTTCAATTGAAGTTGATACATTAGGTGAAGTGAAATTTGGCCAGTTGTCTTTATCAAATCCAGGAGCATCTTTTAGTCGCTCTTTATCCAAATCCAGAATAAAGCAATCTTCTTCTTCATTATAAGTAAACATACTCCAGGGAATTGCAAAAAACTTATTACCAAATCCCAAAAATCCGCCAAAATCTAAAACAAGGTAACTTACTTTACCCCGGGCTTTATCAATCACCACTTCATTGATTTTACCAAGATTTTCCCCAGCAAGGTTCTGGACATCAACTCCAGTCACTTCACTTGCCTTTACTACTTTTCTAAAAGTCATGATAATTCCTTTTAATAGCAATAAATAAATTATTTATTTATCTATTTAAGTATAGCCTATATTGTTCCAAAATGAACAATATTATTTCAATTTGTCGTAAATCCATTAAAGTGTCACATTAATTCAGCAAAACTACTTTTATAAGCACGAATTGTCAGTTGCAGATTAATATGATAACCCACTTAAAGAATGACTATGGAGTTGCCTCTATCAAACCGGACCAGAAAATTATCCCTAAGCAGCTTTTAAAAACTGCTTGGAGACATCATATTAAGCTCTTTATGAGGAGCATTTTCATTGTAATCGTGAAACCATTGAGGAAGTTGATGCATAAAATCAGAGGCATTTAGAGCATCATAAAAAGCAACGTAATTTCGTTTAAATGTTTTAACGAAAGCCTCAGCCATACCATTTAATTCAGGGCTACAGGGAGCGTTAACAGACATCAAAACCTAAATTTTTAGCAAATTCCGCAGTATCTTTGGCGACATAGCAGGGTCTGTTATCACTCTGCCATTGAATTTTGTGAGGCAGGCGATTAATCACCCCAAAGCGATACTCTACAGCTTCAAGCATTAAATCACGTATGGCTGCTCTATCAATGCTTACCGTAGAGGCGAGAAAACTTAAAGCTTCTCTGTCGCAAGTACCATACAAGAACGAGTAGAAGGACTTAGAATAGCTACCGACTTGATGGAGATGTGATCAAGAGACAGCCCAAATACAGGGCACTCATAATTAACAGCAGAATACCCTAACACGCGTTCTATAATTTTCAAAGTTTCTAAACCCATAAGCTCTTCGTTGTATTAATTTCATGTTTCGATGAAATCCGGGTCTTTTGAATCACTCATGATTTACATTTGGCGGGTTATGTATTTAAATATATGCCATCCAGATCGTTAATGTTGCAATATATGTTTTTTGATGACACTTATTTGGATTATAAAGCAAGAGTTAGTTACTCTGTGTTTTGCGCTAAAGATTTTAATGAAACAGCTGCTTTTATCAAGGCTAATCGAATTTTAATGACTAGCACCGAGTTAGCCGCTTATATGCTAAAACCAGAAAATTATAAATATTCCATTATTGCTAGAATAAAGAATAACATTGTGGGCATTGTCTTATTCACGGATTTTGAATCGGAAGTATTTATTAATCACCTCTTTGTAAGTCCTATACATCGTTTTAAAGGGATCGGCTCAAATTTATTGAAAGAATTAAAAGCTTTTATGGGACAAAGAACAGTCTCTTATATAGATACAAGTAACAACTATATGCCTTGGATGGAGGTTTTGGATGTTTCCAAGAAAGCTGCAGTTATTAATCAATTAGGCTCATTTTATAAATGTAGTAGGTGAAAGCTAAAGTAGTCTTACTGTCCCCTTATAAAAACGTATTCGACTTTACTATCAAGAGATTTAATGGTTTGTAAATTCATTTGTATAATGTTTTGGATGGCTATTCCAATTTCAAACTAAATTTCTTGCCTCAATTGAAGTTTTCTTTTGTAAGTTTTTTATGCTTTCTTAACTCATGTAAGAATCATTGTGTGTATTGAAGAGCAGTGGCTTGGCGTACATGTATCAACAGCAAAAATTGCCGGCATCAGTTAAAGCATCATTAGGTATTCGTGCACCACCAACCAAGGTAGTTAGCCAAATGACACTATAAGCAAAGAGTAAAGGGCCATGAAATCATTATGAGGCTTATTGTCGACCCTGATTTATAAATGGGCACAAATAGTGCATAAAAATAAAGTAGTGCGGGGATGGTATGGGACATTGCTCATGAAAATGGTCTGGGTGTTAATAAAAAATAATAGTTTTTTGCTACTATTTTAAGCTCTGTACTTTTGAAAAACAGGAAATAGGTGGTTTAAAAAATTCCTATGCCACTTTTGATTAAGCAGACCAATACAAGAAATTTTAAGAATACTTGTCTAAAATAAAATGTAATATGCCTTTTACAAAGGGTCCAGCATGAAAGTAATTTCTCTTGAGTAATTGTCAATTTATTTGTTTAACAATGTTAACCTACTGAGGCAGTTCATGATAGATACGATAATCTTTGATTTTGACGGTGTAATACTTAACAGTGAACCCATGCATTTTGAAGCGATAGTCCAAGTACTGAATCAATCAGGGATTAGTCTTGATTATGAAGAATATATGACCCATTACCTTGGATTAAGCGATATCAGTGTGTTTCCCAAAATACTGAATGATAAGGGTCTTGCATTCTCCTCAACTGAAATAGATCAACTTATAGAACGCAAGGTCAGAGTTTATAATGAGTTAATCGAGAACAGTGAGCAATTGCCTATGACACTGGATTTGGATTGGTTTTTAGTTCGAGTGGCGAAACAATATGGAAAAATCGGTATCTGCAGCGGATCCAATCGTCATTCAATAATAAAAATTCTTGAAAAAATTCATTGCGGTCGTTTGGCTTGCTATTTTAAAACCATTGTAAGTTCAGAAGATGTAAGTTTGGGTAAACCGTCTCCAGAAGGTTATTTGTTAGCAGCACGTCGTCTGCAATCGAATCCTGAAAACTGTTTGGTTATAGAGGACTCGGAACATGGTGTAGCAGCTGCCAAAGCGGGAGGAATGCAGGTTGTGGGTTTGTTGACGACGCTAAGCAAGGATCAGCTGGCCAATGCGGATATGATTGTACATGATTTTAAAGAGCTGGCTCATTTGTTGAACCCTGACTAAAAAGGTTACACTGATTTAGGATCAGATACTGAACGATCCCGTCAAATATTTGTGCAATCATATTCTTCCCAGTCCATAACTCCTTCTGTGATTGAGTCAAAGACATTAATAAACCCTTTTTTCCTAATTTGGTAATAATCCAAATTCCTTAAAATATGAATTTCCAAAAATGTGATACTCGCTACTGTTGTATCGCGCACTGTATTTGCTTGATATAGGTTGGGCTTTAGCCCGACAATCAATTTCTTTATCCTTAATATGTTTATGAATAAGGAAAAATGTTGGGCGATGCGCCTAACCTACGCTTGCTAAAGCTGTGAGCACTCGTCTTAAAAATCTACCTAATAATATTGATGAGTATTTATCAACTTTAGAAAACCAGGGTTTGACTTGGTTTACTTGATTTTGTTTTTCTGATAATCAACAAATGATCAAGAAAGTCAGAAAATGGATGACAAATGCTCAATGGACTCATGTATTTTTAATAGGGATATATTATGCTAGCGCCAAAAGCTACCAGAAAAGCTCCAACCCACTGGTATGGAGATATCTTTTCGCCAATAAAGTAAGCAAAGATTTGTGCAAAAACTACTGAGGTATTACGGAGAGTAAGGGCAAGTCCCGCTTCAGAATGACTCAAGCCGATTAAAAATAGTAAGAAGGATAATGCGCTTATCATTCCTCCTAGAGAAGTTATTTTCCAATTTGATTTGACTTGTTCTTTGAATACTTGCCTTTGTTTTTTCTTCATCAAAAGAAAAACACAAGGTAAACCTACCCATAAAGCCGCAGAAAAAAGTGCGGCTGGGTTTGCGCCATATGCCAAAGAACGACCGTAGCATAAATGATAACCCGCAATACATATACCACATAGAATGGGGAATAATAATTGCATTGATTCATCATTGTTAAAGGTTTGACTTGTAAGTATCAATCCAAAAAGGACAGAGGATACGCCCAGGATATTAAATAAATTTATATTTTCACCAAGGAAACATGCAGAGATAAACCAGACAATTATCATGGCGCTCCCTCGCATAATAATGTAGGCTTTTCCAAGTGAAGACTGACTAAGACTGATAGCTAATGTGATTATATAACCTCCTTCAAATAAACCAGAGGTTAGCGCCCATAAAAAGGAATCAGATGTTTCAAACAAAGGACCAGAGAAAAAGGGAATAAATAGAAGTGAAAATATAGTTGCAAAACTCATAATTCCCAATACTTCGTAGTAGGGTGTTGAGTTACGTTTGGCAAAGGTATTCCATGCTGCATGGAGTATTGCGGATAAAATTATAAATATACCAGAACTCATTTCAGTTCATTTTGAGTTAAATAATCGATTATTGTAACATTCAATCAATAGGCTATAGCATAATTTCTTTAAAACTAAGAGAAGATTAAAGTAGTAAAAAAGCCTCCAAAAAGAGCTGCCCCGAACTCGCGTGTGGCCCTCGTCCTGGTAAATGCTTGTCTATATGTTTAGTAAGAAAGCACTCAAAAATTTGACATATTCGAAAATATTCTTCAACACAAAGTTTTATCAAATTATAAGTTGCTATATGACCCAGGAGATTTTTTTTTGAAGTCAACTACAGATGGCACAATGCATTACAAAGTCTATACTTAATGTTATTAGAAAAATAATGAACTAAAAAACTCTGAGGATAAGAAGAACAAGATAATTTTTTTGTAAAACACTTATAAATTTTAATCAAAATGCAACAGGAGTTTTACGATGCTTGGTCAAGGAAGATTTAAGAAAGTTATTGCTTTAATGTTCTCGTTGGGCTCAATATTCATTTTGGCTTCTTGTACATTATCATCCAATGCAGGTAATGCTTTACAGGCTGATGGTCAATCGGCTGCACATGAACACCAAAAGCATAAAGGGCATGGGGGATATGGGGGTGGTCGTGGGGGTGGTGGTGTTGGAGGACGTTAGAAGCAACCGGGAATCAGTTTATTTGTCTTTAAGCTAAAAATTTATCCTGTTATATTATGGATGCTTATATTTTAAAATTTAAAAAGAGTAATTTTAGTTAACTGGGCATTTTATGGAAGGAACCTATGGAGCGTAGTTCGTATGATGAGAATAACAAATTATCTGTATTGGGTATAATTTGTTTGATTATATTTTTAGTTTTCTTGTTCTTTAGTATGTTTATAATGCCTTTTTTAATCTGGGAATTGCATTACAATGTCCCTGACTTTGTCAGCAACATGATAGCATACATGGAAGATGAGTATTATTATTCTTCACCTGTTAGTAAAACTCTTGTCTGGTTGGTTTTTTTTATACCTTGCTTAATTACAGGGTATTTTTCCTATTACATTTCTCGCAATATTGATAAGAAAAATTTGCTGAAAGACACCAATATTGATCAAGAACAATTAAAAGAAGCTTCTTCAGCGACCAATGAACAGATTAAGGAATCAGCAAGTTTGGGATTTAAAATTCTTATTCTAATGGTGGCTATTATTTTAATCATTTTCTTATTACAAGAATTCTTTAAGTTCACATCATAGCTTGAAGTATTCCGGTGTTTTCTGCAGACATAGAGAAAAGATGTGCTTGAAAAGTTCTTAAGGTAAAAATTTCCCTCAAACAGATGGTAAATTAACTATAAATATTTTGATTTGGATTTTTTATGGAAAAAAGCATTAAGCGCTCTTCTGATACCCTTTTAGAAATCGCAAGTCATCAGGAGTTAAAGGGGGAGGTCACTTATAAACGCATTTTGCAAGTGCTTGGAGAGCGTGCCTTTGGAATTGTGCTTTTATTTTTTGCGTTGCCCAGCGCGCTGCCTTTCTCATTTATTCCTGGTATCTCCCTGATTTTTAGTGTTCCAATATTGCTATTTGCATTTCAAATGGTTTTTGCTAGAAAAACAATGTGGCTACCCAAAATTATTGCAGAACGAACTATTCACCAGGAAACAATTACCAAGTTTATACATAAAACTGTTCCTTATTTGATTAAAGTTGAATATTTTTTAAAACCCAGATTGTTGTTTATGACTTCCCGCTTTATGGAAATAATCAATGGAATTGTTATTTTCTTCCTTGCTCTATTATTGATGTTACCAATTCCATTTAGTAATTTTATTTTTGCCACGTTGTTAATTATTATTAGCTTGGGATTGATAGAAAAAGATGGGCTATTTCTCATTATAGGGTATCTTGGGGTTATGATTTATGCAAATTTTGTCTATCTGTTTGTCTTGACAGCGATGAAACATTGGCTTGGTTGATTGATAGAAAGCTTATATTACTAATTATCTAATATAAAGGTGAGCTTATTCATGTTTGGAAAAAACTGTATCAGGGCTGCTCTTGTTGAGCTTCGACAGGCTTTAGCCAATTGAGATGAATTTAGTTATCAATTCTTTCAATGGGATACTTGGCCTTCCATGTCTTTGAAATGATGATGTAAAGCTTGCTTTATCACAAGCTCTCATCAATCGGTAACAGCACAATGATCCATAAATAAAAAATAATAGGCGTGCTATCGAAAAGACTTCTAATAAGTGTTTTTTAGATTCAAAATTCATATAGTTTTTAAAACAAAAATTCTTGAGCTTTAGATAGGCATGATCTTTGTCTGTTAGTGCGTGATGTTTTTTTATTTGTTGCAACCAATTTAGCAAAGAAAAAAATGGATGCGAAATCACTATTTCACCCAAATCAATGATTGTGATATCTTGCGATACCTCATCTATGAGTGTGTTATTGTCATTAAAATCAGGTTGAACAATTGTTTGTTTGATAGAATAGCCAGATAATTTTTTACACAAATTCAAAACCTTCGGAAGTAATGCTTCCAATTTGCCAATTTCTATTTCTGATAGTCCATCTGTTATTAATATGTCTTTTTGGGACAGCAGTTGCATGTATAAATCCGGTAATTTATCCAGGCGCCAGTCGGGAACTCCAATATCAATAAACACGTCCACATGATCTGCAACACTCAACTGAAGTAATGTAAATTGGTCAACAGCTTTGTGAAGCAATACCTCATCGAATTTCTTTTTTAGAATTTCTCTTAATGGTTTGCCTGCATCTTTCATTAAAAAACAATTTAATTCCGTGTTGTGTGCGATAATTTTGGGAACAGGGGCATGAAATTGATCTTGCAAAGTTTGGATAATGGTTGCCTCCAGTGCAAGCTGTTCTGGTGTATGTTTCAAATAAATGTAACCATCAGTTGTTGCAAAACGAGCGACATAAGACCAAGGCGTATCTTGCACAGTTTCTGGCAGATTGCTTTTTAGTATATAACCATGAGATGAAAGGAATTGGCAACCCCATTGGATAATTTCTCTATTCAGATGAATTGCCATAAATAACCTTTTTATCTAATTCTTACTTTCTATGTTTCTAATAGAACACTTGGTTATTCCCAATAGGAAAGATCCGTCTTATTTTAAAGAGTCTGGAATAATTCGCCAGCCATACATAATTAGAAAATTGTATCATTAGCAGTAAAGCAAGTAACCGCTTCATTTGATTCTTCTTATTAAACATGTAATTATCTGCATCTTTTTTAACGATGGTTATGAAAACAATGCGTTTATTGAAAGGGATTCTTTTTACATTTTGTGGGATTATTTTTTGCTTTAATTCTCATGCTGCTTTGGAGCATGACAAACTGGTTAATTATATTTCTCTTGGTGAATTCCCCAGGGAAACAGCAAAAATTACCTTAAAAAAAACGCCACCGTTAGAGACACTTTCAGTACATTATGATCTGCAATTATATAAAATTAATTATAAAACCCTGGCACCAGATGGAAGTTTGACTATTGCCTCAGGATTAGTTGCAATGCCCATTAATCCTATGGGGCAAGTGGGAGTTGTTAGCTATCAGCATGGCACCCGATTTGAACGCAATGATGTGCCTTCCAGAAATAATGAAAAAAACTATATATACCTTGCTGCCTATGGTAATAGCGCGGGATATATGACGGTGATGCCTGATTATCTTGGTTTGGGCGATAATGATTTAACACTTCATCCTTATGTTCAGGCAGAAACTCTTGCCAGCAGTAGCATTGACATGTTGCTTGCCGCTAAGGAGTTAGCAAACGGACTTCATTACCCAATAAGTGATAAGTTGTATCTGGCAGGCTATTCAGAAGGGGGATTCTCAACAATTGTTATGTTTGAAATGCTTGCAAAAGAGTATCCTGATTTACCTGTCACTGCGGTTGCCCCAGGTTCAGCTCCTTATGGTTGGGAAGAAACCATGCATTTTGTGATGTTGGAACCAGGACCTCGAGCTACAGCCTATCTGGCTTATTTCTTTTATGCGCTGCAAACTTATAAGAATTATTGGTCTAATTTTGATGAAATTTTTGTTCCACCTTACAATACGCTTATTCCAGAATTGATGGATGGATATCATACTGTCGCTGAAATTCTCCAAGCCTTGCCACAAAATCCCCTGCTTATTTTTCAACCTGATTTCTCTAATGGAATTATTAGCAAGTCAGATCCAAATACCGAGATTTTAAAAATTAATTTCAACCACTATGACTTTAAACCTACAGCTCCTTTGCTATTGGTAGGTACTAAAGGTGATCGTGATGTACCTTATGCCGGAGCTGAAATGGCTTATCATTCTTTTAGAAAATATAGTGATTTTGTGTGGATTAAATCCGTCAGTGACACATTGGATCATGTCCAGGCGCATCCTTTTGTACTTAAAGAACAGGTGGATTTTTTTAAACAATTTGAGTGTCAAGAGGCGATGAGTCAGTAAGATCACTTATAGCGAAACTCAGCGAACATAGCCTTGATGTAGCAGTCAAGCTTAATGAAAATGGTTTAAGAATGATCTTAGGCAGCCGACTATGGAGCCAGGGTGCTCCTGTTGTACGGTTAGTGATTGATCCATAGTTGCATCATAAATTCGCTTATAACTTAATGCCGCAAAAACACCATTGAGTTTGTTGGCAATTTTTAGCGCATCTAATAAAGCAGTTTCGTCATGTAGATCTAACCAACGAGTAATACATTGTCGTTGCAATGTTTCATATATTTTGTCGGTTTGTTTTATTTGATAAAAGTAAGTCATGTTCCACAAGCAACCATTTAAAGAAAAAAATGGGTGGGCGGTAACAGTTTCTCCCCAGTCAATGATGCTTATGGCTCCTGTCTTTTGATTAAGAACCATGTTGTTTTCATGAAAATCGCAATGATTAATCGTTTCTGGAATTTGGTATTTGGATAATGACTCACATAAATTAATGCAAATTTCATATGCTTTGTTTAAAAGTATAATTTCATCTGTTGATAGACCATCACTTATTAATAGCTCTTCTTGTTGTATCAGCTGGTAATAAAGTGAAGGAAATTTTTCAAGCCGCCAATCGGGAATACCCAATCTTATGAGTTGTGGTAGTTTGTTTTCTAATGTTCGTTGAATTTTAGTATAATTTAGAATCCCTGTCTTAAGCATTTCCAAATCAATTTTTTCTTTAAACAGATTTCGTAAGGTCTTCTCGCCACAAGACAGCATCAAAAAGCAATGTAAATGCTCGTTTTTAGCAATTATTGTTGGGATATGGCGGCATCGTTGTTCATGAAGACAGGTTATTGTTTGGGGTTCCAGGTACAACATTTCCGGTGTTTGTTTTAGATAATATACATTGTTTTTGGAAGTGGTAATTCTATGTACTGTTGAATAAGAGGTTTCAATAATTTTCTGTTGATTAATGATTTTAAATTCATCGCTTAGCTCCAGATGCTCAAGAGCCCATTTTAAGGCGAGTTCATTTTCTATTTGCTTTTGATTCACAGTTGGTTCGTAACTAATAGTCTTTAATATGAATTTAATGTATAAAATAGTCCAAGTTCAAGCATTATGCCTGTGTTATTCTTTGGGTACGAATATTAGTCGGATGCAAATGTAAATTTCTTACTCTCTTCGCCAATACGGTTGTGCTTGCTAAACTATAAATATAAGTGTTATTGATGTGGGCAAGATGAGTGGTAGAGGAGTTATGGTATGACGAAACTAATCGGCATTTTATTTTATCTGTTCATCATTACAAATGTGATGGCCTATACTTCTCAATTTAACAAATCAGAGCAGCTTAAGAAACTGACTCCATTGCAATATCAGGTAACCCAAAATGGGGCAACGGAAAAATCATTTGATAATGCTTACTGGAACAATAAGGAGGAAGGTATCTATGTTGATATAGTATCAGGAGAACCATTGTTTAGTTCTACTGATAAATACGATTCAGGAACAGGTTGGCCCAGTTTTACAAAGCCAATCGATACATCGTATTTGGTTTTTCACACCGACAGAAGCTATTTTTTTATTGTGCGTACGGAAGTTCGCTCTAAATATGCAAACTCTCACTTGGGTCATGTCTTTAAAGACGGGCCAGAACCAACCGGATTGCGATATTGTATGAATTCAGCTGCCTTGAAATTTATTCCAAAAAATGAAATGGGGCAAGCTGGGTATGGGCAGTACCTTTATCTATTCAATAAAAAATAATCTGCCCCTTTTTTCCAGCAAGTTAGCCTATAGAACCTTATTGAACTCAATGAAGGTTATTACTGAAATAGCCTAAATTTGCCTTATTATCCTCAAATTATAGCCTGGCTGAGGGTAATATACTTAATGATCCAATTTTAGTGTCAATTAAATCAATGAGATTAAACATCAATTGATTAGCTCTTTCGTTCTTATTGAGTAAAGTCCATTTATCCTCGGCCAAATGCCTCGATTCAGTGCGGTAGTAATCTGAGAGAAAGCCATTACCTATGTTTTCTTGCTTGATGCGTAAAAGAGCATATTTTTGAATCAGCGGATGATCACTCTTCGCTACCTTCTGACAAAAATCACGAAATGAAATGGACATCTTATCCTGATAATTTTCTATGTAGTCTTTCTGTATCATTTCAAAGAGAGAGGAGTGTCCAGTATCAAGCTTCGAATCTTCCTGTAGAGAGCGTAATATTCTTGTCAGCATTTCGTTGTATTGTGCCGGGCTTGCTTTTTGCAAGGAATTTTTTCCTTCCAGTAAATCTGTTTCATCCAACTCAACGGAACTCATCAAG